>NZ_CP076132.1:170000-770000 GCF_018736045.1 Flammeovirga yaeyamensis | reverse complement strand
GTGATCCAACTCTTCAACCAGAATTCGTTAACCTTGCTGAGGTTACTTTTGATAAGAAAATCGGTAACCAAAACATTAGCTTAACTGCTTTCTATAGAGGTGTGGAAAATGCTGTATTCCGTGTGAATGTAGTGAATGAAGGCGAAAACGTTTTAATGCGTTCATACACTAATGCAGGTGATGATCAATCGTTAGGTTTGGAATTGAACTCGAACTTCAATATTGCTAAAAGAGTGAAATTATTTATGGGAGGTTCATTGTATCATTATGCAATCAACGGTTCAATTTATGGACAAACTATTGATCAAAGTAGCTTAAACTGGAGCTTGAAATCGACACTAAATACTGAACTCTCTAAAACTTTAAGTTTTGTGTTTGATATCGATGTTCAATCGGCAACTGTAACTGCACAAGGTCAGAATGACTTGTTCTATATGTCGAATATTGCTTTGGTGTATAAACCTACGACCATGCCTAATTGGGCATTCACTGGTAGAGCAAACGACATCTTCCAATCGAACATTAAAGGTTTAGATACTACGGGTAAGGATAGAAACTCAAATGAGAATACTTTCTATCAAAGAACCACTTACTACAGATATGGACCTATCGTAGAGTTTAGTGTAAATTACACCATGAATGCTAAGCCTAAGAAGAAAGGTAAGAAAACAGAATTTGATAAACAGTTCTAATCAAATTATAAAGTAAAAGGGGCTGATTTTTCATTTGAAGAATCAGCCCCTTTTTCATATCAAATAGTTTATTTTTTGATGAACTTCTTAGTAAATCGTTCTCCATTATTCATTTCCATCTGAATGATATACAATCCAGGAGATAGATCACTAATATCCATTTTATATTCCTCCATATTATTTGATGATAACACCGACTGACCAGTTGTTTTCATCAAATGAATTTGGTTAATTTTTTCCGGAGAGCTTATATAAAGCATATTTCCATTGTTCGGGTTAGGATATACTATTGGGCCAAGAGATCTGAGATCATCTTCTAAATTGGTGATGGAAGCATCTACCAAGATAGCATCATCAAATTGCCTTTGTACATTAGTACCTACAGCAAACATAACGATGTCTTTTTGACCTTCAGTTGCCCATTCCACTTCATGTGGGCCTTCACCAAAAACAACAGACGGTGTCGCATCATCTTCTTCTCCAAAGAACCAACCGATTAACGTACTATCAGCAGTTGATTGGTTGGTAAACACTACTGGTGAATTAAGTCCGACTTGTGTTTTATCAGATGAATAATCGAATGAAAGAGAGTTTACATTTGGATTATAATCAACTACTCTAAAATCATCCATTGCTAAACCAATTCCTCCAGAAGAATCTTGATTAGCGGCTACAAAGAACATACGAATGGCTATTTGTTCTCCTTCAAACCCTGCCAATGGAATATATTTAGTGACCCACTCGTCGTTTGTAGAACCTGTAATAATTGGAAAATCTTCTCCTCCCCAGAAATCTTCCGACGACAATTCATTATGCCAAGCAGGGTCTGTATACCCTCCAAGCAATCTCCACGATCGGCCAAAATCGTTGGAGAATTCAACAAACATTCCATCTACTAAGTCCTTAATATCATGTTTAATATTAAATGAGAAACGTTGTGTATTACTTTCTGTGTCGGTACTTGCCGGAAGATCAAATACTGATGTATAAAGATAGAACCCTGTTGGAATTCTATACCCCGCAGTATCTGCTCCCAATACAAAAGCATTACTTCCACTTGTTGTTCCCGATTTACCAGCTATAGTGGAATTTCCTTTTGCCAAATCGGTTCCAGCTAAATTTAATGAGTAGAATAAAAGATCGTCTGACTCCAAATCTCCTCCATCTGCTAACTCGAATGGAACACTTTTTACACCTAGAATTGGAATAGTATCCTTATGGTTCATCATTTGATCTCCATTAATGTATAGCTCTACTTCAAATTCTCCTGTAGTATCTGTATAAATGTGTGTTGGACTTTGTTCTGTTGAAGTGGTACCATCACCAAAATCCCAATTGTATGAAGTTGCCCCGCCTGAATTATAAACAAAACGAACAGGTCTATTTGTGTACTCTACATCAGAAGTAATATTAAAATCTGCTGATGGATCTTCTTTTGTCACTTCAAAATCTCTGATCATAAACCCATCATCAGTATCTTCAATTTGGAAAGCTGATTCATGACGATAAACAAATCGGAAACGAACATTATTTCCTGCCAAGAAAGATACATTGTAAGCGGTAGAATCATTTTCATAAATGCCTAACCAACCTGTTTGATTCTCAAAAATGATAGGATGAATCGCACAGGCATCTTCAGGAGATTTATTGTACCAACCAAAACCTAAACCATCGTTAGCTTCACCAAGTAACTCCCAGGTACCACCATTGTCTACGGTGTATTGCATCTGACATGCTGCAGGAGCATTACAATAGGTAATATCCATACTCTTTGTGAAGTTGATCTTGTACTCCTTCCCTGTTTCCGTCATATCAAAAGTTGGCGTATATAAAATCGCCGCATACGATCGATTAGGTACTCCGCCTTGTGCTGCAGTTACCCATACCGTAGAATCTCCACTTGATATAAAATCTCCTCTAGCTCTTGACCATTCCCATACATCATCTCCATCCCCACCATCGAGATATACGGTTTCAGTCACAAAACCACCTGTATCTGCTAGGAAATCTGTAGAGAATGGAAGTGTTTTTGATGGTCCTGATGGAGGTCCTTCCGTCATTCTCAATCCTCGTCTAAATGTATTTGATCTACCTTCAGCATCAGTAACTTTCAAACTGATGATATAAGATTCTAATTCAGGTATTTCTGAGTAGTTATGAACTATCGTATCAGCAGCTGATGTACTAGTTTGACTATCCCCAAAGTTCCACTCATATGTGGCTCCAGTGGCATAAGATAAATTGACAAACTTGATATCTTGATTAATAATACCATTATCTGATAATATATCGAAGGCTGCTATTGGTCGATTGGATAATAAAGCATCCATCGCCGCACTCATATTGATTCTACCCGACCCTAATGCATTTTGATAATTAGGGTTTCTTGGGTTAATATCTGTGGCGGTACCTTTTAATAAGGCCGACATTTGTAATGGTGAAATCGTTGAGTCTTGTGTTAATAAAAATGCAGCTGCTCCGGCTACCATAGGACAAGCCATTGAGGTTCCTGTATAAGGTGCATAATCTCCATCTAGTGATCCATTATCTGCCGCTACTGTACTGATAATGTCCGTACCAGGGGCTGAAATATCAATCCATGGTCCATATTGTGAAGAAGGTGCTTTCACATCATTACTTGTAGTATTGGCAACGGCCATCACGTAGTCATAACCTGCAGGATAACTTGGTAGATTTACGTTATCATTACCTGCGGCTGCAACGAAAAACATTCCATATTCTTCAGAAGCTTCACGAATCATTCTCGCCACTGTAGCCGAATAGAAATAGCTACCGTACGACATACTCACCACATTTGCTCTCATCTCAATGGCGTACATTAAAGCTTCTGTAGCATGAGTAATTAGTCGTGCATCTGGAGTATCGTCTGATGTTGCTTTCACTGCAAGGATTTTCACTCTATTATTAGAAACCGAAGCTCCACCTACACTGTTATTAGTCGCTGCAGCTGAAATACCTGCACAGTGAGTTCCGTGTGAAAATGTATATCGATCTGCCTGGTTTGATGGAGGATTTGGATTTGGATCACCATTAATATATTCATCTCCGGAAGCATCCCATCCTTGGTAATCATCTACGTAACCGTTTAAATCATCATCCTTACCATTATTAGGAATCTCTTTTGTGTTCGTGAAAATATTTGGTGCTAAATCTTCATGAGTGATTAATACGCCATCATCAACAATGGCTACTACAATATCATTTTGAGGAGTATTAGCATTATCAGATAGCTTAGACCAAGCCTCTATTGCTCCAACCAAATTTAAATGATATTGAGATCCTGCTAAAGGGTCGTTGGGATCACTGTAAATTTGAGGTAAAGGCACATTCTCAACATACAATACATTAGGATCAGCACTTAACTCTTGCATAAAACGTCTAAGATCGACACCATCATTAAGTGTAATCTGTAGAACATCTGATACCGAATTTTTAAGTACTTTCATTGGTTCTATCACCGAAGCAATTCTAGCATCAGTTAATTGTCTGAATAGATTTCTTTTCTCAGTTTCAACAAATACATCCTGATCAGTATCCATATAAGCCATTTGAATGTCTGTTGGATTTTTCAACCGAACAAATAGCTTATTAGGAGATGAAAACTCCTTATCAGTAATTAACCTTGGTTGAGGTGTTGTAATTTGTCTTATGTTTTGAGCATATCCGTTATGAATAAAAAACAGACAGCCAAGTATTGCTATTATGAAATTAATTTTTCTCATGATGTCTATTTTTTAGTTAAGAATAATGTCCATTGTCTTGTCGTAATTCCATCAGAGAACAAAACATCCAAGCTAATCTCTCCGGAAGAAGCGGTCGTACCTGATATCGTTATGTATTCATCAGATGGTCCCAAGAACTCTCCACACTGATCGATAATTTGGAAAGGAATATCTTGTAAATCACCCGCGATATTTGATATCTCATACAATCCCCAAATATTGTCTGGGTTGGCACTATCTGCCGTTTTGGTTATGGTTACATCTGGGACGTCAACAATTCCTTCATCTTTAGTAATTCTTGCAGCATATGTACCATCTAAATCAGATGGACAGTGGATATCTCTAATAAGAAGATTATATTCTCTTTTTATTCCACCTTGTCCGACAGTTACCTCAGAATTATCATCAAGATTTTTTGCTGAAGAGAGAATAACACTTAAGAATTTACCATTAGGTTTATCTACTCCTTGAACTACCAATGGAGAAACTTCGATCGTAGCTGTATTTCTTGTATTGGTAAAACTCTGTTCTCCCGATTCATCTTGCGTTTTTTCTCTATTCTTTATGATAAAAGTCCCCCCATTTTCGGTGGCAAACTTCTCTACAATAACAGATGAATTGGCTTCATTTCTTTCGATAGCCTTTGCTGTAAAATCGGTTCCAAAAACGGCATCTCCTGCAAAACTATATTTTACTTCCACACCTCTTGATGTTTGAATAGCATAAGGCATTTCTACTACCAAACTCAAAGGAATAGAATTTTCTCTCACAGAGTCAGGAGAAGTTGTTGCGGTTTCAAATGAAACTGTAGAACCCGAAAACCCTGCATTCAGCTCTTCTGAATATGTATCGTATAACTCGCAACTTTGAAAGGTGAAAGCTATACCTAAAGTGATGATATAAATTAATTTTCTCATACAATTTGTTAGTTAGAGCTCATAAACCACATTGGGGCATCCAATGCTTTCTGACTCGGGTTATTAGGATTTGAACTTATTTCACTAGGTGAATAAGGCAACCTTGTAATATGATTGGATAAGGTGGCATCTTCAGGAAGTGGACGGTTGGATGGGTATCCTGTTCTTCGAACATAAGTCCATGCATCTATTCCTCTTTTAAAAGTTTCTATATATCCTTGTTGATGCACAGCTGTTAATGCATTAGCTGTTGATAAGTTTTGTAAATCTGGAAGAGAATTGTTGTAGTTTTCAAACCCTTGAACTGTTACTCCTTTTCCAGATGCTTGTACTGTTGATAATGAATTGAGATGAACTACATTTAACAAGATGCCTTCTCTATAATAATCATTCGCATCTACAGTTGTACCATTGATCCAACCATTCAAAATCGCTTCAGCTCTCATAAACTTTAACTCGGCTGCTGTTATCCAAAAATCTGGAGAGGTGGCCGTAATGTAATGCAAACTCAATACTGAAGTCACCGTAAACGCAGATCTTGATCCAGGATCCACCCCTCTATGAGGTACCTGATCAGATGTCCCATCCGGTCGATCATAAAATATATCAATTCTAGGATCATTTGATCCTCTTAATAAATCAATAAATGGATTGGAAGCATAGAAAAATAAACTTTGTCCACCAGCAAATTGAAAGTGAAGTTTATAAAACTGATTGGCATTTGTTAGATCATCATAATAATCCAACTTTACTTCATCTGCTAAGCTTTCAATGTGGGCTGCATTAAAAGCTGCTTCTAATCTTGATCCAGCATAACCAGAATCTTTAGCCGCGATGACCATCAAAGTTTTAATTTTAATAGAATTGGCAAACAACAACCACTTATTCATATCCCCTCTGAATAAAAGATCTTCTCCAGAAATCTTATTCGGGTCACCTACATTAATCGACCCCATTGCCTCATCCAATATTCTCACTATCCCTTTTAAAACGATCTCTTGCGTATCGCTATTGGGGAATAAAATATCTGTATCTAAAGATTCTGAAAATGGAATATCTTCAAACATTAAAGTAAGATGATAAAAACAGAAGGCTTGAATTATTTTGAATTGAGCGGCAGTATTTACTTCTCCATTTCTATTCGCTAATAACTCACCTCTTGATGCATTTTTTAAAGCACTTACATAAAATGTAGACCAAGTATTGGTTTGTGGAAATGTAGGTACAGAGAAATTATCTGATGTTGAAAACACCGAAGCCCCTGCCCCAACATAATGTTGCGCCCAACGGTTAAACACATCGGTTTCCATCACTTTGTCTGATGAAATACCAGTGATACAGGTTGTCATTAATAACCCTGGTTGTTCTGCTACCTGATCATCTCCAGCAGCAAAAGGGTCTTTATTAATATCCAAGATGCTGTCACAACCTCCGAAAAGAAAAGTCAGGCATAAGGATAGACCAACGATATAATGATAGGTTTGTTTATTTTTCATCTTAGAATACTAATTTTAAGTTACCACCAAAACTTCTCGTAGAAGGTAAACTACCCATTTCCACAGCTCCAGAAGCATCACTAGCCGATTGGAATAAACTGGTTTCTGGGTCAATATGAGGAATCTTACTGTAGATGATCCATAAGTTTCTAGCTTCAAAACCAACAGCTACAGATTTAATAAATCCTGATTTAGCCACTAAAGACTGAGGTAAAGTATACGCTAAACTTACTTCTCTTAATTTCACATATGTCTTATCAAATACAGATCCTTCGGCAATACCACTTGATGAATACGCTTGCCAAAAATCTTGATGAGACACTGAAATATCATTCGGCTTCACTGTACCATCTCCTGATTCTATGTAAGCATTTCTATCTACAAAAGATTGTTCTCTGTTTACGGCTGTTTCTTCTGCTAGACCATTAAATCTTAAATCGCCAACAGTTCTTGAAATCATTTTTCCTCCTTGATTCCAGTCGATCAAAAAGTTTAGAGTAACACCCTTATATGTAAAGCTATTTTGGAAACCTAGTAGGAATTCTGGCTGAATCTCACCAAATGTTTCTTCATCACCCTGCATTCTCAAACCAGTATTTGGATCAACCAAAATTTCTCCCGAATCTGCTCTTTTAAATCCAACACCTTGTAACTGCAATGACTCGCCAGGAACGGCTTGAACTGAAACCCCATTAAAACCAGAAGCAATTTGAAGTTTATCCAAACCTTCTATCAACTCAGTAACTTTATTTTGGTTTCGTGTAAAGTTAATTTGAGAGTTCCATTCAAAATCTTTTTTCTGAATTGGTATAAATGATAATAGTAATTCAATACCTCTATTCTGTACAGCTCCTGCATTTACTCTTTTGGTATTATAACCTGTAGATTCTGGTGTAGGTACAGCTAGAATCTGGTTCTTGGTCTCTATTTGATAATATGTAAAGTCTACTCCAATTTTACCATTAAAGAAGCTAAGTTCAGTACCTATTTCCCAAGAGTTCTGTCTTTCCGGAACCAAGTTTTCTGGAGGAATAACATTGGTTGCTGCATAAGCTGTTTGACCATTAAATGGATAATTATTCGTTGTACCAAACTGACCAAAATAAGAAGAACGAGGATAGTAATAATAATCCAATTGATACGGGCTTGTATCATTACCAACTTGTGCTGCACTTAATCTCAATTTACCATAAGAGAAGAAATCATTATGAATATTCAATGCCTCTGAGAAGATAAATGATAAACTGGCTGATGGATAGAAGTATGATCGATTATCTTTTGGTAGTGTAGATGACCAGTCATTTCTCATGGTCATATTCAATGTCAAGTAATTGTTGTAAGTAAGTGATATATCACCGTACATACCTAATAACCTTTGCTCTACAAAATCGGTTGTACTTACAGTGTTTTTAGCATTGGTTGGTGTATATAATTCTGACACTGATAACTCTGATGCAGATAATGTATTTCTCTTAAATACTCTCGAGTTATATTCATGACCTATAATTGCAGTAAGTTTGAATTTTTCACCAAAATCTTTTTGAATGGTCGCCATTAAAGAAGTGGTCAACTCGGTTCTTTCCATGTCATCATTTGTAAACGAACCATTGATAGCTCCCAATGTCCCTTTGGCTGATCGTGTAAATCGTTTATCCACACGATAATCTAAACCCGCTCTACCTCTAAATGTCAACCAATCTGTTGCCTTCGCTTCTAACATACCAAAACCGAAGAAACGATTTACATTGACGTCGTTACCATTTTTCTCTGCTACCCAATAAGGTGAATTTGAAAAACGACCAATCGGATTTTGTTCTCCATCGACTAATTGCAATCTCTCTAAAGGTGTTGTTCTTGGTATGCCATTAATAATTGATGTCAATACGTTGGGTGAGTTACCCCCTTGGGATACAGAACCACGTGTCTGAGATTGCACATAGTTCATACCTACTCTTGAGCTAATTACTTTATTTAATTTATGACCAGCATTTACTGCAAAAGTATAACGATCTAAACCTGCACCGGGAACAATACCTTTTTGGTTCATAGAAGTAAAACCTAATCGATAATCTCCTTTTTCTGTAGCAGAAGAAACATCTACTGAGTTAATAAAAAGTGAACCGGTCTCGTAAAAATCTTTGACATTATCTGGATAAGCAGCAAGTGTCTGCAATGGCCACTGACTTTCCGGAAGATTGGACGTGTCCGAAGCATAATCGTACATTGGAACCACTTGTCCATTTATTATTGGTCCCCATCCATTCTCCGAATTCTTATCGTATTTACCGTGGAAACCTTGTGCATATCTATTTTGGAAAGACGGCAATCTGTTCGGCGTTTCAAAACGCACACTAGAATTTAAACTCACCGTTGGTCCTTCTTTCGCTTTACCTCTTTTGGTTGTAATAATAATGGCTCCGTTGGCAGCTCTAGAACCATATAGTGCAGCTGCAGATGCCCCTTTAAGAACAGTTACTGAAGCTATATCTGCCGGGTTAATCTCACCTGCACCATTACCTGCATCAAAAGCACCTTGAATACCACTACCTGTAGAGATGTTTGTATTACTTACTGGAATACCATCAACAACAATCAATGGTTGGTTTCCACCACTCAATGAGTTCGTACCACGAATCACAATTCTTGTCGATCCACCAGGGTTAGAAGACGCTTGAGAAATTTGTACACCTGGAACTTTACCTGACAGAGAGTTCAAAAAGTTAGTTGATTTTACTCTATCTACTTCTTCCCCATCCACAGAAGTTACCGCATAACCTAGAGTTCTTTTTTCTCTTTCAATGGCATTAGCTGTGACAATTACTTCGTCGAGTTCTTCGGTATTTTCTTCCATAGCCACATTAAAACTGGTTCGATTACCAATTTCAATTACTTGGGATTTCATACCTATAAAATTAAATTCCAATTTGTTATCGCCCGGTTGTAAGGAAATTTTAAAGTTACCGTCGATATCAGATACTCCTCCTCTTCTGGTGCCTTGAACAACAATAGTTACTCCTGGCAAAGGTTTAACTCCATCAGTAACTGTCCCTGTAATGATTCTATCTTGGGCGTACGAATAGGTTAAAGTGATTAAAGAGAGTAGTAAAAAGCAAAGCGTCTTAGTTAATCTCATTCGTTCTTTGATGTTTACTTAAATTCAGTTTACTTTTTTTCATCGCCGGAAAGCTATATTTGATAGAGTACAAGAGTTAAGTTGATTAGGGCGTCCGCTCAGTTAATAATAGAAAGTTTTGCGAATGCGTATTTATTGGTTTAAATCAATAAAATTTGGGCGATCATTCTTCTCTTTTGATCGGTGATGAAGAAAAAACTAATTTTCACTTATAATATTACGTATAATTATTTTCTTTTCGAACTCTTTTGATAAGAAAAAATTATATTATTTTAAGAAAATTGAACTTTTTCAAGACAACTGTTTGATCGTGGAATTGTTAAAAAAAAGTCCTTGCTAATTTCATAACAAGGACTTAAATAATTAATGATTAATTAATTACAGTATGTATTGTGAAAGATCTCTGTTTTTCACTAACCCAGAAAGTCTTTCATGAACCATCTCTTTAGTAACCACTATTTGTGCATTTGCTCCTATTACATCAGGAACATCAAATAGTAGATCATTTAGTAGGTGAGACATTACAGTGTGTAATCTTCTTGCACCAATGTTTTCTACTTCCACATTAATCTCATGAGCGATTACTGCAATTTCATCCAATGCATCATCATTAAATGAAAGTTGAACGTCTTCAGCTCCTAATAAAGCTTCATATTGCTTAGTAAGTGCATTTTTAGGTTGACGTAAGATCACTTTAAAATCGTTTTCTGTTAAGCTTTGAAGCTCTACTCTAATTGGGAAACGACCTTGAAGTTCAGGAATCAAATCAGATGGTTTTGATAAATGGAAAGCACCTGCTGCGATAAATAAAATATGATCTGTTTTTACAACACCATGCTTTGTATTTACTGCTGATCCTTCAACAATTGGAAGTAAGTCTCTTTGTACTCCTTCTCTAGAAACATCTGCGCCTTGCTTAGAACCTCCACTTGCTACTTTATCAATCTCATCGATGAAAATGATACCTGAGTTTTCTGCAAGTTTTACTGCCTCATCTTTCACCTCATCCATGTCGATTAATTTTGCACTTTCTTGCTCTACCAAGATCTTACGTGCATCCTCAATGGACATTTTACGTTTTTTACTTTTCTTAGGCATCATTCCGCTGATCATCTCTTGGATGTTCATCATAGAACCCTCGTCGATTGGAGCTCCACCGATAAAGCCTAAATTACCAGAGTTCTTATCAACTGTAACATCAATCTTACGGTCTTCTAATTCTCCAGCTCTTAATTTTTCTCTGAAACGCTCACGAGTTTTTTCGTTTAGCTCGTGATCAGAATTAATATATTCTCCAGAATTATTAGTCGTTGGTGCAGATTTTAATGGTGGAATTAATGCGTCTAGAATAGCATCTTCAACAGCTTGAGCTGTTTTTTCCTCTACTAATGCTTTCTTTAATTCCTTTACCATGCTAACAGATTGTTCAACCAAATCTCTTACCATGCTTTCTACATCACGACCTACATAACCTACCTCTGTAAATTTAGAAGCTTCTACTTTTACGAAAGGTGCTTTGGCTACTTTAGCTAATCTTCTTGCAATTTCTGTTTTACCAACACCAGTAGAACCGATCATCAAAATGTTATTTGGCATAATCTCTTTTCCAAGATCGCCTTTCACATTCATTCTTCTCCATCTATTTCTTAGGGCAATAGAAACGTTCTTTTTGGCATCATTCTGACCGATAATATATTTATCTAATTCTGCTACAATTTCTCTTGGGGTCAAATAATTTGAGCTCTCTAGCATAATGTCTTTTATTTAAAGTGAATATTTTATTCGATGACAGTCTTTTTTCTCTTATCCCAACCCGTCGTTGCCACCGATAAGCTCAAACTGTTGGTTGGTCCAGCAATATGGTACCAAGCCACACTGTAACCGAAATTGATGTGTTTTTTTACCTTCAATGCCGCTCCCAAGGACATGCCTGCTAGACCTTTTACATTCTGAGCAACCATTTCCCGACGCCTCATGACGTTATAACCGGCACGAATGTTCAACACTTTGCCTAATACAAATTCACCTCCAAATGCAAAATGTCGTGACAATTTGTCAGCAAATGAGGGTTCCTCGTAGAGATCGTTGCCAAAAGCGTCCTTTTCTCCTTTTAAAGAAGAGTCTGTATAAGTAATATCAAATTGATGAATATGATGATAAGTTACTGAAAATCTAATGGGCATTCTTTCGGGTTTAAACGAAACACCTAATTGTGTATCAAAAGGTAATTCACTCTCATCATTCGGTTGGTATTGCTTGGTTACAAACCCTGCATTTTTGATGGTTAACCCGACTACTAAATCTTTGGTGGGGTGGATAAATGCTCCGTTTAAATCCAACATTAAAGCATTTGCATTAAAACTTTCGATTCTGGAAGAAGCAAACTTCAAATTCGCTCCCATAGAAAATACGCCTACTTTATGTGTATAACTTCCTTGAAACCAATAATCATTGGCTGTATACGTTCCGTTATAATTCCCGTTTTGATCAAAACCATCGAACTGTCCGTAACCCATGTAAGACATTCCAATGCCTACGATTCCTCCTCCTACTTGTTTAGCATAACCCAAAGAAGTCATTCCTGCAGTCATATGATAATCATAGTAATTTAAGAATGCCTGATTGGTAGATGCCTCTGTTAATAAAGCAGAATTGTAAAACATCGCATTAGGATCGTCTAATCCCGAGGAGACTAAAAAACCTCCCAAACCTACTTGTCTTGCATTATTGGCTACATTTAAAAAATTAAACGCTTGTGATCCGCCTAATTGTGCAAATAATGGATGAACAAATAAGAAAAGAAGTAAAGTAATGAACAGACGAAGGTTAGTTTTCATTATTATTTTGCCTTATAAAAAAGTGTAGAACAACTTTCTTCTTTCAGAATAGACTTTGCTTTTGTCATCACATCTTCTAACTGAACATTTCTAAGTAGTTCTTCTTCTTCGTTAATTAAATTAGGATTGCCTAGTAAAGCACCGAAAGCGATCGACATGGCACGAGGAAGAATTTCTGTTTTCCCGTAAGTCATCGAGAATTCTGCCAAGTTTTTCACCTTATTCATATTTTCTTCAGTAAATTCTGTATTCTTGAAATCTTTGATTACTTGGTTTAAACTTTGATTGGCTGTTTCCAGTGAAACACCATCAGATAATTTACCAGTAATACATAATAAACCGGGATCAAATGATCCGGTGATATAAGCATTAATACCAGAGAAAAGTTGCTCTTCCTTAACGAGTTTTTGATATAAAATAGAAGATTTACCTCTTCCCATTAAATCACTTACAAGATCGGAAGTATAATATTCTTTTTCCTTTCTTCCTTCCATATGCCATACTTTATATAACATATCGATTGGTACATCCTTTTCAACTTGTTGGAATCTGGCTTCCGTTTGTTTTGGTTCCACAGGAATATTTCGAAGTGGTTTCACCCCTGCAGGTATAGGTCCAAACCATTTTTGGCTTAAACGTTTCACCTCTTCCGTCTTCACATTTCCTGCCACCACCATTACAGCATTCGAAGGTACATAATACTTATGGAAAAATGCTTTCACATCATCCATAGTAGCGTCTTCAATATGCTTAATTTCTTTTCCGATAGTAGGCCATTGGTAACTATGCTTTTTGTAGGCCATTTTTCTTAAAATATGCCATACATCACCATAGGGTTGGTTAATATACCTTTGCTTATATTCTTCTATGACCACTTTTCGTTGTACCTCTAAAACTTTAGGGTCGAAGGAAAGACTCAACATACGGTCAGATTCCAACCAAAATGCCGTTTCAATATTTTGAGCGGGTAAAGTGATATAATAGTTGGTAATATCAGGTGAAGTGAAAGCATTATTAGATCCACCTACTTTTTGAATAGGAGTATCAAATGAAGGCACATTTACTGAACCACCGAACATTAAATGTTCAAAGAGGTGAGCAAAACCCGTTTTTTCAGGATCCTCATCCTTAGAGCCTACATCATACATTATATTGACAACCGCCGAAGCAACCGTTTGGTCTTCCAATACGAATACCTTTAAACCGTTATCAAGGACAAACTCATTAAAGTGAATCATTCTATATTTTTTATTTGACCAATAAAGTTAGTAGACCCTAACCACAATACAAAGGTTTAAAACATTTTACTACCTTTGTTTTCTATAGATTTTACAATATGCGAGAAGACTATTTAAATGGTGACAATTCAGGGTTCTCTGATTCCGATCGAGATATTGAGCGTGCATTAAGACCCCTTTCCTTTGATGACTTTACCGGTCAGGATAAGATTGTCGAGAACCTAAAAATATTTGTGCTAGCAGCCAAAAAGAGAGGTGAGCCTCTTGATCATGTCTTGCTACACGGCCCTCCGGGTTTGGGTAAAACCACCCTTTCCAACATTATTGCCAACGAAATGGAGGCGGAAATAAAAATAACTTCCGGCCCTGTTTTAGAAAAGCCTAGTGATTTAGCCGGACTTTTAACCAACTTAGAGGAAAACGATGTATTATTTATTGATGAAATACACCGTTTAAATCCTGTTGTGGAAGAATATTTATATTCTGCCATGGAAGATTTTAGAATTGATATTATGTTGGACTCGGGACCAAGTGCCCGTACCATACAAATTGATTTAAACCCTTTCACTCTCATTGGAGCAACAACGAGATCGGGCTTATTAACAGCTCCACTTCGAGCTCGTTTTGGTATCAATGCGCGACTGCAGTATTATGATTCTGCTTTACTTTCTACGATTGTAAAGAGATCTTCGGGAATTTTACAGACACCAATTAATGAAGATGCTGCATTTGAAATTGCCAGAAGAAGTAGAGGAACGCCAAGAATATCAAATAATCTTTTGAGAAGAACAAGAGACTTTGCAGAGATTAAAGGAGATGGAACCATCAATCTTGATATTGCAAAAATGGCTTTGGGTGCACTTAATGTGGATCAAGGAGGTTTGGACGAAATGGACAATCGTATTCTCACCACCATCATTGAAAAATTCAAAGGTGGCCCTGTGGGAATCAACACAATAGCTACAGCCTGTGGTGATGAAGCTGAGACGATTGAAGAAGTTTATGAACCTTTTTTAATTCAAGAAGGATTTATCAAAAGAACCTCTCGCGGTAGAGAAGTTACCTTAAAAGCATACGAACATTTGGGAATTATACCCCCTTCTGATGGAAATCAGGGGTCATTGTTTTAAGAAATGGTAAAGGATTGGTCTAAATTAGATTCAATCCTTTATTTTTATGGTACACTTTGTGTGTATTTTATTAACAACACTATCAACATTAGATAATTGAAATTCTTTCTGTCACTATTAACTGCAAGTATATTTATATTTAGCGGTTGTAATAAAACTAACGAACAGGCTACTTCTGAGGAATTAAAAAAAGTTGAGCACCATAATTTTTATGGACTCGATTCTCTTAACACGACAATTGCGCGCCTGTTTAATGAAAAAAAATATGATTCTGCCATTTCATTGTCCTACGAAGGATTAGTCATTGCTCGTAGGCACAAAATGAATGGAGAGATGGCACAGCTATACCTATTTTTAACCAAAAGTTTATACAAAAATAGACAATTCCAAAAAGGTCAAATAGAAGGCTTAAAAGCTATTGACTTTATAAAATCAGAAGAAACAAAAGCATTAGCTGGCGATATATATCTCACCCTTGCTAGAAATTCAAGATATCTCAATCAATACGATTCAGCCATACATTTTTATCAAAAAGCTGTTGAATTTTTGGCATTGGATGATGATTATGTTGGTATGTCAATCGCTTATAACAATATAGGTGCTGCGCATAAAATTAAAGGTGATTATACTGAAGCACTTGAATATTATTTCAAAGATTTAGAATTAAATAAGCTTCATGATCTCCCAAAAGATCAAGCAATTGCCTGTAATAATATTGGTCAAGTAATGCTCATTACAAGAGATTATGAAACGGCCATCGATTACTTTAATAAAGCGGAGGTACTCTGTAGAGAAATCAACGATCAAAAAGGAATTGCATTAGCGAATAGTAATAAAGGCTCTGTCTATCATTTAATGCAAAAGAAAGATGAAGCTTTACAATTTTTCTTTACGGCTTTAAATATTTTCGATGAATTAGGAAATCAACAATTTAGAGTAGCAGAGACCCTTACAAATATTGGAAACACTTACATAGAGAAAGAAGATTTAGTTCATGCAGAATCTTATATCAATAGAGCTCTAAAGGTTTTCAAACAAATTGATAATCTAAATGGTATTATGAAAGCCTCTTATTTAAAGGGGGAAATACTATACAATCAAAAAAAATACAAGCAAGCGATTACTTACCTTTTTAAAGCAGAAAAATATTATCAACAAAGTACTCACTACAGGGTAGAATATAGAAACACACTCCTGTTAATTCATAAATGCTTATCTGCTTCCGGAGATTATAAAAAAGCCTACAACTATCAGCTTTTATATGCAGAAGTAAATACTGAGGTAAATAATTCCAAAGAAAAAGAGGTGATGGCTAAATTGAATAAACAGTTTGAATCGAAGGAACAAAAACTACTTATCGATCAGCTTCATAAAGATACCTTACTTAAAAATCAGCAAATTTCTTTTCAGCATCGTATTTCTATTTTCCTACTTGTCTTGTGCTTGTTTTTATTCACTTTTATGGTATTTATTTTCTTTATACACCAAAGAGGAAAAAAGACGCATCAATTAATTAAAGAACAGAATAGGGAGATTACTTCAATCCACAGCGAGCTTATTGAGAGTTTACGATTTGCAAGAAAAATTCAATACTCATTAATTGCTTTATCTGATAGAGTAAAAGAGGTAATTCCTGATCATTTTATTTTTTGGCAACCTATACAAGAAGTAAGTGGAGATGTATATCATATGGAATACAAACATGGTCGATTATTTATTACTTTGATGGACTGTACTGGGCACGGTGCCCCTGCTTCTTTGATGGCTACTTTATGCATAAAAACATTAAATGATATCATCAATGATGAAATTATTCACCCAGATGAAATTCTTGAGGAATTGGATGATAGAATTAAAGATGAAAATAATATTGAGCAAAGCCTTACAGGAGTAGATGCCTCTATTATCACCTATAATTTTGAAACAGAAACATTAGAATTCTCTGGAGCAAGAAGACCTGTTTACATTATAGATGAGGATGGAGAATATTACATTAAAGGTACCAAAAAGTCTATCTGTGATACACTAATTGGTAAAGAGTCTACTTTCATTAGACATAGCAAGAAATTAACATCAGATACTAAGGTTTATATGTATTCTGATGGATTCTCTGATCAGTTTGGTGGTTTAAATAATAAGAAGTTTAAAGAGCCTAACCTTCGTAAATTATTATCTAAAATCAATCATCAGAATATGGCAGATCAGAAAAAACAACTGAAGAATACTTACTGGAATTGGAGATCTCCTTCAAAAGATCTAGAATACAATGCTACAGATGATACCTTAGTATTAGGATTCAATTTTAAAATCAAAAAATAAAATTTGTATTCACTAAATACATTTTTTATCCATCAGAGATATTATTAAATTAGTGATAGTTACTTGGGTGATTTTTTCTTAAAAAAGATATTAGGAAAAAATTCAAGTAAATAACGACTAATGATCACTATAATGCCTGATAACCAATATATACTCTCCTTAGACCAGGGAACAACAAGTTCTCGCGCTATTATCTTTGATAAAAAAGGTGACATTATTTCTGTCGCCCAAAAAGAATTCAAACAAATTTTCCCAAAGAGTGGATGGGTAGAACACAACCCCAATGAAATATGGGCTACACAAGTTTCTGTAGCTGCAGAAGCCATTGCTGAAGGCGGTTTAACGGGGTTAAATATTGCAGGGATTGGAATTACCAACCAAAGAGAAACCACCATTGTTTGGGATATAGATACCGGACAACCTATTTATAATGCTATTGTTTGGCAAGACAGAAGAACCTCTAAATTTTGCGATAAATTAAAGAAGAAATATGCTGATTTGATTCGTAATAAAACGGGGCTCATCATCGATGCTTATTTCTCTGCTAGTAAAATTAATTGGATCCTGAATAATGTCAAGGAGGCCAAAGAAAAGGCTATAGCAGGAAAATTGAAATTTGGTACAGTGGATAGTTGGTTGATTTGGAAACTTACTCGAGGAAAAGTACATGTTACCGACGTAACCAACGCGAGTAGAACCATGCTATTTGATATCCATAAGCTACAATGGGATAAAGAGTTACTCGAAATTTTTGATGTCCCAAAATCAATGTTGCCCGAGGTAAAATCAAGTAGTGAGGTGTATGCAAAAACAGCCACTACCTTATTTGCCAGTAAAATTCCTATTGCCGGAATTGCAGGAGATCAACAAGCGGCATTATTTGGTCAGCTTTGCTTAAAAAAAGGCATGGCAAAAAACACTTATGGTACGGGTTGTTTTATCGTAATGAACACTGGAAAAAAACCAGTGGTTTCAAAAAATAAATTATTAACCACAATTGCCTGGAAAATTGGAGACACCACCAACTATGCATTAGAGGGAAGTGTCTTTATTGGAGGTGCCGCGATACAATGGCTTCGAGATGGTCTTGGTATCATCAAAAAGGCAAAGCACACCGAAAAAATTGCCAAAGAGGTAAAAGATAGTGGAGGTGTGGTATTTGTTCCTGCATTGGCTGGACTGGGTGCTCCTCATTGGGATCAATATGCAAGAGGTACCATTTTAGGTCTTACAAGAGGAACATCAAGAGGACATATTGTTCGTGCAACTTTAGAAGCAATCGCATTCCAATCGTATGACGTTTTGAAAGCGATGGAAGCAGATACAAATAAATCGACTAAAGAGTTGAGAGTAGATGGTGGTGCTTCTGCAAACAATCTACTGATGCAAATTCAAAGTGACATTGCTTCCACTCAAGTGGTACGTCCAAAAACGATGGAAACAACGGCTATGGGAGCTGCTTTTTTAGCAGGATTAGCTGTTGGTTATTGGAAAGATATTGATGAATTGGAAAAAATTTGGTCGGTTGAGAAGACATTTAATCCAGATAATTGCCAAGAATCTAAAAATAGAGTTTATAAACAATGGAAAAAAGGAGTAAAACGAAGTTTTTCGTGGGATAAAGACTGATCATTTACAAATATTCTATAAATTTGCTTTAAGTTTTTTATTAATTCAATTCACTTTAATTTTCTACACTCATTTTAACCCAAACTAAAAATGAGTACCCTGATAAAAAGTTGACTTTTGAATTAGTGCGATGAAGATAAAAGTGGTATTGCTCTTATTTTCTAGAGAGGTTTTATCAGCTGATGAAAACCTCATATTGATATTCTATAGTAAACATTTAACTACACAACCTA
Organism: Flammeovirga yaeyamensis; assembly: GCF_018736045.1. NCBI lineage: Bacteria > Pseudomonadati > Bacteroidota > Cytophagia > Cytophagales > Flammeovirgaceae > Flammeovirga > Flammeovirga yaeyamensis. The sequence goes on along the minus strand of NZ_CP076132.1, from coordinate 750,633 downwards.
ACATAATGACATCTAATTTCTTTAGAGCCGTTTTAAAACTAGTAACGCTCTTTCTGATTACAAACTTTTTGATGAGTTGTGGAGGAGATGAGAAACCTACATCTCAACTTCCGCAAATCGAAATTCCTGTAACAGAAGTGATCGTTCAAGATGTACCCATTTCAAAATCTTTTGTTGGCCAAGTTTATGGTACAAAAGATATTCCTATCCGTTCTCGAGTAGAAGGTTACTTGGAAGGTATTCACTTCAAAGAAGGTAGCAGAGTTAAAAAAGGTCAACTGTTATATACAGTCGATCCTCAGACGTATGCTGCTGAAGTAACTATGTTAAAAAGTAAATTAGCAGAAGCTGAAGTTACTTTAATACGTGCGAAAAACGATTTAGCCAGAATTAAACCTTTGGCAGAAAAAAATGCCGTTTCTAAATCAGACCTTGATGCTGCTCAAGCAGAAAAGGATGCTGCCGAATCTATGGTTGCTGCAGCTAAGGCAAATTTAAGAATGTCTCAAATCGAATTGGGATATACGACTATTAAGTCGCCAATTTCTGGTATCATTGGTAGAACTGAAGCTAAAGTAGGTGAATTCGTTGGTAGAGATCCAAACCCAGTTATCTTGAATACTGTTTCAAGAATCGATTCTGTAAATGTGAGGTTCTATATCAATGAAAATGATTATTTAAGATTAGCTCGTTATTCTATTAATAACAAAGAAAACGAAAGAAGACAAAGCGAAAATGAGGATGTCAATAAATTAGATTTGATCTTCTCTGATAACACAGTATATAATCATAAAGGACATTTCGATTTCCTAGATCGTAATGTAGATGCGAATACAGGTGCCATTTTAATTCAAGCGACATTCCCTAATAACGAAGGACTAATTAGACCTGGACAATTTGCTAAGGTGAGATCTACCATTGAAATTGTAAAAGATGGTGTGTTGGTTCCTCAAAGAGCCGTAATGGAATTCCAAGGCAAATATTCCGTGTTTGTTGTTAACAAAGAAGGAAAAGTTGCTCAAAGAGCTATCAAATTAGCTAGACACTCTTACAAAGATTACTTCCTTGTTAGAGAGGGCTTGAAAAAAGGAGAAAAGATTGTTCTAGAAGGACTTCAAAAAGTTCGTGAAGGAGCAACAATCAAATACAAAGTAGTCCAATTCGAATCACAGCACGAAGGAGCATAATGAGCAAGGAACAAATTCAATCAAACTTTTTTGTGAGGCGACCGATTGTCGCCATGGTCATTGCCATTATCATGACCATCGTTGGTGGTGTTTCGATTCTAGGACTTCCTATTGAACAGTACCCCAACCTTACTCCTCCTATTGTAAAAATATCTGCAACTTATACAGGAGCGAGTGCACTTAACGTAGAACAATCTGTAGCTACACCTTTGGAACAAGAAATTAATGGTGTAGAAAACATGATCTATATGAAGTCCATCAACTCTAACGATGGTACTTTACAAATCCAAACTTCTTTTGAAATCGGTACAGATCCAGATATGAGTACGGTATTTACACAAAACCGTGTAGCTACTGCCACTCCTAAACTTCCGGACGCCGTTAAAAGAACAGGTGTAAAAACGGAGAAATCACTTCCAAACATCTTAATGTTGATCACTTTGACCTCTCCTGATGGTAGATATGATCAAAACTTCTTAGGTAACTACTCTTTGATTAATATCAAAGACGTGTTGGCAAGAACAAAAGGTATTGGTAGTGTTGCTGTATTAGGTACATCAGATTATTCGATGCGTATTTGGGTAAAACCAGATAGATTAGCCAAACTGAATTTAACTATCCCTGAAATCAAGAATGCGATCTCTAATCAGAACGTGATTGTTCCAGGCGGTAAATTTGGTGCAGAACCTGCTCCTAAAGGTACAGAATTCACTTACACAGTACTACTTCCAGACCGTCTTCAATCAGAAGAAGAATTTGGGAACATCGTTGTTAGAACCAACAAGGATGGTAGCCGAGTACTATTAAGCGATGTAGCTAGAATTGAATTAGGTGTTGAAACATATTCAGCATTTACTCGTCTGAACGGTAACAACTGTGCGGTAATTGCCATTTATCAAGCACCAGGATCAAATGCGGTAGATTTAGCGGATCAAATGATCACTAAAATGGAAGCACTAAAAGAAGACTTCCCTAACGGTATTGATTATAAAGTATCACTTGATTCAACAAAACCTATTACAGCGGGTATCAACGAAATTATTGAAACATTATTCGTTGCCCTACTACTTGTAATATTGGTAGTATATGTGTTTATCCAAGACTGGAGAGCGACATTGGTACCAACAATGGCGATTCCAGTATCCCTAGTGGCGGCATTTATGCTATTCCCACTCTTAGGTTTTACAATTAACGTACTATCACTTCTCGGTCTCGTACTCGCTATTGGTATTGTAGTGGATGATGCCATTGTAGTAGTAGACGCCGTACAGGTATATCTCGAAGAAGGGTATAGTCCTAAGGACGCTACCAATAAAGCAATGGGCGAAGTAACCGCTCCTGTAATTGCCACTACTCTAGTACTTGTTGCCGTATTTATTCCTGTGGCAGCCATGTCGGGTATTACCGGTCGATTGTACCAACAATTTGCCATTACAGTAGCTGTATCAGTATGTTTCTCTTCATTAAACGCCTTAACATTATCGCCTGCACTTTGTGGATTGATACTAAGAAAAACAGAACCGGTAGGAGGTCCATTGGGAGCATTCTTTAAGGTCTTCAATAACGTTTTCGATAGATCTACAAAATCATACCTCAGTGTAACTAAAATTGCCACTCGTAAGATTCTGATGAGTTGTGCATTTATTGGAGTTACACTACTAGCTGCAGGATGGTTAGGTGTTAAAGTACCTGTTGGTTTCATTCCAGAAGAAGATCAAGGATACATCTATATCAACGCTCAATTACCAGTAGCTTCATCATTACAGAGAACAAACGATTTAGCCCAAAAGGTTGAAAAGATCGTTGCTCAAGTTCCTGAAATCGACATGAATACTACAGTAGCAGGTTATTCACTTCTTTCAAGTAGTAACTCTACTAACTCGGCTTTCTTCTTCGTCACTTTAAAAAGTTGGGATGAAAGAGAATTAACAGCCAAGCAGGTAGTGAATAAACTAAATTATTTATTTGCTACACAGATTAATGAAGCAAAAATCTTTGCCTTTGGCCCTCCAGCCATTCCAGGTTTAGGTAATGGATCAGGTTTCAGTATCATGATCCAAGATAAAGGAGGTAATACCCCAGATTATCTAGCCAATTACACCAATGAATTCATTAAAGCGGCCAATGCAAGACCAGAAATTGGTATGGCATTTACTACTTTTGAATCTAGTGTACCTCAAAGATTTATTGATATAAATAAAGATAAGATCTTAAAATTAGGTGTTAGTCTGGATGATGTTTATACCACATTCGCCGCCTTCCTTGGAGGATCTTATATTAACGACTTCAACCGTTTTGGTCGTCTATACAGAGCATATGTACAAGCAGAGCCTGAATATAGAAACGACGAGAAGCAGTTGGATATGTTCTATGTAAAATCGGCAAGTGGAGCAAAGGTTCCTTTATCAACTTTAGTAAATGTTGAAAAAATTAGTGGACCAGAATTTACTAACCGATTTAACTTACTTCGTTCTGTAGAAGTTACCGGTTCTCCTGCCAAAGGATACAGTTCCGGTCAAGCAATGGACGCATTAGAAGAAGTAGCGAAAGAAGTCCTTCCGGATAACATGACTTTCTCTTGGAATGGTATGTCCTACCAAGAAAAGAAATCATCTGGATCTGTATTTATCATTTTCGCCTTCTCATTAATCTTCGTATTCTTGATTCTCGCAGCACAGTACGAATCATGGTCGATGCCATTTAGTATTCTATTGGGAACTCCATTCGCCATTTTCGGTGCCTTCTTCCTATTATGGGTAGCAAGATTCTTTAGTGAAAGTTACGAGAACAACATATTTGCTCAAATATCATTAGTAATGTTGATTGCCATGGCTGCAAAGAACGCCATTCTGATTGTCGAATTTGCCAAATTAAAATTCGATGAAGGATTGTCTCTATTTGATGCGGCATTAGAATCTGCAAAACTAAGATTCCGTCCTATCTTAATGACGGCCTTCTCATTTATCCTAGGTGTTTTACCATTGGTTGTTGCTACCGGATCAGGTGCAGAGGCACGTAAAGTAATGGGTATGGCACTTCTTGGTGGTATGGGTATGGCAACCATTTTAGGTCTATTCTTATATCCAATGTTATTCGTGCTTGTAGGTAAAATTGCAGGTTATGAAAAAGATAGAGAAAAATCGAACACATCAGAAGCATAGAAAGATGAACATACTTAGAAATATAAATTTCAAACAAATATTCATACTCCTCTTCGCTTCACAACTCATGTGGAGTTGTAAGATGGGTAAAGACTATCAGTCTCCGGATGTTGTCACTCCGGCTGATTATCGCTTTGGTACGGATACTTTAGTAAGTACTGCATCTGATACTATTGCGTGGTGGGAACTTATTAGTGATCCACTACTTGATACATTAATTGTTACTGCACTTGAAAATAATCAAGATGTTGATATAGCAATGCAACGTATTGTAGAGGCTCAGAAGTTGTACCGCATGCAAAAAGTACAAACTCGTCCAGGTTTAGAATATGCTGCCGGTGTAAATTATGGTAATTACAGTGGGTTTGTTAATCCACAAGGTGCTGCATTAAGTTACTACGGGGGAGCTCAATTAAATTGGGAGATTGACCTTTGGGGTAAAAACCGAAGACTTTCTGAGGCAGCAATGGCCGATTATAAAGGTACGCTTTATGGACTTAGAGCGGTACAATTATCAGTTATTGCTGGGGTAACCGAAGCCTACATTCGACTTCTTGAAAATCACGCAAGTTTAAAAGTTGCTGAAGAAACATTGGCTTCAAGAGATAGCTCTATTCAAATTATGGTCGACCGATATGAATTTGGTTATATACCAGAGATTGATTTGAACCAAGCACAAATTCAGCAGGCAATTGCAGCAGCTTCTGTACCAACCTACAAAAGACTTATCGCATTGTCTGAAAACTCTTTGGCGGTATTATTGGGAGAAAACCCGAGAGGTTTCCTAGTAGATTTCGAATTAGATGATCAAAAGAAACCGCCAATTATCCCTGCCGGTATTCCTTCAGATCTTTTATTGAGAAGACCCGATTTACAAAGAGCTGAGCATGCTATTATGTCTCAAAATGCCAAAGTAGGTTCAGCTATTGCACAACGTTTTCCTACTATTAGTTTAACAGGTTTTGCCGGAGCTGCAACAGAGTTTTTAAGTACTACAAACTCAGCTGCGGGAGCTTGGAACCTAGGTGCTGGAATCGTAGGACCACTTTTCCAATGGGGTAAAAACAAACGTAGAGTTGAAGTAGAAAAAGCTAGATTGGAAGCTTCAATTGCAGAATATGAAAGATCTGTAATATTGGCTTTCCAAGAAGTAGAAGATGCTTTAGCCTCGGTACAATTCTATAGAGAAGAGCTTATTGCAAGAGAGCGTCATGTTAGAGCAGCTAGAAATGCTGAACGTTTATCAAAAGAACGTTACGATAGAGGTGTTACGAGTTACTTAGAATACTTGGAACAGCAACGTCAGGCATTCGAAGCAGAACTTAACTTTATCAATGTCAAAAGTAGAATCTTAGTTTCATACATTCAGCTTTATAAAGCTTTAGGTGGTGGATGGATCACAAGAGAAGAAAAGGCTGAAGCAGAACAGCAAAATAACTAGTATTGTTAAGCCTTATAAATAAGAAAGAGGTTGATTCAAATTGTTTGAATCAACCTCTTTTTGTTTTTGTGTAACCTTTATTAAAAATTACTCATTACCCTTATATAAGAATTGCCAATGCACTGTAAAGCTTATCGATAGTTATTAATACAACACAAAAGGCCACCACTATTACATGGTAGCCTTTTTCACCTAAAAGTATTAGGCTTCTATCATAAATCAATCATATGCTATTATAAATATCCTTCATTCTGGATAATCGCTCCTTGAGAAACGTTTACTTCTCTTTGAGGAAGTGGGAAGATTTTATGCAATTCTTGAATATCACCTCCATTTATATCATCATATAAATAGTAAGCATTTATAGCATCCATAGCGTAAGGCATTCCATAACGTTTTAAATCTTGCCAACGATGTCCTTCAAACGCCAATTCCAAACGACGTTCCAAAGCCACTGCTTCTGCTACCTCTGCAGGTGTAGTTGCGGTTACAGCAGAAGCTTTTGCTCGAGTACGAATCTCGTTAATAATATCAACTGCTCCTTGCTGATTACCTTCCTCATTTAGAATTTCTGCATACAATAATTTCACATCTGCTAAACGTAAAACCACCCAATCAACACCAGATTGTTCTGCATCAGCACCAACAGAGCTATATTTATCGACCACTATTTTACCTTGATCTTCTCCTGAACTAGCCTCCTTACGAATATCCGTCGCATCGAATAAATCTAAGTACGATTGAGTAGCCTGAACACCACCAAAAGTACCTCTTGCACTAAACTCATAAGAGAATGTCTGATGCTCATTATTACCAGCGCTATAACGAACAGCGAATAAGATTTCACTGTTCATTTCGTTCTCAAAAATTGATTTATAATCCTCTTGAAGAGAGAACGGACCATTATTAATAATATCCTCCAATAATAATTTAGCACCTGAATTATTATCTGTATTCATTCTCACTTTAGCCAAAATACCTTTAGCTGCCCAAGAAGTAGCACGACCTAAATCACTCCCATTATATGATGCAGGAAGTAATGGAATAGCCATTTCTAAATCTGCTGAAATCTGAGTATAAATTTCTGCCACAGTTTTATCATTCCTCATTGCTGTGTAATCATCATGAGCAATAGGTGTTAGCACTAAAGGAACATGCCCATATGCTTGTACTAATTGATGATACAAATAAGCTCTCAAGAACAAGGCCTCACCCTTAAGTTGATTTCTGAGGTTTTCTTCAGTGACTTTATCTACATGTTCCAAAACCATATTCGCTCGGTTGATTGTCATGTACGATAATCTGTAATAATCATAAAAGAAACCTGTAAAAGTATTGAAGGTAAATGTATTCATTTGATTATAGAATCCTTCAGTACCAGGGAAAGTGTTATCATCACAGATTCCATCTATGGCCCAAGCTTGGTTCGTAAATTCTTGTAAGCCTGCATAGATACCAATAGTAGCTGATTCAATTTCATCGTTAGTTTCGAAGAAATTGTTTTCACCAATAGTTGTTGGAGGTGTTAAGTCCAAGAAGCTTTCACAGCTTGTCATACCCATTGATGCTGACACGAACAAAGCTGCAGATAATATATTTTTTAGTTTCATTATTGTCGTCTTAATTCTATGGAAGAAGTAAAACACGGCCTTTTATTTAATACTTGTCTGTTGTCAAAAAAAGACCGTGATGATGTGTTGTTTATTGATTAAAAGTCTAGTTTAAGACCTAAAGAGAAAGTCTTTGCTACAGGCATTGGTCCTCTTTGGTAACCACGTGTATAAGCAGTAGTCAAAGCATCGTTGATACCTTCTGGATTCAACCCTGTATACCCTTTAGCAGTAATGTAGAATAAATTACTTCCTGCAAAGAATACTCTAGCACTTCTAAATGCTTTACTGTTCGTCATAGGGAAATTATAACCGAATGTTAGGTTACGTAATGCAATGTATGATGCATCCTGAACGTGCCAATCTGTTTCAGTTTTCAATCTTGTCGCATCAGGATCTAATACATTTACTCCATCCTTATCATTTGATCCAGCCCAGTGAGTTTCTAAATAATGGTCATCAATATTTAAAACCGATGCACCGTGAGACCCTTGAATAGTAAATGATAAATCGAAGTTTTTGTATCTCAAGTTGTTGGTTAAGCCCCAAACAAAATCAGGGTTTGCTTGTCCAAGTACTTCCATATCGTTTTCATCAATTACTCCATCTCCGTTTAAGTCTTGCACATATACACTACTTGCTTGCACACCAATTGGCCAATATACTTGGAACTCCTCAGCCGATAATTCTTGCTTCACTCTATATCCATAGAACTGAGAAATTGGCGATCCTATTTGAGTCATAAAGTGAGCAGGACGTTTAGAATCCCACGTCGATTGGAACGACTCATGTTCACCAAAGTTCAACACCTCGTTTTTAGTCGTTGTAATAGTCGCGTTGGTTGTCCAAGAGAAATTATCCTTATCGATGTTTCTTGTTGTCAACTCCAATTCCAAACCACTGTTTCTTACTTTACCTTGGTTCACCCAAAGGCGTTCGAAACCAGAAGTTGCAGGAATATCCATCTCAAGAAGTAATTGATCCGTTGTTGATCTGTAATATTGAACACCTAACAAGATGCGGTTATCAAAGAATCCGAAGTCAACACCCGTATTGAATTCAAATGTACGTTCCCAACCTAAATCATTATTTGATTTATTATCAAGAATATATCCCGGAACGATATTATCGCCACCACCAACATAATTGTCAGCTACCATATTACCGATATGTAAGTAATCACCAATAGCGTTGTTACCCGTAGTACCGTAAGAAGTTGATAATTTCATTTCACTAATCACTTCTCTGATCCCTTGGAAGAATGGTTCTTCTGAAACTCTCCAACCCACACTTGCTGCAGGGAAATATCCCCAACGATTATTTGATCCAAAACGGCTACTACCATCCCATCTTGAACTTAATGAAACTAGGTATTTATCTTTGTAAGCATAGTTTACACGAGAAAGGACAGAGGCTAAGTTATCACCTGTTTCATAGGCATCGTGTAACCAAATATTTGATGCCGCCGAGATGACTCTCACCTTATCATTTAAGAAACCATTACCTCTAATTTCCTGACTTTGTCTTCTATTTGTCTGAGCAGTAAAACCTGCAATAGCAGAAATTTGATGATCACCCCATGTTTTATTATAACTCAAGATGTTTTCATTTAATAAGTTGACCGTATTTTGGTGTACTGCGTGAGCCTCTGGATTTCCGTTACGGTGACCGTAAGTCGTTTGGAAGAAGTTACGATTGAAATCTGTGTAATAAGCACCTAAAGTGGTCTTGAAATCTAATCCATCTGCAATGTTTACAGATAAATAAGAGTTGACAAAAGCACGAGTCGTCTGCTCGTTTTTAGGCTTACCTGTTAATTTAGCGTAACCGTTAACGTTGTTGGTATTACGAATAGTCACCCCTGTATAATTCGGATTAGCAGAAGTATTAAAATGATCTTCCATTGCCCAAGATCCTACAGGATAACCTGTTAATGCTGAAGTCATTTCGTTATGATGAGTTGGTAACCACGACGCTGAACGTCCTACATCATGCATTCTTACTTCAATACGATCTCTGCTTTGAGAAGAAACGTTCATATTGATACCTACTTTTACTCTTTCATTCAGTTTTGCATCAATCTTCGCTCTTACTGAATATTTAGTGTAATCGTTTCCTTCGACAATACCTTGGTTGTCTAGGGCTTGACCAGAAATATAATAATTGACATTATCCGTTCCTCCGCTTAAGTTTAATTGATACGTTTGAGAGAAAGCATTTCTAGTCATGATATCGTTCGCATCATAATTATAGCCAATCTCTTGTGCTTGTTTAATTTGGTTTCTATTTGTTTCAGAGATTCCCGGACGGTTTAATGCGTAATCAGCCCATGAGTTCGGATTGTACAATCCATATTCCAATGCTGGCGTACTTAAACTTAAATTTGAAGTCAGGGAAACTTTCATTTTACCCTTTTTACCTTCTTTCGTTGTGATGATAATTACACCATTAGCTCCTCTTGATCCATAAATTGCAGCAGAAGCTGCATCTTTTAAGACTTCGATGGACGCCACATCGTTCATATCCACTGCTGATAAATCATCTGGAATTGGAAAACCATCTACTACGATAAGTGGTCCATTACCTGCGTTAATAGTTGCTTGACCACGGATTTGAATGTAAGGTGTTGCTCCAGCATCTCCGTCTGTAGTTTGAATTTGGACACCTGCTAGCTTACCATATAAAGCTTGGTCTACACGAGCAACCGGAATTTCTTCCAAATTATCGTTTTCCAATTTTGCTACAGCTCCCGTAAGGTGAGATTTCTTTTGAACGCCATAACCAACTACAACAACTTCACTTAATTGTTGGGCATCTTCTGCCATGGTAATATCAATTTTGGTTTGTGTTTTTACTGCTACTTCTTGAGTAAGCATACCGATGTAACTAAAAACTAGTACATCTTCGGGGTTACACATTAAAGTGTACTTTCCATCAAAGTCTGTTACTGCACCTGTTGTTGTTCCTTTGATTAATACTGATACGCCAGGGATAGGTTGACTACCCTCTTGAGAGATGACTGTACCAGAAATTTTTGTTTGTGCATAGATTGAAGAACTAGCGAGTGTCATCAATAAAATGATATGCGACAAACGCCATTTTTGAAGTAATAATTTTAACATTGGATTAAAAAAATGTGTTCACTTTTAACTTTTCATACTTTATTTTGGTTGACCAGTATACCAATCATTGGTCAACCAAATGTATAAATAAAAAATTAAGTGACACAATAACACTTATAATTATTTCAATCCCACATACTTAATATTTGTAAATACAAATCCTTATACACTGATTTACTGAAAGTTAAAAACAAGACAATTTTCTACTTTTTTATTAAATCTATATAATTAAAATTCTTGGTTCAGTATTTTAAAGATGAAAAGACCTTTTTATAGATCATGAATTTGTTAATAACAATGCTTAGATTAATTTAACTTATACTGATTTTCATTTTTAAGAAAATAAATCAATAAAAAAGCCGAATCACTTTCTAAAAGTAATTCGGCTCTTTTTAGATTATTTATGCGTAATCTTTCTATTTCACTACATTCGCTTTTACAGAAATGATCGTCACAGGATCTGTAGGATCGTTAGTAAAAATGGTAAACGATCTCACCTCTTTACCCGTTCTGGCTGTTTCTAAAAAGCGTAAATTTATATTTGATGATTCCAATGGCTGCACATCTTCATCTTCTACACTAAGTAATTCCAAGCCATGGTTTGCTTCCACTTTTAATATTTTCAATGGAACTTCGCCTGTATTCATTACAGAGAATGATACAATCTTTTGGCCATCATTTTTTACATTTCCTAAATTGATGTATGTATTAGATAAATTCATTTTTGGCTTTGGGCCATCACCTTGTGATTCTGGATAATGAATTGATGCTGATACTACAAATTTACTTTTGATATCTTCTTGACGATTGGACAATACCAAATTGATTGTATCTTGAGCATATCCAAACTCTGCTCTATCTTCTGGTTTGATAAATAATTCAAACGAACCTTCTGATTTTGGCCCCACACTATAGCGAGTACTATCAATTAAGATCCCAAGATGATCAGGCAATAAAGACGGTTTTTCAAAATACAGCGTATCGTCCGTATCATTATAAAAATAAACTGTTTTTGATGTAATGCCTTGCGCTGTTAGATTACCAAAACTCACTTTTTTATGTCCCCATCGGATACCTCCGTTTTCATAAGGGAAAAGCTGTTCTGCAGAAAGTTTATAAGGTCGAATAAAACCCGCAAATTTCACAACTTGCTCTACCGATTTATCTTTAAACTTTACGATGATTTCTTTAGAAAAAGGCCCTGCCTTATAAGGAACGTAAGCCACTTTAATTTCCCCTTTTTCTCCTTTTTTCAGCTCTTTTGAAGGGTATTCTGGTAGCAAACAAGCACAATCTGCAATGACAGTATCAATCTGTACGCTCGATGCTCCGTCTACAACAAATGGAAAAGATTGGGTAAGGGTATCTTCTGTATGCGATAGTTTTCCTAAGAATACACTATCCGATTCAAAATGTACATACTGTGCAAAAGTAGTAAGGGTTAATCCGAAGATTAACAAAAGGAAGGCAAATAACTTTTTAATCATATTATGGGGAAACAAAGTCTGAGCGTCAAATATAATGACTAAAACAGAAGCTTTGAAGAATTAAGAGTATTTTAAGCATAAAAAAACATGACACCATAAAATGATGTCATGCAATATTTTTAGTGGTTACAAAATTAACCTAAAATTTCTATTTTAATATAGCTAATAAAAAACCATATCGTTAAAGACCATATACTAATCAAAAAGTAACTTTGTCGTTTAACTTTACTACTTTTTACTATATAAAATGTGGGAAGCATTAATATCACGCCTCCTAATAATTCGATTGTATGATACACCCATTCTTTTACCTTTGGAATTATTGTATTCTTTTCTAGAAGAATCATTGTAACTCCAAGTAAGTTTATCAGTATCAAGTATATAAGTAAGAATCCCATGTAATTTAATCGTTAACCTATTGCTATATACATCGAATTCTATCGTAAAGTTGTTCTTGTAAATTCTTGTTTGGTTAAATAGTTTTAAGGGACAAACAAGTCTAGCATTAACATTTTACTTCTTTAACTTTCCATCACGAATAATAATTCTCTTCTGTTCACCCGACCATTTGATTTTTATTTTAAGGATATGCTTCTCCTGATCGTATCCCATATCACACTCTTCAGCTGGCATTTTTTTCTTATCGATACCAACACTTTTAGGATAGGTCGGTACATTATGAATTTCTAAAGTGATGTTTCTAGTTTCAGGAGCACCATCATAATTTCCCGATTTTGATAAGGTGATATCCACCCCTTTTTTGGAATAATTTGCCAATACATCGATCAACTGATAATTTCCCTTTTCAATGTTTCCAAATGTCTTTCCATCATCAGCGTACATGGTGATACTATGATTGTCCACCTCAGCATCTCTCCAAACCTGAAAAGTAATATCTTCGCTTGTATAATCTTCTGTACTTTGAAGTGGCTTTGTCGATAATGGAATAATACTCCCTCCTTTTACAAAAACAGGCAACTCATCTAAAGGAGCATCTACAGTAATGTTCTGCCCTCCTTCGTATTTCTTACCGTTCCATAAGTGGTACCAATTCTTTCCTTCAGGTAAGTACAATTGCTGTTCTCTTCCTCCCTTCTTTGTCACTGGCGATACCAAGTAAGCATCTCCCCACATATAAGTTAATGACTCATTTTTTAACTCTTCGTTCTCCTCTTCTTCTAAGAATAAAGGACGTAATAAAGGCATACCTGTTGTGCTGTTCTCATAAGCCAAACTATAATTGTAAGGCAACATTTTATATCGGTACTCAATGTATTTCTTGACGATATCAAAAGCCTCGCCATCATAATGAATTACCTCCGAAGGAATTTGTTCTTGTGCATGAGGACGATAAACAGGCTGGAACACTCCATACTGCAACCATCTGATATACAATTCTGTTACATCCTCTTGAGTGAAATCCCAATTCACAAAACCTCCTAAATCGGAGTGCATATATGGTACACCACTCAATCCCATCGTCATGCTAATTTGTGGTTGAGGAGTCAATCCTCCGAACGTTCTGCTCACATCTCCCGACCATGGAACCATACCATATCGCTGAGAACCAACATATCCTGAACGCATCAAAATAAATGGTCTTTGATCTGGGAAATCTTTTCTGTAACCATCATAGATTACTTTTGCCCACTGATGTCCATAAATATTATGTACTTCATCGGCAGTTCCATTTACATGATGTAACTCTGATGGATGCACTTCAGGTTCTCCTAAATCGCCCCACCAACCGGCAACACCTTGGTTATTTAATCCTTTGTATATATCCCAAAACCATTGGGCAGCTTCGGGTTTAAAGACATCGACCAAACCCGTTTCTCCAAAAAAGAATTCGTACACAAAAGGTTTTCCTAAATGATCTGTACCCAATACTTTTTTATTCTTTGCTTCCTCCCACTTTTTAGAAGTTGTGGTAATAAAAGGTTCTGTAATTAATATGGTTTTTACATCCTGATCTTTCAATGTTTTTATCATTTGATCTGGATTAGGAAAATTAGGCTTGTACCAATCCAATGTTCCCATATCACCTTTTACATCCGGCCCAAACCAATATAAATCTAAGATGATCGCATCCACTGGAACTTCTTTTTCTCTAAACTTTTGAATGGTGGATAAAACTTCCTCTTGAGAATGATAACCAAACCTTGAAGAAAAATTACCAAACATCCATAGCGGAGGTAAAGGTTGCTTTCCGGTCAAATTGGTCAAGTGATTCAGCATATCAGGATAATCTTTCCCTGCCACAACTACATAAGAAGATCGTCCTCCTATCGTTTCGAAAGCCAATTCTTCTTCATTGGTGTTGCCTACATCAATAAATCCAATAGGAGCATTATCATAAAGCAAAGCATATTTTCTAGAAGAAATCATCAGAGGCATTCCAAAGTTCATCTGAGGAGCAAACTCTTCATTAGAATAAGCCGCTCTATTGTATAATGGTAATCGATAACCTCTTCTATCCAAAGGTAAAGCACGTTCACCTCCACCATATAAAGCCTCTCCTTCCTGAATCTCGAACTTGAATCCTTTTAATGTATCTGCATCGAAATAGCCATCAGATTCTCTTAATAAAAGTTCCTTTTTTAAGTAATAAGAAATCTGAAAAGGAGCCTTCGAAACTTCTGCTCGAATGCCATCCGGTAGATTAAAATAAATGATGTTGTCTTTCTCTTTCACCTCCGGCATCAATTTGCTTGGTGCAAGAATAACCGCCTCTGAAAGTGGTAATGTTTCTGTTCCCTTGGGGTAAAATTGAGTTTCTAAAATGAAAGGTTGAAAAGGGCGAAGAACCACTTTTCCATCATTTACTTGAAGGACTAAATTCTGTCCATCCATAGTGTAACCTTCATATTTCCTTTGCCCAAAACAAAGTGATGTATATAGGAAGAAAACGAAAAAAAATAAATTCCTTGATGTTGGAAAAAAGCTAGTAGATATAGTGTGACGCATCAATTAAATCTTTCTTTATGATTATGATAGAATCAAATTAAAAAAAAATTATAGGCATTACTATTCTTATGTTATTAATTTTAGTAAATAGGCATTCCAAAAGTAATCCACTGAAGTTAGCATTGATTAACCTCAAGGCTAATGAACTTCTTATCAGAAATAATTCAAACGTTTATATTCAGCTATGACCAAAATTTTAGTTATCGATAAAGTACATGATTCCATCTTCAAAATGTTTGATGAAGCAGGTATAGAATATTCTTATCAACCCGATATCAAGGCGGATGAGGTACCCAATGCTATTCCTCCTTTTGATGGCCTAATCTTAAGAAGTAAGATGAAAGTAGGTGTTGATTTATTAGAATTAGCTCCCCAATTAAAGTTCATAGCTAGAGCCGGTGCCGGTGTAGACGAAATTGATGAAAACTATCTAGAACGTAGACAAATTACTTTACTGAATGCTCCAGAAGGAAATATGGATGCAGTGGGTGAACATACCATCGCTATGTTACTTTGCCTGATGAATTACCTCCACATTGGTAATTACGAGGTAAGACAAAAACTATGGCAACGTGAAGAAAATCGTGGGCATGAGTTATCCACAAGAACTGTTGGTATTATTGGTTACGGTCATATGGGACAAGCTTTTGCCAAACGTCTTATTGGATTTGGCTGCAAAGTATTGGCCTATGATAACGGTAAAACCAACTATGGAGATGAATATGCTCAAGAAGCCACTCTTGAAGAAATTCAAGCACAATCGGATGTTTTGAGTTTCCATATTCCTCTAAATGATCATAACAAACACCTTGTTTCTAAAGATTATTTAGGTGGTTTCAAAAAGCCGATTTACTTACTTAACCTTGCAAGAGGTGAAGTGATACCTTTCTCTACTATAGAATGGGGATTAGACAACAATAAAATTATAGCCGCAGGATTAGACGTATTGGAAAATGAAAAACTCCATACACTAACGGATGAGCAAAACAGAATCTTCCAAAAATTAGCCAACGACGACCGTGTTATTTTCACTCCTCATGTAGGTGGATGGTCGTTTGAATCGTATGAGAAGATTAGTATTGTGCTTGGGCGGAAGATTATCAACTTATTAAATAAGTAAAAGAAAAATATCACAATCCTTTCATCATGAAACATTTAAATGATGAAGGGATTTTCGTATTAATATATTTTTTAGTAAAATTGCATTCAGAAATAAACTTCTATTCACCATAAAACATATCTCAGGATAAAAGTCATGTAATTGTTTTCTCAATACCTTCCGTCAATTTTAACTGTCTTCCACAGAAGATGGACCTTTTGCTATGCAATAAAATTGACTCTATCAAAAAGAGAAAACCTTGTTTGCCAAAACAAGAAAATCAATTACTTCATTTTAAAATCATGACTTTTTCAAAAAAGTACAACAGGAGTCTGCACGCTTATAGTAGTAAAGGCACGACCTCCGACGATCGCTTTATGCCTAAAGGATATGTTCAAGCATTTTCTTCTTTAGATCGACTTGTCCTCACCGAAAAGCTAGACGGACAAAATAACTGTCTAAGTAAATTGGGAGTATTTGCACGATCACATGCCGCTCCATCTCAATTACCCTGGGATAAACCTTTATTGGATCGATGGCAATTGATCAAAAATCAGCTAAAAGGCTTAGAAGTCTTTGGTGAGAATATGTACGGCATCCATTCCATTGGGTATAAAAAATTAGAATCCTTCTTCTATGTATTTGCCATTAGAGAAAACGATCGATGGCTTTCATGGGAGGAAGTTAAGTTTTATGCAGCATTACTAGATTTTCCCACAGTTCCAGAAATCAATATCAAAAAATCGCTCTCTGAATTTCTATCAAATAGTAAAAATGATGAGGAAGCACTACAAAATTGGTTGACTTTTCAATTAGGATATCCATGGGAAGAATATATTCAAACAGAAGGACAATTAGGTGGATACGATGTTCACACTGATCTTCCTTGTTGTGAGGGTTTTGTCATCAGAAATGCAGATGAGTTTCCTACTAATTCGGGATTAGTTTCTGTTTGTGAAAATGAGTTTAGTGACTTGTTCAAACTAGTCAGAGCCAATCATGTGAAAACGGATGAACATTGGGTGAAGCATTGGAAACCTGCAAAACTTACTAATTATCACACTTATCAATGGCACGCATATGAATACTAAAAATATCACATGGGAAATTCCTTCTGTTCAAATTTCTTATCCATTAGATTGGAATAAAATAGAATCTGAATTTGAATGGTTATCCACATTAAAAACAATTCCTCAAGATCCTATTTGGCATCAAGAAGGTGATGTTTATACGCACACCAAAATGGTGGTGGAAACTTTACTTAATTTTAATGATTTTAAGGCCTTATCACCCAACGAACAATATATTTTGTTTCTATCCGCCTTATTTCATGATATTGAAAAACGATCGACTACCACCACCGAAATAATAGACGGTGTAGAGAGAATCGTTTCTCCAAATCATGCTAAAAAAGGAGCACAAACAGTGAGATCACTACTTTTTGAAAAGTACAATACTCCTTTCAAAATAAGGGAACATATTTCCAATTTAGTCCGATTACATGGTTTACCTCTTTGGGCGATTGATAGAGATGATCCTTCAAAAGAAGTCATCAAATCGAGTTTGGTTACCAATAACAAGTGGTTAAGCATGCTGGCTAGATCAGATGTATTGGGTCGAATTTGTGATGACAAAGAAGATATTCTCTACAAGATTTCTTTATTTGATGAACTGTCTAAAGAACAAAACTGTTGGGACAAACCTTATGCTTTTGCTTCAAATTATGGTCGATTCCTCTATCTCAATCGATCGGATATCGCTCCATTCTATGAACCTTTTGAGGATTTAACTTTTGAAGTGATTGTTTTATCAGGCTTACCAGGAGTAGGAAAAGATACTCACATCAAGAAGAATTATAATGACTTTCCAATGGTATCTTTAGATGAGATTAGAAGAGAAAATCAATTTGATCCTACGAATGCTAAACACAATGGCAAAGTGATTCAAATGGGTAAAGAAGAAGCAAAAGTCTTGTTAAGAAAAAAAGTTTCATTTGTCTTCAATGCGACAAACCTCACATTAGATCTTCGACTAAAATGGATTCGTCTCTTTTTGGACTATAAAGCCAAAGTAAAAATAGTCTATATTGAAAAGCCTTTAAAAGAGATCTTCCTTCAGAATCAACAAAGACAGTGGGTGGTACCTGAGCAAGTCATTTCTAAGCTCAGTAAAAAAATAGATATTCCTCAATACCATGAGGCACACGAAATAGAATTTATAACACAATAAACAAATGGATTACAACGAAGAATTCGCAGCAAACAAAGAGCAATGGAATGCTAGAGTCGACAGTCATGTAGCCTCTAAAATGTATGATGTTCCAGGTTTCCTAAAGGGAGACACCTCTTTGAAAAAAATAGAACTGACCGAGTTACACGGTATGGAAGGCAAAAAAGTATTGCACCTTCAGTGTCACTTTGGTCTGGACTCATTATCACTGGCAAGAATGGGAGCTGATGTCACTGCTTTAGATATCTCTGATAAAGCGATTGACAAGGCCAGAGAATTAAACGATCAGTTAGGATTGGATGCTCAATTTATTTGTGCCAACCTCTACGATATTGATCAACATCTCACGGCAGAAGCACAATTTGATATGGTATTTGTATCCTATGGTGCTATCTGCTGGCTTCCTGATCTTAAAAAGTGGGCATCACTTATTGCTTCTTACCTTAAACCCGGTGGAGAGTTTTATATGGTCGAAATGCACCCTTTTATCTACACTTTAAACTGGGATACCTTTGTTCCTGAATATCATTATTACAACAAAGGAGTGTATAAAGAAACAGTAGAATCGAGTTATGCAGACAGTACTCCTATGAACTTAACAGAGTATTTCTGGGTGCACTCTGTAGATGAGATTATCAATGCTCTTTTCGAGAATGGTTTAAGCCTAACCAAGTTCAAGGAACACGATTATCAGACCTACGATTGTTTCGATAACATGATCGAAAGAGAGAAAGACGAGTTTGTCTTTAAAGATGTAAAAGTGAATATTCCTTATATACTTGAAGTGAAATTCAAAAAATAAATTGTGGAACCTTCTATACATCAAAATGAAGGTCTTTCAAAGTCAACTTTTTATAACATTAGCCCAGGTTTTACTCCTGGGTTAATGACTAAAAATTCCTTTAATAAGCTTATTGATATATACCTTATTATTTCCTTTTTTCACTTCTTCTAAAATACCTAACTTCAGACATTCTTTAATATGCTTAGAAGCGGTGACTCTAGTTACTCCTAAACCAGATTCAATATATTCCACCCTTGTGTATCCTTGAATAAAAAGAAGATCAACTAATCTAGGGTCATAGGCTTTACCTGAACTGTTTCTTAAACTCTCATGAACATATTCAATTTTGTTTTTAAAATCTTCTATAATTCTAATCGTTTCCTTTGCTGTTTCAGTAATTAAGTTCAAGAAATAAATAGCATATTTTTCAAACCCTTCATTATTATTCATTCGTTTAAAATGACCATAATATTCATGTTTTGTTTCATTTATTTTAGATGAAAGATATAATATCGGAGAATTAATCACTTCCATTTTCATTAAATAAAGAACGTTCAAAATTCTTCCTGTTCTACCATTTCCATCATAATAAGGATGTATACATTCAAATTGAAAATGAAGAAAAGCAACAAAAATTAAAGGATCAATATTAATATCTTCTTTATTAAATTCGATAAGAAAGTTATACAAGTGTTTCGTTATTTCCTCAAACGTTTGAGGAGGTGTATAGATTACTTCATTCGTCACATCATTTCTAATAACAGTTCCTCCTCTAACTCTTAACCCCTGACTATTTCCAACAACTATAGATTGTATTTTATTGATAATATTCTCGGTTAAAAAACCAACGTCTTCTAACATTCTCATTCCTTCAAATAAGGATTCTCTATAACCGATCACTTCTTTTTCAGAAGCCTGCGTTAGTTTAGGTATGGCAAGTGATGTATATAGTTCATCATAGGTAGTTATAATATTTTCTATCTCTGATGATTCCTTTGCTTCTCTTAATACAAGTGTATTGATAAGAATATTTTGATTTGGTAAACTTTTAGCTGCTTCATTCATACGTTCTATATAACGAACAGTTTCAGTAAGCTTTTTAAGCAAAGAGATATTCTCTATGTTTTGTATATTTAAAGGAAAATCAAATAAGTTATACATACTTTATTATTTTTTACAGCAACTATGTAAAGTTAAAATAACAATATTAACCTAAAAACACAAAATTGATAAAAATTAAAAATAAGTTAAACTTCCTCTAAAAGGATTTATTTAAAATTAGAATCATCTTTTTTTCAATAATACCTGTTAATTTTGTGCACGAATTCTATTCGACTGCGTTAATGTAGTTGATAGTTTAGTTCAAAATCAAACAATGAGAAAATTCTTATCACATAAAATTTCCATTCAGATCATGATCTCCATGATGGCATTTCACTTATTCAACGTAAGTGTGAATGTTAATGATGATCTATTGCCTGATGAAATGGAAAATGAGATCGAAAGTATTTTCGAGTTGATATCTGTGTATGCCTTCGATTCCGATGGTAACTTCTCAGATAACCCTTCTTCTGAAGATGAGAACAAAACTGTAGTGGGTGTCATCAACATCACTTGGTTTATGAACGCATCCACAATTATTCCTTCAAACCCGTTGGATAAGGACGAACTTCCAACCGATCAATCCTTACCGATCGCTCGTCCGCTATTCTATTCTAATCCAACATTTTCTATTGATACGCCTCCGCCGAAGCTGAGCTAGGTGTGGGAAGCTGAATTAACGCTCGGTATTAAGTAATAACTAATAGGTAATAAGTAAGAGGTAAATTTTAGATTACCTTGGATCTTTTATGCTTTTAGAACTTATTCGAAAGCTATATTCTATTAATAATATTCCAACACATTTCCTTTTGTTTGAGTGATGATTTATGGGTCTTATGACCTCTCTAATTAACTAATCTATAGTTGACTCTCACTCACAATAATCAATCATTTATTGTTTATTCCTACATCAAAAGAGCATCTGATGATATCTCTTCTTGATTACTCTTTGATGTACAATTCCTAGTAACAATGCAAAAGGTACTATTAGGGCTTATCCTAATGTGTATGCATATAACATCATACGCACAGGAAAATAAAAACCAATTATCCTTGTCGCTTACACTGCCTCAAGGTGAAGAAATATTCTTAGAAAAAAACTTAACGTTAGTAGCGGAACGTCATAATATAGATATCGCTAAAGCGGAAATCATTCAGGCCAAAGCATGGCCAAACCCTGAACTCGGAGTCGAGATCGCTATGTACGACAACGAGGATAACAAGTGGTTCAGAACTGATTCTGAAGCACAAAGAGTGGTAGAAATCCATCAATTAATCGAGATGGGTGGTAAGCGTAAAAAGCGTACAAATATCGCTCAGAAGGAAGCAGAAATTGCTGAATATGAATTCTACACTACAATGAGAGAGCTTAGAACTGAACTAAGATCTTTAATGGTGGAACTGCATTACCTTCAAGAAAAATCAAATAGTTATTTGAATGTGATAGAGCCTTTGGAAAGATTGATCGAAGTTTACAAAGAACAATCTGAAAAAGGCAATATCGCCAAATCAGAAGTAGTACGTTTAAAAGCCTTACTTCTTGATGCCCGCAAAGGGTGGTTAGATATCGAACAAGAGGCCACTGATGTTTCTTCTCAATTAAAACTGATATTGAACCTGCAACCTCAAGTAGATTTAACGATTACACTTCCTACTTTTAACTACAGTCAAAATGTTGTTGATCCTGAATTATGGGTTTCTGAAGCACAGGAACACCGTATGGATTTCAAAATTGAGCAGTTAAGATTACAGCAGGTGGCGGAGTCTTTAGCTTTGGAAAAAGCGGAGAATGTTCCCGATATCGAATTAGGAACAATGTACGACCGTAGAGGTGCACACCAAGCGGATTACTGGGCATTGCAAATTGCGTTCGATCTACCTGTTTGGAACAGAAACAAAGGGGGAATCCAAGCTGCAAAAATTGCACAAGAGCAACAACAGGTAAAAGTTACTCAAGCAGAAAATCAGTTACAGATTGATGTGTACAATGCTGCCCAAAAGCTTAATCAAATTACTAAGGTGTACGATGCACTCGACCCCGAACTTTCTGAAGAGATGAGAGCGGTGATGGAATCTGTAACGAAAAGTTATCAGAAACAAGAAATCAGCTTGATCGAATTCATCGACTTTTTCGAAAGTTACAAAGAGAACCTAGGGCAGTTATTTGATACGGAATATGCATTATTCTCGGCCTTAGAGTTAATCAACTACACTGTGGGTAAAGACATCTACCCTATCCAATAATCTATTGATCCTAATAATCAGAACAAATCATGAAAAATATATATAAAATCTTCCTTCCTGTATTGAGTATTGCTTTCCTTATCGGTATGGTAATGAAGTTCGGTATTCTTAATGCCAAAACTCAAGAAATTGATACTACTTCTTCATTGAATGAGCTTACTGAGAGTATGAAAAAAATGATCAAAACTCAGAAAGTAAAAAGTGATTTCATGCAGCATATCACTCAACTTACAGGTAATGTGGAAGCGGTGCCTAACCAACAAATTTCTGTTCCTGCTATCGTTTCAGGTAGAGTAACTGATGTAGTCGTTGATCTAGGTGACCAAGTGAAAAAAGGTCAGGTTTTAGCAAAAATCTACTCTTCTGATATGGCAGAGATCCAACAAGAATGGATTGAGGCAAAAGCAAATGTAGACCGTGAAACAAAAGAGTACGAAGTGGCTAAATCATTATTTGATGCTGGTTTGAGTTCTACTTTGGAAATCCAACAAGCTAAAAGTGAGTTGGAGGCGGCAAATGCTCAATTAGAAAAAGTAAATCAGAAAATGAAGTTGATGGGTAATACGAACAGTGCGACGCATATCGTTAGAGCACCTATCAGCGGAACAATTACAGAGAAATCGATATCACCTAACATGATTATCAAAGAGGATCACGACGAAGCGTTGTTTACTGTAGTGAACCTTCAGAAAGTGTGGGTGAAAATGAATGTTTTCGAATCGGATATTCAATACATCGAAATGGGTTCAGATATTCAAGCATCAGCTTTAGCTTATCCTGATAGAGTTTTCACTGGGAAAGTAGAAAAGATCTCTAAGTTTATCGATCCAGAAACTAAGGTGATGCACGCAAGAGTAGCTATTCCTAACCAAGAAGGTTTATTGATGCCAAATATGGCCATGAATATTCAAGTGATTCAGAAAACGAACGAAGAGGTATTTGCAGTGAATGAAAATGCAGTGGTTTTCCATAATAATAAAGACTTTATCGTAAAGAAAAATGGTGAGTCGTACAGCATCATGGAAGTAAAAGTAAAAGGGAGCAACCAATTTGGTGACACTTTAATTGAAGGTAACCTTGTTCATGGAGAAGAGGTAGTTACCGAAAAAGCACTTTTACTATTTAACGACCTGATTAAACTATAATATAATCCACTGCTGTAATGAAAAGATTTATAGAAAACATTATCGGATTCTCGTTACGAAACAGATTCTTTGTCTTTTTCTTAACGTTAATCATGATCGTTGCGGGTGTAATTAGTTATCAGAATACACCTATCGAGGCATTTCCAGATGTCACCAACCCAAGAGTAAGAATTATCTCTCAATGGGAAGGTCGTAGTGCCGAAGAAATGGAAAAATTTGTCACTTTACCCATTGAGGTAGAAGTGAATTCCACTCCAGGTAAAACAGAGGTTCGTTCAATTTCATTGTTTGGTTTGTCTGTAGTGACCATCGCTTTTGGTGATGATGTAGACGAGTTCAAAGCAAGACAATTGGTCGCTAACCGTATCATGAATGTGGACTTGCCAGATGGTGTGGATTCAGAAATGGAACCTTCTTCTGGTCCTACAGGAGAGATTTACCGTTATACACTTTCGTCGGATCATCAATCGGTACGTGAATTAAAGACGTTACAAGATTGGACAATCGAGAGAAAATTGAGAGCCGTTCCTGGCGTTGCTGATGTGGTCAGTTTTGGTGGTGAAGTAAAAATCTACGAGGTTTCTGCCAATCCTCACTTAATGTCTCAATACGGTATCACTTCTTTAGAATTATATGAAGCACTAGAAAATAGCAATGTCAATGTTGGTGGTGATGTGATCGAAAAACGTAACCAAGCCTATGTGGTTAGAGGTATCGGTCTCCTGAATAATAAAGAGGAAATTGAGAACGTCATCATCGAAAGAGAGAATAACACAACTATCCTTGTTAAAAATGTTGCTGAGGTGAAAGAAACTCACGCTCCAAAATTAGGTATCGTAGGGCTTAACGAACAATCTGATATTGTTGAGGGTATTGTCGTGATGCGTCGTGGTGAAAACCCAAGTGAAGTGATCGAAAGATTAAAAGATAAAATTGAAGAACTGAACGAAAGAGTATTGCCGGAAGGAACGCAAATTGATCCTTTTTACGATCGTTCCGAACTAATTGATTTTACCACGAACACAGTCACAAAAAACTTGGCTGAAGGTATCTTCTTTGTCGTCATCTTCGTGTTACTTTTCATGGCCGATTGGAGAACAACATTTATTGTTTCCATCATCATTCCTTTGTCCCTTTTATTTGCTCTGATCTGTATGCGAATGAAAGGTATGACAGCCAACTTACTTTCATTGGGTGCTATTGACTTCGGTATTATTATCGATGGTGCTGTGGTAATGGTAGAAGGACTTTTTGTGGTCCTTGATCGAAAAGCAAAGTCGTTAGGAATGACTCGTTTCAATAAGCTTTCTAAGCTAGGTTTAATCAAAGAAACTGGTGGAAAATTAGGAGCTAACCTTTTCTCTTCTCAGTTAATCACTATCCTTGCTTTAGTACCTATTTTCGCCTTTCAAAAAGTAGAAGGTAAGATGTTCTCGCCTTTAGCTTTCACCTTCGGATTTGCATTATTAGGCGCATTAATCATGTCATTAACACTAGTACCTGTATTGGTAAGTGTGTTATTGAATAAGGATGTAAAAGAGAAAGAAAATTTCTTCACTCGTTTTATGCAGAAAATCTTTTATGGTGCATTCTCATGGGCATATGCTCGTAAGAAAATCACCTTGATGATTTCAGGAGCAGTGTTATCCGTAGGTTTATTTATGGGAAGTCAGATGGGTACAGAATTCTTACCTCAATTGAATGAAGGCGCCATATACATTAGAGCATTTATGCCGATTAGCGTCAGCTTGAATGAGTCCCACGACATGACCAAAAAACTAAGGAACGAGATTCGAAAAATTCCAGAAGTGAGAGGCGTACTTTCACAAACAGGTCGACCGAACGATGGTACTGACCCTACAGGATTCTTTAATATCGAATTCCATGTGGATCTGTATCCTCAAGACGATTGGAAACGTGGTCTAAGCAAAGCGGAAATTATAGAAGAATTAGAAAATAAATTAAGCGATTATCAAGGAGTCACTTTTAACTTCTCCCAACCAATTATGGACAATGTGGAGGAAGCCGTTACAGGTGTAAAAGGGGCTTTGGCCTTGAAAATCTATGGCAAAGATTTATATCAATTAGAAGACCTTGCAGAACAAGCACAAGAAGTGATGCAAGACATCGATGGTATTGCCGATCTGAATATTATCAAACTTATTGGTCAGCCTGAATTGTATATCGATCTTGATCAGGTAAAAATGGCACAATATGGTGTAGCTACAGCAGATGCCAACTCTGTAATAGAAATGGCTATCGGAGGTAAAGCAGCTACACAATTGTATGAAGACGAACGTCGTTTTGATATCAGAATTCGTTATCCTGAGGAATATAGAAACGATACACAAGCCATTGGAAAAATTAAAGTACCGACTTTAGATGGAGGTAGTGTTCAGTTGAAAGAAATCGCTGATATCTTCACCAAAACAGGCCCTGCCTTTGTGTACAGAAGTGATGGAGAACGTTTTGTTGCCCTGACTTTCTCAGTTAGAGGTAGAGACTTGGGTAGTACTGTAGCAGAAGCTCAAGAAAAAGTAAATGCCGCCTTACAACTCGATAAAGGAATGTACATGTCTTGGGATGGAGAATTTAAAAACATGGAACGTGCCCAACAACGACTTATGCAAGTGGTACCAGTTGTCATGGTCATGATCTTCCTTGTCCTTTTAACTACCTTCAATAATATTAGAGATGCTAGTTTGGTCATGATCAACGTACCATTCGCTTTAGTAGGTGGTATTTTAGGTCTTTCGTTCTTCACCATCAACTTTGGTATTTCAGCAGGTGTCGGGTTTATCGCCCTATTCGGTATTTGTGTACAGAATGGTGTATTACTCGTCTCCAAATTCAAGACTAACCTTAACGATGGATTATCCTTGGATGATGCCGTTAAAGATGGTGTTAAATCTAGAATCCGTCCGGTATTAATGACCGCCGTAACTGACTTTGTTGGTCTATTGCCAGCATCAATGTCTACGGGTATTGGGTCAGAATCTCAGAAACCATTAGCTGTTGTGATTGTATGGGGAATTTTAACGGCGACCGTACTTACGTTAGTCGTTTTCCCTGTCATTTTCAGTATTTTCTATAAAAATAAAACCAAACCTAGTTTGGCATAATCATCATCAAAAAAATAGCTAGAGATTAATTTCTCTAGCTATTCAATTTTATTTCTTTTGTTTTTTTCAAGCCATTCGGAAAAATACTCCAAAGGTTAGGCACCGTAATCGTAAACGTAGTTCCCTCATCAATTTCAGATTCAACTTCAATCTCCCCTCCTAATCTTTTTACTGCTTCCTGAACGATATAAAGTCCTAAACCCGATCCATAATTAATATCAGTAGCTCTGTAGAACATATCAAATATTTTCTCCACATGCTCTTTTCTAATTCCGATACCATTATCCGAAATCTTTAAGATTAAATCGGAGGGTTCGACTACTGCTTTAATGTTAATACAAGGCTTGTAGGATCTAGAAGTAAATTTAAAAGCATTGGAAATGATATTATTAATAATGACCAATAACCTTGATTCATCACAGTAAAGTGGATTATTAGCCTCTACATCAATCTCTATCAATACTTTCTGATATTCATTAATAAATTTATACTGATCCAGTGTTGTTTGTAATAATTCATGAATATCTATCTCACTTGGTTTTAACTCCATTCTATTATTTCTTGAGTAATTCAAGATATCATGAATGAAATCATCCAATTTTTTTAAGCTTCTTTGCTGTAATTTTAAATACTCTTTTACTTGGGTATAATCAGAATCTAAACTCAACTCAATTAAACCTAAAGCTGAGGTAATTGGTGCCCTTAAATCATGAGATACTCTGTAAACAAAGTTATCCAACTCTTTATTGGCTTTACTTAAAGCTTCATTTCTTTTCATCAAAGTTTCTTCATAATCCTTTCTGTGTGCAATGTTCTTTAGAATACATAAATGCCCAATAGGATCTCCATAAACATCCGAAAGAAAAGTGGTTTTCACCTCCATCCAAATTTTTTGTTCGTCTTTATCTAGAACCTGAACTTCAATTAAACTATCGTTATTGTTTATTTTATTTAGAGTGATAGGTTGATGTATCCCATTATTATATTCTTTAAATATGAGATCGAATGAACGGTTTAATAAGTACTTTTTTGGAAAGCCCGTTAAATCAATAACCGTCTGATTTGCATAGGTAACTCTTCCTTCCAGGTTAATAACTAAAACACTGTCCTGAACACCTCTTAATATATTGGATTGAAAGAATAACTTTTCATGATTTTCATGCTGAAGAGTGATATCTCTACCCATACAATAAATAAAACCATTGTCGGTATTTCTAGAAATATCCCATTCAAAATATTTAAACTCCCCCCATTTTGTTCTATATCGGTTAATAAAAGACTTTACTAATTTTCCTTCATAAACTTCCTGATAAATACGTAAAGACTCGTTGATATCATCAACATGCAACCAATTGACAAAAGAGTAAGATTTTAATTCCTCAATAGAGAAACCTAATGTTCTCTCCCAACTATTATTCAAAAATAAAAATTCCCAAGTACCTGGATCAACTACCGCACATAAACTAAAAGCATCAGAAAAGAAAGGTTTAAACGTTACCTCATTCTCCTCAATAATACCTTTTCTCATTGTGGAATCTCTAAATGCATTCCTCTTCTTTTGATCACTTTTATGGATTAAAGTTTCTGCCACAATTTTCAATTGCTGAGTTGCATTCGTATCCAAATCCACTCCATTTTTTGGAATAAGAATACATATCAGACAAAAAACCTCATCTTTTTGACTATCAATAATGGGCACACAAACCTGTCCCATTTTATTTTGAGCTATATTTTTTGATTTAACCGATTCGATTTGAAGATTTTCAAAACTGGGTACTGCTACATTTTGTTTTGAGAAACGACTAATGCAATTAAAAAATTCTAACTGATGATCTACTTTACAGATCATACCGTAATAGGCTTGTTGATAATTCATATAAATCGTCAACAGCATCTCCATGATCTCCTTTACATCGAGGTCATGATCATTATACCGAAGGTTTAATCTGAGTAACTGATTATAATATTCGTCCTTTTTGGTCATTAAATAAATTTAGAGTGAATTAAGAAGCAGTAAGATTAGTCGTTTTTTAAATTAATGAAATATCTATTTAGATCAAATTATTAAAGAATTAAAAATCAGCTTTTTGACATCAAAAAAAATATAATTACAAAAAACACTTCATTTCTATCTAACATTTTCCACTTCTATGAGTTTTCTAACTATTTGATGATTTAGGAGTAGAAAAATCAAAATGTAGTAAGGTCCCAGATATACATTCACTACTACAACCAATGAGGGGATAGTTTATTTTAATTTGCTTCTTTATAGGAGGAATACTTACACGGTTTGTGAATAAATATTGATCTATTGATAGTTTTTAACTTCTATTTCGTTGATAATCATAGTATAAAGGGTAGCTATTTTACGAAAAAAATTGATTACCGATTATTTTAATCGTATTTTTGCAAACCGAATTTTAAAACAAAGAAAAAGTGGAGCATACATTTAAAAAACCTGCGACAAAACGTCCAGTGGAATTAATGGCCCCAGCAGGCGGATTTGACTCAATGATGGCAGCCATCCAAGGTGGTGCCGATTCTATATATTTTGGGGTAGAACAGCTCAATATGAGAGCTCGTGCCTCTATGAACTTTACTCTTGATGATCTTGAGGAAGTAGCTCGTATCTGTAATGAGAACGGTGTTAGATCGTACCTTACTTTAAATACGATTATCTATGAGCATGATTTATCTATTATGCGTAGAGTAGTTGATCGTGTAAAAGAATCTGGTATTACAGCCATTATCGCATCAGATCAAGCAGTAATTGCTTATGCATTTAGAGTAGGTGTAGAAGTGCACATCTCTACTCAAGTAAACATTACGAATGCTGAGACTGTACGTTTCTACGCTACATTTGCAGATGTAATGGTACTTTCAAGAGAGCTTTCTATGGTTCAAATGAAAACGATCTGTGATACGATCAAAAACGAGAACATCACTGGTCCTTCTGGAGAATTGGTAGAAGTTGAGGTATTCGCTCACGGTGCATTGTGTATGGCCGTTTCTGGTAAGTGTTACTTATCATTACATACGCAAAACTCATCTGCGAACAGAGGTGCTTGTGTACAGAACTGTCGTAGAAAATACAAAGTAATCGATATCGAAGACGGACACGAGTTAGAAATCGATAACGAATACATCATGTCGCCAGAAGATTTATGTACTATCGACTTCCTAGATCAATTATTAGATACAGGAGTGAAAGTATTGAAAATCGAAGGTCGTGGTAAAGGTCCTGAATACGTAAAAACAGTTGCTCAGTGCTACAGAGAGGCTATCGATAGCTACTTCGACGGTACTTACACTAAAGAAAAAGGTGAGCAATGGAAAGAGCGTATGACTGAAGTGTACAACCGCGGATTCTGGGGTGGTTACTACCTTGGTCAGGAAATGGGTAAATGGACAGATCAGCACGGATCTAAAGCCAAAACTAGAAAAGTATTCTTGGGTAACGGTCGTCGTTATTTCAAAAATATTCAGGTGGCAGAATTCCAATTGGAAACTCAAAAAGTAAAAGTGGGTGATCGCCTTTTAATTACTGGACCAACAACAGGTGTAGTGGAAACAGTAGTAGAGGAACTTCACGTAAACGACGAAGGAAAGAAAGAAATGGCGGTAAAAGGCGATACATTCAGTATCAAATTGGACACACAAATTCGTCCTTCAGATAAATTGTATAAATTAGTGGATGCAGAGACTGTAGAAGCTTAATTCGTTAAAAACGATCATGAGTAAAATTACAATTACGCATCAACGAAATAAATGCATAGGATGTAACTACTGTGTGGAGTTTGCTCCAGACAGATGGGTGATGTCCAAAAGAGATGGGAAAGCTACATTGGTGGGAGGAGTCAATAAAAAAGGCTTCTATACAACTAAGGTAAGTCCTATCGAATTAGACGAAAACATTAAGGCAGCGGAAGCTTGCCCAGTGAAGATTATAAAGGTCAAAGAGTTTTAATAGCTTTTTGATGAAGCGTAAAGAGGTGGATATCTTACAGGTATTCACCTTTTTTTATACAAAAAAAGCCACTCAATAAATGTATCAAGCGGCTTAAAGGGTTATTCTGAGATATAATTTTTTTACCTTTTCGATCGTTTAATCTTTCGATTTTTTATCAAAAAGCTCGTTTTCTTGAAGCTGTTTTACAGAATCATTCAATTTGATTTCTTTGTATCGTTTTGCTGAAGCATTTAATTTTTCTACTTGAGTCTGTTCATCATTTTGTTTAGCATCAAATACTCCTTTTAAAAGTGATGTTGATTTAAACTCAGTCCAATTCACCGTTGTTCCGTCATTGGAATGCTTCACTCTGTAAGTTTCTATCAGCTTTGATAATTCATTTTGACTCATATCTGCCTTAATTTCCACCACGTTTTCAGAAGACAACTCTTTTTTAATGTCTTGAGCATTCACATGTAACATCGAAATTAGGGATAGCAGAGAAATAATAAATAGCTTTTTCATTGTCAGATTATTTAAAGATTGAATTTTGAGACATCAAGAAGTTATTCCTTATTGATGATGATACAAATATCGGGGTGACAGCATATTTTCAGTTGCACGAAATCACATACTACTTACACATTCTAGTCAATTCATCCTCCAACATAGTATTTGACATGAACCATTCAATTTTTGTTGTATAGAATGGTTCATTATGATTAAAAATCAAATTTTGTCATTAACTGAAATCTATTGGCTGTTCCTAAAGCACTATTGGCCGTTCTTTGTGTTCCCCTCATGTATTCTATACCTGTAGAGAAATATTTAAGCGGTTGCCAAACCAAGTTGATGTGAGATATACCGCCTGCCTTTAAAGCAAATGGATCTCTAGAGTCTGGAATGTCCATCAGCCAACCATAGGCATATGAAAAGTTGGAAGACCATTTTTCGTTCCAGTGATGCGTATATCCAACCAAGGCAGAAAATGATTTCATGGCCACTAATTCACCCTCTTGGGTTAAAACTGCATTGGCATTACTACCAATAAAAGCCAGAATATTTTCTCCAGATCCAATACCGTAATTGACATTCCAGGAAACTGAATTCTTTCTATTTATTTGTCTTCGTCCACCAAAAATGATATCCAATTGTGGAGTGGATGCATTCTTTCCTTCAGGGCCACCTGTCCAATTTAATTGAGCGGCACTTGCTCCGAAAAATAGTTTAGTGTTTTTCTTACTGTAAATGAATTTCATCGATAGTAATGGAAGCTGTGCTTGAGCCACGCCATTTAAGGTATTTGGGTTTTCGATACCCATATTTTCCAAGTATTCGATACTTGCTCCAAACAACCAATTTTTATTGATATTGGTCTCGTATCTAATCTGATTAGAACGACCTCCAAAAAGGGCATCGCCAGCTGCAAAATCAATAATAAAAGGAAGTGTCTCCAAGAATGTAAGGTTGGTCCATGTTTGTCCAAAAGTAAATTTCCCCACTTTTAAATAGGCATGTCGCATTCGAAATTGATTTCCTGTTGAAGAAAAGAAATCGCCTTCCACAAACATTTGTACAGGCGTATTACTCACCTTACTTCTGACGTCTAAATTGATTCTTGTTTCTTTTGAGAAAAAGCTCACATATCCGGTACTTCCGTAATCTGCCTCCCCTTTCACAGGAATGGTCGACATCAAAAATTGCGTTTTATCTCGGGTGCCGTTCACATCATATACGAAATCGTTTTTCATGTAGCCCCCAATTTTCATTCTTACGTTTCCTTTTCCTGACATAGGCCAAGACCCTGGAAACGATGGGTCTTCCCATGGTACCTCCTCTTCATCAATATTTTTCTTTTTTGAGAGTTGATCTGATATAAAGCCTTGAGAAAACAGATCGCCGATAAAGAAAAAACTAACAATGAGAAATAATTGAATAGTTTTCATTTGTAGTATTAAGATTGGTTATTAAATATCAAATAGAACTCCTTTCTTTTCTACTTGATGTCCCACAAAATTACTTTGTTCATGAGGGAAACATTTACACAAAACGACAGGTATTTTGCATAAAACTGTCTTCATTTATATCAGTTACTCACCACAATTATTTGATTAAAAAAAAGAGGCATCATTCTGATAAACTATCAAAATGAATACCTCTATTGGGAATACCCAAATCAATTTTCAATCAATGAAAATATTACTAAAACACTTGTCTTCTATTGTTCTTCATCAAACAAACCTGAGTTTGCAATCTGACGAGCATATCTATGGATAGAATCGTCAGGAACATTGGTTGAGAAGAAAACAATTACTAAATCTTTCTTTGGAGAAACATAGATACCTTGACTTTGGATACCTGATTTCCAGAAATCACCATCTTCCCAAACGCCATCCCATTGTCTAGCATTCGAAATCACATCGTCGTCTCCTATTCGGTCTACAAACACAGAACCATCAAATCCGTTTCTATAAAACTCTCTTGATCTTGTTCCATGCTGAATTCTACTAATGATCTCAGGAGAAACCACTTGTTCTGTAGCCGTTTTATTCCAACTTGGTGTGTATAACATACCTATCTTTGCCATATCACGTAGTCTACTGGAAACAATACCATGACCAATGGCCACTCCGTTGGGCGATAAGTGAATGTTTAGGGTAGACTCTGCTCCCATTTTTGAATAAATTCTTTCATCGACAAACTCTGAAAAAGGTTGGTTAGAAACCGCCTCTACTAAAAGAACCAACATTTGTGTATGTGGTGATCCGTATTCTAATTTTTCCCCTGCAGGGTGAGTCGACTCCGCATCTTTCAATACATCCCTTACTTTTTCATTTTTACCATTGTACGGCAAACCAAATTCTGCTAAGAACATTCTTGTAGTAATAGAATTGGGATCTGAACGTGTTTCGTCATTTTCTTCAGAATTAAGTCCTGTAGTCATATCCATCACGTCTTTTACTTTTACCTGACCATAAGCAGTGTGTTTAAAGTCATGTACATAATGTCCGATGGTTTGATTCTCATCTATTTTACCATCAGAAATCAATAAATCTACTGCCAAACCTGGAATAATCTTCGCTGCAGACATCCAAACATGATGATCGTTTTCTGTCATTCCTTGATAGTTTTCAAAGACGATTTCACCTTTATGAACCACTAAGAAACCTTGTGCATAACTGTGAGGATGCACCATGAAATCATTTAATGAGATCTCTCCAAAATGTTTGGTTTGTGCTTTGATCTCTCCTACCGCTGGATTAATATTTTTGACTAGTTCCATTTTGTGATTCGGCTCAAGTAATGCCGTATTGAACAATTCTGAAGTTCTTAATCCCCACCAAACGGCATCATCTCCACCCTTTAATAAATGCGGCAAATTATAGTTCTCTCTAAACTTTTGAACTTGATCTTGAGTGAAACCATTTGAGAATTCTTTTATCGGTGTTCTATAATCTCCATCAATTTCGTGAACGTTGGTTCCTTGAGCATTTACTTGTGACATAATTGATCCTGCTAATAATGATGATAATAATATTTTTTTCATGTTTCATTTTTAGATTGATTGATGACACAAATATCTTTTGTTCAACCTGAAACTATTTACAAGAAAAGACTTAGTCTTTACATGATTTTGTCAATCTTGATCTTATGACCTTTTAGATATCAACATCCAATTTGGAACATGTAATTTCCAATGAATAGCGGCCGCACGGATAAAGAAAGTAAGGGTAGCACATAAAGTACCCATCAACTTCACTTGATCAGGGAAAATTTGAATTAGAATTAAATATGAAATCACTCCAAAAGTTAGTGGAAGAGCATACAATTCTTTTTTAAGCAATAAAGTGGTGTTCCCAGCCAATACATCTCTTGTAATTCCTCCTCCAATAGCGGTTATCAAACCTAATAAAACAGGTCCAACAGGTTGAGCAAAATCTAAAGCTATCGCTTTTTCAGCTCCTTGGATGACGAACATAGCAATACCTACCGCATCAAGGTACAACATCAAAGAGTAGATATTTTTTCTGGACATGAATTGATTCCCATAAAAGGCGACAATACTAGATACCACTGCGACCCAAATATAATTGAGATCAGTAGCCCAAAAAACGGGAGCATCTAATATCATATCCCTAATTGTTCCACCTCCAACAGCAGTGACTATTCCCATAACGATAGCACCGAATAAATCAATTTGTTTGGGGATAACAGCAAGCACGGCAGTAACTGCAAAAGCCACTGTTCCCAGCATTCCTAATGTATAATAGATCTCTGGAGTATTCATTTTTTAGTGTTTTGTTTTTCAATAATCGATAAGCAAAGGTCCTTTTTTAAAATTGTAAAGGTTTGCAAGAAATAATCAGTTGGTTATATGATATAGGCAAATGATAAAATAGAAAAGCCCATCAGACAAAAGACTTGTCTTTCCTGATGAGCATTTTCATAACTAGCAAAGTATATCAATCATATAAAGCTTCTTCTAATTCTTTTTTTAATTGAGTCTTATCAATTGATCCTTTGTTGGCAATAAATACCAACTTAGAAACAGGTGATTCATTTCCCCACTGTTCATCACTTTTCAACGACCAGCGTTTACTTACTCTTTGATAGATCATTTTTTTATCCAAATCACTATCAATTTGCAAAATTCCTTTTGCTCTGATGATATGAGCGGGTAAATTCTTTATAAATGCATTGATCTTTTCTTCCTTAAAGGGTGTGTCGAATGAAAAACTAACGCTCTCAAATGTGTGCTTGTGATTTGTTTTTTTGATGGCCTTTGCTTTTTCATCTTCCAAATTATGATCCGCCTCAACACCCAATATCACATCAGTAGGTACATCACCTTCCACTGTTTCCAAAACAGCTTTATTGGGTTGATGCTTTGCGATCCATTGATTGATTTTTTGTTTTTCTTCATCAGAAACTAAATCTGTTTTACCAATGGAAATGATATCTGCAGAAGTCAGTTGATTGATGAATAATTGTTGGCTTGATTCATCTTCCAAACGTTCAAAAAACGTCTCCGCATCTACCAAAGTAATGATCCCATCCAATCGAATTGCTTTATTTGACAAAACGATTTGTGCTATAGAACCCGGTTCTGCAACACCACTACATTCAAGAATAATGGCATCAGGTTGTTCTTCCTTATCTGCAATATCAATTAATGTTTTTGTCAAATCACTTGATACAGCACAACATGCACAACCGTTGGTCAGACTAATCATATCATCCGTTTGCGATTCTACCATTACAGCATCAATATTGATTTTTCCGAAGTCATTGACCAAAACGGTAATCTTTCTTCCTCCTGGATTTTGAAGGAGATGATTTAGCATGGTTGTTTTTCCTGCTCCAAGAAAACCTCCTAAAATGGTAAGAGGAATTGTTTTTACAGGTGCTATATTTTTATTTCTCAATGCCATAGCGGCAAATATTAACCCCGACATTGTTTGTCTTGCATCCAAAGCTTGATCCAATGGATTCGTCATTGTTTTTTTAATCGAATTCATCTTACTAGCATTTATTGATTTTACCACCTAATACTGTTCCCCAGATTGGAATATCCTTGATTTCTTCTGGCTCAACTTCCATCGGATCTTGATCCAATACGGTAAAGTCCGCCATTTTTCCTTGTTCAAGGCTACCTATTTTATCTTCCAATCCTAAGATGTAAGCAGCATCAATCGTTACGGCACGTAATGCTCTTTCCACACCAATTCTTTCGTGTTCTGCTACCACTGTTTTTCCATCTTCAGCAATTCTTGTGACTGCAGCATATACAGCAGTTAATGGATGCATTGGAACTACTACTTGTGGATAATCTGAATGCAAAGCGAAGATAACTCCTTCTCTTTCTAATGATCCAAGACGTGCTTCTCTCTGTGCTCTATCAGGACCGTATGCATGTTCTGAATGCAATAATGATCTAAAGTGTGAGAAGTAGTTATTGACACTTGCCAAGCCACCTAATGCTTTCAATCTTCTTGCTTGCATTGGATTACTAATCGCATAATGTTCTATGGTAAATCTATGATCAAAACGAGGATGAACTTCCTGTAATTTGGCTAACATGTCTAAAGAATTATCTAAAGCCAAATCGCCGTTTGCATGACAGTGAATCTGGAACCCAGCTTTCCAATAAGGAAGCATTTCTTTGAAAGAAGCATCTCCATCTACACCATTTCCTCCATCTAAATAACCTGGAAAATTGACTTGAGATCCCATCAACGGGAAAGAACCATCGCTCAAGAATTTTACTCCTGTGAAAAATAACTTATCCGTTTCATATTGCTTCAACCCTTTTACAAATTCTGGTGCTTTATCTCCGTGAGCCAATGTCATCGACATCGCATGTGGAGTTAATGACATACGGATAGGAAAATCAGGATCGTTGGTCGCATTGACATGGTCCTTTAATTCTTCATCATAATTCAAAACACCAAACATCAAATCGGCAATTGTGGTGATCCCAGCACGGTGACCAATTCCACTCATAAACTTCAAACCTTTTTCTCCACCCAATTCTGAAATGACATCGATAATTGGTGCGATGGCTAATTTTGCACCATCAGATTCTAAGAAAACACCTTTCAAATCACCATTTTCTTCTCTTAAAATATGAGGAGATTGTAAGCCTTCTGGAATATTTGCCATCTCAATGGCAGGTGAATTTAAATAAGCAAAGTGAGGAACAAAGCCAATCACAAAGATGGGACGAGTCGTCGATATAGCATCCAAAACTTTACGGTCCAAGCTACCTCCTTGATTGGCGGGATCAAAACCCCAAGCAATGATTGCTTCGTTTGGATCTTCTTTCTTCGCATGAATTTCTTTTAAATATTCAATCACATCTTCATAATGAGGGTGAGGTGGATTGATACCATTCAAACCTGGCCAAGGAAGTGGACCAATATAATCTAATCCTAGAAAACCTGCTGACATCCAACAGTGAGAATGTGGTTCGATTAAACCAGGAAGAATAATTTTATCTTTTAATGTATCGTCATAAGTAACATCATACCTGTCAAGCCAAGGCTTCATAAATTCTAATGTTCCTATTGATAATATTTTTCCATCAAGGACTGCTATTGCTTCCGCTTCTGGATTTCCTTGATCCATGGTATGAATTTTTTTAGCAGTGAAAACAGTTACTTTTTGTTGATTTTTCATATTTATAGTATTGATTGATATTAAATAGGCAATTGGGTTATTATCCATTACCTTAAAGCTTATGATACAAATGTCTTGGTTTTAAAACACCTTCTATTTACCTCCTTCATCACCAAAAGAGATATAAATCAGGACCCTTACATTATTGCTCATTGTTATGCGTTAATCGCTTTGACAATTGCTCTTGCCATTGCTTCTTCTTGGTTTTCTCCATCACTAGTACAGAACCATGCTACTACTGTATCATTTTCTGGTGATATGTAAACACCTTGTCCTCCTACTCCTTTTTTATACAAATCTCCATCAGACATAATCGCATCCCATTGGTATCTATTGTAGATTTTTCCTGCTTCATCATAGAAAGAAACTGTGTTTTGTTTACCAATCCACCCTTTATCATACATTTCTACAAATCTGTTATCATAAAACTTATCCATGATTTCTTTTGGGACAAGTGCTTCTCCTGCTATTTTTTCACAACTTGGTGTAAATACCATTCCCCATCTTGCTAGATCTCTAAGGCTTGAATTAACTCCTAAAAAGCCTAATGTATTTCCTGAAGGGCTCATCATATAAAATGCATCATGCTCCATTCCAGCTTTACTCCAGATACGATCTGCAAACATTTCGTTCAATGGTTTGTCCGCTACTCTCTCAGCAATACGGTTGACTACGAAAGTATTGATAGAGTTATATTCAAACTTCTGATGACCTGGAGTTTTTCTTTCCATAGATCTTAAGACATCTACCCAAGTTTCATTTCTTTCTTTTACATCTGGCAAAATACCCACTGCTGAAGTTGCTGCCCAACGGTACCAAATTTGATCAGGATCAGTTCTTGAATTCTGAATTTCCTCATCGTGCTCAGTGCCATTTAAGCCAGTAGCCATATCCAATGCTTCTTCTACTTTTACAGTATCCCAAACGGAATCTTTCAATTCTGGTAAGTAGAAAGAAACATAATTATTGACATCTACTTTTTGTTCATATTCAAGAAAAGCCAACATCAATGCTCCTGTTACTTTAGATACTGAATACCAAAGATGCTTTTCATCTGGCTTCATTGTTTTATAACGCTCATAAACAATTTCACCATTCTTTACGACTACCATTGCATCAATAGGTTTCGTATCAAAGTGTTGGTTGACACTTACCATATTGTCGTCTTTATTCTTATACTGAATCTCTCCAATATTTGCATTTACATTATAAGGCAATTCACTTACTTGACCACTCCTTGGTACTTGTGCTGTCGGATAATATTTTGATTGCTCTATCCATGCATAAGATGACATTTCGTTAGGAAA
The DNA here is from genome assembly GCF_018736045.1 of Flammeovirga yaeyamensis. Lineage (NCBI taxonomy): Bacteria > Pseudomonadati > Bacteroidota > Cytophagia > Cytophagales > Flammeovirgaceae > Flammeovirga > Flammeovirga yaeyamensis. The sequence goes on along the minus strand of NZ_CP076132.1, from coordinate 711,499 downwards.
TTGCATCTTGACTTTGTTCTCTGGCTCATTAAAGAATTGGCTCACCTCTTGTGTTTTATTCAAAGGGATATTGCTTTTTAAATTCTCATCATTTGCTTCAATGATATTGTTTTCTTGAGATTGTTGATTTAAGCTTTTCATTTTCTTAGTAATTTGATTGATTATTAATGATATACAAATATCTCTCTTTGATGGTGAAATCATTTACAAGATAAAAGCAGGTGTTTACAAGATTTCGGCTATTTGATAATTCTGTTTTTATATGAAAAAAGCCCATCAGAATCAGTCCGTAGACCTTTCCTGACGAGCTTATTATTACCTTATTTATTAAATCTATATTTTCTTATTGATCAGCTACTTTTTTCGCCACTGCACGCATAAAACCTGGAGCTTTATCTGATCTTTCATTAGGAGTGTTTGAGAAAACAAACGCACAGAAATCTCTGTCAGGATCTACATAAATACCTTGGTGCATGTTACCGTGTTTGAACATCGCTCCATCAGCCCAAACTTGATCCCACTGTGCAGAGTTTCTCTCACCGATATCGCCAGTCCATTCTAAGCTATATCCTTCCTCTTCACTTCCTTGGTAAGCTTTTGGATCGCCTAAAGTTCTGATTCTTTTTAAGATCTCAGGGGTAACTACTCTTTTATCAGATACCACATTCCAACTAGGTGTATACATCATCGCATATTTCAATGCATCTTCAATTGTAGTGTTGACTAACCCACCTCCTACGGCATGGTAATCGGAAGCTAGTCCCACCATAAATTGATTATGAACACCTACTTGAGACCAAATTTTTTCATTGAATACATCTTTGTAAGCTCGACCTGTCGCACTTTCTATCGCTAATACTAAAGCTTGCGTAATAGCTGTTGAATAACGAAAACGATCACCTGGCTCTTCACCTTCAATTGGCTTTACTCTTCGCATTACCTCAATCCAACCGTCACCTGTTCCTTCAATATCGAATAGAGAAGCGAAATACTGTTCAATCCAGCTATTAGGATCAGAGAATGCCGCTGTTGTTTCTTCCAAGTCCAAACCAGAAGCCATGTTCAAAGCATTTTTTACAGATACTTTATCCCAAGCTGTTCCGGCTAATTCTTTTGCATAATAAGTAATTGGTTTTTCAAGATCCAATTTTCCTTCACTTTCCAGCAAGATCGCCAAAGTACCTACCGTTGTTTTTGAAGCTGACATCCACACATGGAAGTCTGAAGGTTTCATACCTGGATATGCTTCAAAAATTACTTTTCCTTTATGTGCCATGATGATCCCTTGTACTCTATTGTAATCATCATTCAAGTATTCATTTAAAGTAGGAGTTTCAGATCCGTCTTCTAAAGTGAACTTTGTATTACCTAAATCAGCATCAATATTACGTTCCAAGTGACGTTCTTCATGTGTAGGCATTGCGATATCTACATTGATAAACTCAGGGATATTCATATTGATATACACCGATTGGTCACCTGCCGCCTGCCAATTGGGAGTACTAAAGTTTCTATGCGTTTCTCTGATAAAATCTAATGAGAAACCATCTTTTACTTTTGATATGGGTGTTGTAGTCTCTGTAATTTTACTAATATATTTTTCCGTTTTTGGAACAGTTACTTCATGTTCGCTTTGTGCTTCCGAAGAAGAACATGCAGTATTTAACATCATGGTAAAAGGCAATAAAATAGTTGAGAATTTAATTAATTGATTTTTCATTTTCTTTTAGATTGATTTAAACTTTTAAAGTGTCTTTATTTCGATTGATGATACAAATATCAAAATATTGATACTGAATGATTTACAAGAAATAGGATAGTAGTTACATGAAATCGGAAATCGTTTTCAATACTCGTTTTTACATCAATAAAATTGTCTTTAAGGAATTCTGAATCTTGTCATAAACTGAAGACGATTCGCCTGACCGTATCTTCCATCTTTAACGACGTGAACACCGTGCATATATTCTACACCAAATGACACATTGGTATAAGGCATCCAAACTAGGTTGGCGTGGAATGTACCTCCCTGCTGAGTGGTTTCGTCTAATTGATAATCCACTGTATTCAATGAAGCATAATAAGCCGCAACGGTTGTATTTAAGCTCTTCGTCCAGTAATGATTATAACCGATATATGCTTGATGGGCATTGAGTAATTCCAATTGATTGTCAGAAATCACACCATCACTTGGCGAAAACTCTAAGAATAAAATTCTATGTCCAGCACCCTTACCTGTAGAGGCACCAAACATCAATGAATTACGATGTTTTTTGTCCAATACAAATCGTCCTGTTAGGTTAATACCGTAACCATACGCTTTTTGCGTTGGGCCATATTGACCGCCTTGCCAATGATGTTGAAATACATCAGCACCTAACTGCATATGGGAAAACTTATTCATTTCCCATCTCACATTACCAGCAAACGTAGGCATAGTAGTGCGTGCAACTCCTTCTAATTCGTAAGGGTTATCGATACCACTTTTTGGTCCTTCCATACCTACAGTATAACTTAAGTTCTTTGTGATTTTATCGGTCCAACGGATTTGAATTACACGGTCGCCATATGTTCCATCACCTCCAGCAAAGTCAATAATACCTGGAATTGCACTTAAATCGGCATTAATAGACCATGTTTGACCCGCAAGGATATTTCCAAATACACCATAGGCATGACGTAAACGTGGTTGACGATATAATGAAGGATCGTCTTCAAAGAAATCCATTTCAATAAAAATTTGTAATGGCATTTCCTTACCAGATCTTAATCCTTTAACCACCGTTCTAAAGTCAACGTTGAAACGTGTTTCTTTAGCATGAAATGTAGACTGACCTTTAAGGTAAGATTCAGGTGAACCTTTAATTGGAATAGTTGCACTTTCGAATTCATAAGCAGAACCGATATAATTGAAATCTTGGATGTAATCCATTTTCACATAACCACCAAACTTGATTCTCGACTTCGAACCAAAAATAGGAATGGAATTAGGAAAAGCATCATCGATTAATTCTTGTCCTACTAATTGTCTAGCATTCATCTGCTGAGGGTTAATTGCCCCTTTTACGCCCACTAGATCTTCTTTATTTTCTTGGGCGAATAATGGTACTGAAAGGAAAAAACCTAAAATTGATAAAACATAAGGGTGTAAAAGCCTATGCTTACTCTTTAGACGTGTAGTAAACTTTTTCATTTTAAGAATTTGTATTTAGATTGAAATCATCATTGTGATATCATCAAATAGTTAGAGACGTTGATAGACACCCCCTTAATGATGACTTTACAAAGGTGTAGGAATAGATTTCAAATGCTTTACAAATTCTCGGCAACCACTTACATCAAAAAGTAAACTTTGTATTACTGTAAAGTTCCTCTGATAGATGATGGTGCATATCCGAAATGTTTCTTAAAGGTTCTACTTAAATGACCTACATGACTGTAGCCCAAATCATCAGCAATTTCTGTTAAGCTTTTGTCTGAATATTTCACCTGACGGTATGTTTCCTCCGTTCTATGTTGGTTAAAGTATTGTAGAATTGGTAATTGATAGACTGCTTTAAAGTTTCTATTTAACTTTGATATACTCATTCCGAGCTCGAAGCTTAAATCGTTAAGATTAGGTGGCTCGGTAAAGTCGGCTAAAATTTTATCCTTTAACAAGACCATACTACTAAAGTCTTCGGGATGTATTTTGATGTTGGATTTCGTCATCAATCCTTTTTCCATATTCTCTTTTAAAGCACCTAAAATATCCAAGGCCCTAGAGAAATACGAAAACTTTCTTTTGGTTTTATTCTGACTAGATTTCACTAATTCATTCACATACCCCTCAATTTCTGGTGATAAAGTAAAGTAATGAAACCAATCATCTTTCTCATTAATTAGCTGTTTGAATTTAGAATCGCCATCCTCTTCGAAAAAATCGAATACTTCTAATGGAAAACGAATTGTAATCCACTGACAGCTTATTTGAAAAGGATATTCTATATTAAATAATTGGTTGGCATTGTATAAAAATATCCCATCATGATTAAACCTTCTAAACTTGTCTTTTTTAGAATAAGCACCAGAATATCCAATTCTTAAGATCACAAAATTTCTATCCTTATTGGGAACGTTGGAATATATAATTTGAGTATTACTGTTCATCTTTAAATGCCCTACATACATTCCATCCATATATTCATAAGATGTGATTTGTAATTTCAAATCATCATTATCGATGAACATATCGACACCATCCCAGGTTCCATTAAAATCTTCAGCAATTCTTTGATAACTCTCATGAGGCATGTCCTCATTGGATTGGATTTGGTATTTTTTCACAATTAAATAGCAGGTTAATGAAATATTTTTTTTAGGAGTCCCATTGATTCGGGAGTACCATCAATTCATAAGAAAGTAAATGAAAGCACGAATCTAATATAAATAATTTTTGATGTAAACTGTTGATTTAATGTTGACGATTTTATGCAAATCATTAATCAAATCGTGTAAATCAATTCAGAATTAATCCTTGAACTTTGTAAAGCAAAAGATAGATAGTATCACGTAATTATCATTTCATATCAAATTAGAATAAAATGTAATAGGTTAGTTTCTACTACTCTCTCAAGCTAATTTTGGGTAATTATAAAGCCTCCTGCTAACGTAGGGGGCTTTTAGTGTTTTGAGTTTCTAGTATTATAGGCATTTAGTTAGAAAAATATTAGATTGTAATCACAAAACTAATACTGGTACTTTTTATTTTACACAACTATGAACTTCTTCAATAAAGCAAACTATTTTATTCTATTCTTAATCTTATTTTTTTCAACATCAAAAGCTCAAGACAAAGAACTTTGGCTTACCTATTTATATGGTGGAGAAAATTCCTTAGGTTCAATTGTTAGTACATCTTTAAGTAGTGATGAAAAATCGTTTCAACTAGAACATCAGTTTAAACAAAAATACAATGGTCATATTGACCGCTTAGAAAATGTCCAAATAGGTAATAAAGTTTATAATCTATTTGTCAATTATGGCAATTTTGGAGCAGGAGGAATAAATGAATTTGATATTGAGACCAATCAACTAATAATATGTTTACATTTTAAAGCAAACAATACAAAAATATTTTACTCTCACTTATTCAAATACCAAAATAAGCTTTATGCGTTAAAAACTGAAAACGATAAAGTGGATACCATAGTTGAATTTGACCTAGAAAATCAAAAAATTATAGAATTGGGGAATAATCTACAAAGTGATATTTTTGATATTGCTGCTAATGACCAAAATATCATTATTAGTTCTTCAGATAAAATTTATTCATATGATATTGAAAATAATACAAGTAAGCTACTTTACACTATAACTAATGGTAGTGAGATAAGAATTCAAATTGAAGATAATCACATTTATGCACTCAATAATTATCAATTTTATAAAATTAATATTTCAACTAACGAAGTAAACGTATCTAACAAGTTCGAAATATTAAATCTAGATATAAATTATAATATTGATTTTATAGTAGAAGATGGAGTTATTTTTGGGCAGACATTATTTTTCTCCAATGAGAATAATACGAGTCAATATGAACTTTTCACGTTTAATTTAACAAGCAATTCCTATCAACAAATTAAAAGGTTTGAAAGATATTGGAATTATTTACCATTTTTCAGATTTAATAATAGCATTTGTTATTTTAATGATAGTGGTATAAATAGTCATGATCATTCATTTTTTAAATACAATAAAGAAAATGAAACATTTGAACTTGCAGAAAATAGTTTACAAAGTGAATATATTCCGAATTATGATATTATTGTAACTGACTATAAAATGCACTTTATTAGTGTTGCTCATGGGGAATTTTTCACTTATGATGACCGAAGCAATTCTGTTACAAAAGCTTCATTACTTGATGATGGACAATATAAATTTACCAATACAGAATTAATACAAAATAAGGATAAAGTAATTTTCTTCACTAAAGACATCATAAAAGGTGAATCCTATATAAATACCCTTGATATTCTAACTTCTGAACACCAAATTATTGATAAACTACCTTACCCTGATATTAATAATTCTTTTCATCTTGAGAATGACTCACTAATTATGTATATACCTTATTCTGGTATTTACAATAAAGGGAAATTCATATTATATGATCTAGTCAACAAACAATTAAAGGATCTTTACACATTTTCTGATTTAGAAGCTGAAAATAATTCAAGTAAGTTCTATAAAAAAGGTGATAAGATTTATGGGTATTCAAGAAATAAGGGAAGTACTCAAAAACCTGGAATATTTGAATTTGATTTAAATCGGCAGTCCTTAACATATATATATGAATCAGATGAAGATAACTTTTATCCACATCAATTTTATATCAATTCACAAGGAAATTTATTTTATAGTGTATCTATTGATAATGGTCAAAAAGTTGATTTTTGTGAATATTCATTTGGAGAAAAAAAGGTAACTAAACGTACTATAGTTGATGAAGATTATAAATACTTAACTTTTAAAGAATATCAAGATAAAATTATTGTTTTATACAAGCCTAATGACTTCACGAAACCTAGTATTTTTAGATTTTTTAATAAGGAAACATGGTCAATAACTAAAGATATTATCATTCCAGATGATATTTTAATATATTATCAAAAACAATTTTCTATTAATGAAGGGCTTTTATACTTCTGTTCTGATAATGGCTGGATAAGAGAAAATAATACTAAGTTTTATTCTTTAGACCTAAGTACCGATCTATTTAAAATTGAGTACGAAATAGATAAAAATAAGGGATTTGGTTATTCACTTTCTGAGTACAGAAATGAAATAATTATTAAAGAGGCTAATGATGTACAATTTGAAATCCCAGAGACTATACATTTAGATAAGCAAGAGTTGATACCTCAAATTAGCTCTAACCGTTTGGATGATATTTCATTGTTTTCTTCTAACCCAGAAATTGCTCAAATAGTCGATAATAAAATTAGATTGAAAAATGAAGGGGAAGTAAATATTACCTTAAAACAGGAAGATTCACCCAATCAATACGGTACTATTATTTACAAAACACTAAAAGTTGAAAATAATCAAGATATAAATTCAATAAACACAAATTTCTTATCGATAAATTTATATCCAAACCCTACTTCTCAAAGCTTTAGTATAGATAAAAATATTGATTCCCTAAACATCTATTCTACTCAGGGAACACTAATTAAGAGCTTTGTAGAACAACCGTCATATAACATTAGTACTTTAAATCCAGGAATATATATAGTTAAGGCAATGAAAAATGATGATGTTTATACTGGGCGAATAGTATTACAATAATTCATCTTATCATAATCATAAAACTTATAAATAATGGGGTAGCTTATAAAATTATAAACTACCCCATTTTTATAAAACTCTTTTTTGCAGTACGCTCTTTAAAAACTAATTCCGTAGTTATAGGCATCCTTATGATAATAGTGAACATTATTAAGGTTATCAAAATAACCCCACTTATTTTCTACCTCTCTATTGGTAATATCAAATTCAGGATTTTCCAATAATTGCTCATGGAACAAAAACTGGAATCCTTCAATAGGATGAACACTTTCATAATTGTAAGAAAGATATGAAATGTAATCTCCTATCATAGATATTTGAAAATCAGCAGTAACTTTATAAGAAGTGCATTCTATCTCATTAGAAGTTAATGTGTATAAATGATTACTTCCACTTATATTAAAATATGGACTAAAATCTTTTTCCTCTAAATCAAAAGGTATTTCAGAACTATATTGAGAGTACATTATTGCTTTTTCTTCATTCGAATATAAATGCTTTATACCATAGTTAACATCAGTTGCATCCTTTATGAATAATTGAGGGAAAATATTCTGTTTTTTTATCGTCGAATTAAATCCATATAAATTTACTAATTGCACATAAAATGTAATTCCATTTTTTTCTAATTCAGTAAATAAATAAAAATGTTCTAATTTATTTTTACCAGTTTCATCCCAATTCAATATTTGAATAGTTTTATTAATCTGATCATCATTTATTTTGATGGTATCTTGATCATAACTATCTGCTACCACTACAAAGTTTACTTCATCATTATTATCTATAAAAGATATAGAATTTAAAATAGCATTCTCCACATCATAATTATTTGCTTTTAATTCAATAGTAAAACAACTTCTATTTTCATCATATTCTTTTTTTTCCAAAAAATCATATCTAGAAGGGTTGTAATCTAAAATCTCATAGGTATTAGGCACTATAATTACTTTTCTAATAGTTGATAAAATTGTATTTAATCGTTCACTTGAAGAAAGTGGTATGTACTGTAGGTTCCCTGATCTGTGTATATCTAATTGATAATTTTCTTTCAACTGAATTTCATAGAAATTAATATTTGCAAGGTTAGTATTTTCACCGTCATAAGTTCGTTTGATGTTTCTAGCAAATGCATAGTAGACTGTTTCATCAAGATATTCAGATGGTAATTTCAGCTCACTAACATTATTTTGAATATTTATAAAATCAGATATTGGTTCCCCTTCTTTATTTTGAAAATATAAATACCCATGATTGACTTCTGTTTTGATTACATCATCTTCAACACTATCAAAGAAATTAGGGTCTACTTGTAAAGAAATAGTTACACTATCACTTTCATCTGTTGGTTCTTCAATGTTATCATCTTCCAAAACTTGATCTAGACTTGTAGAAGAGCATGAAAAAAGTAAGCTTGCTAAAATTAATATTGAAAATAGTTTGTACATGTTAGAAAGAAATGATTAAAAAATTGATACTGTTCAATTTATCAATTCTCATTAACAATTACTAATAAATAAGTTATGATAAATTAGTCGACAATATTTTTTTAAACAAAAAAGAGTGAACCACTTCTGATTCACTCTTTCCTATCAACTATTCCAGTAAACAAATTACCCTGCCACAGCAGCTTTCTCATTTACTGTAGTTGATTTTTTCTCTTTCGTTTGTTTCAACTTAATCACTCCTACCTTATCCAATACAATAATGATTAGATATGTTGGATCGATTTCGTGCCAACGAATACCTCCAAAATTGGCTCTTGAACCTCTTGCGTGATGGTTATTGTGATAAGACTCACCCATCATCAAGAAATCAAAAGGTAAGAAATTCGTTGATGTATCACTTACTTCAAAGTTTCTATATCCGTAGATATGTGCAAACCAATTGATGATTGCCCCGTGAACCGGTGCCATCAAAAAGTGAATAGGAAGTAATAAGAAGAACCAAGGACTCATACCTAATTCCATGTAAGCATAAACGTAAACAGCTACGTAAACTAATCCCCAACCAATTCTTGAGAACCAATTACTTGCAAATTTATCGAACGAATGCCACTCAGGAACATTCTTAGTGAATTTAGCATCAACTTCTACTCTACCTTTACAGATATCTGTATAAATGTTTTTTGTAGACCACATCATCGAGAATAACGATGGTGAGTATTTGGGTGAATGTGGATCGTCTTCCGTATCGGCAAAAGCATGGTGCATTCTGTGCATAATTCCATAACCGTACGCACTTAAATAATTTGATCCTTGAAAGATGTAGGTTAATACAAAAAATACTCTCTCCCATCCTTTCGACATGGTAAACATTTGATGTGCTGCATATCTATGCAAGAAAAATGTTTGGAAGAATAAAGAAGAGTACCAATGAATTATAAAAAAGGCAATAATTAAATACATATGTTCCGTAGTAAATAAAAATTCAATAGCTTAATTGAAACTGTCGACTTTAAAACCACCTTACACACGTATTTGTGACAAAAATTAAAATTATTTTTACAAATATTTAATAAAACATTGATTTAGAGAAATAAAAAAGTGATGATTCCTAATGTTAAGGAACCATCACTTTTCGTATTTATTTTTGAGACAAATGCTATTGCATCATCTTTTTATAACAATCTTGGAAAGTAGATTGTGCTAACTTGAAGTTTTCAGCATATACTGTTTTTAAAGCTTTCAAATCTTCTAAAGATTTTCCTTCGTAGTCTGCCTCTCCATTTTCAACTGACTTAATTCGAGCATCGATATCTCTTGATTTGCCTTGGAAAATTTGGAAAAGCTGCTGTAAAGTAATCAAAGATCTTCTAGCAACAGTATCTGTACCCATGCCTGTAGCGACATAGTAATTTACATTTTCAGCATCACGTCTTACCAATAGGTTAAAGATCTCGTTAGCTTTATCTATATCACCTAAACTATAGTATAAATCCATGTACTTAGGTGCGTAGAAACTAAATGGAATTGTTTTATCTGGAACCATCTCAAGAATCCAATCCAATGTTTCTTTCGATTTAGCCAATTTCCCAGGATCGTTTTCTAGAAGACCATCATAGTATAATGTTTCTGCAAGACGGTACACGTTATTTCTAGTGTTTGCACCAAACTTACGGTATTCATCATCATAATATACACTTTCATCTTGAAGACCTCTGAAAGCAAACTTCTTGATGTTCTCCAACATCACTTCAGTGTTTACTTCTCCTACCTCACCAGGATTTTCTTCTGTAACTACAGGTAGTAAACGGTACGTCATACCTTCTAAATACAAGTATCTTCTCAAGTCCATGTTGATGGTATTTGCAGAAGTGTTATTGAAATAGATAGGGCGTTTCCAATCGTTGGTCGCAATCAAATCAAGTAAGGCCAATTCGTTTTTGAAGATATGTCCTTTTGATGACTTCAAGTCCCATACCATTTTAGAAGAAACAAATTTTTCTTTCCCTTTAGGAATGATTCCTTTATTGACTACATCGGCACTATCAACATCTAAAATAAATCTTCTTGATAATAATTTAGATGTTGTTAATCCACCTTGTAATCCTACTTGAACAGCTGGCAAGTTCTTATTTACATACTCTAAGTAAGCTTTAAGATTCACACCATTCTTTGCTCTTTCGTCTTCTACTAATGGAATGTAATCGTTTTTACCTTCCACATAGTTTTCTTTAGAAATTGATAATGGCAATGGAGCTGATTCATACTGTTGTTGTTTCATCTGATCCAAATACCACCCAGTACTAAAGTAACTTAATACTGCCACACGAACATCGGTTCTAAATCCTTCTACGTTTTGAACATACCATAATGGGAAGGTATCATTATCACCACCTGTAAATAGAATTGCATTCGGTGCACAAGAAGCTAATGTATTTCTTGCTTGATCAACTGAATGCCAACGGTTCGATCTATCGTGACCATCCCATCCATTTACAGCCATTACTGAAGGAATCAAGAACGATACAGCAATACCAGCAATTGCTCCTTTAGCGTTTAATTTCTCTGCCAAGAATTGAGCGATAGCAAATGCACCGAATCCAATCCACATGGCAAAGGCATAGAAGGAGGCTGCATATATGTAGTCACGTTCCCTAGGTTCAACAGGAGGAGAGTTCAGGTATCCAACCAAAGCGATACCCATAGTAATAAATAATATTGCGACTACATAGAAGTTCTTTCTGTCCTTCATATAATGATACAATGCACCTAAAATACCTAAGATTAAAGGCAAGAAATAGAAATTGGCTCTCGCTTTATTTTTTTGTAATAACTCAGGTAGGTCTTGCATGTCATCCCATGGAGCAAGGGAGTTAGCATCTTTTTCATCGCTTTCTCTACCGGCAAAGTTCCACAAGAAATACCTCAAATACATGTGCTTTATCTGATATCTAAATAGATAGATCATATTATGCTTAAACGTAGGTTTCTCTCCAGGTTTTATCCATGCCCATTGTCTATATAAATCAGCATGATGACCTTGTCTAGAATATAATCTAGGAAGCAACATCATGTCCTTTTTAGCAAATTCAGCTTTTGTTTTCTTATCGTAAGCTTCGTAATAATCGTTTCCGTTTCTCTTTGCTTGTCTGTATTTATCACCTACAACCTCAGTTCCTACATGTTCAGCATCGAAAGTTGGTCCGTATAATAATGGACGATCACCATACTGTTCACGTTTTAGGTAAGATACATATCCTAACAAATCGTCTGGAGCGTTTTCATTAATTGGAGTCAATTGGTTTGAACGAATAATAACCAAAGTATAACTCATGTAACCTACTAAAATGAATGTCGTTCCAAGAATCAAATTGTTTAGGGTAACCATGTTGTTCTTTTGCGTCACATAAATACCGAAAACAAGTGCTCCTACCAATAAGAATGAGAATACTAAACCGCCAGTACCAAATGAAGCACCAAACATGTTTACAAAGATTCTATCCACTAAAAAGGCAAATGAAGGTAAGCCTGGAATGACAATAATGATAATACCTAAGATAATTGCGCCACCAGCAGCCATTGCCGCGATAGTACCTTTAAAGGTGATATTATTAGGATATTTTTTATAGTAGTAGATCATTGCTACTGCTGGTAAACAAAGAAGGTTTTCTAAGTGGACCCCAATAGATAATCCGATGATATATGCAATCATGATTAACCAACGGTTGGAAGCCGCAGGATTTTCGATATGTTCCCATTTTAAGATGGCCCAGAATACCAAGGCCGTAAACATAGACGACATAGCATATACTTCGGCTTCTACAGCTGAGAACCAGAATGAATCTGAGAATGTGTAAGCTAACGCACCAACAGCAGCTGATCCTAAAAGAAGAATCTTATTCGTTAAAGAATAACCGTTTTCTGATGGTTTAACAATTTTCATCCCTAACATCACAATACTCCAGAAAAGGAATAAGATCGTTAGTGCACTCATAAATGCAGATTGGAAGTTGATCCACCAAGCTACTTTAAGTACATCTCCAAATGCTAAGAAGGAGAACATTCTGTTTATTAAAAGAAAGAAAGGAGCTCCCGGAGGGTGAGGTACCATTAACTTATAAGATACCGCTATAAATTCACCACAATCCCAAAAGGATGCAGTTTCTTCCATTGTGATGGTGTAGACAGCTAAAGATATTAAAAATACCGTCCAACCTGCTAAATTGTTTAATCGCTTAAATTCGTTCATTCTATTTCTGTTTGCAACTAGCGAAAATAGGTGAAATTATGGTCTTCATTCAAACCCTAATCTTGATCTTGTTCGTTTTCGCTCAAATTGTAGGTCTAGTTATTTATTTTTTAACATACTTTATTAATAGACGTCAATAGATTTTAAGAAACCAATCACGTTCAAGTCTTCTAAATGATGTGCATGCAAGCCTGCTTTCTTTGCTCCCTCCACATGTTGAATGGAATCATCTATAAATAAAGTAGTTGATTTGTCTAATTTATTTTCTTCAATAACTGTTTCGAAAATACTTGGATGAGGTTTTCTATCAGACATTTCATAAGAATAATAACCTCTTTCAAATAGTTTTTTGAAATCGCCAAAATCCTCTCCCAATGTGTCCTTCACAATTTTATTGAAAGCGTGAATGTGAATCTCGTTGGTATTTGATAATAAGAAGATTCTGTACTTCTTACCCACTTCCTTCAACATTTCAATTCTTTCCACAGGTAAATCCAATAACATGGCATTCCAAGCCTCATCAATTTGTTCGTCGGTAATTGGAGCATCTACAAGACCCCTAATTCCTTTTCTAAAATCGGCAGAAGAAATATTTCCTTTCTCATAATCATCGAACAAAGAAGTCTGCTCTTTTTTAGTATAAAAAGGGGCAACAGGTTTTTGTAAGATTTCTGCGAATTTTTCTAATGTATTTTCGTATCTTAAGTTCAGGATTACGCCTCCTAAATCAAAAATGATCGCTTCGTATGACATTTTTAGATATTTAATTGGTTTGTTCCTACTCTATGAGCTGAACTTTTCCATTTTAATTCTTATTGACCGCCAAAGATACTATTGTTTTCAAATTAAAAATGAAATACTACCTATCCTTTCTATCACTTTTAAGTTTTCTTATTGTTTTTCCGATTTACGGACAAGAAACTGAGGAAGAAGTCATCATGGAAAGCTTTCCAAACGACCATGATTTCTACAAGTTTTACATCTACGATAGTACCGAGTATTCTCAAAGTACTCCCTATCATGCTCTGCATACACATATGGACTTCCTTGATGAAGAAAACTACCGTCCTGCCGTTGCTGCAAGAGTATTCCCTACAAAAATGGGTTCATTGGAAGAACGTATTAATATGGCCTATGAACTAAAATTGATTTATGCTGCCAAAGGAATTTATCTTTCTGCTAAAGAGTTACCCTTGGAAAAAGACTATGTCGAAAAAAACACGAACAAAAAGCGTTTTATCATCGATAGTCGTATTCCTGAGATCTACTTGATAAAAGTGGGCGAAAGGTGGAGATACTCCAGTTATTCTTGTTTAAAAATTCGGGATTTATTCGAAAAGTCCTACCCACCTTACTCTAGAAAGTTTATTAAGTATGTGAGTAAATTAAATAAAGGGCAGGAAATCTACTTTGGACTAAAAGTATGGCAATGGATGGCCTTTCTAGCTTTGGGAGTGATTATGTACCTCGCCTATTTTATTTCTCAATGGGTGGTAGCCATCATCATCAAACTCTTGTTTTCGAAGCAGGCGAGCCCTAGTGTGATTCATTTAATCATCAAAAAATTTAGTAAACCAAGTACACTCGCCTTTTTAGCCTTTATAATGTACCTCTGTCTTCCTATGCTTTTATTGGATAGTCAGGTCATGAGAGTCATTTCACTAGTCATCAGATTCTTCTTTGGTATTTGTTCTGCCGTTTTTGTCTTTAGAACGGCTGATATTATAGTCATTCAATTGATGCACTCAAAGCAGCGTTTATCATTAGATCAACACTTAGAACCTGTTTTAAGATCGTCCCTCCGATTAGTTGCCTTAATGATCGGTATTCTACTTTTGATGAAGGTGATGGGCTATAACATTACAAATCTAATTACAGGAATCTCATTTGGTGGTTTGATTTTGGCTTTTGCAGCACAAGACACTGTGAAAAATTTTATAGGGTCAATCATGCTATTTACTGATCAGCCTTTTAAAGTTGGTGATAATGTTGTTGTGAAAGGGCAAGCAGGAATAGTAGAAGAAATTGGATTCAGAACAACTAAAATCAGAACATTTGACAATTCATTGGTCAGTTTACCAAATAACTTAGCAGCTGATAATGATATCAATAATTTGGGTAAAAGGGAGTTTAGAAGATTCAAAACAATGCTCACTTTAGAATATGGAACACCACCTGAAAACATCAAAAGGTTTATTGAAGGTATCAAAGAATGTATAGAAAACCATGAACTCACACGTAAAGAAGGGTATCAAGTAAGGCTCTTTCAGTTTTCTAGCAGTTCAATCGATGTGTATCTTAATGTTTTCTTCATTACAGACGATTACAATATAGAGTTACAATCTAGAGAAGAAATGATGTTTTCGATTATGGAAATCGCTCAGCGTGCTGAAGTGAATTTTGCCTTTCCTACACAAACTATTCACCTCAATAAATCGGGAGAAGAATAAATGTATGTTATTAATCAAAAAGTTTGAAAGCCGAAGTGATTCTTTATTTTTACATTTACATCATAAACTAAAGAACATTTAATTCTTCGGAATACACTTATGAACAGATTCTTCACTTACATATATATATTTTTAGTTGCTTCTGTTAGTGTTTATGCACAATCAGATTCTACTATACAAGAACAAAGCTACCCAGATGATCACAGTTTTTATAATTTTAAAAATTTAGACAGTGTAGAATATTCATTGAATACTCCATATCACGCTTTTCATACGCATCTGAATAACTTGGAAGAATCTAGTTTTCATCCTAAAGTTTCTGCACAAGTATTTCCTTCGAATGTAGGCTCTTTAGAAGAGAGAAAAGAGTTGGCTATAGAACTTAAATTGATCTATTTAGCGAATAATATTTATGTAAATAATATCGACCTACCATTAACTAAGAAATACATAGACCCGAAAACAAAATCAAGACGTTTTCAGATAAGTGATAAGATTCCAAATATTTATCTAGAATATCAAAACGGACAATGGAGATATTCTACATATTCTTGTCAGTCCATCCATCAGCTATTTAAAGATACCTATCCCTCTTTTGCTAGAGAGTTAGTACTTTACACAAGTAATTTACAGCGTACACAGGGCAAGTTTCTTAACTTAAAAGTATGGCAATGGATCTCCATTTTTAGCTTATTGGTATTAACCTATCTCTATTACTTTTTTAGTGTTTGGTTTACTGAGAAAGTACTCTCAAGACTATTATTAAAAGCAAAACAAGAACAGCTTGCCAAGATTATCGTCCCTAAATTAAGAAGACCAATTGCTTGGCTCAGTATCTTAGCCTTTGGATTAGTGGCCATTCCATTTTTACTTCTTCCAAGCGGCTTTTCTTATGTAGCCACGATACTTGTTAAACTAGGTTTGGGAATAAACTTTGCCGTTTTATTCTTTGAATTTGCTGATATTTTGGTCTTAAGAATTGGCATCTTCTCTAAGAAATCGAAAAAGGTAGACGAAAACCTCATCCCAATACTAAAAGTAATCTTCAGAATAGTAGCCATCTCATTAGGGATTTTGATGGTGCTCCAGATTTTAGGATACGACATTACACACTTAGTTACAGGTATTTCTTTTGGTGGTGTTGCCATCGCATTTGCTGCTCAGGACACTATCAAAAACTTTATTGGATCGGTCATGATCTTTGCTGATCGTCCTTTTGAGGTGGGCGATTGGGTTATTGTAAGAGGTCAAGAAGGTATTGTGGAAGAGATCGGATTCAGAACATCAAGAATAAGAACTTTTGCCAATTCCATTTTAAATATCCCTAACGGTTCTTTAGCTGATAGTGATATCGATAACTTAGGAAAAAGACAATACAGAAGATTTAAAACTAATTTGGCTATTCCATATGGCACACCGCCAGATAAGATTGAAATGTTTATCAAAGCGATAAAAAAAGCAGTAGAAGAGCATCCTCAAACAAGAAAAGACTTCTATGAAGTAAGATTGAACAACTTTTCTAGCTCATCATTGGATATTCTTTTGTATATTTTCTTTATTACCAAAGATTGGAGCGAGGAATTACAAGCTCGAGAGTATCTGATGCTGAAAATTTTACGTATTGCACAACAGATGGGTATTGATTTTGCATTTCCAACTCAAACAATACATCTTGCTCAAAATGACAATATGCTCATTGATGATTAACAACAATGGATAAAGAACACTCCACCCATATAACCGCAGAACAAAATTACTTTGAAATTTTCGAAAAGGCCTATGAGTCAGGTGACCTTCCCAATTTTGGGCTTAATGCAAAAGGTGAAATAATCTTTTGGAATGGTGCTATGCACACCCTTTCTGATTATTACCCTGAGGAAACCATAGGAAAACACTATTCTGATTTTTTCGATATTTTTCATTATGAAAAAACATTCTCTTTAAATGGTCTCACTCAATCGCTTGATGCCAGAGTGAAAACTAGAAATGGAGAAGAACTTGCTTTGAAAATTGGCGGTGTGAAAGTGGAACATCAAGATGATGAACGCGTCTATATTTCTGTCCAAAACATTTCTAAGGAGACCTATCATGTACATGATTTAGTCAAAAGCAATACCTTAATGAAAGAGCTTTTTAGTTCTTCTGATGAAATGGTGGTTGTTTTTAACCGACAAGGTCTTATTCAATTTGCCAGCGAAAAGTTTCGACAACTTCTCAACTTAAATGATCAAGATCTCAAAAGCACTGTTTTTATTGATCTTATCCCAAAAGAATATCAAGAAAAACTTCTGATTAGTTTAAAGTTGGCAGAGGAATCTACTTCAGACAAAAAGATTGAACTTGCTTTAGAAACAGAAGGCAAAACTAAAATCACCCATTGTCAAATCAACTTTAAAAAAGAAGCCAACAACTGCTACCGACTTCACCTTACGGATATTACAGAGAAAAAACGTAAGGATAGAGAGAAAGAAGTGATTATCACTTTTGCCAAGTTATTACAACAAAACTTTAGCATTAGTGATCTTCTCGAGAAAGTCTATTTAGCCATGAAATTGGTGGTGGATATTGAAAGCTTTATCGTCGTTAGAAAGAAAGTTTTTAACGCCGGAATGTATATCGCTTTTAATAATCACACCCGCTCAAACAATAAAAAACAAGTCCCTGCCTCCGATTTTGCGTTACATATGGTCGATGTATTAAACAGACCTATGTTTATGTATCGTGAAGTGATCGAAAAATTGGCAGATCAATACAACATCAAACTAGATAAAGTTCCTGAAATTTGGATGGGACTACCTTTAGTCACTAATAATCAAAAAATGGGGATGATTGTGATACAATCTTTCTCCAATAGAAAAGCATTCAGTAAACCCGACTTAAATTTATTTGATTTAGCTACAGGTTTATTAGCCGCTGCCATCATTAGAGATCAATCTCAATTAAAAGTAAGGGCACAACGTGCACAATTGGAAGCAATCTTTGAAAGTGGTAACCAAGCCATCTGGACCTTTAACAAAAAGGGTGAAATCACTAGACACAATCAGCGCTTTGCGGAAATAATCAAGAAGTATTCGAATATCGAATTGCTGCAAGGCATGAATCTAAAAGATGTCATTCCTGAAGAAATGGCTCCCCCTGAATTCTGGAAGGATCGTTTAAGAAGCGTTTTCGAAGGAAAATCAGAATCTTTTGAATTTAAGTTTAACACTTTCGCTAAAGAGGAACAATGGCACTCAATTTCACTCAACCCAGTAAGAATGTACTCTGGGGATGGCGAAATTATTCAGGAAATAGCCGGTGTAACTAAAAATATTACCAACAGAAAGAAAATGGAACTTCACTTGGCCGATAGTGAAGAGCTTTTCCGTAATATTTTTGAAACCCTTCAAGACGTTTATTTTAGAACCGATTTAGAAGGTAAATTCAGCTTGATCTCTCCATCAGTGAAAGATATGTTGGGAGAAGATCAAATGCATGTGGTCGATAAACATGTCACCGATTATTACATCAGTGAATCTCAGTTATCGAGATTGATGAAGGAATTGGCTGTAAAAAAATCGGTAAAGAACTACGAAAGTACAGTTAGAAATAAAAAGGGAGAAGTGAGGTATATCCTATCGAACTTCCGTTTGATATACAATAAAGATAAAGAGCCCGCAGGAGTTGAAGGTCTGGCTCGTGACATTACCCCAATCAAACAATCAGAACATGAACTGAGAGAGGCAAAAGATTTAGCCGAACGTTCATTGGAGGTGAAACGTCAGTTCTTATCCAATATGTCCCACGAGATCAGAACACCTATGAATGGTGTTATTGGTATGGTAGATTTATTGGGAACAACAACACTCACTCAAGAACAAGAAAAATACGTCTCCACAATCAAAAGATCATCAGAAATTTTATTAAATATTCTGAATGATATTCTTGATTTATCAAAAATTGAAGCAGGCAAAATGGAGCTTCGTCCATTGCCTATCGATCCGAGAACGACCATTTCAAAATTGATCGCTCTCTTTCATCAAAATGCAAAAAACAAAAATACCGTATTAAGTTCGAATGTAAGTGATTCCGTACCTAAAGTTATTTTAGCTGATGAGACCCGCTTACTTCAAATCTTATCCAATTTAACTTCGAATGCCATCAAGTTTACAGATGGTGGAACTGTACGTATTGATGTAAATGGTATTCAGAAGTTTAATGGCGTTTATACGTTAATGTTTGACGTTATCGATACTGGATGTGGTATCTCTCCTGAAGGTCAAAAACATTTGTTCAAGCAGTTTAGTCAAGTTGAAGAAGACGCCTACAAAAGAACAAAAGGTGGAACAGGACTTGGACTATCCATATCACAAGAATTATGTAACATGATGAGTGGTGATATTGGTGTTGAATCTGAGGTTGGAAAAGGTAGTACTTTCTGGTTTACCATAGAGGTAAAAGAGGTCAATCACCTTACCCCAACGAATAATGCTGAAGATGTTCAAGAAATATTTTCTCCTAAAATTTCTGTCCAACAGCCTAAGGTACTTGTCGTAGATGATAACAGTGTCAATCTAATGGTTGCAGAAAGTATCCTAAAAAAAGCAGGATGTAACACAACTACAGCCAATAGTGGAAATAGAACTTTGGAGTTATTATCAGACGGACACCAGTTTGATATGATCTTTATGGATATTCAGATGCCAAATATGAACGGCATGGAAACTACCCAGAAAATCCATAAACAATTTCCAGAAGTGAAGACACCAATAATTGCAATGACTGCCTTTACCCTTCAAGAAGAACAAGAGGAGTTCATGAAAGCAGGTATGGATGGTTTCTTGGCAAAGCCTATTAAGGCACACGATTTACTTCAAAAAGTAGAACAGGTAATTGTTCAAAAAATAGATGAACAATTACCAATGGACAATGAAGTAAATGAAAATATTGAAGATATAGTTCCCGAAATAATAGAAGAGGAAACAGAGGAAGAAAAAGTGCCAAGAACAGATGTTGATATGGATGAAAATAATCATGTGATTATTGACTATTCAATCACTGCTGAGTTAGCAAAATATGGAGGTGTAGAGTTAATTGAATTATCTTTTGCCGATTTTATCAACGAAGGAGATCAATTGATTCATGATTTAGTTGAAGCAAAAAACAGTATGAATATTGTTGAAATTAAATCGATTATGCATACTTTCAAAGGTACAGCTGCCACCATAGGCATCATGAAGCTAGCGGATAAGGCAAAACATTCTGAACAAAAATTAAAAACGGATGACACCACTAATCTTATGGAAGACATAGACGATGTTTTCACTCTTTATGAAGAGTTTAAGATTACTTGGAATAAAAATGTAGGATTTTAAATATTTCTTGAATTAATACAATGTACATGCATGTCGGGTTAAAGAAACTTTTTTTTGTAACTTTAATTCGTAATTCACGTTGTGCATTATAACAAAATCAATCGATAACTATGAAAACAATTACTAAACTCGGAAGCTTAATCACATTATTTTTTGCAATATTTCTTTTGTCTTCAGTAGAGTCTAAAGCTCAAGACATCGAAAAAAGAAAGCAATATTTGATTAGCAAAGATTGGACTATTACCGAGGTAAAACGTGAAAAACTAACCAAACAAGAAGTTTACGCTTTGGACGAAGGAAATACATTACATTTTTCAATCGACAAAAAATTTGGTTTTAAAAACAACAAAAACGAATACCTTGCAGGAAAATGGGTAATGGCAGGAAAGAAATCATTACTTTTAACTCATGGTAAAGGAGACGGATCATCAGATACTGCTTCTTCTCGTTTTAAAATCGTGAAAATCTCAGAAACACGAATTATCCTAAAGAAATTAGACAAGCCTAAGGGCAAGTTCGTTTTACAATAATTTGATACCTAAAGAATAAAAACTACAATGAAGTTTACTAGAACAATCGCGTTAGCAATCGCATTTATTTCCTTATTAGTTGTTGGATCATGTTCAAGATCTGTTACTCGTATGGATCCTAACCAAGCTGTAGATATCAGTGGACGTTGGAACGATACAGATTCTAGACAAGTTTCTAAAGATATGATTTCAGATGTGATGAGCCGCCCTTGGTTGCCAAACTTTGAAAACTCAAAAAATAGAAAGCCTGTTGTAATTGTTGGTGGTGTGATCAATAAATCTCACGAACATATTGAAGCAGAGACTTTCATTAAAGATATCGAGCGTGAATTCGTTAACTCTGGTAAAGTTAGAGTTGTAGAAAACGATCAGTTTAGAGCTCAATTGCGTGCCGAACAACAATCTCAGCAAGTGAATGCTTCTGAGGAAACTAAAAAGAAAATCGCTCAAGAATTAGGTGCTGATTTTATTATGTTTGGTACAATCAATTCTACTGTTGATCAGTTGAAAAAAGAAAAATTAGTAAACTACAAAATCAACTTGGAGTTGGCTGATTTAGAATCAACTGAAAAAGTATGGATTGGTGACAAAGAGATCAAAAAATACATCAAAAACTAGTTGACGTATGGACAATGCCTAGAGGGCATACATATATCCGCTATACTTCTCCTTACCTTTTTAAATGAAGGTAAGGAGATTTACTATTTTACTTCAACCTTCACTTAATTCTTTCAAAGAATGAAGTATTATCTACGATTTTTTATATGTGCTGTTGTTGCCGTAATTGTGGTGGCGTGTGCACCTACTTTTTACGAAAAAACCTACGAATTTAACAAAGCACTTGCAGAAGGTAATTTCGAATCTGCATCGATTATGATGCAACAGAGCGAGAAAAAAATGAGCTCTGGAAGATTGGAATTTCTTTATTATGTGAATGCCGGTATGGTGGCATCCTTAATGAATGACTTCGAAAAAAGTAACAAAGACTTTCAAAAAGCTGATATTTTTATTGAGGATCACAAGAAAAATGTGTTCGAAGAAGGTGGTGCTTTATTACTAAACCCTAATTTAACTACTTACCCGGGTGAGGACCATGAAAAATTGATGGTTAACTACTTTAAAGCATTGAATTACCTGGAAATGAGACAATATAACGAAGCACTTGTAGAGTGTAAGCGTATGAATATTCGTCTCAACCAACTTAGTGATAAATACAAATCAGATAAGAAATACAAGAGAGATGCCTTCATTAATGTAATGATGGGTATTGTCTATGAAGCTTTTAATGATCCAAACAATGCATTTATTGCCTATAGAAATGCTTTAGACATTTATCAAAACGATTATGCTAAGCTTTTCAAGATGCCTGTTCCTGCTCAGTTAAAATATGATTTAATTCGTACAGCAAGAAAAACTGGACTTCACAACGAAGCCGACAAATATGCTGCTGAATTTGGAATGGATTTTCAAGAAGACGATAGTTATGCTCATTTGACTTTACTTTGGAACAATGGTATGTCTCCTGTAAAAGCGGAATGGGGTGTTAACTTTGCCATAGTACAAGGACGAAATGGTTACGTTACTTTTGTGAACAAAGAATTGGGACTAAGTTTTCCTTTTTACTGTGGTAACGATAAGCCAACTGTCTCATGGATTAAAGCAGTTTTCCCGAAATATGTAGAACGTAAAAACTTTTACAAAAATGCTCGTTTAGTAGGTGCAGATAATATCGCTTATAAATTCTCTCACGCACAAGATATCAACGCCATTTCATTTAAAGTATTAGAAGAAAGAATGTTGGTAGAATTTTCTAAGACACTTTTAAGAGTAGCAATGAAACAAAGTATCGCTGCTAAGGTATCTCAAGAAAATGAAGGATGGGGTGCTGCACTTAGTATACTAGGTTCTGCTACCGAGTCTGCAGATACTCGTTCTTGGCAATCGATGCCTAGAGATATCTCTTATACAAGAATTCCTCTTGAGGAAGGACAAACATCTGTAGATATTATCCTTACAAATGATAAAGGTGTGGAAGAAACGAAAACAATTCCTTTACCTCAGTTTGCTAAAGGTGAAAATGTAGTACTTCCTTTTTACAGTTTAGCCTCTTACTCTGCACAACAATATTAATCTTTAATCAAAGAAAATATGCAAAGGCCGTTTCATGAGTTATGAAACGGCCTTTTATATGTATTAGAATTTATAGATCTCTTACACAAATGATTTTTGAGATATATTTTGTCAACATCAGATTTATTTACAGTTTTGTGGAAACCTGATTCCATTTTTTATTAGGTAAATATTACAATCAGCATACAGATGAACATTACAGCCTACCAAAGCTTTTTTATATATTTTGGATACATTATTATCCTTTTTATCATTTCCTACTTTACCAATAAAGCACATTCAAACACCACTTTTTTTAATGGTAATAAAAAATCTCCTTGGTACGCTGTGGCTTACGGAATGATAGGCACTACGTTATCTGGTGTAACGTTTATATCTCTTCCTGGCATAGTAAAAGCTGCAGGGTTTTCTTATTTACAAATGTGCTTTGGTTACATTTTAGGTTATATAGCAATAGCCTACATTTTAATGCCTATTTATTACAACTATCAACTGATTTCTATTTACGGATATTTAGAGCATCGTTTCAATAATGTAGCTTATAAAACGGGATCTTCATTCTTTTTGATATCAAGAAGTCTACAAGCTGCAGGAAAACTATTCTTGATGGCCACTGTACTTCAAACATTCATTTTTGATCCTCTTCAACTTCCCTTTACCGTTAATGCTGCCTTTTTATTATTGATTATCAGTTTATATACCATTAAAGGAGGAATTAAAACTGTGGTTTGGACCGATACGCTTCAAACAACATTTATGATTTTAGCAGGTGTTTTCACTTTGGTGCTGATATCAAATTCATTAGACATGTCTTTATTTTCATTATGGGATAAAGTCGTTGATGAAGGAACTTACACCAAAGTATTTAACTGGGAAATCAATAGTCCTGGCTACTTTTGGAAACAATTTATCTCAGGGGCATTTATTGTGATCGTAATGACGGGGTTGGATCAAGACATGATGCAAAAGAACTTAACGATTAATACCCTCAAAAAAGCACAACTCAATATGGTCTCATTTAGTGTGATCTTATTCTTCACTATTTCCTTATTTTTAGTTATTGGTGCTTTTCTTTATACTTATGCAATAGAAATAGGTATGGAAATCCCTACTAAATCAGATCAACTTTATCCTATTATTGCTCAACAAAAGTTAGGTTTAATCGGTGCATGTATCTTCTTATTGGGTGTTATTGCAGCAGCATTCTCTAGTGCAGACTCGGCCATTACTTCTTTAACAACCGCTTTTTGTATTGACTTTTTAGGGTTTGATAGCGAGAGTCTAAAAAGCCAAAAAGCCGAAAATACAAAAAGAGGAGTTCATTTAGGTTTTGCACTTGTATTATTTTTATTGGTGCTCTATTTCGAATCAGTAAACGATACCAATGCTTTAGATACTATATTAAAGTTAGCTACCTACACTTATGGCCCATTGTTGGGATTGTTTGCCTTTGGCATATTCATGAAAAAAGAGTTCCAACCTAGGTTTATTCCATTAATTTGTATCCTATCTCCCTTAGTTTGTTATTTTTTACAAACAAATTCTGAAAATTGGTTGAATGGGTACAAATTTGGATATGAATTATTGCTACTAAATGGATCCTTTACTTTTATAGGGCTGCTAATTAGTAGTTTACCAATAAAAAAATCATGATTTTTTATTGGGTTTAATTTAGTGTAGTACTTAATAATAAACATTAGACAAGCTATGAAATCATTTTACTTCATGATGATTAGCGTTGTCATTGGGCTAACAACCACTTATAACTTTCTTGATTTGCATCATGATATCAAAAGTTTTTCAGAAATGATAAATTTAGAATCAAATGCTCCCAAAGAATCCATACGGGTCTCTGGTATCAACATGAATCTTTCTCAACCTATTCATGGAAAGTTAGGTGACTTTGACAACTTGTTCATCAAAATCTCGAGTACAAATTCTATATCTCTGCTAGATGTTGAGTATAATGATTTTGTGGTGCATGCCGCCGACGAAACAGAATCTAACAGAAATATGAATTTAGTAGGATTGACTTTCCCATTGAGTCATCAGAAAGCAACGATTCTAAACCTAAGGAAATTTATTAATCATTCAATCAAAGAAAAAGGAGACCACATTATCAAAATCAGATTAAGTAATCAAGAAGATGTTTCGAATACCAAAATCACAGAAAAGTATTTAAAAATATCTTTGAATTAATTCAAATTACCCTTTATCTCTCCCTATTTTTTCTTAATGATTCACCCATTTCCCTTAATATTTTCAAGGAGTTCAATTCTCCAAAATTAGGTAATTGTAGAGTATAGAATTTTACAGTTTGATCCATTATTTCCCTTCTTTTTGATAATGGAATAACCACATCATGCTTGTAAGGTAATTCAATAAGTTGATCTATATATTTTATCAACCCCGAGTCCATATACCCTAAAGATTGTGTTTCACTTAATAAAAGAGAGGCAGAAGTAATGTCAATTCCTAAATGATGACTCAAACGGAACATAAACTGTAAGATGAAAGAATTCCAATTATGCTTTAATTCGTCTAAGGAAATAAGGCTATCTTCTAAAAATTGATACAACTCGGGATTACCAATTTCATCTGCTCTAAGTGTTTTCTCCAACAGTTCAGAAAGGAAAGTAAGAATCATTGACTTTTGCGGATTAGTCCTTAAAGACATTAGCATTTTACTTATTCTAGCCTCCTTGACCATCATTAAAGTTGAAGTGCCTTTTTCGTATACCTGTAAGTCCAATATATTCAACGGAAGATAGAAAGATGCCTTATTGTTTTTCTTACTGAATGCTCCTTTTATTATATAATCTCTTCGGCCAAATTTCTCTGTATAGACATGAGCTATCAGAGAAGAATCTCGATAACGCATATTACTTAATACTATTCCTTTAGTCGATTCAATCATATTTAAACTACTTTACTAATAAGTTCACTACAATATCTTAAATTTGTAGTTGAATTCTATCCTATTTTTAAAATATGATCCCTCAGGAAACCGTAGAAGAAATAAAAAGAACCCTCGACATTGTTGAAGTTGTAGAGGATTTTGTCCCTTTAAAGAAAAAAGGTAAGTCTTGGATTGGACTGTGCCCTTTCCATGTGGACAATACTCCATCGATGTATGTAACACCGAGTATGAACTTGTACAAGTGTTTTTCTTGTGGTGCTTCTGGAGATGCGATCAAATTTGTACAGGAGAAAGAAGGAAAATCCTATGTTGAGGCCTTAAAATACCTAGCGGCTAAATACGGAATCAAGATCGTTGAGAAAAAACGATCTCCTGAAGAAGAAGAAAAACACAAGAGAAGAGAAAGTATTTTCTTAACCATGAATTTCGCTAAAGATTACTTTATGCGCATCATGCAAACTTCTGATGAAGGAAAATCTTTAGGTCTTGGTTATTTTAAAAATAGAGGATTCAACGGGGACACTATCAATAAGTTTGAGTTAGGTTACAGTTTAGACTCTTGGGATTCTTTGGAAAAGGAAGCTACTGGAAAAGGGTATACTGTAGAATCATTAAACTTAGCCGGACTTCAATCAGAAAATGACAAAGGAAGAAAATACGATAGATTTAGAGGTCGTGTGATGTTCCCTATCCATGATTTATCTGGACGTGTTATCGCCTTTGGTGCTAGAACGTTAAAGAAAGATGGTAAACCGAAATACCTTAACTCTCCAGAAACAGAAATTTATCATAAGAGTGATGCTTTATATGGTATTTTTCATTCGAAAGATGCGTTAAGAGTTAAGGACAGATGTTACTTAGTAGAAGGCTATACTGATGTCATCTCTTTACATCAAGCTGGAATAGAAAACGTTGTGGCCTCTTCTGGTACTGCTTTGACAGAGGGACAAATCAAACAAATAAAACGATTTACCAATAATGTTACCGCACTATTTGATGGTGATGCAGCTGGTTTAAAAGCGGCCATTCGTGGTGTGGATATGCTATTGGAACAAGGGTTAAACGTAAGAGTTGTTCGACTACCCGACGGTGAAGACCCTGATAGTTTATGTGCTTCTTTAGGTGGAGAAAAGTTTTCTGAATTCTTAAAACAAGAAGAAACTGATTTTATTCTTTTTGCAGCTCGTTTGTATAACGATGAAGCGAAAAATGATCCTATTAAGAAAGGAGAAAAAATCAGGGAGGTATTAATGAGTATTGTCAAAATACCTGATACCATTCAACAAGAAATCTTCCTTAAAGAGTGTGCTGAAGTATTTCAAATTTCCGTAGAAGGACTTGCTAAAAGCCTTCAGGAAATAAAGCAAAAAGAGATTGAGCAAGCAGAAAGGAGAAAAAATCAGCAAAGAAGACCTTATGAGAATCCATATGGAGGATCGAGAGGAACTTCTAATACTCCTGCTCCATTACCTCCATCAACTCCTCCACCATCAATGCCACCAATGGGCTTTGATGATTTCCCAGCCAATACACCTCCTCCACCTCCAATGGACGATATTCCACTTCCGCCTCCTATGGAGTTTGATGGATTCAGTAGTGGAGGAGAAATGCCGCCACCACCTCCACCTATGGATGAGATCCCGCCTATGCCTTTAGACATAGAACCTACAGCTCCTCCTATTTTACCTCCTTTGGGTACTGAAGAAGTTAAAAAACCTGCTTTTGAACGTCCAAAAGGACCAAGTAGATTAAAAAGGTTAGGCATTCATGAAGAAGAATACATTCGTATCCTAATGCTTTATGGTGATCAATACATCAATGAAGAAGTTGGCTATATTTATCAATATCTTTTTGATGAATTGGGAGATATGATGTTAGAGGACCTTTTCTGCCAACAAATTCTTGTGGATTATAAAAATGAAACTGCTATGGGAGAAATTCCATCTATTCATTTCTTCAAAGAAAAATATAGTGAGGAAAAAGACAGGAAGCGTATCCTAAATATAATTGGAGAAGATACGCACGAACCTTCTGCTGAATGGACGACTCGTCATAAAATTAATATCCCAAAGAAAGATGAGAACGTAGGTAAATTAGCTTACAATTCGTTGCTTTATTATAAAATTGCTTACCTAACTGACCTTATCAACCAATGTCAGGATGGCTTAGTAGTAGCAGAGCAAAATAATAATGAGGAGAAAATGATGGAAGCTTTGGAGCTGATGACATTATTAGCTCAACAAAGAAAGGAAATAGCAGATCAGTTAGGTATTACAATTAAATTATAATAATGTAAACTTTTAAATTGCATCTCCGTTAAAGTATTTGTTAATAGTCAAAGTTTCTGTAACTAATGATGAAGATGTATTTATTTTAGAATACATATTTGTCATCATATATAGCTATCAATTTTATAATTATTATCGGTGATCTTTCTTAAAGACCTGATATTATTAAATATCAAGGAGTTCTATTGACATTATTTTAATAACTTTTATTTCCATAGTAATCTTATAGAGTATATCTTTGTGCCTTGTCAAAGAGTAGTATACTCTAATAAAAATGGACATCATTAATTATACATAGATCTAATGAGTAATTATCAACTTTCACATTTGGATGAGTTGGAAGCTGAAGCGATATACGTTTTGCGTGAAGTTTTTGCTCAGTTCCAAAATCCAGCACTATTATTCTCAGGTGGTAAAGATTCAATTACGGTAGCTCATTTGGCGAAGAAAGCCTTCTACCCTGCCAAAATACCATTCACTTTTTTACATGTTGACACAGGACACAACTTCCCTGAAACAATTGCTTTCAGAGATAACCTTGTGAAAGACCTAGGAGTAAGACTGGCAGTTGGTTCTGTACAAGAATCAATTGATGAAGGTCGAGTTTTAGAAGAAACTGGTGCGAATGCTAGTAGAAATAAACTTCAAATTACTACTCTATTAGATACTATTGAAGATGAAAACTTTGATGTAGCTATCGGTGGTGGTCGTCGTGATGAGGAAAAAGCGAGAGCAAAAGAGCGTTTCTTCTCTCACAGAGACGAATTTGGACAATGGGATCCAAAACGTCAGCGTCCTGAATTATGGAACTTATTTAACGGAAAATACAGTCAAGGCGAGCACTTCAGAGCTTTCCCAATTTCAAACTGGACTGAATTTGATGTTTGGCAATATATCATGAGAGAGAATATCGAAATTCCTTCTTTATACTTGGCTCATGAGCGTGATGTAATTTGGAGAGATAACACTTGGTTACCTGTTTCTGAGTACACTCAGTTACGTGAAGGTGAAAAAATCGAGAAAAAGAAAATCCGTTTTAGAACACTTGGTGATATTACAATTACTGGTGGTATCGAATCTGATGCTGACACTATTGAAAAAGTAGTTGAGGAAGTATCAGCAATGCGTCAGACAGAAAGAGGTAACAGATCGGACGATAAGCGTTCTGAAACTTCTATGGAAGATCGTAAAAAAGAGGGTTATTTCTAGAACTAAAAAATTATCATCAACGTGGAAATTTTAAGATTTACAACAGCAGGTTCTGTCGATGACGGTAAAAGTACATTGATCGGACGTTTATTATATGATTCGAAGTCGATTTTCGAAGATCAATTAGATCAAGTATCAGAAACTTCGAAAAGAAAAGGTTTAGAGCATGTCGACCTTTCTTTATTAACTGATGGTTTAAGAGCTGAGCGTGAGCAAGGTATTACTATTGATGTAGCTTACAGATACTTTGCTACTCCAAGACGTAAGTTTATCATTGCGGATACTCCAGGTCACATTCAGTACACAAGAAACATGGTAACGGGTGCTTCTACTGCTAACCTTGCATTGATCTTGATCGATGCTCGTAAAGGTTTGGTAGAACAAACACACCGTCACGCAATCATTGCTTCGTTACTTCAAATCCCTCACATGATTGTTTGTGTGAACAAAATGGATTTGGTTGACTACGATGAGGAAGTATTCGAAAAAATTCAAGCTGAATTTAAAGAGTTTGCTGCTAAATTGAATTTGAAAGACATTCGTTTCGTTCCTATCTCAGCATTAAAAGGTGATAACGTAGTGAACCGTTCTGAGGAAACTCCTTGGTACGACGGTGAAACGCTATTACACACATTAGAGACTATTTATATCTCTAGTGATAACAACTACATCGATCCTCGTTTTGCTGTACAAACAATTATTCGTCCTCACTCTGATGCATTCCATGATTTCCGTGGTTATGCTGGTAGAGTATCTTCTGGTGTATTCAGAAAAGGTGATGATATCGTCGCTTTACCTTCAGGATTCACATCAAAAGTAAAAGAGATATACCTAGGTGATAAAGAGGTTGAAGAGGCTTACCCTCCTCAGTCGGTAACGATCACTTTGGAAGATGATATAGATATTTCAAGAGGTGACATGTTGGTAAGACCAAACAACAAGCCTCAACAAACACAAGACTTAGATGTAATGCTTTGCTGGATGGACGATCAGCCACCAAGACCAAGAGCTAAATACATCATCATGCACACGACTAATGAAGCAAGATGTATGATTAAAGATATTCAGTACAAGATGAATATCAATACATTAAGCAGAATTGAGGGTGATAAGTCGCTTGAAATGAATGATATCGCTAGAGTTAAAATTAGAACGACCAAGCCTATCATGAGTGATCCTTACAAATCGAACAGAGTTACAGGATCTATTATTCTTGTGGATGAAGCAACACATCAAACTGTTGCTGCAGGTATGATCAGAAGAGAGAAGTAATTCTCATCCAGATAAATAGTAAAGAACACC
The DNA here is from genome assembly GCF_018736045.1 of Flammeovirga yaeyamensis. Classification (NCBI taxonomy): domain Bacteria; kingdom Pseudomonadati; phylum Bacteroidota; class Cytophagia; order Cytophagales; family Flammeovirgaceae; genus Flammeovirga; species Flammeovirga yaeyamensis. Next base: position 680,287 of record NZ_CP076132.1, on the reverse strand, counting down.
TAAGGTTACTTAGGTGTTTTTTATACCCTTATAATTATACTATTCTATGATTTCGTACTATAAAAAAATACAATTATTGAGTAAATTTGTAATAAGTTAAATCTAAGAAAATTGCTATCTATCTGAGTTTTTAAAATTGAAACTCAACCTTTTACATTTATTAACGTATTTAATAAGTAACTGCTCTTCTCATTAAATAATACCTTTTATGAATTGTTTAAAAACAACTATCATTGTTCCAATAATTGATTCTTTACCTGAATACCTATCCTTATTTCTCGATCAGCTTTCCCATCAAAAACATGTTGATGCATTGTTACTGTGCAACTTCAATATTAACATTGAAACACCTAATAATACGAAACTGATTTTTGCTGAAATAAATAACCTACAAGATTTAGTGCAATATTTAGGATCTCAAAAAGCAGATTATTTATTACAATATGATTATTGGACTATAGGAAGTATTCAACATTTATATGGACAAGTTTATTTGTTTTTAAATCAATTGAAAAACGAGAATACGGAAATGATCATTCTTAATGAGAATAATGAAAATCTGATCTTTTTTAAATCGAATGAAAAGGTAATTGAAGAAGTACTCATCAATCAGAATACAAAATCATTAAATAAAGTAGAAGCTGATATTATTAATAATAACTTCCGTAAAACATTTTATTTCAATCAAGGACAAATTATCGATTACTACAATCGTATGAGTTATCCGTTTATCAACATAGAACAATTATTAAAACATCGAATTGTTAAAAACTATGACAGCGATTGGCGTAAAATACCTTCTATTTTCTACTTAGATACAACTGGTTTTTACAGTGAATCAGAATTTAGACAATACTCTCAAGTGAGGTTCCAAAAAGAAGTAAAAGCTTTTGGAGTAAAATGTAAAGAGTATTTTTTAGGCTTATTTCAATCCAACAACAAAGAAATTGCTTAATCATTCCCCCTAGTGTTCCCTTGGCAAGTTATTTGATCTAAAAGAGTTAATTTTTATAAAAATTAGCCTTTCATTAAAGGATCAAAAACTTACAAGATGAATCATTTTTTTAGATCAGTAATTCGTCTGTTGTGCATTTTATTTTTTGTCGCTCCTATTCATAATTTATTCGCACAATCAGCCACTGTACCTTATGACCCTGAATATTATCATTTAATCGATCGTTTCGAGATCAAACAAAAGAATTTTGGGAATATCTTTACAAATATCAAACCTTATGGTAGACAAGATATTGCAAAATTTGTTGAGAATTTCGATTCAACCTATACAGGTAATTTATCTGAAGCTGATAAATACGAGCTTTCCTATTTAGCACTAGACAATTGGCAATACATGAGTGATTCAACAATTGCTCAAGTGAAAAAGCCTTTCTTGAAATATCTTTACAGAAGTAAAATTGACTTCGCCAATGTAAATGAAAAAGACTTTGAGGTACATGTGAATCCTTTAATCTTATTCAGTGCAGGTGATGATAACTTGAATACCTCTAGACCATTTGTGAACCAAAGAGGTGCTGTAGTCTATGGATCAATTGCAGGAAAAGTAGGCTTCTACATGCAAGCAAGTGATAACCAAGAAAGATTACCTTTCTATGCGCAACAGTATTCAAAATCCCATAATAATACCATACCTGGACAACAGTGGTATAAAAACAATGGGGATGGTACATATGATTTTTTTAATGCACAAGGTTACATCAATTTCCAATTATTGGATAAATACATTCAAGCAGAATTTGGTAGAGGTAGAAACTTCATCGGTAATGGCTACCGTTCGATGTTCTTATCGACTCATGCTAATGATTATACTTATTTGAAGCTAAATACGAGAGTTTGGCATTTAGAATACACCAATATTTTTGCCCAAATGAATGCGAGCAATGTGGCAGATATGCCGTTTACTGCTTTGCCAAAGAAATACATGGCAATGCATCATTTAGGTTGGAACATCACTAAAAACTTAAATATAGGTTTATTCGAGCAGGTGATGTTTAGTAGACATGATTCTTTAGGGAATAATCAGTTTGATATCTCTTATATGAATCCAATCATTTTCTACAGAGCTTTAGAACATGGATTAGGGGATGCTGACAACGTGCAAATCGGTTTTGATGCAAAATATAACATCTGGAATAAAGTGCAGCTTTACGGGCAGATTATGGTGGATGACCTAAGTGTAGGCAATCTTGGTAAAGGTTATTATGGTAACAAATTCGCATATCAGTTAGGGGCTAAATATATTGATGCATTCGGTTTGAGTAACCTCGACTTACAAGGAGAAATGAATGTTGTCGATCCTTACACCTATTCCCATAAGGAAACCACAGGAGCAAAAAGTAATTTATACGGCAATCAAGCACACTATTATCAAGAGTTAGCCCATCCGAATGGTGCCAACTTTTATGAGTTAATTGGTATCATTCGTTATCGTCCTCACTTCTTACCAAGATTATCAACAGTTATTAAAGGTATTTATAGAGAACAAGGATTTAATACTTACGACGAAAATGGAAATATCCTAGTCAACTACGGTCATGATATTTTTGTGAACTACAATACAGCTCCAGGATCTCCTGATTCTTTCGATAATAAATTATTACAAGGCGATAAGGTAACAACAATGTATATTGATGCTGTTTTAACTTATTCTCCTTTCCATAATATCTTTGTGGATTTACGTGCCACTTATAGAAAATTAAGCAGTGATGATAATGCCACATATAATCAATCGGAAAATTATATTGGTGCTGCATTAAGATGGAACATTGGTCAAAGACTTTATGACTTCTAAAAATTAGACCTCTTTAAGTTATTCAAAGTAGAGAAATCCGTTTCTCTACTTTTTTTATGCTCAAAAATTAATTTACGTAACATTAAATTCACATTAGAGATGGTAATATATCTATAATTAAGATAATTTTGATAATATATCTTACTCATGTACCTTATATATTAACTCAATGTTAACTCAGTATGAATAATATTCGTATATTAGAAATGTAAAGAATACGATTTTATTCATTCATGAAGTTTGCTACCACCATATTATCCCTTATCATTTTACTTTCCTTCTTTGGAAAACAGGATACGTATGGGCAAAATAATACTATCGTATTGGCTAAAAATCAATCTTCTTCTATGCTAGAATATTATGCATTGAATCAGATTGAAACTGCATGGCAACAAGATCACTTTAATATATACTTCTCTCCTACCGATAACATCAAAGCCTCTGAATTTGTCACTATGAAAAAAGAGGTAGAAGATTGGGTCAACTACTGGCAAAATCAAAAAGAGAAAAACAATAAGTCTATTGTTAAGAAGATCTTTAACAAAACAAGAAACAAATTCCTAAAGAACTACGCAGAATGCAGTAGTTTCTCTAACATGCTAAAGACGGGAACTTATGATTGTTTGACTGCTACATTATTGTATGCTCACATTTTTAATGAAATGGGCTATGATTTTACAATAAAGCAGTTAAACAGTCATGTTTACATCCTATTGAACGATGAACATTTAGGGTTAACATTAATCGAATCGACAGATGTTTATGGGTATGTAAATAATGAAGACGATATTAAAGCAAGAGAAGAAAAATATCAAACACGCTTAGAATCTTCGTTACTGTATCAAGAATATGGAATGAATTTAAGCGAAAACTTAAGTATTAAAGATTTAGCTGGGTTACAATATTACAACCAAGCTGTAAATGCTTATAGAACACAAGATTTAGATCAAGCTCAATTATCCTTATACAAAGCATCATTAGTCACCGATTCACCTAGAATCATTTACTTAAGATCTTATTTAGAAGAAGAAGGATTAGTTGAAGATTGGACGAAATAACCGTTATCAAGTAACATATAATAGAAAAGGCGTTGAACTTTATAAGTCAACGCCTTTATTGTTTTTATATCAAATAGAAATTAAACTACCTTGATTAAGCAGTAGTTTTTCTTTCCTTTCTGAGCCAAGATGTATTTGTCTTGCAACAATTCTAAATCTTTAGGCAATTCACTACCTTGCAATTTCGCTTTGTTGATAGAAATACCGCCACCTTTAATCATTCTTTTAGCTTCACCTTTAGAAGCGAACAATTGGTTTTGAGTACCTGCTGATAATAAATCAGCGATCTCAGCCATTCCTTCTAAATCAGCTTTAGTGATTTCCGATTGCATAACGCCTTCGAATACTTGAAGAAGCGTTCTTTCGTTCAACGACTTCAATTGCTCCGTTACATTCTTACCAAAAAGAATATTTGATGCCGCAATAGCAGTATCCAATTCTTCCTGACCATGAACTGCACGAGTTACTTCTTCCGCCAAACGCTTCTGAAGAATACGCGTATGAGGTGCCTCATCGTGCTCCGCAATTAACTGATCGATTTCTTCTTTCTCGATAAACGTAAAGATTTTGATGTATTTTTTCGCATCTTCATCTCCAACATTTAACCAGAATTGGTAGAATTGGTAAGGTGAAGTTTTCTCTGCGTCTAACCAAACAGCACCGCTTTCAGTTTTACCGAATTTTGTTCCGTCTGCTTTTGTAATCAAAGGACAAGTAGCGGCAAATGCTGTTCCTTGTGCCTTACGACGAATCAATTCAGTACCTGTTACGATGTTACCCCATTGGTCTGAACCTCCAAATTGTAAACGACAGTTTTTCTCTTTGTACAGATGATAAAAATCCCATCCTTGTAACAATTGATAAGTAAACTCTGTGAATGAGATACCCGAACCTGCAGCTAAACGCTTCTTTACAGATTCTTTACCCATCATATAATTTACTGTCAAGTGCTTACCTGCTTCTCTAGCGAAATCGATAAAACTGAAATCTTTGAACCAATCGTAGTTGTTCAAAATCTCCGCTGAATTATCTCCGCAATCGAAGTCCAAGAATTTCTCCAATTGTGCCTTCATTCCTGCGATGTTTTTTTGGATAGTATCGTCATCCAAAAGTTGTCTTTCCGCATCTTTGAAAGAAGGGTCACCAATCATACCTGTTGCACCACCTACAATTGCTAACGGCTTATGACCTGCTTTTTGTAAATGTCTAAGCAACATTACAGATACCATATGACCAATGTGAAGAGAGTCTGCTGTCGGATCAAAACCAACATAAGCAGTCGTCATCTCTTTGTTTAATTGATCTTCGGTACCTGGCATGATATCGTGCAGCATGCCACGCCACTGCAATTCTTCAATAAGATTTGTTTTTATATCTGCCATTTTCCTGTTGTTTCAAAATTTGAACTCGCAATTTACGAACCTGCGCTAGATATTATATATTTTCTTTGAATAGATTATTTAAAGATGCTTAAGATTTTGTCTTTAATCGTTGTCCGACCTTCAAATTGTTACTTTTTAGGCCATTTAGTTGCTTTAACTCTCCAACAGAAAGACCTAACTTCTGAGAAATACTCCATAAAGTATCTCCACTCTTCACAGTATAATAAGAAGTTGTATTACTTTTTGATGATTTCTTCTGCTCATTAAGCACACTACTCGGCGATGGAGGAATCGTTAATGTCTGTCCTGCCTGAATAGTAGAAGTCTTCATATTATTCACCTTCTTGATATCGTTTACATACACTCTATACATCTTGGCAATCTCCACCAAATTATCACCCGACTTCACTTTATGGTACCTCGTTTTTGATGAAGGCCCATAAGCGGTTGTCGTCGAACTTTTCTTTGATGTACTTGCTGTAGTCGAAGTACTTTTAGAAGCTGTAGTAGTAGCTACTTTTTGAGAAGTATATACTTTTAACTTCTGACCTTTATAAATTGTAGAACCTCTTATCCCATTCCACTTTCTCAAATTAGAGGCAGAGGTATTGTATTTTTCAGCAATACCACCTAAAGTTTCTCCACTTCCAACTGTATGATATAACAGATTATCTTTCGAATTACTCGATGCTGAAGGAGTAGATTTTGACACTGTACTTGTCTCTTTAGTTTCTGGAGCCTTATATTTTCCCTCCTTAATCAAAAGACGCTGACCTTTATAAATAGTTGTTCCTTTTATCTTGTTCAATCTTTTGATATCCGCAACATACACTCTATATTTTTTAGCAATCATCCCCAAAGTCTCCCCACTTCTTACGGTATGGTAAATACTTGCGCCACTTGTTTTAGAAGATGAACTTGATGTAGACTTTGTACTTTTCGATTTTGATGAGCTTGATGAAGAAACGGTCGACGGTCCTGGACTATACGCATTACCGTAAATCTTTAATTTCTGACCAGGATAAATGGTATTACTTCTTAGGTTATTCCATGCTTTCAAACTACTAATTGAAACACGATTCTTTCTAGCAATTAACCCTAACGACTCTCCACTTCTTACATAATGATAATAATAGCCATCTCCAACATTAGCTCCTTTACCAGTATATTTAATTTTTGAAAGAATTTCATCCTGATTCTCCAAGTAATAATTAAAACGTGCCTCAGGAATCTTAATTCTAAAGTTCTTCACATAGTTTGGAGCAAAACCGAATCTTAAAGAAGGGTTCAAAAGTGTCAGGTCTTCTCGGCAAACCGATAATTCATCAGCTAGTAAGCCTAGATCAACTGACTGACTCACGAAAATATCTTCTGATGGAATTTCATATTTTGGTAAATCCTGTACTAAATTATATTCATCTGCATACGTCAATACATAAGCCATTGCTACATATTGAGGTAAATACGATCTTGTCTCTCTTGGAAGTTTCTTATAAATATCCCAGAATTTTTTCTTTCCAGACCTTCTTTGTGCTTTTCTAATATTACCCGGACCACAATTGTAGGCAGCAATTGCCAACTCCCAATCTCCATGATAATTGTATAAGAACTTAAGATAACGTGCCGCTGCTCTTGTCGCTTTTTCAGGATCCATTCTGTCATCAATCTGATAACTTTGTTTCAGACCATAGGCTCTACCCGTTCTTGGCATAAATTGCCAAAGACCTTTTGCACCCACTCTAGAAAGTGCCACCGGCTTTAAAGCCGACTCAATAACTGCTAAATATTTTAATTCTGTAGGTACTCCTTCTTCTGCTAAAATTCTTTCGAACATTGGGAAATAAATGTTCTGACGCTCCATAATTCCCAACGTGTAATCTCTATTACGTACCGCGAAATAGTCGATGAACAAACGTACCCTATCGTGATACTCTAAAGGAATAACATTCTCCAATTCCTTCAGACGTTCCTTTACCAAACTATCCGTTACGTTAGGCACATAATCATATGTCTGATCGACCACATCCAAAAGAATCGCTGATGTGGTATCAAAATCTTCAAAATTCTCAAACCAAGGAGCATAAGGGGCCGCTTCTACAATCTCTAAAGTATCAGAAGGTAAAAGATAACCTTCAGGTAAAGCAACGGTATAAATACTATCTTTCCATGTCATCATATCACCCTCATCTTGGGCAAATAAAGAAGACGTAGATACTATCACACATACGAAAATAAAAGGGGCGAATAACTTATTGAACTGCATTCTCGGTTAAATAATTAGGGAATTTAGACAGCTTTATGAGACAAGAACATCTACAGAAAATATGTTCTAAAAATGAATCGTTGCTTTCAAATCACAACGTTTCAACAAATATACTACGATTTAAGAATTTTGAGGGATGAATTGAAGATTTATGTCGTAGAATGAGGATGTTTTTTGTTAAAATAAAAAAGGTGTAAAACATCGTTTATGATCGTCTTTACACCTTTTTCAATATTTTTATCAAAAACTAAACTTTAGTTTAATCTAATTCAGACAAGTAATTCGAAAATGCCAACATCTTCTCTTCTTCAAATCTATTGGCCATAATCTGTAAACCGATCGTCAACCCATCTTTATCTTCTCCGTTAGGAATTGATATTGCTGGTAAACCAGCCAAAGATGCATGTACCGTATATAAATCACCTAAGTACAGTTCCAATAGATTGTTTTCGCCATACTCACCAATTTTAAATGATGGAGTGGATGTGGTGGGCATCAAAATGAAATCGTATTCCGATAAGATCTTTTCTGTTGTTTCTTTAATCAACCTTCTTACTTTTTGTGCTTTTGAGAAATAAGCATCATAATAAGAAGCCGATAAAACGAAGGTTCCCAACATAATTCTACGCTTCACTTCATCACCAAAACCTTCTGATCTTGATTTCTTGTAAAGTGCTTCCAAATCTTTCGGCTGATCTGTTCTGTAACCATATCTTACCCCGTCGAAACGTTCCAAGTTTGTACTTGCTTCTGCAGTTGTAAGAATATAGTAAGTAGGTAACAAGTAGTCTAAAAGAGGGAATTCGATACCTTCTACTGTATGACCTTCCGCTTTTAAAGCCTTGATCTTATTGAACGTTTTCTCGCTGATATCTTTATTTAGGTGCTCACTTTCCACTGTCTCTTTGATATAAGCAATGCGTAATTTTTCCTTTGGTTTATCACTAACTGATGTCGAATATGCAGGAACAGGTTGTTGGGAAACTGTAGCGTCTTGCTCATCTTGACCTGCAATAATTTCCAATACAAGAGCAGCATCAGGTACATTATGGGAGATAATGCCAATAGTATCAAAAGAAGAGGCGTAAGCAATTAAACCCCATCTTGAGATTCTAGAATAGGTAGGTTTTAAACCAACTGTTCCTGTAAAAGCAGCAGGCTGTCTTACCGATCCACCCGTATCAGAACCTAAAGAAACTAAACAGTGGTTATCTGAAACCGCTACTGCAGAGGCTCCAGAAGAGCCGCCCGGTACACGTGTTTCATCTATATTATTTTTTACTACTCCAAAAGCTGAGTTTTCGTTAGAAGAACCCATAGCGAATTCATCACAGCTTTGTCGGCCAATAATAATCGCGTCTTCATCAAGTAGTCTTTCTGTTGCGGTTGCAGAGAAAGGAGATACATATTTATCTAAAATCTTTGATGACGCTTGCAAACCATGATCTTTATAGGCAATCACATCTTTCAAACCTACTACCATACCTGCTAAACGACCGGCAGTACCTGAAGCGATTTTTTCATCTACTTTCTTAGCCTGAGCGATAGCTTCATCAGCATATACCTCATTCCAAACATTTAGATGCTTCTTCTCCTCTATTCTTGCCAAATAATTTTCGACCAAAGCCACACAAGAAGTTTCTTTGTTCGCAATTGCCGCCTTTATTTCATCAAATGATTTGTACATATGCTCCGTATAATTAGAAATTAGGTGTGTGCGACTCGCACTGAAGTTTGTTTTCGCAATAACACACAATAATTTTTTTGATCTTCATTTTTGAAGGGACCAAAATAAAAAAAGTTTATCTATGTATAATGACAAAGATAAACTTCTTTTCGTTTTATTGTGAAAAATTTAATGAAAAAGTGATTTCATTAAAAATATATCAAGAATGATAAGACTGAATTACTTTTCTTCTTTCTTCTTCTCCTCTTCCTTAATGCCCTTCTCTAACTCTTCTGAGATTTGGTTTTTAGCATCTTTGAATTCTCTGATACCTGAACCTAAACCGCGAGCTAATTCAGGAATACGCTTCGCACCGAATAGTAATAAAACTACTAGACCGATGATTACCCATTCTAAACCGCCAGGCATTACGAATAATAAAATTGCATTCAATTCCATGGTGTAATGATTTATTGTTTGTTACGCATTGCAAAGGTACTTATTAATATGCTAATATCAATTAATCCCCTCAACTTCTTTGTATTGCATTTGATAAAGTTTAGCATAAAATCCGTTTTTTTCTAATAATTTATCATGTGATCCGGACTCTTTTATCTCTCCTTTATCCAATACTATAATGTTATCTGCATTTCTAATTGTTGCTAATCGGTGAGCAATCGCGATACTTGTACGACCTTTCATCATCGAATTGATCGCATTCTGAATAAGTGCCTCTGTTTCAGAATCTACCGAAGAAGTGGCCTCATCTAGAATAATAATCGCTGGATCATAAACCATTGTTCTTACAAAAGAAAGTAACTGTCGTTGTCCAACACTCAAGGTCGCCCCCCTTTCCATTACTTTATAATCCAACTGCCCAGGAAGTTTCTCGATAAACGATTTAGCACCCACCAATTCGGCGGCTTTCATAATCTGTTTATCCGTTATCGTTTTATCTCCTAAAGTGATGTTATCTCGAATAGAAGAAGAGAACAAGAATACATCTTGAAGCACTACACCCACGTGTTTCCTCAAATTATGTAAATCGTATTCCTTAACCTCTTTCTGATTCACATAAATACTTCCTTTATTTATTTCGTAGAATCTAGAAATCAAATTGATGATAGATGACTTACCTGCTCCTGTCGCCCCCACTAAAGCCACCGTTTCTCCATGATTTACTTTAAAGTTGATGTTTTTCAACACATAGTCCTCATCATTATACGCAAACCAAACGTCTTTGAACTCCACATCTCCATTGATATGATCCGTTGTATAATTTCCTTCATTGCTGATAAAATCTTTATCATCCAATAATTTCAAGATACGGTCTGAAGACACAATACCCATTTGTAACGTATTGAATCGATCGGCAATCATACGTATCGGTCTAAAGAATAAGTTGATGTACATGATGAAGGCAATCAACGTACCTAATGTAGCATAACCATCTAAAACACTATGTGCACCCCACCAAACTAAAAGACCTGTACCCGAAGCAGCAATAACTTCCGCCACTGGATAGTAAATCGAATAATATAAAACGGTGCTGATATTGGCGTTTCTATGTTCCTTGTTGATTTTCTGAAATTCCTCTTGCTCTCTTTGTTCGGCAGAGAACAATTGCACCACATTCATGCCTGTAATGTGCTCTTGAACGAAGGTATTTAGGTTAGAAACTGCATTTCTCACTTCATTAAACGCTACTTTAATTTTCTCTTTGAAAACGTAAGTAGAGAACAAAAGTAGAGGCAAAACTGATAAACTAATCAAGGTCAGTCTCCAATCAGTATACAACATCACCAAGAAGATAAAAATCAATTGAAGGATATCTCCAAGCATTGCGGCGACACCATTGGTAAATACCTCAGATAAGGTTTCTATATCAGATACTGCCCTAGTAACTAGACGCCCGATAGGTGTGTTGTCGTAAAATTTTAATTTCAATTTCAAGATATGCTCGTACAATTGTACACGCATATCTTTTACAATATGCTGTCCTAACCAACCTGAAAGATACGTATGACAAAACTGTACCAAAGCTTGTAATAATTGCACCGCTATTAAGATGACAATCATTTGATTTAAGCCGGGCATATCGTTCTCGATAATGAAGTTATCGATTGTATATTGAATTAAATAAGGTCTTGAAGGAGCCAAAACACCTAATCCTATTGTCAAGAACACTAGAAAGACAAACTCTTTCATGTGTGGCTTCACAAATACCAACATTCTTGATAAGACTTGCCTATCGAATATCTGACCTGAATTTTTTTCTTTATCCACTGATTAATGAGTTAAGGATGAAATCCTGCTAATTATAATACCACTTACGTTGGGTGAAAAGATGATATTAAATCGAACCTTAAAGTTATAAAATTATTACAGCAAAATTCGATGATGTCTAAATAAGAATCACAAAAATGCCTCTATTGTTTGAATTTTCTAAAATCATCTCAACGAATTACTATGATATTAGAAGCGTTTAAAAATATTAAAGTTTACTCTTATCCTTAGAAATCGTAATTAAAAGCATTTTTTGATAAAAAAATGAATTTTATAATTTTCAGAATATAATTCTGCATATTTTATATAAAACAGATAAAAAACATAGAACAAAATTCATCAAAACCTATAATTGATATAATATTTGGTAATTACTTAAAATTTTCATCATAAAAGTAGCACTTGTATTACTATTCAGAAAATGTAACTTGCGAAGACTTAATTGTTAGAAACATATTAATCAAGAACAAGACACTATAACATATATAACTTAAATGGAAGATATCTCAATATTTGAAGAAGTCTCTTCTATGGGACACGAGCAAGTTGTTTACTGTCACGAAAAATCGACAGGATTAAAAGCAATTATCGCAGTACACAATACAGTATTAGGACCAGCACTAGGTGGTACTAGAATGTGGATGTACGAAAATGAAGCTCAAGCAACGTATGATGCACTTCGTTTATCGAGAGGGATGACGTTTAAAAACTCTATCGCTGGATTAAATCTTGGTGGTGGAAAAGCGGTCATCATTGGGGATGCGAGAAAACACAAGTCGGAAGCGATGCTTAGAGCATATGGTCGCTTCTTGAAGAACTTGAACGGAAAATATATTACAGCAGAAGACGTTGGAATGAACGCTTCTGATATGGAACATATTGCAGCAGAAACTTCATATGTAAGTGGTATGCCAGAAACAAGAGGTGGTTTGGGAGATCCTTCGCCTTTTACAGCATACACTACTTATATGGGTATGAAAGCAGCTGCTAAAAAGCAATTTGGATCAGATAGCCTTGAAGGCAAAAAAGTATCTATCCAAGGTGCAGGACATGTGGGTGAGTACATCATCCAACATTTGAAAAAAGAAGGATGTGAGATCTACGTTTCTGATTTCTATGAGGATAGAGTGAAGGATGTAGTCAACAAATACGGCATCAAAGGTGTAGGTTTGGACGAGATTTATGATTTAGATGTAGATATCTATTCGCCATGTGCTTTAGGTGCTACAGTAAATGATGAAACGCTAAGCAAACTAAAATGTTCGATTATCGCAGGTTGTGCAAACAACCAATTGGCAGATGAAAAAATCCATGGCGATTTAGCGAAATCAAAAGGCATTTTATACGCTCCGGACTTTTTGATTAACTCAGGTGGGGTAATCAATGTATATGCTGAAGTGATTAAAACAAACAAAGAATGGTCATGGAACAAATGTGAGTTTGTTTACGATCAGACTTTAAAAGTTTTTGATCAGTCTGAAGCTACAGGCAAAAACGCTCAGGAAGTTGCTATCGATATCGCACAGCAACGAATCAATGAGGTAGCCGCTATAAAAAGCACATACTAACATACCAATTCAGGTGAATTATATAAACCAAAAGGCATTCCTACGGGAATGCCTTTTTTGTATTCATCCCTTTTTAATAGACGACTACATAATATGTTTTTGCCAATGGGTATCAGCTGCTTTTTCTAAACGCTCAGCTCCCTCCTCGTTCCAATCTTCTAAAGTGTTGGTAAAAAACTTATTGTAAAAAAGGAAGAGCCTTCCATTCTGAATCTTATAGGTTTCATAATTCACACTTACTTTTTCACCTTTTGCTCCCATCGCGTAAGCACACCAACCTCCATAAGCAGGTAAGTATTTTTCGGGATTTTCTTTAAACGTTTCTTTATTTTTATGGGAGGCAAAATAATAATGTGCTCCTTTGTGAATAACTGATATATGTTTATCGCCTTCTACAGGAGATCCTGAAAAGTAACTCACAGGATCGTAACCTCCAACGGCAACATCTCCCTTTTCTAGGTTCAAATCACTTGGTATTTGTGAATAACCTAGTGTTGATAAACATAATAATGTGAATAAACTGAGTACAAATTTAGTTAGTTTTCTCATTTTGAAATTCTGATCATTTATTGTGAATAAGTTTCCGGTTTTATAGTTATACTGATTTTTTGATTAAAAAGTTATTCACAATTCATCAATATCAAAAAGCCTTATTCCAAAACGATGTCTGAAATAAGGCAAATATTTGAACTAAATGTTGATAAGTGATTTATTTTTTTCCGTAAACTAACGTTTGAATTCCTCTTCCTGGAATTGATAGCTTAGTGGATTGACCTTTTACATAAATTGTATAATCATAAGCTTCATCAGAAGTATTCAAAACAACGGTCACTAATCTTCCATCCTTATTAATAAATGATGTTGCCTCCAAGAAATCGTAACTTACCGCTGTACTTACTCTAACGGCTCCCGGACGAATGAATTTAGAGAAGTGTCCTAAATAAAAATAAGATGGTGTATAGATCAATTCATTCTTATTTAAGTCTGCATGAATAGGAGCAAAACAGAAATTCCCCACATGGTTTGGTCCTCCGTTTTGATCTAACAAAATATTCCAATCTGTCCACCCTGCAGTTCCTCTATTAAAGTCATTGACCATAGAACGACCATATCTTTCTGCATTTGGCCAATACTGATATTTTTGATCATCAAAACCTTCATTACATCCCTCTGTAAACAAAAGGTTTTTAGATGGAAAGTTTTCTTTCACTTTCGATAAATTATCAAACATTGGCTCACTACCTGTCCAGTTTTCATACCAATGGAAACCAATACCCCAAGCATATTTTGCAGCTTCTGGATCACCAAAAATAGTATTTGCTCTATTGACAATTAAATCCCTGTTGTGGTCCCATACTACAATGTTTTTATCACTTAATCCTTCTTTTTCGAAAGTGGGTCCTAAATAGTTTTTTAGAAAGTCTCTTTCTTCTTCAGCAGTATACACACAAGATTCCCATGTCTGAACAGCCATAGGTTCATTCTGAATCGTCACACCCCAAACTGGAATACCTTCGTTCTCATAGGCCTCAATGAATTTCACATAGTAATTTGCCCATGATTGATAAAATTCTGGTTTTAATTTACCTCCTTTCAACATGTCTTTCTTGCCTTTCATAAATGCAGGAGGAGACCAAGGTGAAGCGTAAAACTGAATAGATTTATCCGCTCTTTTCATCGCTTCTTTGATCATCGGTAGCTTCGTTTTTCTATCATGATCTATGTTGAAAGTTTTTAATTCTTTGTCTCCTTCCTCAATATAAGTATAACTTTCAGAACCAAAATCACTACTGTGAATTGATGTTCTCAATAATGTATAATCAATTCCATCTTCCCCATAGTAAGCATTCATCAACTCTTCTTGCTTATCTTTTGAAAGTTGATAAAATATCTCTGAAGAAGCATCTGTTATTGCACCTCCAATACCTAAGAGTGTTTGATATTGCTTATCAGGATTAATAAAAATAGACACATTTCCCTCAGTAGGCTGTTTACTTTTTTCAAAAGAATAGCTACCTGTATTTGATAAACGTAAGTCTGTATTTTTAGCGGTTGTAAAAACAGATACAGAATTTGGTGTAATCATCTTTTGATGGGAATGCTCAACTAATATTTGTTGTTTAGATGATGTACAACCAAAAATAAAGTTTGTTGCTAGAATAGCACTAATTAAAGTTTTTTTCATTTAACTAACTGGTTTTGTATGAACAATAGTAGCTACAGAATTACTTGGAAGGGATACTGTATATTTTTCATCTGTTCCGCTAAAATTTAGATTTAGTTTAGTGTTACTTTCTGAGTTATTCATAATTAAAGTAACAGTCTTTCCTTCAGGAGTTAGGAACGCTACATTAGGTAAATTTCCCATTTGATTCGTTTTGATTCTTACCGATCCCACTGGAATATATTTCGAAGCATGACCAATGATATAATAAGCCACATTTCTATTCACTTCGTTATCATCTACAGTTAACCCTCCTAAACACCTTGTACAACCTCCAGGTGTTCTTGGTGTTAACGCACTATTTGATGTTAGATTCCACTCCATCACACCTTTTGCCCAATTCCTTGTAGCACCAATAATGATATTCTCAAAGTGCCACATTAATGTTCCTCCAAAATCAGCATCCTCAGAATCCACCCATTGTTCGGTAAAGTAAATGTCTTTAGTCACATCAGCTGCTTTTACTTGAGAAAGTGCTGAAATATCCCCTCCGTACAAATGGAAAGCAGAACCTGAAATAAATTCGTTGGCAGGTGATTTAATAATATCTATTGGATAATCTGGTCTATCTGCATTGTGATCATAAGTAATGATCTTTGTATCAATATTTACTTCTCTAAATTTAGGTCCTAACTGTTGGGCAATAAAATTCGCCATCTCATCAGCATGCATCAACATACTTGGTTCGTTTCCCGGATGTAAAGGCTCATTTTGAACAGTGATAGCATAAATATTAATTCCCTCTCTTTTGTAAGCTTCGATATATTTGATAAAATAATCAGCATATGCTTCATAATATGTTTCTAATAACTGACCACCAATCGCACTGTTATTCGTTTTCATCCAAGTTGGAGGAGACCATGGTGTACTTAAAAATTTGATACCTGGCTGAATAGCCACAATTTCTTTTAATATTGGAATCAGATTCTTTTGATCTTCAGAAATTGAAAAGTTTTTAAGCAGATCATTATCCTCTCCTTTCACCATAGCATAGGAAAATGCTTTCTCATCTAAATCAGAAGCTGCAATACTCAAACGAAGAAATGATATTCCTAACTGACCTTTTTCAGCATCTGTACCAAATAACTCTTCCAATAAAGCTTTTCTATTTGATGCGGACATTCCCATTAAATGCTGTGCACTTCCTCCTGTTAAAGTATAGCCAAACCCATCCATTTCTTGATACGTTTGATTTATATCTATTCTCAATGTAGAAATGTTTTCCTCATTACCAGCTAAAACAGCATCTTCTATCACTCTTAATCCCACATTTGTTTGATTAGAGACATCAGACCTTGAAGTCACTACCACCATCACATTATCGGGGTTATCTGGAGCTACAACCGGAGGTGGAGGTGCTACTGTTTTATCCTCCTCAGAACATCCTGCTCCAACGAGGATAGCAGAAAGTATAATACTTAGAATCGTATTCATTTTTAACCTTTTCATATTTCTTTAATCATTAGCCCTGCCCATTTAGGGCAGGACTTATTTATTTATTGCGTAACAGAATAAGTACCATGTACTAGATCTGCATTCACCACTAACTCTACATTATAAGTACCGTCTACCGTAATGAATTTGAAGTTTTCTACTTCAACGCCATCACCTGTGTCTACTTTTGGTTTGTTAGTTGTTGTACCAGACATTGCAGTTGCATCATCAGTAGAACCATCAGCATTATAAGATCCAAATTCTATATCCCATGGAGAAATAAATTTAGAATCAAACCCTGCTTTCAAACTTGCACCTTGAAGCACATAAGTGAAAGGGTGTTGATAAGTCATTACAATTTCTTCTCTTTCATCCCAATCTGACCAATGGAATAGTTTTACATTATAGAATTGCCATTGAATATTTGAATCATCAAAATCTACAGTCAACATATATGCTTGGTCTAAGGCTACAGTAATATCAGCTTCACCTTCTTGTAACTCTACTTCTCCTGTAACATTATCCCATGATGCATCATCAGTTTGTCCGATAGCTCCGTTGATAGAATAATAAGTACCTGACCCATCTGCAGAAGAATTCAATTTAAATGTGCTTAATGTTTGTAATGCAACATGTACCGGTAGCTTGAATCTATTGCCATCCTTAATCATCTCTACAGCATCACCTTCTGATGGTATATAGAATAAAGATTCTGGACCAGTAGGTGGAACATAGGTTTTATCCAAAGTATAAGTATAGGCGGTAGATGATAAATCGATAGTGATCGTGTACTCTCCGATTTCTCCATCAAAATTCATATCAGATACTTCGACTCCTTGTGCATCTTTATCTTCTTCTAAGATCAATGTATTTGATGATCCACTAACATGTTTGAAAATATTCTCCCATGTATCGGTTTTTCTAAATAAGTATCCACCTGTTTGTTTGAAATCTCCAACAGCAGTATAAATACCCATTCCTTGATACGTGAATGCAAGACCAGTCCAATCGCCAGAATCTGAAGGAGGTGCTCCAAACAATTCAATTTCAGTGAAATCCCTTAATTCATAAGTACCATTTTCTAAATCAACTTTTAGACGATATACCTTCTCTTCATCAACAGTAATTTCATTACCACATTTTTCAATCAGGTTAGCTTCGTTTATACCAAAAATAGATGCTTCATCACTTGCTTTGTCAACCATATAGAACGACCCATCTACTGATAATTTAGAATAAACCTCATACACATTAGATGCCGATCCATCTGCATTCGGGAGACGCTTGAAAGGAATTGCTTCTGCCCTTTCCACACCTACTTCAGTAGCTGACCCTGTTAAGAATAGTTGAGCAGGAAGTGTTTCTGTTTGGAATCTTACTACATTGATATTGATCAAATCTTCTGTTTTACGTTCCATTGAGGAAGCAACAACACCTACTTTTATACTTACCTCACTGCCCGCAGGAATACATTGTGCAGATAAGATCTGATCTATGGACTGATATGAAATGCTTCCTGTTAAAGCCTTTCCATTATCATCAGACAATACTTTTAATAATGGATTTTCTGACGAAGTTGCTGTATCAGGCAAAACAACTATTTGATAAGAGACATCATAACCTGCAGAATTAACGGCAGCTGTCCACTCAAAATCTATGGTTTCATCAGGGAATTCCTGTATAAGATCAACTGTTTCACCATTTGAAGGAGTCATCAAGGATGGATTGGATAAGTCCCAATTTCCTTCAGGTTGCATATTTTCTTTTTCAGTACATCCAATGATAAGGAATATACTTACTATAAATGTTAGTAATTTTTTCATTGCTGTTGATGTTAAGGTTAGTATCCTGGATTTTGCTCTAAATTTGGATTTCTGTTCATTTCCACTTGAGGAATTGGTAATAAGATTTTGTTTTCGTTCATGTTATAATTCACAAAACCATTACTCTCTTTATCAAATTCTTTAAGGTTTGACATTGTCGTAACCAACAATCCATGTCGTTGTAAATCTTCCCAACGCATACCTTCTTGAGCAAACTCTAGACGTCTCTCATTTAAAATCGTGTTTCTCATCACTTCTTGAGAAGACATTTGATCTGAAGTAAGGTTATTTAAACCCACTCTATTTCTAACTTTATTTACCTCTACAGCTGCTCCGTTAATATCATTTAGTTCGTTAAGAGCTTCTGCTTTTACCAACAACATATCAGCATATCTCAAAAGGTATTGTCTATCTGTACTCGACCAAGCCATTGGATTTCTCCATTTGTATGCAAAAGGTAGGTTTGTTGAATTCTCCCCAACATTTGACCAATACTGATCTCTCCATGCAGTAATGTCTTCAAACAGTATTGCTGCTGATTTTCTTACCACATCGCTTTCAGCATCAAAAGCATTGACCAAATCCACTGAAGGTGTTCCAAATTTTCTCCAATCGTCGTTGGTAATAGATGGGGGCAACATCATTGCAGAAGCAAAGTTGCCAATATTGCCACCAATGTAGTTTGGCATAAAGATGCACTCTTCATTTTCATAGTTCGCTCCGGTAAATAGGGAATTATAATCACTCACCAAAGAATAACCTGCACTACTATTGTCTACTTCTCTTACTGCATCAACCACTTTTTGCCATTGTTTGCTTTGAGCATATACTTTCGCTAGTAGTGCATAACATGCTCCTTTTGTTGCTCTAGTTTTTGCTTCAGATCCTACAAAAGTTTCTGGAAGAGCATTAGCTGCTTCAATTAAATCTTGCTCTATCTGAGCGTAAATTTCTGCTTCTGTACTTCTTGGAATGTTTACATCCTCAGGAGCTGTAGATAAAGTTGGTTGAGTAATTAATGGTACCCCTCCCCAAAGTTTTACTAAAGAGAAGTAAAATAGCCCCCTTAAAAACTTGGATTCACCAATAATTTCTGCTTTTCTCTCCTCTTCTAAATCGACCACTCCATCTATACGATATAAAACATTATTTGCTTTAAAAATTCCGTTATAAAGTGATGACCAATCCTGATCTACTTTACTATTTACTGCAGTAACAGTTAACAAATCAAATGAATGGATTTCTGGGTTATCTCCTCCAGAATAAAAATTATCAGATCGCACATCATTGTATATCATCTCATCCCACTCATAAAAGTCTGAGTGTAGAGTAGTATACGTTCCTGCTAAAGCTGATTCGATTTGTGCAGCTCTTGTGTAAGCATTATCAGCCGTTTCATCTGATATAGGTTTTAAATCTAAGAAGCTATCACAAGCACTAAATGAAAGTAATGTAGCTCCTAAAGTGATATATTTTAATAATTTCATTTCTCTACAAATTAGAATGATACGTTAAGACCAAAAATGTACGTTCTTGTTTGTGGATAAGTACCAAAATCAATACCCATAACCCTATTATCGCCACCTCTATAATTTACTTCTGGATCAAAGCCTGAATAATTCGTGATAGTAAACAAGTTCTCTCCTGTTGCATACAATCTACATGAACCTAAATTGATTTTCTCTAGGAAAGTAGAAGGAACATTATAACTGAAAGTCAATGCTTTTAATCTCAAATAAGACGCATCCTCAATAAATCGGTCGGATATCAAGTTGTTCGTAACTGTTTGATCACTTCCCATAGGATACGCACGTGGTATATCTGTGATATCACCTGGTTTTTGCCATCTTCTTAAGACATCAGTTGTTTGATTCATTGGTGATGACATTGATGTAGTTACGATTCGAGAAGCATTCAACATTTGATTGCCTTGAGATCCTTGGAAGAAAATACTCAAAGAGAAATTCTTATAGGAAACATTGTTAGTGAAACCATAGATAAATGTTGGGTTGGCATCACCAATCACTTTTCTGTCTTCAGGCGATGGATCGAAAGTGGTCTCTCCGTTTTGAGTGATGTAATAAGCATTTCCTGTTTCAGGATCGACACCACCGAAAGAATATCCATATAAAGAACCTAGAGGAAGACCTTCTTCTATAATGATTGCATTATCTTTTGAAATAACATCTACGTAACCATCAAGTACTGTTTGTCCAACTAAATTGGTTACTTTATTTCTATTCAATGAAAGGTTCATGTTCATCGTCCATTTCACAGCTTTATCCACATTTACTGTGTTTAGATTGAATTCTAAACCTTTGTTTTCTAGTGATCCAATATTTTGAATTGCTGAATTATAACCTGTTGATTTTGGTAATGGAGCATCAAATAACAAGTCATTCGTTACTTTTTGATAAGCATCGACTGTTAACTCTACTCTATCGTTAAACAATCCCAAATCGAAACCAATATTAAATTGTTCTGATTCTTCCCATTTCAATTTTTGATTCTCCACTGATGAAGGATATGATCCCGGAGTAGCTGAACTTGTAAAAGGATAAGGAGCATTTTTTGATACTCTTGCCATATATGAGTAAGGTGCAATGTTATCATTACCTACAATACCCCAACCTGCCCTTAATTTTAGATCAGAAATCTGTTCTACACTTTTTAAGAAAGCTTCTTCAGAAATTCTCCAACCTGCAGATAAAGAAGGAAAAATACCCCATCTGTTTTGAGGTCCGAATACAGAAGACCCATCTACACGAATATTGGCAGTCAGTAAATATTTATTGTCGAAATCATAGTTTGCACGACCAATAAAAGATGCATTGGCCTTTTCTGAAGCCCATGCTGAAGATGCTATAATATTGGCTCCCGCATTTGGTGTAGAAATTTGGTCAGAATCAAATCCTTGGCGTTCGATATTAGAACTTTGCCAATGGTATTTCTGAATAACTGAACCCGCTAATAAATTGAATTTATTTTTTCCAATTGTCTTATCATACGATAGTGTATTATCAAAAATAAAGTATCTGTTATTATCTTGATTAAAAACTGAAACTCCTTGTTTTGCTCTTCCATCTACTGTTTCAAAAGGATCTTTGAACGATCTAAATTGGGATGAATTATGGTCTACACCTAAATTTGTTTTAAATTTTAAACCTTCAATTAACGTTGCTTCAGCATAGAAATTAGCCAAGAATCTTTTATTGGCAAAACCTCTATCAATACCATCTGTACTTGCCAATGGGTTCTCCCAAGCTTGTGCCAAAGGGTTGGTAGTAAAGCTACCGTCTGGGTTTCTAATACCAATAATTGATGGTGTAGTGAGCGTACCTAATAGAACACCGCCTCTATCTACACCAATATTATCATTTACGTCTACATCTTTATAATCTGTGTAGTTTACTCTAGTACCTACTTTTAACCAATTTGTTACTTCCTGATCTAAGTTAACCTTAAAGTTGGCTCTTTGCATTTCAGCCGATCGAACAGCCCCTTCTACATCTGTATAACCACCAGAAACATAATAATTTGTTTTATTAGATTTTCCAGAAATAGACATTTGATAGTTTTGAGTAAACCCTCTTTGGAACACTTCATTCTGCCAATCCGTTCTTTCTCTATAGCTACCCCAATCGTTAAAAGTAGTTCCCATATCTGTCATTAACTGTCTGAATTGCTCTCCATTTAATACTTCTTGGGTATTCCATACTTCAGAAAAACCTCCATAGACATCTAATGAAATTGTTGGTTTATCAGTTGATCCTTTTTTAGTAGTAATTAGCACAACCCCGTTGGCACCCTGTGCACCATAAATAGCTGCTGCTGATGCATCTTTTAATACTGAAACACTTTCAATATCAGACGGGCTAAGTGATCTTGTATCTGTTGTAGGCACTCCGTCAATTACATATAACGGTTCGGAAGATGCGTTAATTGAATTGGTTCCACGAATTCTCATGGAGATACCTTGAGAAGGCTTACCCGAAGAAGCTTGCACTTGAACACCTGCAACTTTACCTTGGATTAATGCTCCCATTTGAGAGTTAGGTCTGGATTCCATTTCCTCAGCTCCAACAACTGAAACTGAACCTGTAACTGCTTTTTTATCTTGAGTACCATATCCCACCACAATCAATTCGCTTAGCGTCTGCATATCTTCATCCATTGTCACGTTAATCTTAGTTTGTGAACCAACTTTGATTTCCTGAGTGACCATACCTAGATATCTAAATACCAGAACATCTTCGGAAGAATTGACAGTAATAGAATACTTACCATCAAAATCTGTGGTAGTACCAATAGTCGAATTATTGATTAGGATATTTACCCCCGGCATAGTTACACCTTGCGTATCGGTGACTATACCTGATATAGTTTGCGCATTACTAAATGCGGTTATCAAAAAGAGAGGTAGGAGTAAGATTAGCCATTTCGGAAAAATGTCTAAAAAAGTATTTCTTTTTATCATCTTTTATACTGTTTGTTTTAAGGCAATAAACATTTCATTTCATGTACATCGAAAAGGAGTATAACCTTGCGCTTTAGATTATGATACAAAGCAACAGTATAAAAAGTGTTCTTACTACGCTTAGTAGATAATTAGTAGAAATATATAAACACTAATAAATTAATTATCAGAGATTTAATAAAAATAACAATAAGTAAATTAGTAGTGATTTTATAAGGTTTACTCACTACTAAAATGAAAAAATCAGTCTATTTTCATGACAAAATCTTCTAATTCCTCTCTTGGAACTATAGATTTGTTTTTCACTTTCACTCTATAGTTATAAATGGTAATTACTGAGTTCCCTAAGAGTTGGGCAATCTTATTCGAGTCGGTAATCCCTAATCTTATAAGAGCAAAAATTCTTAATTCTGTATTCAAAAGCTGATTATTTTTAATTCGAATTGGATCATTTGGATCAAGTAATTGATTTAGTTTATCAACAAAATTTGGATAGATAGTTAAGAAGGTTTCATCAAAGTTTTTATAGAAAGCTTTCATTTCATTTTTCCTAAGATCGTTGTTCTTTAATTCATCAAGAAGTTTAGAATACTTTCTTTCTACCAGCATTTTTTTGGTATGATTACTTTGCTTCTCCAACTTATCGATATAATCTGAACAGATTTTTAGGAACTCACCTATATAAACTTCCTTTACATGGGAAGTATTCTTCAAATCCACACTGACCTCTTTCAGTTTTTGATTAATAATCAGTAGTTCTTCATTAGCTTTTGAAAGCTGTTGATTAATTGCCAATTGATTTTTTTCTGATGCTTTTAAAGCCCTCAACTGCCTAAAATAAATGATCAAAGTGACTAAAGCGATAATAGATAGTACACTGATTAATATAGTGTATATCACAAATCGATTGGCTTTTTGCGATAATTGATCTTCGTAAGATTTCGAGATTATAGGCTGAATATTGGCGAT
This sequence comes from Flammeovirga yaeyamensis, assembly GCF_018736045.1. Taxonomy (NCBI): domain Bacteria; kingdom Pseudomonadati; phylum Bacteroidota; class Cytophagia; order Cytophagales; family Flammeovirgaceae; genus Flammeovirga; species Flammeovirga yaeyamensis. The sequence continues at coordinate 656,331 of NZ_CP076132.1, read as the reverse complement.
CTGAATTGATCTTAGTTTTGATCCGTAAAATGAGGCATCCTCAAAAGATATATTAATATAACGATAAGCTCTGTCAATATCACCTTGTTTATGTAAAAGCAAAGCTAATGTTGCTAAAGAGGCATTGTCATTTGTACAACTCATAATATCTGATATTGCAGAGAGAATCAAATATTTTTTTTCTTTATGAATATCATGTTCTACTTCATAGGTTAATGACCGAATAAAAGCAGCTTTTGAAAAATCTCTCTGTCCAAGTTCTGTTTTATTCATTATCAAAGTATTGAACTTTCTAGCTTCTAAAAGATTTCTATTATCTAATGCCCTAGTTTCTTTGATATCCAAAGCGATAATAGAGTTTTGTGGAACAGTATACAACAACGTATCACAATAACTTTGATACATCAAACGATATCCTTCTTTTAATTTTCTTGTGGTTGAATAGAAATACAGTTGATTATACCTTTCCTTATTTATATAATAGAATTGAATCAGCTGTTCTTGAGACAACTTTGACCTATCAATTTTTTGTAAAATCTGCCCTGATTCCTCATAAATTCCTGATGTGACCAGAATACTGGCCAAATTCAACTGACCTTGATTAATCCATAATTCATTTTTAGATTCTTCCGCAAAGTGTAGCTGTTCGTAGGCAAAATATAAGGCCCCTCCAAACTCATATACTTCGTATTGATGAAAAAGATCCTCTGCAAGAAAATATTTATCTTCCAATGAAACAGTATCATTTTGCTCCAATTGAGTTTTTAAATCCTTAATCTTTTCCTCCCTTTTGTTTTTTAAAGAAGGACGTAACTCGATCGCTTTATCAAGTTCTCTAAATAGAGAATCAATTTCTTTATTTTGAGAATATGAAAAGTGAATTTGAAAAAAAAGAAAGGTAAAAAAGGCTAGTTTATTTAATTGATAACTCATCTATATCATAAAGACTAAAAAAGTGGAAGAAGCATAAAAGATATGGTCTTTTATACTTGCTGATTATTTGATGACAATTTAGGAGAAATCATTTTGAATAATACTTTTTCAAAGTCATAACTTTTGTCAAAATAAAAAAAAACAGGTAGAATTCACTCCTACCTGTCTCTAATATCATATGATTTAACGATTAAAGAATTACTTCTTTGTCGTAATGTTCTTCTACATCAGAAAGAATATTTAATACTTCTTCGTGAGTCATCGCTTCCACCAAACGCGTTCTGAATGGCTTGAAGTGTGTGATCCCTTTAAAGTAAGCCGTATAGTGTCTTCTCATTTCGAAGATACCAGTACGGTCACCCTTCCACTCTACTGAGAAGTTCAAGTGGCGTTTTAAAGTATTGATTCTTTCTTCTAATGTTGGAGCATCTAAAATCTCTCCTGTTTCCATGAAATGTTTGATCTCACGGAAGATCCATGGATAACCAATCGATGCACGACCGATCATAATACCATCAACATCATATTTATTTTTGTACTCCAAAGCTTTTTGAGGTGAATCGATATCACCATTACCGAAAATTGGAATATGAATGTCTGGGTGATTTTTCACCTCAGCAATTTTCGTCCAATCGGCCACTCCTTTATACATTTGTTGACGCGTTCTACCGTGAATAGTTAAAGCTTGCACCCCCACATCTTGAAGACGTTTGGCTACTTCAACAATTCTAATAGTACTATCGTCCCAACCTAATCTAGTTTTTACAGTGACTGGCTTTTTTACTTGCTTCACAATTTCTTCAGTCATGCTCTGCATTTTGTCGATATCCAACAAAATACCAGCACCTGCACCTTTGCCAGCTACTTTTTTAACAGGACATCCGTAATTGATATCGATCATTTCTGGATTTGCTTCTTCTGCAATCGCTGCAGCTTCACGCATAGATTCTATCTTTTCCCCAAAAATCTGAATACCAATGGGACGTTCGTAATCGTATATATCTAATTTTTGACGGCTTTTTGCTGCATCACGAATCAACCCTTCGGCAGAGATGAATTCTGTGTACATCAAATCTGCTCCATTTTCTTTACAAACTGCTCTAAAAGGAGGATCACTTACATCTTCCATTGGAGCCAGTAGCAAAGGAAAGTTTTTTATTTCTACGTCACCTATTTTTACCACGAGATGAAATCAATTTAAATGTTTAGCAATTATTGTAGTAAATACTCTTAAAGAAAAAAGTATCTTTGCTACAATATACAACTAGTTTTATACAACGCAGGTTCGTAAATCACTCTTAATAAGGCTGTTTGCTAACAACTATTAGGAAGTTACCCTGCTGTTGATAACTGCAAAGTTACATAAAGTTAATGATAGAGCATACAAATCAGCCTTCACAATTAAGTTCCCTTATCAAGTTATTGGGTATTTTTGTAGCAATTCTCTGTTTTACCTTAATTGGTCAAGCAGCAGTTGTGGCACTTTTAGCACCATTACATAATTACGATGCAATGGATGCTATCAATAGTTTACAAAGATTTGATAACCGTTTTGAACTACTCTTAGCTCAAGGAATTTCTGCCATTTTTACTTTTATATTGGGACCTTTAGCCTTTGGGTGGAAATTTGATCGATCTTTTATCAAACAATTAAGACGACCATCAATCGATAAGCAACAATATTTATTAGCCATCATTATAATGGCGATATTTCTACCATTAGGTGGATTGATATTGTACTGGAATCAAAATATTCAATTTCCAGAATCAATGTCTGCTCTAGAAGGTTGGTTCAAATCCAAAGAAATACATTTGGCTGAAGTCACTGCATATATTGTAGATTTTGATAGTTTTTGGGAATTCTTATTTGGATTAGTAGTTATAGCACTATTAGCTGGTATTGGAGAGGAGATCGTTTTTAGAGGTTTTATTCAACGATATTTTGAGGGAATATTCCAAAATGTCCATGCGGGCATTTGGTTATCTGCCTTCTTTTTTTCTTTTATACATTTACAATTTTATGGCTTCTTTGTGAGATTACTGATGGGGGTATTACTAGGATATTTATTCCTTTGGTCAGGTAGAAGTTTATATCCTTGTATATTAGCTCATATTACTAATAACGCAATTACAGTAATTAGTGTATATTTGAACAAAGAAGAGTATCTTCCCGAAATGAGAGATCCTTTTTCTGCAGAAGCACCAGAATGGTATATAGTAGCCATATTCACAGTCCTGGCTTTTGGGCTTTTGTATTATTATAAAAATATTGGAAGTAAATTACGAAACACATAAAAACCTATAGTATATGTCAAAGTGGGTAAAAGTATATTCGACTGATCAAGTCTATAAAGCTGAGATCGTAAAATCAACTTTAGAAGATAGAGGTGTCCCTGCTGTTATATTAGATAAAAGAGATTCGTCTTACAACGATTTCGGATTAAGAGAAGTAATGGTTGACGAGTCGAAGAAAGAAGAAGCTGAAACTATAATAAAACAAGATGTTGAACTTAAATAAACGATCTGAACTTACACAAAGAGTTATTGTAGGATTTTTAGGAGGTGTAGGTATGATCGGAGCAATCTATTATGGAGCATGGACATACTTTGCCTTGTTCTTAGTAATTAGTATTGCCACAATTTTAGAATTCTATAAACTTTTAAGGTTAGAGGAACACCTACCTTTAAGAACTTACGGTACTTCATTAGGTATTTTAATCTACTGTCTTACATTCTTTATCGAACTTGATATTATCTCGATGAAATGGATGTATTTAGTTTTTGTCGGATTTACTTCGGCATATCTGATTAAGCTTTACAATAAAGCAGACAAACAACCTTTTAAAAACCTTGCGTATACATTCCTAGGGGTAATGTATTGCTCTGTCCCTTTTGCATTAATCCATACCTACGTATTTTTTGATACACAGTACCACTATGAGATCTTAATTGGTGCTATGCTTATCTTATGGGCCAACGATTCTGGGGCATATTTTTCAGGAAAAACATTTGGCCGTAGAAAATTATTCGAAAGAATCTCACCAAAGAAAACTTGGGAAGGCAGTATTGGAGGTGCAGCTTTAGCGGTAACAGTTAGTTTAGTATTTTCTCACTTTTATACCTCTTTGGAAGCGTGGAGATGGGTAACCATAGCCATTATAATAGTGGTAACAGGTACTTACGGTGATCTCGTAGAATCCCTATTCAAAAGAAGTATGAGCATCAAAGATTCGGGTACGACATTACCTGGTCATGGTGGTTTTCTAGATAGATTTGATGGTTTATTATTATCTGCTCCATTTATTGCAGCATTTTTAAGAATATTCCCACCAAATTTTTAAAATTTATCGCTAAATATTTGGAAGTAATAAAACATTCCTACATATTTGCACCCGCTATCACGAACAGATAGCACATAGAGAGTTGGCAGAGTGGTCGAATGCGGTGGTCTTGAAAACCATTGTACCGCGAGGTACCGGGGGTTCGAATCCCTCACTCTCTGCAAACAATAAGGCTTCAGAAGAAATTCTGAAGCCTTTTTTATTATACTATTTTTACTCTACAAATATTTAATCTATCTATATATCAATTAATTACAATAAACTTTAAAAATAATCCATAAATTACTTGTACTGTAAGATATAATCCCACATATTTGCACCCGCTATCACGAACAGATAGCACATAGAGAGTTGGCAGAGTGGTCGAATGCGGTGGTCTTGAAAACCATTGTACCGCGAGGTACCGGGGGTTCGAATCCCTCACTCTCTGCAAACAATAAGGCTTCAGAAAAAATTCTGAAGCCTTTTTTGTTGTGCTGTTTTTTTTAACTGATCCTACTCCAATTAGTCACCGACTTTTTCACTAACAAGGATTGTTGATGTTTAATAATCTGATGTTCCTCTTTTGTCAGATCAGGATCTTCATCCAATATCTTTTCAGCCAATCCTCTTACATATTGTAATAAAGCAGCATCATGTCCTATATCTGCATGTCTTAAATCAAGTACTCCGCTTTGCTGTGTACCCTCGATATCACCTGGTCCACGAAGTTTTAAATCAGCATCCGCTATTTTAAAGCCATCTGTGGTATCTACCATGGTTTGAATCCTCACTTTACCATCCTTAGAAAGCTTATCCTTTGTCATCAACACACAATAAGATTGTTCTGCTCCTCTACCCACACGTCCTCTTAACTGATGCAATTGTGCTAACCCAAACTTCTCTGCATTTTCAATCACCATAATAGACGCATTAGGAACATTCACGCCTACCTCAATTACTGTGGTAGCCACCATAATTTGAGTTTTATTATCAGCGAAACGTTGCATTTCTGCATCTTTATCTGCTGGCTTCATGCGACCGTGAACTATACTTACTTTATAATCGGGAAATGCTCTTGATACCGCTTCATAACCCTCTTCCAGATTTTTATAATCCAAGGTTTCCGATTCTTCAATCAATGGATAAACAATATAGGCTTGTCTTCCCAACTCTACTTGCTCTCTGATAAAGCCAAATACTCTCAATCTCCCTTTATCAAACTTATGCCATGTGATAATAGGTTTACGACCTGCAGGCAATTGATCAATAATTGATACTTCCAAATCACCATACACCGTCATGGCCAATGTTCTTGGAATAGGTGTAGCTGTCATCACCAACATATGAGGCTTGGCTTTACTTTTCTTTTTCCATAAGGCAGCTCTTTGTGCTACTCCAAAGCGATGCTGTTCATCGATGACACAAAGACCCAAATTATAAAAATCGACCTTATCTTCAATTAATGCATGAGTTCCTACGATAATCTTTAATGATCCATCCCTAAGGGTTTCGTCAATACGTCTACGATCTTTTGTTTTTGATGATCCTGTGAGCAATTCTATGGTGACACCCATCGCATCTGCAAAAGGCTTGAGACCATTGTAGTGCTGCTGAGAAAGAATTTCTGTTGGTGCCATTAATGCAGACTGAGCATCATTATCCAAGGCCATCAACATACACATAAAAGCCACAATGGTTTTACCAGAACCTACATCTCCTTGAAGAAGACGATTCATCTGGAAACCACTTTTCATATCATTATAGATCTCTCGAACCACTCTTTTCTGAGCATCGGTGAGATCAAAAGGCAAATGCTCTTTATAGAATATATTGAAGGTGGGAATCTGACCAAAAACCTGTCCCCTAAACTTGTCTGTTTTCTTTCCGACTTTAGAGGCGATGATCTTTAATTGAAGAAAGAACAACTCCTCAAATTTTAATCGTTTTTTAGCTTGTTCTAATGTATTCAGATCTTTTGGAAAGTGCGTCCAAGCCACCGCCAATCCTTTTGAGATTAATTGATTTTCTTCTATCAAATAATTGGGTAGCGTTTCTGATATATCGTGATAGACTTTTTCTAGAAGTGTTCGGGTAATTTTAGCCAAATTTCGGCTATCCATCCCTTTGTTCTTCATTTTATCAGTAGTATGATATACTGGCTGTAAGCCACCCGTTTTTGGTTTAGGTGCACTTGGATCGTATTCTTCCATTTCAGGATGTGCAATCGACAACTTGTAACCATATCGTTGAGGTTTTCCATAGACCACATACCACGCCCCAACTTTCAGTTTCTTCTCTATCCATTTTGCACCTTTGAACCAAACCAATTCTAGTTCTCCGGTTTCATCAGAAATAAACCCAGCCAAACGTTTTGACCGACCATCTCCAACACTTTGCAAATTTGTTAGTCTTCCTATTATTTGAACGTAAGCAGAATCGTCAATCACTTCATTGATTTTATAAAAACGAGTTCTATCCTCATGTCGAAAGGGGTATTGTTCCAATAAATCACCAAAAGTGTACACTCCTAACTCTTTATTTAGAAGCTCAGCCCTCATGGCTCCCACCCCTTTTAAGTACTCAATTTTAGTATCAAAAATATTTTTCACTGAAAATGATTAAATTTTTATACATTTTATTCGATAGTCAATATCCCGAAATTAGTGTATTCTGATGAATTCTATTAATTTTAAAAAAAGGCTTTTTAAAAGAGTTCCCAAGAAATATTAATTTTAGATAAATTATTGCTTCAAAACTTCAGTTTTTGGCAAAAATTAAAGCACCCTTTAATTTTCTTATAACTCATATTCATCCAATATACTGTTCTAAATATGCGACAAGCTATTGTCTTCATACTAATTACATTATTTTTTTTCAGTCAAAATATCTATTCACAAACTCCTGAATTAGATAGTTGGAGAGAAAAAACTCGTTCTACTGTTTTTTATAAAATGGAAGTTAGAGAGCGTGGAATTTACAGGGTAAGTAGTGATATTTTACAAGCTGCTGGCTATCCTGTTAGTTCTGTAAACCCAGATGATATTAGAATATATAGAAGAGGTGTAGAGATAGCTATTCATGTAGTTAAATCAGGTAATCAATTAAATTACGTTGAATTTTATGGTGATAGAAATGATGGTGGATCAGACGCTGATTTCTTTTTAGATCCCAATGACCATATCAACCCCTACGAACCTATTTATTCTAGAACAGCTGTTTATTTTATATCTGCTGGTGATGTTCCATCAGAAACGACTCCTCCCAAAAGAATTGCAACTTCTACATATACTAACGCAGGAGCTACGATACCTACCAATCATTATTATACTGAAACTTACAGGGGAGTACCTGTAAACGGAAGCCCAGTACAAGTACCTTTCGGATCACTAAGAACTTCCTATTGTAGGGGTCATTCGGCTGATAATTTTTCTTTTAGTGATAATCGAAATAAATTCAATTCCAATTTTGACTCTCCACGTTCTTGGACCACTTATAATAACAATAATGTCACTGGTATCATGTCTTTTCAGTTACCGACAGTTGATTTAGCTGACTCGTTTAATGATGCTACTATTGAGATGCGTATTATTAATTATGCTACTCGAAGTGCCAATATCAATATTACCACAGATAATGGAGATGGCAATATCACTACTAAACAAAATAATATTGGTGTAAATCGTTATGAGGCAACAGGAGTACTTTCTTACACTTTAACAGACAGTGAGTTTGGATCGAGTAACTTCACTAGAATAGAACTACAAGATTCTAGAGAAGGATCAAATAATACGGATAGAAATCAGTTGGGGATGGCGTATATTAATTTAACCTATCCTCAAAAACATGATCAAATAAATAGCACAGAAAATAGGGTATTCCATTTATTCACTACTCAAGATTATAAATTATCAGTTGATGAAAACACCAACGGACGTTTTTATGACATCACTGATAATTATACTCCAATCCTTCTTCGAACAACTACTTCAAGCGGTAAAACAGAAGCGACACTTCAAGCCAATAGTGGAGCAAAAAAAGAAATTATTTTTTCTGCAGGAACAAGTGTACCTTCTAATATAAGTGAGGCTGAATTTGAGTTTACAAACAACAATTTGAGTTCTAATTACCTCATGATCACTCATAGTGATTTAATCTCTGCTGCCTCTACTTACGCTAACTATAGAAGATCTCCTGAAGGTGGTAGTAACTCCGTTTCATTAGTAGATATTGATAAATTATACAATACGTTTTCTTGGGGAGAACAAAGTCCTTTGGCTATAAGAAATTGTATCAAACTGCTGCATCAAAACAACTTAGAGTTCATCCTTCTTTTAGGAAAGGGGTTAGATTTAAATTATGATCCTTATGAAACATCAAACATTAGTGGAGAAAGAGCAGTACATTATATTCCTGCTTATGGTTTCCCAGGTTCTGATGTGGCCTATACCATGAATTTAGAAGATGAAAATGATGTTGTTCAAACCTATCCACAAATACCAATCGGCAGGATGTCGGCTATCAATAATCAACAACTTCTTGATTACCTCAACAAGGTTATTGAACACGAAAGTTTAAATTTTGATGTTCTTTGGCGAAAAAAAGCATTGCATTTAAGTGGTGGTGCTACTCAAAGTCAGCAAATAGATTTTAAAGAAATTGTCAATCGATACGCTTCTATTTTTGTCGATACTCTAGAAGGAGGTACAGTAGAAACAATAAGTAGAGAAACAGATGGTTCTATCGAGTTTATTGATGTTTCAGACATTGTTAATGAAGGAATTGGTTTAATGACTTTCTTTGGACACTCTTCTTCAGAATCTGCAGATATTGATATTGGAGAAGCAAGTGATCCAACAAAAGGATATGAAAATCAAGGTAAATATCCATTTATTGTAATGAGTGGCTGTGGAGGAGGAAACTACCTTACTCATAGTAAATCTTGGGGGGAAGATTGGATAGAAACACCTAATAAAGGCGGAATAGGCTTTATGGCCAAATCTGGCATTGGTAGTGCCAATGAATTAGAAGATTATGGTGATCAGTTCTATATTAATAGCTTTCAAAAATCGATCGGAGATCATATTGGAGTTCATATAAATAAAGTGCAAAAAGCTTTATTAGAGGAATATTCAAATAGATTAAGGCTTTCACATATAGAGCAATTCGATATGCAAGGCGATCCTTATGTTAAGATTGCTCCTGCTCAAGTAGATTTTGCAGTTTCATCAGAAGAAATCTCTATCATTCCAGAAAGTAATACACTTAATGAAAGTGATGATTTTTATAAACTCAGAATTAAGGTAAATAATTTTGGTAGGACTTCTGACAAAGAAAACATTTATATTCAAGTCAACAGGAGATATGCCAACGGTCAATTATCAAATAATGTTTTTGTAAGCGAAGCAATTCAAGCACCTAAAAACAATACAGAAGCACTCATTACCGTAACCAACTCAGCAGAAGATAAAATACTTGGCTTTGGTAATAATGAAATCATTGTTACAGTTGGTGATTCTATAGGAGCTGATGGATCAGTTTTAATTACTCAAAACGAAATCTCTGAAATAAATAACACAGCGACGCTTAGTGCTCAGTTTTATGCTAATAAAGTCAACTTTATCTATCCTCAAAAGTTATCTGTATCGCATGAAAATAATGTAAATCTTTATGCTTACGACTATAGCTTGGATAAACAACAAAGAGGAGTAAGATTCCAAGCATCTTTAGATAGTGGTTTTACAATGGTATTTGCTGAAGAAATTGTAGAGGATAGACAATTATTTAAATGGAATTTGCCTGTTGCTTCATTAGCCGATTCAGCCGTGGTTTATGTTAGAATTAGACCTTCTACCAACTCCAATGAAATATGGGATATCATGTCTTTTACAAAAATAAGTAATAGTAGTGGACATGGATGGATGCAAAGCTCTATTTACCAAATGGAACAAAATAATATCTCTGGAGTTACTTTAACTGGAAACGAAAAGGATTTAACATGGACATACCCTACCGATGATGTTATTGTAAATGTACAAGCCGGTGGAGGAACTTATAACAGTGGTGAATTTTATCAAGTATCTGTCAATGGACAAACTTTCTTAGTTGAAGGAGAATGTGTAAGAAGTGGAGAGGGAGGAGACAAGCTATTATTCTTAGTTTTTGATCAAAATAGCGGTGAATTTAAAGGGGCTCAAGAACGAAATTGGGGAACTTTACAATGTGGTTCTGGTATGCCTGCCGTTGCCGTAATGTTTAATTCTACAGATTTTAGAGGTGGTAATATTTGCTGTGGAGATCCATATACTCGAAACGGTCCTCATGCATTATTCATTGACCCAACTTATAAATTTGAGTCAATTGAACCTGGAGATTATGTTCTAACAATAATGGCCGGATCATTTGATTTCCAAACGAATAATATACCTGCTGATGGTACTCCTCAAAAAGATGCATACGATCTACACCTTACCGCATTTACTGAAATAGGATTAGACCTTACAGAAATGCAAAGTAGTTTAACTCAGCCCGGCTTAGCTTTTATTGGTTGGAGTAGATTCCAAATGGCTAGTACTACTTCTCAGACGTTTTATGCAACTGCAACAAATCAATTGTTAAATGAATCTTTTACTATAAGAAGAAATATTAGTACTGCAACAGTATTGACTCCACCAATAGGACCTTCATCTTTGTTTTCTAGATATTGGTTAAATGTAGAAACAGATGCCAATGATATTATATCAACTACCGTATTTGGTTTAACAAGAGATGCTAATAACCAAATTATTTCAACAGATTCTATTTACAATTATGCTGGTGTCTCACCATCAAATGGCTTTGATTTATCAAGAATTGCTGCCATTAAAAATTATGAGGAGATTTCATTGAAATTAGAAATGACAGATGCAAGTGCTACCCCTACTTCAGCACAACTACGAAATTGGAGGGTAGCTTATGAACCAAGCCCTGAAGGAGTTTTATTATTGACTGATAATCTCACAAAGAAAGAGATTCAACAAGGAGAAATACTCACCTATAATTATGAGTTTCATAATGTAAGTACTAGCCCATTCAAGGATAGTATTATGGTAGAAATTGAATTTTCCCCTCTAAATAATCAATTTTCTACTTTCAGAGATACTATCGGAATCCAACAATTACCAGGAAACTCTTCTCAACCAATAAGTTTAGAAATTGATACTTGGAATAGAGACAATCCAAGTAAACGATTTAGTGGAGAAACAGAAATATCAACTCACGTTAACCCAGATAGGTCTACTCACGAAATTATCTACAGTAATAACAATGCAAATGAAAGAGTCAATGTATTAAAGGACTCCTTAAACCCGCTCATCGAAATATTATTTGATGGTGCAAGAATCATAAGTGGAGATATTGTGAGTCCTAGTTCTAAAGTAAATATTAGTCTTCAAGACGAGAATAACCACATTAATCTAAATGATAACTTCTTTAGGTATAATGGCACCGATACAACTACTTTACTCCAAGCATTTATACAAAAGCAAGGAGAAGATCAAACCTATACCATCAATTTAAACACTATTGGTTTCGATAATGTAGGAAGTAGTAACCATATTATGACAGACTTTAATATTAATGATGTTGTAGACCCCACTCTTTTAGATACAGATGGGACTTTATCTTCTGGTAGATATACTATTGAAGTATTTGGATCTGATCCAACAGGCAATGGATCTGGATATGATAGAACAGATGAACAAGGGTATAAATTAAGAGTTGATTTCGAAATTGTAAAAGAAGCAGCAATTACCAACTTCTATCCTTACCCTAATCCATTTTCTGATGCTGTTCGTTTTGTTTTCCAAATTACAGGTACTTCAGTTCCTGAAGATTTAAAAATTCAAATCATGACTGTGACAGGTAGAGTTGTTAAAGAAATCTTCAAAGACGAATTAGGGCCTATAAGAATAGGTACAAATATTTCGGATTATGCCTGGGATGGGAGAGATGAATTTGGAGATCAATTAGCCAATGGAGTGTATCTGTATAGAGTGATCATTCCACAAAAGGACAATGGAGACTTTAAACATTTAGAGAGAAATGGTGATAACTTGTTCAAACATCAAATTGGTAAATTATATTTACTGAAGTAAAAAATCACAAGGAATATTCACTCCTGTTTTTTGAGGGAGTTGATGATATAATTTGCTGTTTTTTATAGCTCTTGAACAAGGATAAAGCATCCATAAACTTAAAATAGATATAAAAAATATTTTCCTTTTATTCTTTATTTGTAGATCTATTCTTCGGAATAAATAGCACATAATAAAACAAAAAACAGGATACAAAGGTGTTAGAAAACGTTCCATTTCTTGGTGTCCATCACCTGCTTTTTTTAAGAATATTGTCACTATATATAATATCACATATCCTATGAAAACAAAAGAAAAAAGCTTGATCTTTTGTTCTCCTTTAATCAATCCAAAATAGAAAATAACAAATAATAGAATTACTCCAGCCAATAAAAAAGAATCATGAAAAACAGGAAGAAGGTACCTGCTTGTCACCAAAAAGTAATCGTAAAGAACAGTTCCTAAAAAGGATATATCAAATGTAGCTTCCTCTCTTTCTGACATTCCTCCTAGAGATTGAGAGAACCACAAAACAAATGGTAGCAACCCAATCAAATAATGCACTAAAAGTTTTTTATAATTTTTAATCACCACATCAGTATAAAAAAGAACGCTACCTGATAATATTAAAATAATAATGTATAAACCTGCTATTCTTTGCAATGGCAAAAGAGCAGCTGATATAGTTGCTATTATCAAATAATTATTTTTTGATGTACTCAAAAACTTTAAGTAATTAATAAGTAAAAGGCTCGTAAGAAATACAAACACACATTCTGACCACACAAATTTCTCGCACAATAAAAAACCTGTTGATGTCGAAAGTAAAATACTTAATACAATAGTAAATTTAATTTCAGAGTAAGTAGATCTAAATATTCTTATCCACAATATGATACTTCCTAAAATAGAGAAATAGTGTAAAAGAATAATATTTAGTTCATTTAAACCTACCCATGATAAAATAACAGAATATAGAGGTGGCCAAATTGTATTTTCATTACCAAAGACATCTAAAAAAACACCTTTTGACTCCCAACTTATTGCAGAAGCTAAATATGTACAGGAATCATTTGTTAATGACACACCTGTTTGTAATGCTATAATAAATAGAGGTGTAAAAAATAGAATTGCCGTTATAGCTCCTATATTTTTTTTCAAAAAGTTTTCTATCATTAAAATAAATGTTTGTCCTTTATCACCTAGATTGCTCTATGGATACAAAAATATAATCATTCAATTCTTATTATTAAGGCAATCTACTAATTTTGTAAATAGCAACACTTTTTCAACTCCAAATAGTAACTAGGGAATCCAACATTTTTTAATGAATTTACTAAACAAAAACAGTTTCGGTACTGACCTAAAAATACAATTAGGAGGGTTTATCTTCCTGATACTATTTCTTTTCCTAAATTTTCATCAGATTATTTTTCACCCGAATAGCTTCTTACTATGTGACATTGGAGTTGATGGTATAAAAAATTATTATTTATATGCTTGGGTCGCAAAATTTGGCAATGCTAATGCCATGAACTATCCTTTTGGAGAAGTAATCTTATTTAGTGATTCTGTACCCATATTATCTTACAGTATTTATCTATTAAAATCTATAGGAATAGACCTAAACACCTATTCTGTTGGCATCTTACACTATAGTATGCTGATATGTTTCCCAATCTGTTATTTTGGTTGTATCAAATTGTTTAAGCACTTCAATTGTGATCCCATAATTAGTGTATTAGGGGCATTACTTATTACTTTAGGCAACCCCGTAAACAGTAGAATACTTCTACATTTTGGCTTATTCTACATTATCATTTCTCCCCTACTTATTTATTTTATTTTTAAATATACTTCTACGGCCCACTGGAAATATTTGATATACATTTCCCTATTCAATTTAATAGGATATTTTGCTCATGGATATACAGGAACACTTTGGGCAGCAACAACATTATGTATTTTTCTAGGTTTATTTATTCTCTCCAACTATTCAAAAAAGACAATTGCTATTGGTTTTACTTCATTTTTAATTCCTACAATTATTTATTATTTCTCTGTTCGTTTATCAGATGATCATTTATGGAGAACGAAACACTTTACGATTCTATATGATTTTGCCATATCATCAAAAAATATTTTTGATAAACTACTTTTCAAAAACCTTTATCTATTTGATAGTCTTCAGTTAAGGTTTTATTTCTGGATTTTTTTAGCAATAAGTCTAATCCTATTTATTAGAAATCTTTATATCAAAAAAGAGATTGATGTTTCTGTTTATATTTTAACAATTAGCAGTCTTCTCTTTTTCGGATATGGACTTACTTTATTTATAAGATTTGATTTCTTATTTAAAATATTACCACCACTAGAACAAATTAGAGATTTGTTACGTTTTGGCTGGATTTTCTATATTCTTATTCTAATAGGGATGCTTATTTTCCTCCATCAAAATCTCAATAAATGGATTATATATTCAATTTTAATCTTAGGCATTTCTGAATGTTATTTTTATCATAAAGATATTATGAAAGAAAGCTTGATGAAGGAAAATATATTTTCAGAAAATAAATATGAACTTGATACAGAAAATATTGAAGTCTTATACGCTGTTTTCAATAGTAACAGTATAAGTGATAAAGATCCAAAAAACCGATTTGCAAGAGAATTATTATACTCTCTTTCTTATCATTTTGGTATTCCAAGCTTAAATACCTATTACTCCCGTTTATCGTTTGAAGAGGCTCATTATACCGACCAATTACTTTTACCTTCCATAGAATATAGTGAGCAATTGTTTTCAAAAATCAATTGGGAAAAGAATGTACTCGTCATCACTGTGGATTCTTTATTTGCACCTCATTGGAAAAATATTTCATCAGTTAAGACCGATTTAATGTACACTGTTCCAATAAGTGACTTTTTACCTCCAAAATCTTCTTTAAATCAACTTAGAGAGAATAGTATTCTCACTCTTAAAAAAGTAGATTCTCTTTTCATCGAAAATAACGAACAATTGATAATCGCGACAAAAGCAAATCAAGATTTAATGACTATAGAAATCGATTCTCTAGTTCTTGGACAAAATTACGAAATGAGTATCTGGAACTATAACTACCATCAAGACAGTTTGAATTATAATCGATTAAAAATATATCAAAACGATAAAATGATAGGCTATAATGGTAGTCCTGAGAGATATTCGGTTTTAGCGAATAAATGGGGTGTGCTAAACATTCCTTTTACACCAATTGATAACTCCAAGATTGTATTAAAAGTGACAAGGCCTATTAGTAAATCTCCTTACTACTATGATAAACTATTTCACATCACTTATGAACAAAAAGATAGAGAACAACCGCTAATATTCTCTGAAATCAATATATACAAAAAATGAGGTAAGCCGACTAACAACTTACCTCATTCATTTATCTATTAATGGTATTATAACCTCACTCCTAGAACTGTAATATCGTCCCTTTGAGGAATATCTCCCATATGCTCATTCAATGCATTTTCTAAAGCTGATTTTTGCTCTAGCATCGGTTTATCCGCATTTTCTAAAAGTAAATCTGTCAATTTTACTTTACCGAATTTCTTACCATCTTTATTGTTTTGATCTTGAAGACCGTCGGTAGTTAGATAAATAGATGAACCTGCTTTTGCTTCTACTTCTTTATTCGTGAAACTTACTTTTGATGATTTTCTTCTATGTACACCACCAATTGATTTGTTATCACCTTTTACTTCGATTAATTCAGTTCCTCCTGGCTCTTTGATGAACAACGATCGTTTCGCTCCAGAGAAGATCAATTTAGTTTCGCCTGAGATACTCTTCTCAATCATCACTAAACAAACGTCCATACCATCGTCATTACTCTTGTTTTCTTGGTGAAGGGCGTCGATTACACCTTCGTTTAGCATATCAAGAATTTTGGCAGGATCGTAAATACCTTTCTGGTTAATAATCTCGTTCAATAATGTGTTACCAATCATCGACATGAAACCACCCGGTACACCGTGTCCAGTACAGTCTAAAGCTGCGATAAATATTCTTTCTTCTATATCCGTTTTACTGAACGATAACTTATTCAGTTTCTCATCGATCTTAGTAAACCAGAAGAAATCTCCCGATACAATATCTTTAGGCTTAAAGAATACAAAGTTTTCCAATAGACCTGTCTGAATCTTCGCATTGGAAGGAAGAATGGCTCTCTGGATCGTTTGTGCATATCGAATGGAGTCGGTAATACTCTTGTTCTTGTTATCAATCTCTTGATAAGCGTTGGCGTTGGTTAAGGCAATTGCACAGTAAGAAGCAAGTGTTCTCAAGATGTTCAACTCGTTTCTTGTATATGCATGCTTGTTATAACTCTGTACCGTTAAAACACCTAAGTTTTTCTCTGTGATTAGAGGTAAGTACACCAATGAATTTGGACGCTGAGAGGTTCTAAATTCCGGTTCTTGTCTCAAGTAATTATCAATTTCATATTCATAATCATTGATCACAATTTCCTCACTCGTTTTATAACAAAGAGTAGTTAAACTATTTTTTGCTGATAAATCAGTACTAAATAGAGGAAGAGTTAAACCATTTTCCAAGAAATTGATATACTCGATTTTATCATAATTCTCACGGTAAATACCAATACCAAACACCGCTGCATCCATTAAGGTATTGATGTATGCATAAGCTGTCCAGTTAATTGATTCCAAATCAAGAATCGCGGTAATTTTCTGACCAAAGTCCGATAGTACCTGAATGTTATCGTAAGCTTTTTCAATTTGTGAGTTGGCCGCAGATAATTCGTCTCTTTGTTTTTCAATCTCTACATTCTGACCTAAAATCTCCTCGTTTTTAGAGGCTAATTTCAAGTTCTTTCTACGGTTTTGGAAGTAACCAATGATAATCAAGACCATCACGATGAATAACAAACCAAACATGCCAAGGTAGATTCTCTTGTTTTCTTCCTGCTGCTTAATTTTGTTATCACGGATTTGCTTATCTCGTTCAAGGAGTTCTAATTCTCTTTGCTTACGTTTCGCATCCGTTTCGTTTTCCTTAATCTTTAATTCGTTTACCTTCTTAATTCTTTGAAGTTGAGAGTTTTCTTTGGCAATCTGCTCAGCTTCCAAGGCTGTCATGGTTAACTGAAGTTCCTGTTGCTGTCTCTTTTGCTCAAGTTCTTTCTGAATTAGTTCTTGTTCCTTAATATACTGCTCACGCTGCATGATCTCAAGATCTTTGGCCTTACGAGCATTCTGTTCTTCCAAACTTTTCATGGTCGCTTCATTCACCTTTTGGTTCATGATAAGAAGGTCAATTTCTTTTTCTTTTTTCTGAGCTGCTAAACGGTTTTCAGTAATTTTCTTAAGCTTAATACTCTCTATTCGGATCAAACTATCTTTTAAAGAAAGTCTTCTTGATAAAGTATTATAGGCTCTCTTGTAGTCATTCATCGAACGGTAGATATCTGAAATGTGTTTCAAACTTTTTTCCACACCAGAAATATCTCCTGCTTGTTGTGCCATTTTGCCACTTTTTTCGTAGTATTTAATGGCTTCTTGAAGGTTACCTCTACCTGTGTGTACAGAAGCGATATAAGAATAAACTACTGCAATTTCTTTAGGCTTTCCTCCTGCTAATCTAATTTTTAATACATCGTTGTAGGCCTTAAGTGCTTCACCATATCTTCTTGACTGATTGGCCTGTGTACCAATGTTCATCAATAGAGTAGCACTTTTTTCTTCTGGCTTACCTAGTTTTCTGTTAATTTCTAAGGCCTTCTTAAAATATTGTAAGGCTTTTTCTGGCTTATGTAAACGTACGTAACATACACCGATATCATTCAGAGGTACAAATTTACCCTCTTCATCACCTAGTTTTTCTTTGTTAGCAAGAATTTCTTCGTTGATATTTTTTACAGTCTCGTAGTTTTTTCTTGCCATTTCGATACTGGCAATCTGTGCTAAAGCTGTATTATAAGCCTGCAAATCGTTTGGATCGTGGTAATATGCCTCTCTTTCTTTCAGATAATCTGCCCCTTTTCTGAAATAAAATAATGCACGGTCATAATTTGCTAATCGCTGATAGGCATTACCCAATAAACTCCATATCTCTTGCTGACGTTTTTTATCATTCATTCTTTCGGCCACTCCCAATGCTTTGACCATGTATTCAATTGCATTTTCGTAAATACCCCAGTCTTGGTATAAGAAACAGATATCAGAATAGGCATCATATAAAGAAACGTCATCATTCACCACCTCAAAAATCTTAATCGAGTTAATACCGTACTCAATGGCGGTATTAAAGTCTCTTTTAAGTTTATACATGGTAGACTTTAAAAGTAAAGCATTTGCTTCTCCCAAACGGTATCCAATTTTTTGAGAGATGTTGTAAGCTCGATCCGTTGTGATTTTCATCGCATCGAAATTACTCTGCTCCAGCTCTATTCTAGAAAGCTCAATAAGTTTATCTACCTTCAATTTTCCATCAGGTAGTGATTTTATCTTTGTCTTCAGTTCATTTGTGTTTTGTGCATGGGTTTGATTAGTAAACGCAAGAAGACTGATGAGGACAAATGTTGTAGTAATTAATTTCTTCAAAAACATAGGCTTACCGTGAATTCGGGACAAAAGTTGAGGCCATTGATTAAAAAATGGTATATCAATCTGAAAATCAGATTCATTCCACCTCACACTTACAATTTAAACATGATTATATAATCATTCCAATTATTAGTATGATTTTATGTGCAAAAATCATGACGAAACATGATTTGATCATCAAAAAAATTCTATTTACTTAATTCTTCCATAAGAGGTTCTAAAGCCTTACGTAGGGTTTTATGATTACATGAAAAATTATTTATGATTATCGTAAATACTAAAACGTCATTATTTGTTTTAATATAACCTGCATAACTTCTCACTCTTCTCATAGATCCACTCTTTCCTAAAATCTTTCCTTTTGCCCCATTATAGCGACAAAAATACTTTAAGGTACCTGATTGACCTGTTTTAGCAAGAGATTTTTCAAAGTCTTCAAAGTAGTCTTTTTCTTTAATTCCAATTAAAAAATCGACCATATGGCTAGCAGAAAATGCACCAAAAGGAGACAAACCACTACCATCTTCAAGAAATATTCCTTTAGAACTACCACCCAGAGAGCTCACAAAATCTATAACGCTTTTTGATACACTATCAGGTAGAATAGAATTCTTTTCTTTTATAGTAACGGTCTTTGCTAGCGCTTCCGCATATAGATTGATACTTTTTTTATTTGTTTTATCAATAATTTTAGAAATTGGTATGGATTTCACCGATGTCAACTCATGTAAATCAGTAAGTTTACTTTTATGATAAATCACTTCAATACACCCTTCACCAATAGATACGCCCCTTTCTACTAAAGTGGTTCTCAACATATAAATTGCATGATAATCAGGATCCGTCACACCGCCTTTTACCTTAAAGTTTTTACGATTAGGAGGTAAAGTTCCTCTAATAATATGACTATTTGAATAAGGAGAAGAGAAAATAAACGAATTGTCACCCGTTCCTTGTTCTCCCGATAAAACATCAGCTTCTACGGTTAAATAAGGCGTTTTAGGTGTTATCGAAACGATTTCAGCTTTTTCTCCAGTATTACCCGTATTCAAATAAATATTATAGATATTATCATCAATATTTAAGCTATTGACACCTGCTCCATAATAGTTTCCTAAATCTTCCCAAACCCATTTATAAGGAGTGGTTTGTTTACCATATAGGGTTGCATCGGCCACAATTTTTCCTGTAATCTTTTTCAGATCGGGTAAACTTGCAGCAATAGCACTATCCAACTGAGCCAATCTTAAGGTCGGATCTCCACTACCATGAATAATTAAATTACCATCTAATACACCATTTTGATAACTCCCTGAATAAGAAATTTTAGTTTCGTACCTATAATTACTCCCCAATTTATCAAGTGCATTCGCTGTGGAAAATAACTTAGTAATGGATGCTGGTGTTAAAGAAATATTGGATTGATAGTCATAATCGAAATTCTTATTTTTTATTGAAGTTACCTTGAACGATACCGAGGCACCTTGCATCCATTCTTTGGAAAGTAATAACTTCAATTCTTTATCAACTAATTGATGTTTATTTTGAGCAAAACTTTGAACAAAACAGAAAAAGAGGCCAAAGAATATCAGTTTAGTAGAATCTATATTCCTATTAATATAATTATTCATCATAGATCTAAAGATAAATTCGTTTATAATACAAAATCTCGGTAAATTTGAGCCTACAATTTCATATATTGTTAGCCGTATGTTTGCCTACATAAAAAGTAACCATTAATGTTCCAAACATACCCGAAATAATAATAAATTAGAAACAAGATTAAATTTAAAACACAAAACGCTTGATAGAAAAAGTAATTCCATTAGAAGATGTTGCCTTAGTAGATTTTTTAGGGGTAGATAATAGCAACATCAAAGAGTTATCAACTGCATTTCCAAACAGTAAAATAATTGCGAGAGGTAGTGAAATTAGAATTCAAGGAACAAGTGCCGAGATTATTAAGGTACATAAGGCCATCAACGAACTTCTTATTCATTATAGAAAATTTGGAAAGGTAACCGTTGATAATATCCTTGATTATGTAGAGATGAATGCCGACTTACAGGATGCAGATGTTAAAGATGAAATTCTGTTGTACGGTGCAAAAGGAATTGCCATTCGTCCTAAAACAAGTAATCAACAAAAATTAGTTGACGCAGTAAAGAAAAATGACTTAGTTTTTGCTTTGGGACCTGCAGGTACTGGAAAAACTTATGTAGCTACTGCATTAGCTGTAAAAGCGTTAAAAAATAAACAAGTAAAAAGGATTATTATTTCCCGTCCAGCAGTGGAAGCAGGGGAAAGCTTAGGTTTCCTTCCAGGTGATCTAAAAGATAAAGTTGATCCTTATTTACGACCTATTTATGATGCTCTTGATGATATGATTCCATCAGAAAAACTTAAATTTTATATGGAAAACAGGGTCATCGAAATTGCACCTCTTGCTTATATGAGGGGTAGAACCTTAAGTAATGCTTTTGTATTGTTGGATGAGGCTCAAAACACCACAGAAATGCAAATGAAAATGTTACTGACTCGTCTTGGCTTAGATTCTAAGATGATTATCACTGGTGATATTTCTCAAATTGATTTGCCTCCAAGACAAAAATCGGGTTTGGTTACAGCATCAAGAATTTTGGAGAATGTACAAGGTATTAAAGTACTTCACTTAAGTCAGAAAGATGTGGTAAGACACCGATTAGTTAAGAATATCATCTCTGCGTACAAACGTTTTGATGATAAGAAGAAAGAACAAAAAGAAGAGATCAAAAAAGATGCTCAGAAATAAAGAAGTACGCATACCGTTACTTCTCATCTCCATAGCATGGTTTCTCTATGCCTTGGAGTTATCTTTAAACATACAACTTTTCCACCTTGGTATATACCCAAGAGAAAGGTTAGGGTTTATTGGTATATTTCTTCATCCTTTTATACATGGTGGTTTTAACCACATATTTAGTAATACCATTTCTTTTGGGATATTAAGTTTTGCACTTTATTATTTTATCCCAAAAGTGGCCGACAAAATATTAATACAACTTACTATTTATAGTGGTTTTATGGTATGGATATTCGCACGGCCTTCTTTTCATGTTGGGGCAAGTGGTATTATTTATGGCATAGCTTCGTTTTTGTTCTTTATAGGGTTATTCCAAAAAAATCCAAGATCATTAATTGTCTCATTATGTGTCGCTGTATTATATCACGGTATGTTAACTGGATTGGTGCCCAATGAAAAAGGTATTTCATGGGAGTCACATCTATCGGGCAGTATTGTTGGTTTTTTTCTAGCCTTCTTTTACAGACACGTAGAAACCACTTTCTCTCAAAAAGTGCATACAGACTTACAACACGATTTATACAAAGAAGGCTATCAGCCTTTGGAAAACGAGAACATAAAGTATCATTATACTGAAATAGATAAAAAGAAAACTAAACAATAAAAATATGATCCTTAATCTAATCAAAAGGTTTAGGGTACACAAAGAAGCTGAACCACTCGTTTGGCTTAAAAAAGTGTTCTTCTATACCATAGGGATTAATCTATTGTTTGCCATACTTTTTAAATACATCGAATCCGTAACTTGGAACGAGGCAATATGGCAAACATGGCAAACTGCCACTACTGTAGGCTATGGCAACGCACCTGCTGAAACACTCGCAGGTAGAATAATTACAATGCTATTAAGTACAGTAAGTATTGCTTTTGTTGGTGCGTTATTTAGCGCCGCTTTCGATTACAAAGAATTTTACAAGACTCAAAAAAAATTAGGCTTTATGAAAAATCCACATAAAGACGGATATATCATTTTTAACTTTCCGGGGAATAATGTAGCAAAACATTTTATCGATGAACTAAGAGTAGTTGAAAAGTCGGTGGGGATTTGTTTTGTAGATGACAATATCAATGAGTTACCTGAAGAAATAGCACACTTACCTAATATACATTTTATTAAAGGGTGTCCTCTTCAAAAAGAAACGTATCAAAAAGCCGAAGTTCAAAATAACAAAACAGTAATTGTATTCCCTGTGGATGCTTCAAAATCTAATTCTGATGGAAGCACGAAAGTCACTTTAGATTTACTTGAACGTTTTGTAGATACTTCTAAAACGAGACTATTATATATTCTTGTTGACATGGCGAATCTTTGGATGTTCGAAAAGAGCAAAGCCACTTATATCAGCTCTGATTTATCGGTATTGGCCATAGTACAAGAATGTCAAGATCCATATAGTGCTTTAGTCATCGAAGATTTACTCTATAATACACAAGGTGCCAATCCTATGACGGTAACTGTCGACAAGATTGCTGGCATTTCTTGGAAAGAGTTACAACTATCTTTATTTCAAGTTTTAGAAGGTACAAAACACAGTTGTAACCTTTTAGCTATCATCAGAGATGGACAAAGTAATTCGTGTCCAGAAGCTTCTGAAGTACTCAAAAAAGGTGATTTATTATCTTTAGCGACCTATTTAGACTTCCCATGGGAAGAGATCGAAGCGAAAATTCAAGCCTTAACTATTGATAGTCAATAAGAATCATTTAGAAATCAATTTAATTATTTTTGGAAATCATTTTCGTTTTATATAATTCTTGATTATATTTGCGATCCGAAATAGGAATAGAATTTGAAAATACCTTATTAAAAGGAGAATATAATGATCGAAATTAAAGTAAAAGACAACGAGTCTATCGACCGTGCTCTTAAGCGTTTCAAAAAGAAATTTGAAAGAACAAAAGTACTTCGCGAATTACGTGGACGTGCGTACTACGAGAAAGAATCTGTTGCAAACAGAAAGAAAAACATTAAGACTGCTTACAAGATCAAAATGAGAACTGAAGCAGGTGCTTAATTAGTACTGTTCTATTAAAAGCCTATCATATCTTTATATGATAGGCTTTTTTTGTTTGTTTGATTTTCAAATCAAGTAGAAATATATTATTTTGAAGAAGAGATAGAATGAACCACCGCTGGGTTAATTTAAAATTTTGATTTAGACCATTTTACTATCTCCTACTTTTTGATTTTGGGAATGATGCCTTTCTAGGTAGGATTTCTCTCTTAACAATAACAACGTTTAGTTTATCGTCAAATGAACAAATCACTACAATCTTTCTTAGCGTATTTACAGTATGAAAAGAAAGTGAGTGAGCATACTTTAACAGCTTACACTATCGATTTAACCCAATTTGAAGATTACTTAACCAAGGAACAAGAGGACTTTCAAATAGATCGTGCTAATAAATCAGAAATTAGGCTATGGATTGCTTCTTTAATGGATCAGAAACTTAGCGCTAAAAGCGTTAACCGAAAAATCGCATCGTTAAAAAGCTTTTTCAAATACTTGCGTAAAATCGACGTCATTGATGTAGACCCTGCCAAAAGTGTACATTCTATCAAAACTCCCAAACGTTTGCCACAATTTGTAAAAGCAAGCGAGATGGAGTCCCTCTTCGATAAGGATACTTTTGATACATCTTTCGAGGGAATTAGAGATAAATTAATTTTAGAATTCCTTTATGGAACTGGTTTAAGAGCTTCTGAGTTATTAAGTATAGAAGTGAATGATATCCATTTCAGCAGCCACTCGCTCAAAGTGATGGGGAAACGAAATAAAGAAAGGATAGTACCACTACATCAAGTTTTAATCGAACAGCTCAAAAACTATTTAAAAGAAAGAAATTCATTTGATACAACTGCATTATTCGTCAATAACAAGGGTACCGCCTTGAACTACCCTCAACTATATCAATTAGTAAAAAAGTATTTGAGTCTACACACGACAACAAGTAAAAAAAGTCCTCATGTACTTCGACATTCTTTCGCGACAAGTATGCTGGAGAATGGTGCTCAACTAAATGATATAAAAGAACTCCTTGGGCATTCGAATTTATCTGCTACTCAGATTTACACTCATTCTACTCTAAAAAGAATGAAAAACATTCACGCTCAGGCACATCCAAGAGGAGGACAAAAAAAGTCTTAAATCTGATCAAAATATCTTGAAAAAATACAACTAATGTGAATGAAAACCGTTATATTAAATATTAATAAACGGACGATAATTCACTTTAAGGACAAGGTATTTATTATCAATAAATTGCGTTTTTAAGGTAATGAAGGCATCTTTTGGTTTATAAATAAAATTTTTCACAACACATTTTAAACTGTAAGAATATGAAACTCGACATCCAATCAATACATTTCACAGCAGACCAAAAGTTAATCGATTTTATTCAACAAAAAGTAGACAAATTGGAGACTTTTTACGATCGATTCGTAGACGGGGAAGTATTCCTAAGAGTACAAAAAAATAGTGACAATAGTCGAGACAATAAAGTTGTGGAAATTAAGCTTCGCATTCCAGGTGATACACTTGTTGCTAAAAAACATGGCGTATCTTTCGAAGCTGCTACTGATGAAGCAACAGAGTCTTTAAGACGTCAAGTAAAGAAATATAAAGAGAAAATATTAGACAAATCAGGCGCTTAGTCCTGATAAAAACGCATAAATCCTTAAAGTTGTAAAAAGATGCCGAAGAGGTTGTTTCAAAAAAATTGAAGCAACCTCTTTCTTTTTGCAAACCTTTGAAAGGTTGGAAAACAAAAACCTCCACATCTCGAATATCAAGATGGGAGGCTCAGTAAACGAGGATATAAATAATACCTTTACAGTATCGGTTATTATACATTATAATATCCTGAGTACTGAATAAATTCTTATCTGCCTAAGTTCTACGAACTCAGGCTATAACCTTGTTTGGAGATCAATTTTGATGACCAATATTAACCATAAATACTGGAGTTCTCACTATCCTTTAAGAGGATTTAATATAGTCTAATATTTGTTTAGCTTTCAACAGAAAGTATTAAATTTATTTACGATTATTTGGCTTATACTTAGACTTTTGCAGAATTTTTCGAGCATCTTTTTCCTTCATCAAAGAGACGAAATCTTGCTCCTTGTTATTCCTTAAATAACTTTCTACAATTTGCCAACCTAACCATCGACCTAATCTACCGGGACTATCGCCAGAAATCTCTGATGTCGTAGGTCGATCATCTACATATCTTTTTACTGTCATTCGTTCTGACTTGTACAACAACTCGTTTTCTACGAAATGACTCCATATATATCCTTCATTATATTGAACTTCGTATAGCTCCCTTTTACTATACCCTGCCTTTATGGTATCAGGTAGGTACGGCATTGCTCTATCCACGAACTCGTAAGCTTTACCCCAGGCAATCATCTGAGCTAAAACCGTTCTATCTCTATCATTTACCTGATTAAAACGATTTGATAATATCTGTACAGTAAAAGGAACAATATACTCTGGTGTATAACGCTTTAAAATGTACCCTGGCGTTTCTGGGACAGTAAAAGTGGCAGTTGGTCCCGTGAAGTAATCAATACCTAACACAATCATGTCTCCGAAATCAAGAACATCTCCACCAAAACCCCAATTTCCAAATCCTGATACACTTGTATATACCTTAGGAACCTTAAATTCTGGATAGTAATACTTTATATACTTAAAAGCATCTTCTAATTGCTTTCTTTCCTTTTCAAAATCGCCATAAACGTTTTTAGCATCCATTCTTAACGTATCGTTTTCTGGCTTGGATAAGAAGTCGTATAATGCTTCTACTAATACTTCTCTTGTAGGATACAATCTTGCTTGAAGGAAATACTTTTGCTCAATTTCTGGATTTTCCACTAGATATTTCACGATCTGATCTCTAGTTTCTAAAGCGAATAGTTCGTCTTCAAGGTGACGTACTTCTACATTCACTTCAATAGATGAAACATCTGGAATCGTTTCTTCATTATCAGTGCTACAACTATAGAATGATAATGTAAAAAGTAAAATAAGTAGGTAAGTATATTTGTACATTTTTATTCTCAAAGTGCTAACACCCACGATTGAAATCATGGGTTGGTGATAAATTGATTTTGACAACACTAAAGTATTGTCAAAATTAGGTTAAAACTCAAATTTATATCGACTTCAGTAGATATATATTCAACCTTTATTAACCCATGATTTCAATCATGGGCTTAGAAGAGCTTGTTTCTAAAATAAACCCTTTAAAAATCTATAATCAAAAGTTATACAAAAAAACCTCTTGCATGGAATACAAGAGGTTTTTTTTGAATATTTTAAACTCGCTTACACAAAAGCAAAGAATACTAACCAAACTACAATTAAGATACTAAATAAGATTGGTAAAGAGTATCTTAAAATGTATCCAAAGAATGATGGCATCTCAACGCCTGATTGCTCTGCAATTGATTTCACCATAAAGTTTGGACCGTTACCAATATAAGTCATCGCTCCGAAGAATACTGCTGCAACAGAAATCGCTAATAACTCTAATTGTGCTTCATGATTCGGTGCTCCATTGACGATACCATTCGTAAAGTCTAATACTTGCTGTGCACTGTTAATGTCTGCTCCTTTAGAAGCCATTGCAGCGGTTAAGAAGTTCAAGTATGTTGGCGCGTTATCAAGAATTCCAGATAATGAACCTGTTGCCCAATACAGTGTATTGTGTGTAATTAGAGGTGCTCCTGCATCAGATGCTGCAAATCCACCGACTAATTCTAAGGCTGGCATCATTGTACCGAAAATACCGATAAAGATAAATGCTACTTCTCTAATTGGTTCGAAGTTGAATTCATTACCTTTAATCGCTTTTTGATCAGCAAATTTATAGGATAAATATGCTACTGAAAGCATAATAATTTCTCTGATGAATGAGAATAATGTTGCTCCTTCATGGTGTTGTAAATCACTTAAGAAACCAATTGACATTCCTTCGTGTGTTTGAAGAATACCTGGTAACCAAGAGATTTTTGATGGATCGAAGAATACTGCTGCTACTAAAACTGCTAACCAAGCGAAGTTCTTAGCACCAGTAATCGTGATTTTATTTGAGTATGTTTTCTCTGTTTCTTCATCAAAAAGCAAGTTCTTTTTGTTGACAAAACGTCTATCGAAGAAGAAGAAAACTACCGCCAACATTGCAATTGTAAATGCCCACATTGGTACTGAGTGAATCAAAGTCCACTCAAACGGCACTCCTTTAAGGAAACCTAAAAACAATGGAGGATCACCAATAGGAGTTAAAGCACCACCTACGTTACTTACAATAAAGATAAAGAATACTACATGATAAGGTTGGATTCTTTCTTGATTCAGACGCATAAACGGACGAATCAATAACATAGATGCACCTGTTGTACCGATAATGTTAGAAATAACAGCACCGAATACCAGTAATATTGTATTAGCTAGTGGTGTTCCTTTTCTATCTACATTAATCATAATACCGCCTGAGGCGATATACAAACCAGATAAAAGTGCAATAAATTGGAAATATTCAAAGAAAGCATGAATAGGACCATGTGTATTGTGCAATCCAAAAATGTAATAACCAACTACAATAGCAGCTAGTCCAACGGCAACTTTTGGATAATTGTGATGCCAAAACTTTTCGTAAAATAAAGGACCTGTTGCGATCATAATCAATAAAGCCGCAAAAGGGATTACCGACCATGGAGCAGCTTCCGGATGTCCACCTCCAGATGCAAACACAGGTGACACTCCTACTGTCAACCCTAAACCGAGCATAACAAAAAGAAGTAATATTTTCTTTTTCATAATCTTAACTTAATTCTTAACTACCTATTCTCTTGGTGTAATTAGTCCAAGAGACCTATTTGAATGTTAGTTTGTACTAATTTAATTGTTCGTTAATTTTCCGCCCTCATTGAAAATCATACACACACTTATAGTACTGACATTTAATTGATGTACCCGAAAACCCATATAAATATTGGCTCCCGGTTTCTTAACGCTATTTAGGAAATATTACTCTCATAAAACAATGATAAAATTCAGCATATTTTTTTTTGCTTATAAATTTACTGACTATTAACATATTTTTTTGAGAAATTAATAAGACCCTATCTTACATTTTAAATTATTTCACATTTTATCAGCATCTTGTTTACATATCTCTAATATCACTTTATTGACACTTAATTTTATTATATCCCTCTTCGTTCAACATTGAGGTAAAAATCACCTCTCCTTTAGTGTTAATGTACATGACAATATGTAAGCGAGCTTGATTAATGTATTGCTGAACCTTAAATATTGGTGCTTTTAACGTACCTATATTATCTATCTCCTCAAACTCCGGATAAATGATATCACCATATAAAGAGTGATACGCCCCGTATTTATCTCCTTTTTTATATTTCAACCAAAAAGAATCTTTATCCTTTTCTATAATCTGATATTTCTCGCAAGTCATCTGAATATCATTTTTCGATACATCCAACAACTTCCACTGTTCATCCTCTAATACAAATACTTTTGAGGAATCTAATTGTAGCAACTGCATATCATCATAATAGAAAGAAGCTTTTTTTACATTGTTGATATCAAACAGTCCTTTCTTTCCTCCTTTTTGACCTAGCCATAAAGCCACCCCTTTCTTTCTTAAAGTAGTCGCGACAATGGCCTCATCAAACATAGGTGCTATTTGATGTTGGTTTCGAGTATTATAATATCCAAACTTCTTTTTAAGTCGTAAACTCAGCTCATTTCCATCACCTTCAATTGCATCGAAACCTTGACTGAGTATTCTTTTTCCTTCTAAATTATAGAGATACATCAAGTTGCCATATTTGGCTACCACTGCATTTTCTACAATCCTCATCGAAGAAAACTGCGGAGTCATCACCTGATGTCCTTTTTCATTAAGCAATGCGTATTTTCCATTTTTCTTAGATTTTGCCACAATAAATGGAACTTCAACCGAATCTTGTGGAACATAAGTCACATTCCACTCATTGTATTTATCGAGAGCACAAACAGTTCCAGTAGTAAATCGAACAAAAGTCTCCTTATTTACCTCGTAAACAATATCTGCAGTATTTCCATTGAAATACATGGTATCAGCAGTGGTTCTAAACAAGCTATCTCCTACCCAATTGTACGATTTCCATTCGGCACTATCCTTAGAAATAAAACCTTTTTCATATTCATATGGGTAATTTAAACTATCAACCACTATTTGATTCTGATAATTTAACATTGCATATATACTATCGTTTCTTACCCACCAAAAGTTGTGTTTTTTCACATCTTTAACTTCATCGTAAGCATCAGAATACTTTTCTCCGTTAGGCGTATATAAACTCCACTTTTGATATTGTTTTAAGAGAAACCAAGAATCGTCTATAATCTTATAACTATTATAGACAAAATCTTCTGATGTACTCTTTATTTTCCCTTCAAACACATCGTCTTCACTGTACATTGCCCAACGGCCCTTCTCCATTACCAACATTCTATTTTCTGATAATTGGATCAGCTGACCTGCTTCTATTGGAAATTTAAGTGTACCGTCTGAAGATATTATACCCCATCTATTTTTTATACGAACACCATACAATCTTCTGCTTAACTGAATAATCTGATCGTAAGTAGGTGGCACCCACTCGCCTTCTCCTAAACAGTAAAGTCCTACCTTGTTATTTGATGTCACCGTATAAATTCCTTTTGAAATAAATTCTACTTGATCGTATTGAAAAGGGATCATCACCTTCTCAAAGCGGTCAATAAGTCCTCTTTTTCCTGTAGAATCTGATAACAACAGAAATAATTCATTGGTACCATGACAATTATAAGTCGCATCAGCTTCTTTGTATTTTGCAGAAATTTTTAGAGCACCATAGGTATTGATAAATCCAACATTACTATCAATCGCTACGGGGATTTTAGTATAGTCTTTATCTTGTAAAAGCTTGCTGTAGTAATCATTTTGTCCCCAATCTGCATAAGTCTCAAGTACTGATTTCTTATCATCAGACATCAAAAACAATTGAAAAATAGCTGAACTTGCCAGTTTAGATGAGGGAAAATCACGGATAAAATACTCGTAAGCTACTTTTGATTTATTTTTAGTGAGTATCCAATACAAATCCCTTTCTACCTCCTCTTTATAAGGAGAGTTTGGATGTTCCATCAAGAACAAGCGTAAAGATTTCTCGTTGGCATCTTTGGTCTTGTGCTGGAAAACTAGCTTTTCGTATCGTTCCAAAGCAACAGCAGCTTGCTTGGCATCAGGGTAACTTCTTAAAAACAGTTCATACGACTCGTAAGTATGCGTTCTTTTAGCATTTTCAAATCCCAGACTATCTCTTTTATGAATAGCTTGAGGCAAGATTAAAGAATGAGGATATTTCTGAACATAGGTTACAAACGCTTCTTCCGTATTTTGGCTATTCGCTTGCTTATAGGCAGTAGCTTCGACATAGGTAATCCATGTTTTAATAGAGTCGTTATTCACATATTGTTTGATGAACTCTTCTTTTAAATCGTCGTTCGCATTTCTCCATAAAGTATCTGCCGTTTGTAGGAATTTATAAGCAGTATCTAAATTATAGACCTCTTTATTTTGAATATAATAAAGTCCCCAAACATAATTTAAAGAGGCACTTTCGTCCAACTCCCCATTTTCTTTGATAAGCTTTTTATAGATTTTCTCGTATTCTCCTTTATTAGACAACTTCCAAAAGCTTCTAGCATTTTGAGCGAACAATTGTCCTGAAAGAAAAATTAATAATATTGTAAGTATTTTTTTATGCATAGTGAAATACAATCTATTTCAATTGTTGTCGGTTACTTGTTTTTCATCTGAATATATCTAAATCAGATGACTAACATGATCAGGATAACCGTTCTACAATGATCATTTCTCCCCTCGTTTTCATTCGCAAAAGTAAAACGTAATATCTTTAATTTCTAAAAATCACTCCTATCTGATAAAATATATAGCATAAAATAACCTTCATCTTATAGGTAAAGTCTAGTTTTTTAAAAAGTTTAATAGAAGTAATTCAATAATTGTGTTGAGATTTCATCTCTTAGCTTAACTTTGTGGTAATTTGAACTCTAAAACTTCCTAAAATACAGGAAGTGGAAATTAATTGTGTTGATGTCAAAGTTTAGACTTCCATTTTTTATATCTAAAAGGTATTTCCTTTCACAAAGAAACATCAAGAATATACCTTTGATGTTGTTGACTTTAGTGTTGCAAATGTCTTTTGGGCTTGTGATCTTTCTTGGGAAGGCTATTGGTGTCTTGTTTACTTTCTCTCCAAAAAGAATTCGTAAAACCTATAAAGGTATGGCGGAACTGTTTATTCGTCAAAACTTTATTCAGACCTTATCTAACATTGCTATGGTAGGTGTTGGCTTCGGTACTGCCGCTTTGGTGATTGTGCTTTCCCTATTTAACGGTATGGAAAGAACGCTGACAGGAATGTTTAATCGACACAATCCCGAACTAAAAATTGAAGCCACTGTTGGTAAATCTTTTCCTTACGAGTGGACATTAAGAAATAAAATTGAAGAAATTGAGGGAGTAGAAGCAATTACTGAAGTGATTGAAGATAAAGTCCTAATTTTATACAACAACAAGCAGAAAGTCGTCAACATGAAAGGTGTAAGCGATAATTTTGCAATTCAAACACAAATTGATACTACTGTTGTATTAGGCACCAATACTCTTTTTAATAACGACAATCAATACGCATTGGTCGGTTCGGGAGTATATCAAGAACTCGGGTTGAGGCTTAGAGACAGTATGTATCCCCTCCAATTCTGGTATCCGAAAAGAAAAGGAAAATCTTCTTTAGACCCTGCCAAAGCATTCAATAAAAAAATCATACAAGCTGGAGGTGTCTTTGTGGCCGAACCTCAGTTTGATCAATCTACTGTGATCGTTCCTATTAAATTTGCTAACTCATTATTGAACTATGGAAATTTAAGAACAGGGCTAGAAATAAAAGTAGCGGACGGGTACAATGCCCACCACGTAAAGAAATTACTAATTGACAGAATTGGTGATAAATTCACCATTAAAACTCGACCGGAACAACAGTCACAAGTTTTAAGAGCATTAAAAATTGAAAAGTTCTTTACGTATGGGACTTTTGCCCTTATTCTAGGTATTGCCTCATTTAACGTATTCTTTGCGTTAGCAATGCTTTCTATAGAAAAGAATGACGATATGAATGTCTTAAAGTCTATGGGAGCGACGAATGGAATGATCCGTAAAATCTTTGTTTTTGAAGGTAGCTTAGTGGCGGTATCAGGAGCTATTTTTGGGTTGATTTCAGGTTACACATTCTGCTTTATTCAAGAGAAATTTAAATGGATTAGCACCGGTGCCAACAACGGTATTCTTGATGCTTATCCCGTAGAAACGAGATGGCAAGATTTTCTTATCATCTGTATCACCGTCACTACAATTACATTACTCGCCTCGGTAATTCCGGCGAGAAATGCTGCAAAAAATACAAGGAGATAGAATAACAAACTTGAATTAACACTCCGTTATTATTAATTCATTAAATTTGTATCAAAATTTATATCAATTCCCTAATTACCATTTACATTAATTAAGGATTTATCAATATACCACATCGTTTGACATGAGTCTAAAAGATCAAATAAAAGCATTAGTTCAAGAAAACTTAGAAGAGATTGTAGCCAACAGACATCATCTTCACGCCAATCCAGAACTTTCTTATCAAGAATTTGAGACCGCTAAATTTGTGGTGGAAAAACTAAAAAGTTATGGCATTGAAGTACAAGAAGGTGTGGCTAAAACTGGTGTAGTTGGTTTGATCAAAGGAAAGAATCCAGACAAAAAAGTGATTGCCTTAAGAGGTGATATGGATGCACTTCCAATTACTGAAGCCAACGATGTTCCTTACAAATCGAAAAATGAAGGAGTAATGCACGCTTGTGGTCATGATGTACATACAACATCATTATTAGGTGCTGCAAGAATTCTTAACTCCATCAAAGATCAGTTCGAGGGAACTATTAAATTGATATTCCAACCGGGTGAAGAAAAACTACCTGGAGGTGCTTCTTTGATGATCAAAGATGGTGCTTTACAAAACCCAGAACCTACAAAGATTATTGGTCAACACGTTATGCCATTTATCGATTGTGGTAAAGTAGGTTTTAGAGAAGGAATGTATATGGCCAGTGCCGACGAGATCTACTTTACCGTAAAAGGTAAAGGTGGACACGGTGCAATGCCAGAAAAAAATATAGATCCTGTGGTAATCACATCGCATATTATTGTGGCATTACAACAGATTGTGAGTAGATACGCTGCTCCAAAAATCCCATCAGTTTTATCTTTTGGAGATGTAAGAGCAATTGGTGCTACCAACGTGATTCCTAACGAAGTAAAAGTGCAAGGTACTTTCCGTACCATGAACGAAGAATGGAGAATGGAAGCACACGAAAGAATTACTAAAATTGCTGAAGGCATAGCAGAAGGTATGGGCGGTTCTGTAGAAATGGACATCCAAAAAGGATATCCTTTCTTGGTGAACGAACCCGAATTAACTAGACGTAATAAAGCCGCTGCCATCGAGTATTTAGGTGAAGAAAATGTAGTTGATCTAGACATTTGGTTAGCTGCTGAAGACTTCTCTTACTACTCTCAAGAAATGGATGCTTGTTTCTACCGTTTGGGTACTAGAAACGAGGAAAAAGGCATTGTTTCTTCTGTACATACTCCAACTTTTGATATCGACGAAGATGCCTTGCAAATTGGTGTTGGTTTGATGGCTTGGTTGGCGTTATCAGAATTGAATGCATAATAGTGTACGGACGTTGCAGTGCAACGTCCCTACGAAAGGATTCAACAATAAATAATCAGATAATACCTTGACGTTGTTAAACTTCATCAAGGTATTTTTTTATGACAATTTTTCAGTTGAATTTTACAATTCGAAAAAGATAACTCCTTAGAATCTCACCTTTGTCAGTAAAATGCCGACAAAATGACCCAGAATGTTAGTTGGCAATATTGTTGATAAAAACGGATTGTGTATTTCAACCAAGAAATAATTACGAAAATGGCAGAAAATAAAGAACAAGACAATATTGAAAATAAAGAAGAGCAAGTAACTGAGGAGTCTCAAGAAACTACTGAGGATACTGCTTCTGAAAATACAACTGAAGAAACTAAAGAAGAAGCAGCTGAGGAAGCTTCTGAAGAACTTTCTGAGGTAGACAAATTATCACAAGAACTAGCAGAAATGAAAGACAAATATCTTCGTCTTTACTCTGAGTTCGACAACTTCCGTAGACGTACTTCTCAAGAGAAATTAACGTTGCAAAAAACGGGTAGTGAGAAAGTGATGAACGCTATTATTCCTACTATTGATGATTTCGAAAGAGCAATTGCCAATACAAAATCAGATAATGAGGAAGTAAAACAAGTACTTGATGGTGTAGTGATGATCAAAGATAAAATGTTGAAAACACTAGAAGGTCAAGGATTAAAGCAAATGGAAGATGCTACTGGTAAAGAGTTGAATACTGACTACCATGATGCAATCACTCAAATTCCAGCACCAACAGAAGAATTTAAAGATAAAATCGTTGATGTGGTAGAAAATGGCTACATCCTAAACGATAAAGTGATCCGCTACGCGAAAGTAGTTGTAGGACAATAAGAAAACACACAACGATGTCTAAAAGAGATTTTTACGAAGTACTCGGCGTTTCTAAAGATGCTTCAGGAGGAGAAATTAAAAAGGCTTACCGTAAAGTAGCCATTAAATATCACCCAGATAAAAACCCTGGGGATACTGAAGCAGAAGAAAAATTCAAAGAAGCTGCAGAGGCTTACGAGATTTTAAGTGACGACCAAAAAAGAGCACAATACGATCGCTTTGGTCACCAAGCTTTCGACGGATCTGGCGGATTCGGCGGCGGTGGAGGTGGTATGAATATGGAAGACATATTTAGCCACTTCGGTGATATCTTCGGCGGTGGTGGAG
The DNA here is from genome assembly GCF_018736045.1 of Flammeovirga yaeyamensis. Taxonomy (NCBI): domain Bacteria; kingdom Pseudomonadati; phylum Bacteroidota; class Cytophagia; order Cytophagales; family Flammeovirgaceae; genus Flammeovirga; species Flammeovirga yaeyamensis. The sequence continues at coordinate 620,448 of NZ_CP076132.1, read as the reverse complement.
GAAGCCCATTCGGCGACTTCTTCGGCGGCGGCGGTGGCGGAAGACGTCAACGTAAAGGGTCTAACTTAAGAATCAAGCTTAAAATGACTCTTCAAGAGATGGCTCAAGGTGTGGAAAAGAAAGTCCGCATTAAGCGCTATACTTCTTGTGAAGCATGTAACGGTACTGGTGCGAAAAACGGTACAGAAATGACCACTTGTAATACTTGCCACGGTTCTGGTCAGGTACAAAAAGTAGTCAACACCATGTTGGGTCAAATGGTATCTAATTCTACTTGTCCTACATGTAATGGTGAAGGAAAAATCATCAAACACAAGTGTGATAGCTGTGGAGGTGAAGGTAGAGTATATACTGAAGAGGAAGTATCTATCAATATCCCTCCAGGGGTAGATGATGGAATGCAACTTTCTATGAGAGGAAAAGGTAACATGCCTAAAGGTGGCGGAGTTGCTGGAGATCTTTTGATTGTGATTGAAGCCATCGAAGATGAACACCTTCATAGAGATGGAGAAAATATCCATTTCGAATTACATCTTAGCTTTGCTGATGCAGCTCTTGGTACAACAGTAGAAGTTCCTACTTTAACCGGTAGTGTTAAAGTTCCAATTGATGCTGGTACACAAAGTGGTAAAGTATTAAGACTAAGAGGTAAAGGTATTAGAGATATCAACGGTTATGGAGTAGGTGATCAACTGATTCATGTATCAGTATTTACTCCAGTGAAATTAACTTCTGAGGAAAAAGAACTTCTGAAGAAATTAAAAGAATCGAAGAACTTTAATCCTTCTCACGAGCACAAAGAAGAAAAGCGTAAGAGCTTCTTCTCAAGAATGAAAGACTTCTTTGCTCAATAATTAGAAATCAATATCAGATATTCTGATAACTATATAAGCATTACTCATTTCTTTTGGGTAATGCTTTTTTTATTCCTATCCCTTTGACAATGGAATTATAAATCATATTTATTACTGTTGTTTATCATTAAATAGCGTTAATCATAAGTGTACTTTTAAGCCTCTCAATCAAAATATTGTATCTTTGTGGATTACAAGCCTTTGTTTGTTGAAATTTATTTTTTCATTCATCAAAGGATGATAATAAAAGCTGAAAGATGTTCACTCACGAAACACAATTAAGGATCTGTTATGCAGATACAGATCAAATGGGATTTGTTTATTATGGTCATTATGCGAAGTTTTTCGAGATCGGAAGAACGGAATCTATTCGTTCTTTAGGCATGACCTATAAGGAGATGGAGGAAGATGGAGTGATGCTCCCTGTATTAGAAAACTTCTCGAAATATATAAAGCCTGCGAAATATGATGATTTAATCACTATTCGCACTAAATTATTGGAGTTGCCGAAAGTAAAACTTCAATTTGAATACGAGATATACAACCAAGACAATGAGTTGTTACATACGGGTTGGACAAAACTAGCCTTTATGAGTAAAGATACTTACAGACCGTGCCGTGCTCCACAAAAGTTTTTGGAGCTCATTGCACCGTTTTTTGTTGAACCAACAGAAGCTTAAGTGAGTAAAAATAAATTACATAATAAGATCCGAAATCACGATCGTTATCAAAAGCTAAAAGAAAAATTAAATTCTTCTAGAGTACCTCACACTGAAGTCTCTTTTTATACTTTTGGTAAAGCTTTGATTCATAGAGTAGATCAAAATGATTTATTGCAAAGGGGACAAGCCATTGGTTTTAGCTTTAGTTTGGCCATGCTTCCATTTATCATTTTCTTCTACACCCTAATTTCATATATACCATTCGATCAATTCGATAGCATTCTTCAGATTTTTAGAGAAGAGATTTTGCCTCATTACGTGTATCAGGCCATTGAAGGACCAATACAAGATTTAAAGGGCAGGTCGAGAGGTGGATTTCTATCGTTTGGTTTTATTGGTGCAACATATGTGGCTACTACGGGTATGAGAACACTTATGAATGCTTTCAATAGTTGTTATCATCTAGAAGATAAGAGAAGCTATCCGATGCAGTTTATGACGGCTTTAAACCTTACTCTCTTATTTCTGCTTACTTTATGTGCTTCCTCATTACTGCTTATTTGGGGAAAGCATTCCTTAGAATATTTACATGAACACGGTTTCCTCAATAACCAGTTTACTATTTATAGTTTACTAATCCTTCGATTCCTTATTGTGGTATTGATGTTCTTCTTCAATATTGTGATGATTTTTAGGTACGCTCCAAGTGATCAGCTGAAGAAAAAGATCTTCACTCCTGGATCTATTGTGGCGACCACCTTGTCCATTTTGGTCTCCCTCCTATTTGGAATATATTTAGACACCTTTAATTCTTACGATATCCTTTACGGTTCCTTGGGTGCCTTTATGGGAATGATGGGTTGGGTTTTCACCATCGCCATGATCTTACTTATTGGTTTCCAGATCAATACAACTATAGAGGAAGCACAATTATGGTCGGAAGCCAATCCTCCAGAAGAATTCAGATAAAATAATTTAATTTTATTTGTATTTTTTATGGATTAAGTCTTTGGAAAATTAAAATCAACCGTGCATATTTGCACACGTCAAAAGATACAGAGAGTTGGCAGAGTGGTCGAATGCGGTGGTCTTGAAAACCATTGTACCGCGAGGTACCGGGGGTTCGAATCCCTCACTCTCTGCAACTAATAAGGCTTCAGAATTTTCTGAAGCCTTTTTTGTTTTTGCTATATCTCATAAATTCAATTCTAGTAATCTAGTTATCAAATAAAGCTTTTAACATACTAAAATGAATGAAAGTAGGAATTATAGCACTGATTCTTAACTTTATAAATATGTAGGGTATTTTCGTACATTTGTATAAAATAAAGAAAAATGACGCAAGAAAAGTACATCAATCCTTTTACCGACTTTGGTTTTAAACGTCTTTTTGGACAAGAACCAAGTAAAGCTATTTTAATGGACTTCTTAAATGAACTACTTCGTGAACAAGAAGGAGAGATTAAGTCGATGACTTATCTTAAGAATGAACATTTAGGTAGTGGTGAAGTCGATAGAAAAGCGATTTTTGACTTATACTGCGAAAATGAAAGAGGTGAAAAGTTTATAGTCGAGCTTCAAAAAACCAAACAAAATTTCTTTAAAGACAGGGCATTGTATTATTCAACTTTCCCCATCCAAGAACAAGCTAAAAAAGGTTCCGAGTGGAATTATGAATTAAAAGCCGTTTATACTGTCGCAATTCTTGATTTTATTTTTGAAGATGATAAAGGAAAAAACAAATACCGATACGATGTAAAGCTGACTGATATAGATACACAAAAAATATTCTATGACAAGCTTACATTTACGTATTTGGCTATGCCGAATTTCAATAAAAAATTATCTGAATTAGAAACAAAGTTTGATAAATGGCTCTACGTAATTAAAAATTTAGCCTCTCTTGATAAACGACCTCCTGAACTAAAAGGTAAAATTTTTGATGCATTCTTTGAAACAGCCGCTATCGCAAAAATGACTAGATCTGAACTTTTAAACTATGAAGATTCTTTAAAATACTATCGCGATTTGCATAACTCTTTAGATACTGCCAAAGAAGAGGGGATCGAAATAGGTAGAGAAGAGGGGATTGAAATCGGAAGAGAAGAAGGGATTGAAATTGGAAAAGAAGAGGGGATTGAGATTGGAAAAGAAGAAGGTATCGAAATTGGTGAAAAAAGAAAGGCTATCGAGACAGCTAAAAACCTACTTAAACTCAATCTTACGATTGAACAAATAGCTGAGACTACAGGATTGACTGTTGAAGAGGTAAAAAATATTCAATAATGTCTTACTCTTTGTGGATACTCGATACTGAAATTATATGGGGTGATTTCTTTTCTCAACTGAAGATAGATCCTCCAATTGGCTCAGTATCCCCATCATAATAAATCAATTAATAATGTGATGGTCTTGTGTTTTTCTTTACCAACCCTTCTATACTTATTATTATATCTAAATTGATTGAATAAAGATTATTCAAGTAAGTGTAAATTATGCTCTTTAGCATACGCTCTTACCAACAGAGAATCTGATGCTAAGCTGCATTTCTTTCCTATAGGTACAAATGCACTCCAAGAAGGATCATTACATGGATACATGATATATATTTTTCCACCGACTTTAGGTTTGGTTTTTTCTTTAGAACAACCACGCTTACTAGATTCATGTTTATTATTATTATGATCATAATAGTAATAATAATATTTGACCCCCTTATTGTATCCTTTTTTTTTCACATGAGCAATTGTTATTACACCGCATTCTTCTACTGCCTTTAATTTGTAATGTTCGTGTATTAATACTCCTGTAACTAAGATTACAATAATACCTGCTAAAGTATACGTTTCACTAAAATCAGGTGCTTCCTTCTTTTTTCTCTTTTTTTTACTCATTTTAATTATTAAATCCTTTAGCTAACTAGTTTGTATCTCCAACTTCATTTACTCAAGCATCCTCAAATTATGCTCTTTAGCATACGCTCTTACCAATAGAGAATCTGATGCTAATCTGAATGAATTATCAATTTCAAGGAAAGTACTTTTTGATGGATCAGAACATGGATAAACTATGTAAATGTGTCCTCCTTTTTCAAGATTTGGTATCTTTTTTAATCTTGTCTCTTTCCCTGAATAATTAGTAAGCGACTCATCTTGGTAATTATAATAATAGGCTACTTTCGTTTTTCTCACCCTGTAATTACTCACTTTAGCTTTAGTGATAATTCCACACTCATTTATTTCTTTTGAAATGAAATATTTTTTGACTGAAGCATAAATGAACACTATCGTTATAAAAGCAAAACCCACATAATATACTTTTGGAATTGGCTGTTTTTTAATATTCGATTGACGGCCGAACTTTCTCATTTACTTTATTTTAGATCAATTTTAGTTTTTAAATTCCAAAAAATATGATGAACATATTGAATAGTTGTATTGAATAGATTACCCTTTTGGAATTTATATTGATATAAAAATATCATGCTATAAAAACATCTCCCAATAATCTTAACAATCATTGCTAAGTATACAGTGTTAATAGTTAATTTTTAAAGAATATTAAGCATATTTGATTATTCCGTTTGAAAAGCAAAACCACCCTCTTTAAATCCTAAAAATTAATGTATTTGATGTTAACCATATGAAAGTAAAAACTATTGAATTCTTAGTAAGATAAGCTATAAAAATGCATCCTTTTCAGTCAAATTCACGTATATTTACATAAGTGTCAAATTACTAGAATAAATTTTAATAACATGTCAAGAAAACTCGTAAAATCAACAAGAAATTCCGTCGTAGCAGGTGTATGTGGTGGTATTGCAAACTACTTTAACATCGACCCTGTATTACCAAGATTAGGATTTGCAATTGCAACTGTAGTTGGTGTCGGATCTCCAATTCTAATTTATGTAGTCGCTGCCTTAGTGATGCCAAAAGATGAATTAGAATTCTAAAGAATTGCATAGAAAAAAGGGTAGTTAAAAATCTCTACCCTAATTATATAAAAAAGGTTGTTTTATAATGTGGTCAACAAGACGTTGCAATGCAACGTCAGTACGTTAAACCATTTGATTATAAAACAACCTTTTTGTATTTAATCACTTTTCTTATTTAAAAAGACATCGACTTATAACTAACTTCTGTATTTCTGATGTTCCTTCTCCAATAGTACAAAGTTTACTATCTCGGTAATATTTTTCGACAGGATAGTCTTTGGTAAAACCATATCCTCCAAAAATTTGTACTGCCTCGTTTGAAGTACGAACAGCCACTTCAGATGCATAGTACTTTGCCATTGCTGAAGCCTTATTGATATCCTCTCCACGATTTTTCTTTTCAATCGCTTCTTTGATCAATAAATAAGCCGCCTCCACTTCTGTAGCCATATCCGCCAACTTGAAAGAGATTCCCTGAAAATGAGCAATAGGCTTTCCGAATTGTTCTCTTTCTTGTGCATATTCAATCGAACATTTTAAAGCACCTTTAGCTATGCCATATCCCAATGCAGCAATAGAAATTCTACCACCATCCAAAATTTTCAGAGCCTGTACAAAGCCTTCTCCTACCCTGCCAAGTACATTTTGCTTAGGTACTTTACAATCGGTAAATATCATTTCGGTCGTTTCTGAAGAACGCATACCCAATTTCTTTTCTTTACGACCGGCTTCAAAACCTGCGGTACCTCGTTCTACTACAAATGCAGTCATCGCATGCTTATCACCTTTATCACCGGTTCTTGCCATCACCACAGCAATATCTCCACTTTTACCATGAGTGATAAAGTTTTTGGCTCCATTCAATAACCAATAATCGCCTTTATCTTCAGCGACAGTCATCATGTTACCAGCATCAGATCCTGTGTTGGGTTCTGTGAGTCCCCATGCACCGATCCATTCTCCGGTTGCCAATTTAGGTAACCACATTTGCTTTTGGGCATCGTCTCCAAACATCAAAATGTGATTAGTACATAATGAATTGTGTGCTGCCATGGACAATGCAATACCCGGATCGAAGTAAGCCAATTCGGCAATAGCAGAAACATAAGCATGATAGCCTAATCCTGAGCCTCCATACATTTCTGGAACTAGCACTCCCATGAGCCCTAATTCACCCATTTGATGGAATAATTCTTTAGGGAAGTGTTCGTCGTCGTCCCATTGTTCTCTGAAGGGAGCAATGTGTTTTTCTCCAAATTTCCTGACCGAATCTTCGATCATCTTTTGTGTTTCAAAAATATCTTGAATCATGTGTTTAGGTATAGTTAGTAAGTGAAATCAAGGCAGAGACCTTTAATTCTTGATTATTTATTTCAATGATTTAATTATTTCTGCGTTTTTGGTAGTAATAAATTAAGAATTAAGATTTTAAAAATTAAATTTATAGGGTGGTATTTTTCATATTTTTTTAATCTAAGTGATATGGCTTCTATTAAATTAAACTTATTGATATTCATAATGTTTATAACGACAATCTGTGGTTATGGGCAAAATATGGATGAGGTGAATAAAAACATTCAGCATTTATGCAGCAAGCAATTGTTCGGTAGAGGTTATGTAAAAAATGGAGATCAGAAAGCGGCACATTTTATTCAAATGCAATTTTCTAAACTTGGTCTTCGTGCTTTAAATCATGAAAATTATTATCAAGATTTTTCTTTTGATGTAAATACCTTCCCACAAAATGTCAGTTTAAAAGTGGATGGCACATCTCTAGTTTTAGGAAAAGATTATATACCTGCGTCTGACAGTGGTTCTGGAAAATCAACAGGAAAAATCCATTTCCTCAACGAGGACATATTTTCTGATAAAGAAGCCCAACAAGAGTTTATGAAAAAAGATTTATCTGGTCTCGTTTTAGTCTATGATCAAAAACATGAGCAAAATAAAATGAGCTGGGGTCGTTTACTTTTTCCTAAAATGATGGAAGCCAATGCTACTATCGTGTTAGTAGATAAAAAACTAACCTCTGGGATATCACAATATCAAATGCCACAACCTAGATTTTTTGTACTAAAAGAGAAGATCAAAAAGGAGAATAAAGAACTAAGTTTAGATATTTTGGGGTTGATGAAACCACAATACAAGTCGCAAAATGTAATTGGAGTGATTAACGGAACAAAATCTCCTGAAGAATACATCTTCATCACAGCACATTATGATCATCTTGGTGGTATAGGCAAGAAGACCTACTTCCCCGGAGCAAATGATAATGCTTCTGGAGTGGCAATGCTTTTAGAAATTGCTAAACATTACCAACAAAATCCTCCAGAAAAATCCATTGTTTTTATTGCTTTTGGTGGTGAAGAAGTAGGTTTAATTGGTTCTAAATATTATGTCGAACATCCACTTATTCCTCTGGATCAAATCAAATTTCTAGTGAATCTAGATTTATTTGGCACTGGTGAAGACGGCATGATGGCCGTGAATGGAAAAGTATATACGGAACAATATCAATTACTCGACTCGTTAAATAAGGAGGCCAATTATCTGTCTTCTATACAATCTAGAGGAAAAGCAGCTAACTCTGATCATTATTTCTTCAGCGAAGCAGGAGTACCTTCATTTTTCTTTTATTTAATGGGAAAATCATGGACTCATTATCACGATGTCAACGATCGGACTCCCTTGCCTTTAAGTAACTTTAAAGGGGCTTATCAGCTTATAATTGACTTTTGCGACAACCTTTAAATTGTGTTAAAACGTATTAACCGAACAAGTATTAACAATTGCGATCTAATGTGCTGGTCTTGAGTTAATAGATATATAAGAACAATAATTTATATATCTCTCATGCAACATCGCTTACTATTCATACTCCTGCTATTTGTTTCCCTCCAGTCATGTGTTTTACTAGACGAACACGTTCCCGCTGATGAAGTTAATGTGGAATACAAAGATCAAGACGCTTTAAAATTAAAGCCTATGGTCGATCGATATATTCAAGAGGCATCAAAAAGAAATGTCTTCTTTAAAAATAAAAAAGTCACCATCCATACAACATCTTATTCAGGCATTAATGGTAAGGGTAACCCAATGACTAGTAATGTCAACATCAATAAAACTTCTAAGAATTGGAAGAAATATATGAATGGAGATGAAGCTGCGATGCTTTCTACAGTATCTCATGAATTATGTCATGCACTATTAGGTTATCACCATAGAGGAAATGGTAAACTTGAGTATCACGGTAAGCTGTATAGAAACAGTATCATGACTTCTACCAATTGGGGAGTCCCTTCTTTAGATAAAGAAAATAACGAAATCTGGGAGTACTATTACGATGAGTTATTCCGTGTAACAGATATTCAAAGCAACTACGACGAAATTTCTGCAAATGGTAGAGAAGATATGTCACAATTCGATGTTTGTGAGCAACATGATGAAGTAAACTAAAAAAAACACTCCTTTTATAAAATGATTATGAGAAGTTTACAACTATTCTAATCAGTTGTTAAATTCTTCCATTACCTTTGCATGTGGAACCAAGTGCAATTAGAGTTATGTGCTGGGTTCATTTCCAAGTTCATTACAATATTATGTACGATAATAATAAAAAGAATCATTTTAGAAGATCACCACGTCCAAAAACAAATGCTGAAGATATCATGTATGGTATTCAGCCGATCTTCGAGGCCTTAGAAGCAGGAAAACAATTCGAGAAATTATTTATTCAAAGAGATTCATCTAACGAGTCTGTGGCGGCAATTCATAAAATGGCCAACAAAGCAGGTATCGTGGTTTCTCGTGTTCCTCAAGAAAAATTACAACGTATTACTTCTAAGAACCACCAAGGGGTGATTGGTTTCGTTCCAGCCATCGACTATGTGGATCCTCAAAATGTAATTGCTACTGCTTACGAAGAAGGTAAAGTTCCTTTAGTTCTGGTTTTAGACAGAGTAACTGATGTTAGAAACTTTGGTGCCATCGCTAGAACGGCGGAATGTGCCGGAGTAGATTTAATTGTGATCCCTAAGAAAGGTTCTGCACAAATTGGTAGTGATGCTGTAAGAACATCAGCAGGTGCCTTAAACCATATTCCTGTAGCAAGAGTTGACAATTTAACTCAAACAGTAATTGAGATTCAAGAAGCAGGACTTCAGTTAGTTTCTTGTACTGAGAAAGGTTCTAAAGATGTGTACTACATCGATTTGGAAGGACCAACAGCTATTATTATGGGTTCTGAGGAAGACGGTATCAATAGCGAATTAATTCATATCTCTGATAAATTGGCTAAAATTCCAATGACAGGTAAAGTGAGTTCATTGAATGTTGGTGTTGCAGCCGGTATCATCATTTTTGAAGCGAATAGACAAAGAATGATGAATGCTTAATGCATTTTTCTATCTTTGTGAAAATTTATAGATAACAAACAAAAGCATCTATGCAGTTTACAGAAAATTGTAATAAAATCTTTGCACAAAGCATCGATACTTATCATATAAAAGACCACGTAGATACTCCTATCGAAAACCCATTTGATAAGGAAGATATCCAACACCTATTATATCTTAAAAACTGGATCGATACTGTGCAATGGCACTTAGAGGACATCATCCGTGACCCTCAAATTAATCCAGATGAAGCGTTGAAAATCAAAAGACGTATTGATGCTTCTAACCAAGAAAGAACAGATGTTGTAGAATATATCGACAGTTGGTTCTTGGAAAAATATAAAGATGTTGCAGCGGTAGATGGAGCAAGTATCAATACTGAGTCTCCTGCATGGGCTATTGACCGTTTATCTATTCTTGCTTTGAAAATTTATCATATGCAAGAGGAAGTAAACCGTGAAAACGCTACTCCTGAGCACAAAGAAGCTTGTCAAGCTAAATTGGATATTCTTTTGGAGCAAAGAGTTGATTTATCAACTGCTATCGAAGAATTAGTAAATGATATTGCAGCAGGTAAAAAATACATGAAGGTGTACAAGCAAATGAAAATGTACAACGATCCTTCGTTAAACCCTGTACTTTATAAGGAAGGTAAATAATCCTCCCTTATCATATGATATAGATCCTCTAATAAGGATTATTTTAAAAGTTGTTTTCATATTACTCTTTGTATTTGGAAACAACTTTTTATTTTTATGACGGGTTATGCTTTTCAATGGTCTAACCTTAGAATTACTAAAGTTTATCAACATTCTGTTTATTTCATGTCAAAAAAAATTCTAGCATTTCGATTTTCAGCAATGGGCGATGTGGCTATGACCGTTCCAGTGCTTAAAGAGGTTTTAAAGCAGAATCCGGATACCGAAATCGTTATGGTTTCTCGTCCGTTTCTAAAGCCTTTTTTCGAAAATATTCCTAGGTTAACCTTTTTTGGAGCTGATTTAAACGGGGAACATAACGGCTTTAAAGGACTTAGAAATCTATACAAATCGCTTCAGGCACAAGGTCCTTTTTTAGCAGTAGCTGATATACATTCCGTATTAAGAACTTTTATTTTGGATGCTTTTTTCCAAACATCAGGTACTAAGGTTGTTCGAATTGATAAAGGACGTAAGGGCAAAAAACAGCTTACTAGACCAAAAGATAAAGTGATGCAACCGCTTAGGCCAATGCCTGAAAGATATGCAGATGTCTTCAGAAAAATTGGTTTAACGGTAGAACTTCCACATCAATTAAGTCCAAAGGTTTCAGATGCTTTAAACCAGGCAGAGTTAGAGCTTTTAGGCGGAAAAAATAATTCTTGGATTGGCATCGCCCCTTTTGCTCAACACAAAGGCAAAGCTTGGGGAGAAGTGAAAGCAGTCGCTTTGGCTAAATTGCTTCAAGAAAAAGAAAATGCAAAAGTGATCTTTTTCGGTGGACCTGGAGAAGAATCAAAGCTTTTGGATAAATGTGTGGAGCAAGTGCCTGGTAGCATTAACCTTGCTGGAAAAATTAAATTAAAAGAAGAGTTGGATATTATCGAGCATCTCGATGTGATGGTCAGTATGGACTCCGCCAATATGCATATGGCTTCCTTAAGAGGAACGCCTACGGTGTCGGTATGGGGAGCCACCCATCATTATGCTGGATTTATTGGCTACGGTCAAGATAAAGCGAATATCGTAGAGTTATCCACTCAGGAACTACCTTGCCGACCTTGTTCGGTCTTTGGTAATAAACCTTGCCTTAGAGAGGACTATGCTTGTTTGGAGGAAGTCACTCCAGAGATGGTCTATCAAAGAGTGGCAACAGTTTTAAATAAATAAGGATTCATACCATGTCTCTCATCTATTTTCTTGATTTAGTAGGAACGTTTGTTTTTGCTATTTCTGGATCTTTAGCCGCATCGGAAAAGAAATTTGATATTTTCGGTGCACTGTTTGTCGCGAGTGTTACTGCTGTTGGCGGAGGTACCGTTCGTGATGCCATTTTAGGCAGTACTCCTGTTTTCTGGACGATGGATACCAATTACCTTTTAGTCATTACAGGAGCGGTAGCATGTACTGTATTGTTTAAAAAAATAGTGACCAGGTTACGTACTACCCTATTTCTTTTCGATACAATGGGGTTAGGTGTCTTCACTTTTATTGGTGTAGAAAAAGCATCGCTTATGGGGATATCTCCTGCTATTTGTGTTATTATGGGAACATTTACAGCTGTACTTGGAGGTGTTATTAGAGATACTTTATGCAATGAGGTCCCTCTAATTTTTAGAGAAGAGATCTATGCCACTGCTTGTATAGTGGGCGGGATTATTTTTGTACTCCTTTCCTACTTAGGTTTAGCGGACAATATAACTACTTGGGCAAGTGTATTTTCCGTCATTTCGATTCGAATTCTAGCCATTAAGTATCATATTACTTTGCCTAAGATGAAATAGTTAAGTTTGTTTTGTTCTTTCTATGGTCACATCAAATACTCTTTTGGGAGCTTAAAGAACAAAAAAACACATGAACATTTGTTAATTTGTTAGTAAGTTCTGATGATTATCTGTCAATTATCATCATTTCCCATAAACATTTCATTACATTTGTGATAACAAAAGAAAAAATTACACCGTCTTCTAAAGACAAATAACTATATAAATCATATGGAAACTTTCTTATTAGGTGTAGGCATTTTTGGTCTATTCTTTATTTTGATGTCAGTTAAACTGATTTTCAAGAAAGATGGAAAATTTGAAGGTACTTGTGCTTCTCAAAGCCCATTTCTAAATCCAGAAGGTAAATCTTGTAGCTACTGCGGTAAAGATCCAAGCCAATGTAAAAACAAGCAAAAAGCGGCTGGAGCATAATCTTCTCAAAAAATATTTTGATGGTCCCTATCTTTAAAAGGTAGGGACTTTTTTTGTTTATAAAATTACAACCGATTGCAATATTTTTTTATCAAAAATCATCAAAATCAATCGCCAAGTTATCATAATTGTTTCTTTTACATTTTTATATTTGTCATTAGAGATAGGAAAAAAAGATTCTACCTCTTGTATGAAATTAAATAATCGAAGATAACTTATATGTCAAATAAAACTCCTAAACCCGATTTATCCTTTTGGCAAATTTGGAACCTTAGTTTTGGTTTCCTTGGTGTACAATTTGGATTTGCCTTACAGAATGGTAACGTGAGTAGAATCTTACAAGCTTTGGGTGCAGATGTGCATCACTTGGGCTATTTCTGGTTAGCGGCTCCTATTGCGGGTATTATTATTCAACCAATTATTGGTGGTGCTTCAGACTTTACTTGGAACAGACTTGGACGTAGAATTCCTTACATTGTGGGTGGTGCAATTATGGCAACATTGGCGATGTTCTTAATGCCGAATTCTGAAGTTTTTGTAGCATTTCTACCTCCAATGATTTTTGGTGCCATTATGCTATTAATTATGGATGCCTCTTTCAATATCACTTTCCAGCCTTTTAGAGCTTTAGTTGGTGATATGGTTAACGATAAACAAAGAGATTTAGGTTATTCAGTTCAATCATTCTTGATTAACACTGGTGCTGTAATTGGTTCAGCATTACCATTTATACTAACAGCATGGGGCGTTTCTAACGAACCGGATACTGCTGCAGGTCAAAAAGTAGCTGATTCAACAGTTTGGTCATTCTACATTGGTGGAGCAACGTTAATCTTGACGGTGATTTGGACAGCAATGAGAACAAAAGAGTATCCTCCAAAAGAATATGCAGAGTATAACAATGTTGATCTAGAAGCTAAATCTCAAAATGGAGACAAAACACATATTAATATTATTGATACTCTATTAGGGTCTCCTAAAGTAATGATACAATTAGCAGCAGTACAATTATGTTCTTGGGTAGCACTTTACTTTATGTGGGTGTACTCTACTCCTGCTATCGCTCAACACATTTGGGATACCACAGACACCACATCAAAAGCTTATAACGAAGCGGGTGACTGGGTAGGTATTATGTTCGCTGCTTACAGTTTAGCGGCTGCATTGTTCTCTATTGCGATGCCAATCCTAATTAAAACTTTAAACAGAAAAGCAGTTTACTCAGGTGCTTTAATCTGTGGTGGTATTGGTTTAGTAAGTATCAGTTATATTCACGATCAGTACATGTTACTTATTCCTATGATTGGTGTAGGTATGGCATGGGCTGCTATCTTGGCAATGCCTTTCAGTATTTTAGCAGAAAACTTACCGGCTGAAAAAATGGGATTGTACATGGGCATTTTTAATGTAACTATTGCAGGTCCTCAAATTTTCGCTGGTCTTTTCGGAGGTTCAATCGCTACAAGTTTCTTTGATGGAAATACAGTAGGCCTACTTACTTTCGCAGGTGTTTTACTCATTATTGGGTCATTCTGCGTAGGTTTAGTATCGGATAAGAAACCTTCTACAGAAGAATAAATCAAACAGATTTACCTATATACCTTTTTTTAAAAGAGCATGTTGGATGGAATTAGTTTTCCTTCTGTCATGCTCTTTTTTTGGATTAAAGAGTATAACTTCAAATTTGGCACACATTTTACGCCTATTTATATCTAATCAAAAGTATCAATTTGAGGAATTTAAACGTTATCTCTCTAGTTGATCTACTCACTTTTTAAAACGACCTACCTTTTTTAGGGATAAAATATAATGATCGAGAAATACTTTAAGCAATTTTCTATCAAGCAACTCATCTTTTGGGTGGGAGGTATTCTTATTGGAGCAGTATTATTTACTGTCCTCACTCTTGTAGGGCTTTACACCAATGAGAGTTTAGAAGTAGATGTCTCTGCTCGTAATTCAATGCTTTCCCAAAGAATTGTTTTGTTGGCCAATATTTATGTAAATACTGGAGATCAATCGGCTAAAGATGATCTAGAAAATGCCTTAAACTTATATGATGGATCTTTATTAGTGATGAAACACGGTGGCTCTGTTCCTGAAATGGAAAGCAAGAAGATCCGTCCTGCCAACGAACGTGTAGACGATTATATTGAGCGTATCGAAGAGGTATGGAAACCATTTAGAAATAATGTTAGAACCATACTAGAAGAGCCTCTGAATACATCAAATTATTCTTTTAACATGGATATTGATATGGCCCTCTACTTATCGGATAGTGTGGGGCTTTTGAGTCGTTTTGAAGAAGAAAACATCACTGTAAGAAATAGCTTAACGTATCTGGAGAAAAACTCTGGAGCTATGCTTAAAGTCAATCAGGATTTAGTAAAAGCCTATGTGAATGATTCGGAAGAAATCGAATATCAATTGGTTCGTTTTATTCTGATTGCTATTATCCTGATTTGTATTGTTGTATTTGTCAATGCACTCTTACTTAACAACCTTATCATAAAACCCCTAGAAGAATTATCCGAAAAAGGGAACCTTATCGCGGCCGGTAATCTTGATGTTGAATTTAATACAAGAGGTACTAAAGAAATGACCAAAATGCGTGGTTCTCTAATGAGTATGCGTCAGAAATTGGAAGACATTTCTATGTATGTGATGGAGTTTAGTAAAGGAAATTATGATGTTGACTTCAGCTCTCAAGATAAAGAAAGTTATAAATCCGATCCTTTTATTCAATCACTGGTAGAGACGAAAAACCGTCTTAAATTAAACTCTGATGAACGAAGTGAAAGAGAATGGGTAAACGAAGGTTTGGCTCGACTAAACAAAGTTATACGTGTTCATAGTGGCAATTCTTTTGAATTAGGCCATGCTTTGGTCAAAGAATTGAGCCGTTTTATGAATTGTACACACGCAGCTTTCTACATTCATAAAAAAGATCCTGTCACTCAAGATGAATTTTTAGAGTTGACTTCATTATATGCTTTCGATACTTACAAAGAGGAAGAAGGATTGAAGATCAGAAGAGGTGAAGGACTTATTGGTGAAATTTGGCAAGAAGGTGAGCCTATATACCTTACAGAAATTCCGGATCAATACATCAATATTCGTTCTGGTTTGGGTGATGCTTCTCCTAATTCTATTACTATATTCCCATTTAAATCGCATGGCATTGTAGAAGTAATTCTGGAGCTTTCATCATTTAAACCTTTAGAGAAAAAGGCACTTCAGCTATTGAATGAGATTGGAGGAGCTATTGCGACCTCTGTAGTGACCTCAGAAAACACTTCTAACGTAAGTAAGCTGTACAATGACAGTAAACGTCTAACTGATGAGCTTCGTACCAATGAGGAGGAAATAAAGCAAAGTATGGAGGAACTTCAGGCTACGCAGGAGCAATTGGTAAGAGAAAGAAGAGAAACAGAATCAACCAAGAAGCTTCTTAACGAAATTGTTGACTCTACTGCGGGTCGATTACTGATTGTTGAGGATAGCGGACAAATCTATTTTGGTAGTCTTTCTTTGCAAGAGTTCATTGGATTTAATGCTGATGAATTAAAGCAAATGGATATCAAAGAAATCATCCCTGGCTTCACGGAAACAGAAGAATGGCAGAATCTACATCAAAAAGAAGAATATGATATTCTCAATAACTTAGGAGAAAGAAATAAAATGTCTCTTGAAGTTCGTAAAGTATACTTTGAAGATGGCGAACGATGGTTGATTTCTATTTCGAAAGCTTAAAAAGAAATAATAGAATCTATATTGCTTAAACAAGCAATATCTAAATTGAGTAAAATAAAATGCCTGATACAATTAAAGTGTATCAGGCATTTTTATTTATGCATTGAAGTCTGTATGGTTATAATTATACAGTTACGACCATTAGAACCACAAAACTCTATTTGACATCAAATACTCTCCCTTTTCTGATATAGCCCTCGGCATCGTTAGGAAGAATTACTTTGTACCAGATATCATTTTCACTCTCAATCTTCAAACGTTCACCCTGAACAATCTCTGCAAGCTTCTTACCACCGGCAGATGGTTCGTTCATCAATAATGCACCGTTATTTCTCACAATCGCTTGCTCTCTTTCTATTCCTCCATTAAAAGCCCATAGGCCAATTATAGAAAAAACTGCAACAAAGAAAGTTAAAGTTGTAATTGACAAACTTTGTTTCCTTCTAATGAACATTAAGACCAAACATACCGTTATCAAGGTAATTAAAACGGCTGCAAAAAGTGTTTGCATGTTATTGAACAAGGAAACAAAAAATTCTTTATCGGAATATTGATATCCCAATAAATTATTTTCTTCTGCAATTTTTGTCATTTTATTTAACGTCTGACGGTCGGCTGTAAGGCGATATTGCAGATTTAAATAGTACAAAGCAGTAGAATAATTGTCTTGACCCTCTTGAATAAAGGCCATTCGGAGCAACATTCTTGAAGAATACGCTTGATCATTTGTCAAAATATCTTCGTAAATAGTATAAGCATCTATGTACTGTTGTGATTCAAAAAGTGAATCTGCTTTGGAAATTTTCGTTTCTAAGGCCGAAAATCCAAATCCTAATTGACTGAAAGTCAATAAATATAAACTTATTAAGGATAAAATAAATCTCATTATTTGCTTGATGTTGAAAATCATTCTACATTTGCACTCGCAAAAAAGGAAAGACAAACGAGTTTTTCAAATTTAATAGGTCGTTTTAATTTTATAAAATTACTTGCGATCTTTTAGAAAAATTATGATTCCGTAGCTCAGTTGGTAGAGCATCTCCCTTTTAAGGAGAGGGTCCTGGGTTCGAGCCCCAGCGGGATCACTTTTAAAATAACTTCGTTTGAAAAAACGACGATTCCGTAGCTCAGTTGGTAGAGCATCTCCCTTTTAAGGAGAGGGTCCTGGGTTCGAGCCCCAGCGGGATCACTTTTAAAATAACTTCGTTGAAAAACGACGATTCCGTAGCTCAGTTGGTAGAGCATCTCCCTTTTAAGGAGAGGGTCCTGGGTTCGAGCCCCAGCGGGATCACATTTAAAATAACTTCGTTTGAAAAAACGACGATTCCGTAGCTCAGTTGGTAGAGCATCTCCCTTTTAAGGAGAGGGTCCTGGGTTCGAGCCCCAGCGGGATCACTTTTAAAATAACTTCGTTTGAAAAAACGACGATTCCGTAGCTCAGTTGGTAGAGCATCTCCCTTTTAAGGAGAGGGTCCTGGGTTCGAGCCCCAGCGGGATCACAAGGAAGCTCACGTGGTGAAATTGGTAGACACGCCATCTTGAGGGGGTGGTGGGAGCAATCCCGTGTTGGTTCGAATCCAATCGTGAGCACAAAGATTAACTATCCGAAGAAATTAGATTCCGTAGCTCAGTTGGTAGAGCATCTCCCTTTTAAGGAGAGGGTCCTGGGTTCGAGCCCCAGCGGGATCACCAAGCCAATACAGAAATGTGTTGGCTTTTTTTATGCCTTGATTAACTCAACTTTTTTTCGGATATTATAAACAACACAAATTAAACTGCCTATAGAACACCTTTACTAAAAAAATACTATGATTTATGAGAAAAGTAAACTACTGAGAACATACAAATATGTGTTGAGTAGTAGCCTATTAATTATTTTAGGATTTTTTATCTCTATAGAAGCATCCGCTTCAGAAAGAAAAATTCCCTTAAAAGAAAATACGATTACTACTTATCAAACCCTAAGTTTGGTAATTCTACCAAATCCTGTTGTAGCAGAAGAAAATGGTCTAAATGTCTCAATGGAAATAGATGGTATCGATCGATCATTCCCTGTACAAGTATTACTCTATAATACCATCGGAAACTTGATTTACCGTATGGATATATCTGTAGATAATTCTAAGGTACAGTTAAAGTATAAACCAAAAGTAGAAGTTTCTGAGGGACTGTATTTTGTTTCTGTACTTAACGGTAATCAAAGAGTAACTAAAAGATTGGTGGTTAATTCCTACTAAAAAAGCTTGCCATCCCTTTAATTGGAATAGCAAGCTTTTTATCATCAATGTATTTGTATTATCTATGCCACTGAACCTCTCAGACGATCTAACAAATTACTTAAAGTCTCCGCTTCGTCATCAGTTAGGTTATTAAACATATTCTTCATCTCCTCCTCTAGTGGATCAAGTTGCTTCAACTTATCTAATCCTTCCTGAGTAATAATCACGTCTACTTTTCGTCGATTACTTCCACACGTTTCTCTTTGAACATATTTTTTCTCTATCAATCGATCAATAAGACGAGTTAAATCTGGGCTTTTATCAATCATTACATCCTTAATACTTCCTGGGTTCATACAATTTGGATGTGAACCTCTTAATATCCTCAGTACATTATACTGCTGATGTGTAACGCCATGTTCTTTAAACCAAGATTTGGTCTGATTAAGCATCCAATTATTGGTAAACATTAAATTAATGTAGGCTTTCTGAAAAGCGTCTTTAAAATTTTTCTGATTTATATCTTTTTCAATTGACATGACAAAAGGAAGTATTTGTTCAAACAAAATATGTTAACTCGCAATAAATAATATTTTTCTAATAATACCAAGAATATCAAATTTTGTTTAAACAAATTGTACTATTTATAGCTAATACAAATAACCAATCTATGTAAAAAATCTATACTGCTTTCTCTTCAAGATGAGGTTTTTCATCAATTTCTTTGGTAAAAATAGATGGTGCCCAAGTCCATTTATGCCATAACATTTCAAAAGGTCCTTGTTTATTCTTTTTCAACCAAAGGTGACAGAAAAGCATTTGGAAGAATAGGAAAACAAATCCGATAAGTAGACTAAATGCCACTCCACAAGTATCGGCTAAATGGAAACCAAAACCGAAATAGATAATTCCTCCAAAGATCGATTGAGTGATGTAATTGGTCAAGCTCATTCGACCATATGTTTTCACTACTTTAGTGGTCTTCTGAACAGGCTTAAATTGATATAGTAAAACAATTAATGAGATCCATATAAAAGTGAAGCTCAACTTCCACCACATATCAAAAATAACCCCTACAGTACGTTTTACTAGAAGGACTTCTTGTTTAGTAAGGAAAATGTCTTTTAAATATAAAAGTGGAATCATGGTCACAACAGAGATGACTAAGACTTTCTTCCATCCTGTTAAAAATTCATTCTTAAAATAGCCTTTTTTTCCCATCCAGAAGCCTAAAGTAAATAAACCTATAGTTTGTTCAGCCCTGCCATTTTCAACTGCCCACAGGAAAGAAAATCCTTGTCCATAAGTAAGGTTACCTTTAATGGTCTCTAAAAAAGTTCCATTCTTAATTATATCCATGCTGGATTTCCATAAAGGTGAATACAATTGACCTCCTACTTCATAAGATGGTACAAATTGAGCATATATGAAATGTAGAATTTCATAAGGTTGTGCCAAAAAGAATATGGCGAAAAACAAAAGAGATTTATTGGAAAGGTTTCTCATAAAAAATAGAGAAACACCACATACAGCATAAAGTAAAAGTACTTCACCAGGGAAAAAGGCGGCATTAAATTGAGCAAAGCCTAAAAGCAATAATAATCGCCATAAATACCTTGGTCCAAAATCAATTCCTTTGTCTTTCTGCTTTTGATACATCAGGTAAAATGTAAACCCAAATAGTAAGGCAAAAATGGAATAGGTTTTACCTCCAAAAAAGAAGAACATCCAATGGAATACTTCTGCATTTAGTGTATTCAGCCAATCTGGGTTAATGGATTTATCGGGGTAGTGATAATAGTTAAAATGTTCGATATTATGAATTAACATAATAGCCATCACAGCATATCCTCTGAGGACATCGATGACCTCAATTCTTTGATTTAAAGCTTTACTCATTTCAATTCGATGTTATTAATGTTTAGCAAGTTTAGTTTTCACCACTGCAAATAAGCTATTTATTTAAAGATAAAAAGTGATTTTTAACGACAATTACGAATAAAAAAAAGGACTACATTGCTGTAGCCCTTTCTATATTTTAAAAACAATTCCTTTATACTTCTTCAGTAGTATCCGGTTTTTGTTCTGTATCTGAATCTTTGTCCTCAGAAGGTTTTACTTCTTCTTGAGCCTGTGTAGCCTCAACTTCCGCTTTTTTCTCTTCTGCTTCCTCAGTAAACTCTTGATAAATCGTTTTCTTATCAAATGGTCTTTCACCGATTAGTTTTACTAAGTCAGATTGATATAAAACTTCTTTTTCTAAAAGTTGTTGAGCTAATTTTTCTAGAGCATCACCATGTTCTCTTAATAGCTCAAGAGTTCTTTGGTAAGCACCTTCGATTAACTTTTTCACTTCTTCGTCAATCTTCTCAGCTAAAGCTTCAGAATAAGGTCTAGAGCTAAATTCGCTACGGTTTGGATCGTAGAATGATAAATGACCGATCTCCTCGTTCATACCATAAATAGACACCATACTGTAAGCCATTTTAGTTGTTCTTTCCAAATCACTCAATGCTCCAGTTGAAATTCTACCAAAGATGATTTCCTCTGCTGCACGACCACCTAGTGTCATACAGATTTCGTCCATCATTTCTTCTGTAGTATTCAAGTATTGTTCTTTTGGAAGGTATTGTGCATAACCTAAAGCTGCAACACCACGAGGAACGATACTTACTTTTACTAACGGGTTTGCGTGTTCCAAGAACCAACCTGTCACAGCATGACCTGCTTCGTGATAAGCAACAATTCTCTTTTCTTCTTTAGAGATGATTTTATTTTTCTTCTCTAAACCACCAATTACTCTATCAATTGCAGCCATGAAATCATCCATTTCTACAGCTGACTTATCATTTCTTGCGGCAATTAAAGCAGCTTCGTTACAAACGTTCGCTAACTCAGCACCTGCAAAACCTGGAGTTTGAGTAGCCAATTCTTTTGCGTTCACATCTTTTGATACCTTGATTGGATTCAAGTGTACTTTAAAGATTTGCTCTCTACCGTTAATATCTGGCTTATCTACTGAGATTTGACGGTCAAAACGACCCGCACGCATTAAAGCATTATCAAGTACATCTGGACGGTTGGTAGCTGCAAGAATAATAACTCCAGAGTCTGTACCGAAACCATCCATCTCCACAAGAAGTGAGTTCAATGTGTTTTCTCTTTCATCATTAGAACCTGGCATAGAACCCTTACCTCTTGAACGACCAATAGCATCAATCTCATCAATAAAGATAATACAAGGCGCTTTTTCTTTAGCTTGTTTGAATAGGTCACGTACACGTGCTGCACCTACACCTACAAACATTTCCACAAAGTCAGAACCTGACATTGAGAAGAAAGGTACACCTGCTTCTCCGGCTACTGCTTTTGCCAATAATGTTTTACCTGTACCTGGAGGGCCTACTAGTAAAACACCTTTAGGAATTTTACCACCTAGGTCTGTATATTTCTTAGAGTTTTTCAAGAAATCAACGATTTCTTCTACCTCTTCTTTTGCTTCATCTAAACCTGCCACATCTTTGAAAGTTACTTTCATGTGGTTGGCGTCGAACATTTGAGCTTTTGATTTACCAATATTGAAAATTTGCCCACCAGCACCGCCAGTAGCCATTCTTCTCATCAAGAACCAGAAACCGAATAAAAGAACTAGTAGGAAACCAGAACTCATAAACCATGTGGTAAAGCTTTCTTTTTCTTCTACTAAGAACTGTACTTTCTTATTTTCTGGAAAATCTTTTTGAAGCTCATCAATTTTTTCTTCAAATGATGTTCCTGAAGTAATCATAAAACGGTAGTTTGGCTCACGTTTTACAACACTCAAAGGACTTCTCTCCTGTTGAAGTTTTTTGTATTTATTTTTCTTTAATGCTTCATTTGATAAGTAGATTTCTGCCCATTTATCATTGAGAACAACGACTTTTTCTACGTCGCCGTCTTTCAGCATTGTCTTGAATTCATTAATGTTTGTTGGTTCGGTAGCCCCACTTTTGTTACTAAAGTATGCCAAACCTAAAACCACTAAAATTAAGGATAATAAAATCCACAATTGATAGTTGTTTCCCTTTGGCATTGGGTTTTTAGGCGTGTTCCTCTGTTTTTGATCCATTCGAAAACTATGATCTTAAGTGTTTATTAATTCTTATTCGGTAGGTAATTTAAATACCTTAGCATCTCCCCAAAGTTCTTCTAGAGCATAAAACTCTCTTTTCTTTGGTAGAAAAACATGTGCTACTACTGTAACATAGTCAAGCAAAGCCCAACCGTCAGAGCCTTTACCTTCAGTAGCCCAAGGTTTTTCTCCTACAGTATCTTTTACTTCTTTTTCGACACTGTCTTTTACTGCGTCTAATTGAGTATCAGAAGATGCGGTACAAATTACAAAGAAATCTGTTACGGCATTCTTTACTTTTCTTAAATCTAATATTTCTATATTTTGAGCTTTTTTCTCTTGCATCCCTTTAGCAACGATGTGTGCTAACTCCTCTACATTTACGTTCTTCTTACCCATATTATCTTGTTAAGGATACTTCCTTAAATTTTTTTCTTAATTATTAGGTCGACAAAAGTCGATTTGTAATTTATATATTCTTTCTTGTATAATTGTACTGCAAAATCAATACTCAAATAATAAGAATTGTCATATTAGGTCAATTCTAAACAAAAGTAATAAATAGTTGTATAAAATTTCTGCCAATACGTCTATTATCGGTAAAAGTGTCATATATGTGCCTAGTTGTCACTCTACAAATGACCACCTAAATACCCTAGTTTCCCAACATCAATTAGCTGAAGGAACTACTGTAGTTACCTCTGCTCAAACCAATGGAAGAGGACAGAGAGGAAATACTTGGGAATGTGAATCTGATAAGAATATCACTTTATCATTTCTGCTTCACCCCAACTTTCTCCAAGCACAAGAACAATTCAATTTAAATATAGCAGTTTCTTTGGCAGTTTTTGATACTTTTTCGAAACTATTAAACGGGGAAGACATAAAAATTAAATGGCCTAACGATTTAATTATCAATAATAAGAAAGTAGGAGGTATTTTGATTGAGAATTATATTGTCGGAAAGAATATTTCGCACTCTGTTATTGGTATTGGTCTAAACATCAATCAGACAGGTTTTTCGGGTAATTTTTCTGCCACTTCTTTATTCCTCTTAACCGATAGAATCTTTAATCTTAGAACGGTGACTGAATCGCTTTTGGAACGTTTAGATTTTAGATATGATCAGCTTAAAAACAATAAATTGGAAATTCTTAAAAGAGAATATTACGACCATTTGTTTTGGTATCAAGAAGAAGGATATTTTGAAGAAAGAATTCCAAATCAGGTTCCTAGAAGGTTTTACGGACACATCATTGGGGTAAATCAAAATGGTTGTTTATCTGTTATGATGGATGATAAAGAAGTAAAACACTATGGATTTAAAGAGATAAAACACCTTTATTAATCATTTGCTTCATATTTAAAAGGGTCTTCTAATGTGAGAGTGAGTTTCTTACTTTCTCCTGAATTACTTACGATTCCAAGCGATAGTTTTTGACCATGTTTACCTCTAAATAAATTCCTTACTTCTTCCATCGTTAAAGCACTTACCGAGGTGCCATTTACTTTGAGTAAACGATCGCCCTTTTTTATTCCCGCTTTACTAGCTGGTGATGCTTCTCTTATTTGAGAGACCTCATAATAAGGCAATTGAGGGAATGGTTTTATAAAATCAAGTCCAAGAAGATTGTATTGAAAAGTTTGTTTAAAATCTCTATTTTTTCTTAGTAATATTTCTTGATTTTTATAATCAATGACTACTGAGAATCTTCGTAAAATCTCAGAACCTATACTCCCGTGTCTGTCCTTTCCTATTTTATTTAGATGAGAGACATCAAAGTCTGGGTATTTTGCAATGGGATCCTCAATAATAAAATCACCTATCTTCCAAAGATCCAATTTACTCACTTTTCCATAAAGGTCTCCGTTTATTCCAACTCCCAAATGATCCCGGATGGCTTGAACAGAAGCACGCATGGGCGAGTTCTCTTTTTCTAAAATCGATAAAGCATGACTTGCTCCAGTATCAACTAGTAACTTTAGTTTATAAGTGGTTTCCTCTCCCTGTTTTTTAGCTGTTGATACTATGTAGCTTCTATTTTTATTGACCTCCAATGGAAACTTATCATACCTTTTATGGAATTTACTTCTTCTCTTTTTAGCGTAAAAATCTTGATCATACAAAGTGATTTTCTTTTTGATATAATCAATATGCACAATAAAATGATTGAAAATAGTCGCACCAATAAGTCCATGCACGTGCATTCCCAGATTTTTTGATAGCAGCAAAATATCATGATTTGCAAAAATGATATCCTGGTTTAATCCCACAATACCATCTAAATTAACCGTATTACCCCAAGAATGATAAGCTATAATATCTTTTTTTGTTCCCCAGCCTTTAATATCTATTTCTCTCACCCTTCTTTGATCAAAGCCTATTGACTTAACAACATTAGGATCACTAATAATGGGATAGGTCACTCCTGTGTCAAGGATCAATTTTAAAGAGTCTGATTGATTGATCACAACAGAAATGATCATCAAATTATTGATAAGTTCAAATGGAATTTGCACATAGTTACTTCTCTCATTTTCGAAAACGAGGTTTTTCAAATGTGCTTTTGACTCTTGTGCAATGGTTTGATGTATGGTTGGTGAAATTATCAAAAATAGCATTCCCAACAACATCATTTTTGATACGTTGGTTTTCATAGTAATGTTAGTGGTGTTGTCTATAATATAATGATTTATAAAGACTTAAACAAAAAAGGAAACCTTAAGGTCTCCTTTATTTTTTGATAATCTGTTTTAAAGTAAGTCGTGATACACAAAAGTAACTTTTCCACTTGTGGAAAAACATTAGTCGAGGTAAAAAAATCATAGTATAACAAAAGTAGCTGATACAGTAAAGCACATCAATACCCAAAAGTAGGTATTTTTACTTATGCAATTCTTCGTATAAATCAATTACCCAACTAAAAATCAACGGTTTAATATTTCTAATTATTTATTTAATGAATATTTAAGAGTTATGATTAAATTATATCAATTGCTTATTTTTGTCTCTTTAATCACATAAAAAAGAAAATGGAACAAGCCTTTATAGTCGGTATCACCGGCGGAAGTGGATCTGGAAAAACTACTTTCATTAAAAATCTTACCAAGCTCATTGGAAAAGAAAACGTATGTACTGTTTCTCAGGATAACTACTACATTGATAAAGACAAACAACCTGAGGACAAAAAAGGGATTAAAAATTTTGACACTCCTTACTCAATTGATCTAGAGAAATTCTACCAAGATATCACCAAACTTAAAAATGGTGAAGAGGTACAAATTCAAGAATATACTTTCAATAATGCTAGTGCTACTCCAAAGATGCTCAAGTTTGTTCCAAAGAAAGTGATTATCCTTGAAGGTATCTTCGTATTCCACGACCCAAGAGTGTTAGAAATTATCGATTTGAAACTATTCATTGAGGCAAAAGCACACCTAAAACTAAGTCGTAGAATCAAAAGAGATAACGTGGAAAGAGGGTACGATATCAACGATGTTTTGTACAGATATGAAAATCACGTGATGCCTGCTTACGAGAATTATATCAAACCACACAAAGAAAATGTGGATATTATCGTAAGAAATGACAGAAATTTCGATGTTGCGCTAGATGTTGTTAAAACATTCTTGCTTGGAAAAATTTAAGGGTTTAATTTTCTGATTGAATTTTTCATTACAGGAAACTATGCCCGAAGGAAAATATGCTATTATTGGCCTAGGTCAGTTCGGTTCCTCTGTTGCAAGAAACCTTGCAGGATTGGGAGCCGAAGTGATGGCCATCGACAGAGAATTAGAACTTGTCGATTTAATTAAAGACGACGTTGCTTACGCCGTTGCACTAGACTCTACAGACGTGAAGTCGCTCAAATCACAATCTATTACCGAAATGGATGCTGTTTTAGTGGCTATTGGTGAAAATGTAGAAGGTCTATTACTCACCACCGTTTTACTTCTCGAAATGAAGGTAAAACGTATCATCGCCCGTGCGATGAGTGAACAACAAAAAGTGATTTTACAAAAACTTGGCGTGACCGAAATTCTTCTCCCCGAAGATGAGGTGGGTAAGATGACTGCTGAAATGATCCTCAATCCAGAGATACAATCTTTCATGCAGCTTCCCGATGAACACGAAATTGTAGAAGTTTTAGCTCCGAAAAGAACAATTGGTAAGTTTATTGATGATTTAGATCTAGAGGGAACTTTTAATGCAGAAATTATTGCATTGAGAAGAACTCATGAAGAAGTAAATGCATTAGGTTTCGTAGAATTTAGAGATCATTTGATACGACATCCCAAAGAGGTCAATTCTACCATTCAGAAAGGTGATAGACTCGTTATTCTTGCTAAAAAAGTAGATATTCAAAAGTTCATAGATATCAATAATTAATTTGGTACTTTCGTAATATGCATTACTGATTTTTTAATTTAATAGACCCACTAGATAGGTAAACTTATGAATAAATTTTTAATTACCGGCGGTGCTGGATTTGTACCAAGTTCCATTGCTGACCGTTTATTAGAAAACCCCAATAACTTTGTTGTTTGCGTTGATAACTTCCTAACAGGCGAAGCTTGGAAGGTACCGGATCATCCTAACTGTAAATTTATTAAGTGTGATGTGAATCGCTATGAAGAAATAGCGGCGATCATGACTTCCTATAAATTTGACTATGTATTTCATTATGCAGCAGTTGTTGGTGTAAAGAGAACATTAGCCAACCCTGTATTGGTATTAGAGGATATTCAAGGTATTGAAAATGTCTTGAGGTTATCAAAAAATACAGGTGTGAAAAGAGTATTCTACTCTTCATCATCAGAAGTATATGGAGAACCTGTTCATTTACCACAACACGAACATACTACTCCATTAAATTCACGTTTACCTTATGCTATCGTAAAAAACGTGGGTGAGGCCTACTGCAAGTCATTCAAACAAGAATTTGATTTAGATTACACCATTCTTCGTTTCTTCAATACGTATGGACCAAAACAAAGTACAGACTTTGTAATGTCTAAATTTATTGATGCGGCATTAAGAAATGAACCTATTACAATTTACGGTGATGGGTCTCAAACAAGAACATTCTGCTTTATTAAAGACAATGTTGATTCTACCATCAAAATGCTTGAAGAGGAATTGATGGTTAACGATGTAATTAATGTTGGTAATGATCATATCACAAGTATCAAAGAACTTGCGGAAATCATTATTGAGACAACAGGATCTTCATCAGAAATTGCATACCTAGATCCGCTTAAAGAAGGTGATATGACAAGAAGACAACCTGATATTGAAAAAATGAAAGGTATTCTTGGTCGTGACCTTACACCTTTGAAAGAAGGTTTAAAATTGGTTATTGAAGCGAGAAAGAACCTTCTAAATAAAGGAGAATTGGTATAACTCTTTTGTATAAATTGAAAAAGGCTTTAGTTTCATAAAAATGAGACTAAAGCCTTTTTTCTTATATCAAAAAACTTAGCAACAAGTTGATGTATCACAACAGTTACTAAAAATTCCATCGTTTACTTCTTCGTTTGTGATCGTAAATTTTGTTTCACCACCACAGCAGTTTTCGTCTTTGCATTCCTCACAATCGCATTCGCAAACACAATTACCATCTTTATCGCATTTACAAGTACAAGTTGCATCTTTACACTCCTCACAAGTACAAACACAATTTTCTTGAGCGTCTTTTTCGCAAGTGCAATTATATTTTTCGCAACATTCTTTGATAGATTCTTTCATGACTTTTTATAGATTTTAAACCCGAGTTAAAACTCAAGTGCTAAGCTTTGCTGATCAACTTCACTTAATGATTAAATGATTTTCACACTAATAGACGGGCTTTTTTAAAAAAGACGCAGGAAAAAGAAAAAAAAATTAATTTCTATCCGAACAACACTCATTATCTCCTTGATTATCAACACAACATGTCTCGAAAGATTTTTTTAACTGATCGCGCCCACGTTGTACTCTCGACTTCACTGTAGAATAAGCCAAACCATTTTTCTCAGCATATTCTTTTTGAGAAATATTCTCGTAAGTAATTTTTAGAATAGCGTCTTTATAATCTTCAGGAAGTTCAAGAATAAACGGACGAACACATTCTTTGCAATATCTTTCGTCTTCTGGACTATCTTCTATGAAAAATTGATTTTCCATCCCTTCCACATCTTTAAAAAGCAATTGCTTCTTTCTGTAGTAGTCAATAATGGTATTTCTAGTCAATTGATAGACCCAACTACTCAGTTTTTTTTCATCTTTTAAATGATCTAGATTGCTATGGATCTTTATAAATACATCCTTAAGAATATCATCCGCTACAGAAGTATCATTTACTTTAAATTTGATAAACCTGTGCAAATCACCTTTGAATGTATTCCATACTTGTTGTGTATTCATCATGTCTTTATGTATTCTAAATCGACGAAAAATTATTTCTTGAATAAATAGACGAATAAACTATCAGAAAGACGCAATAAATAGAAAGTTTTTTGATTGGTGAAATTGAAAAGGGTAATAACTCTTAAATAATCAACTGATTATAATTAAAAAGGCTGTCAGTAAAATGACAGCCTTTTCTATTTATTTTTTATAAAGTTGATATACTTCGTATTCTGATAATGCTCTATCATATACTCTATATTCGTCCATTGAGCCTTTATAATATTTAGTTAAAAGACCTGTTGAAGGAAATGCTCTTGTTCTACCAATTTCTAATGGGTAAGAATTACCTAACAACTTATTTGATTCTACTTCGTGTCGACTAACTTCAAAGCCATTAATATAATTTACCCATACTTCACCATCAAACGTAGACACATAATGTACCCACTTATTTGGTTCATCGTCATAAACAAATCTTGTATCAAGCCAAGAATAATCTTGGAAGTTAATTGTCCATCCAAAACCTCCATAAGTCGGATGATACTTACTTCTAGTAAAGAAACCTATAACTTGATCTCTATTTTCTTCTTCACTCACATAATAGTCAGGGCTTTGATTAAAGAAACCGACATATTCAACATCAAAATTATCAGGTTTTAACCAAACAGAACATGTGAATTTTTCATAGTCTTTTACTAATGAATTACTCATTGAAATGTATTCATCGACTCCATCAAAAGAAATTGCATTGTTTTCAACACCATCTTTATCTGTTGAAAACTGTACATCTCCATAAGAAGTAAAAACATGATTATTTGTACTAGAATCAGCAACAACTCCTCCGTCAAAAGACAAATAAAGCTGTAAACCTACTTTAAAATAATCAACTATGTTGAAGGTAAACGAAGAATAACCAAACTCTTCCAACGAAGCTAGTTGAGCATCAATTACATCTAGTACAACAATAGTAGACTCTTCACTCTCTACATTAAATAGATGTGGAAGAGGAGTAGTTACAAAATTTTCAAAGTCTGAACCTACTTTAGGAGTTAAGTAAATAATAGAGTTACTATCATCAGTTACAAGGAATTCAGTCACTGAAAAATCTCCCCCTGGCAATTCCAATTCTTCTGAAATGTAAGAGCCATTAGAATTATACAATTCTAATGAAGTTAAGTTTTTAATCTCATCACCATCTTGTTCTATAGAAACAATTACTTTAGTTGGTGTCAAAGAATCTCTTGACGAACTGTCAGTAACATCAAATGAAAATGATACTTTTTGGTTTGGATTAGACGTTTCTTCTGAGCAAGAAAAAAGCAAAGACATTAGGGACACTAATGTCATAATTTTAATAAAATGAAATTTCATTGTTTTTAGTAAAAAGTTAAAGCTAGTCTGTATAGCATAAAAAATGTTCACTTAAAAGATTAATATAAAAAAGTAGTTATAATCTTTTTGAATCGAAGGCAAATACAGTAATTTATTTAGACTTACAAAATACTTATGATATAATATTTTATGTAACACGCTTTATCTAATAATAATCAAAACAAAAATCTATATGTTTATATTTTTTACTATGTCAGAATAAAAAAACCTAACCAAAAATTCATTTGGTTAGGTTTTTAAATTACTGGTCTACTAATTTCTAATCTTATTTACCACGCATCACGTTCACTATTCTTTCAGTTAACGTTAACATTACTGGTACTACCACCAAAGTAAGGAAAGTAGCGAATGTTAAACCGTAAATTACGGTCCATGCCATTGGTCCCCAAGTATCGGCGTTAGGTCCACCAAAATAGATATCAGCATTAAAGCTTTCGAACAAACCGATAAAATCGATGTTCATACCAGTAGCTAAAGGAATCAAACCTAATACGGTTGTAATTGCCGTTAACAATACTGGACGTAAACGAGTGAAACCTGCTCTCTGAACACATTCGATGTATTCTTTGAATGGAAGACGATCGTCTGGGTCTATACCCATTTTTTCCTTCTTCGCAGCTTCTAGTTGATCTGCACAGTCGATCAATACAATGGCGTTGTTTACTACAATACCTGCCAATGAAATGATACCGATACCGGTCATGATAATTACAAATGATGAATTCGTTAAAATCAATCCAAGTAATACACCAATTAAACTGAACAATACAGAAATAATAATGATGAACGGTTTTACAAATGAGTTAAACTGTGATACTAATATCAAGAAGATAGCACAAACGGCAATCATCATTGCTTTCAATAAGAAGGCCATTGATTCTGCTTGATCTTCTTGCTCACCAGTAAATTTATATTTGTATTGAGAAGGCATTTTATAATCTGCCAATAAAGTCTTCACATTATCAACTACTTGTTGAGCATTGTAACCTTCAGTGATGTTTGAACTAAGTGTTACTACTCTTTCCAAATCTTTACGTTTGATTTCTCCAACTGTAGTACTATAATCCATAGCAGCTACAGAAGAAACTGGCACTTGATGGAATTGTCCTTTATTATCTCTAAACGTAATTCTTTGATCTTGTAAAGTAGATAGATCATATCTATACTGATCTTTTAATCTCAATTGAATTGGATAATCATCCTCTCCATCTTTAAATTTAGATACTTCTTGACCGTAAATCGCAATTCTCATGTTATTGGCTAACATACCCGTAGAAACTCCAAATCTTCTGGCTTTGTTTCTATCGATGTTCACTAATAACTCCGGCTTACTTACAGAAATATCAATGGATAATTTATCTACACCTTCAATATCCGATTGCTCAATCAATGCCTTCATTTTGTTGGCTTCATTGATCAATACTAAATATTCATCACCTGATAATTCGATATTGATAGGCTTACCTGTTGGAGGTCCATTCTGATCTTTGTCCGTTACGATTTCAACTCCTGGGATTTCTTTAGCAATTTGCTCACAAAGTGCTTTCACATCTTTAGAGCTTAAATCCCCTCTTTCTTCGTAAGGAACAAAACCTACTGCAATACGTGCTCTGTTTGGTGTTACAGTATTACCTGCTCCATCTTGAGGATCGTTTGTGTTTTCACCTACATTACTTACAATAGATTCGATGATTGATTTATAAGGAACTAATTCTTTATAGAGACGTTTTTCTAAATCTAAAGCAATTTTATTCGTTTCTTCCACATCTGTACCTTGAGGAGCCTCCACATACATGTAGACATATCTAGGATCAGATCCAGGGAAGAATTCTATTTCTACGTTACCAGAACCTAATCTAGCTCCAAACCACATTACTGATAGTACTAAAAAGATTGTATTACCTCCAAGAATGAAGAATGGTCTTTTTCCTTTTAGAGCGTAGTTTAGTGTTTTAAGATAGACAGATTCTAATCTTGCAAGGATCACATTTTGGAATAAGTAGGCTAACCTTTTTAACAAGATACCATCCACTAAAGCGATGAAAGCACCAATCATTAAAAGGTTTCCTAGTAAATAAGTTTCTCCTACAAAATAACCAGGAATAGCTAATCCAAATAGTACTAAACCAACAGTTACCTTAGTTTTATTGATCGTTTTATATGCATCTGCATCATCCACTTTCATATAACGATAAGCGATCACTGGGTTGATCACTAAACCAACAAATAGAGAGGATGTCAATACGGTAATCAAAGTAATCGGTAAGTATTTCATAAACTCACCCATAATACCTCCCCAAAAAGCTAAAGGAACGAATGCAGCTAATGTTGTTGCTGTTGATGAGATAATGGCTAATGCTACCTCACCAGTACCTTGTTTAGCCGCTTGCTTACTCGACAATCCTTGTTCCCTCAGTCGGTAAATGTTCTCGATAACTACAATAGCGTTATCCACCAGCATACCTAAGGCGAGAATCAATGCGAATAATACTACCATGTTGATGGTTACACCCATTACACTCAAAATCAAAAATGAAAGGAACATCGACATTGGAATTGCCACACCAACAAACAAGGCGTTTCTTAGTCCCATAAAGAAAAGAAGTACCATAACTACCAGAATCATACCCGAGATAATCGAGTTTTCTAGGTTAGTTAATGAGTTCTTCATCTCTTTAGATTGAGACTCAGTGATCACAATATTCAAGTTTGGTGGTAAGTAAGTCGATTTTGCTTGCTCTAAAAGTTCATTGATTTTATCAGTTGCAGCAATTAAGTTTTCACCACCTCTTTTCACTACTTTTAATGATACTACAGGGTAAGCTCCTTTATCAGAGAAATCAGATGTTGCTAAACGAGCATATGATTTTCTTTCCACATAGCTATCTTCAACATCTGCAATATCTTTAAGGTAAATCGTATTCTGATCTTCAGATTTTACAATTACATTTTTGATTTCCTCAACTTGCTTAAACTCACCATCAACACGCAATGCTCTTCTGAAACCATTACCCATTTTCACATCACCACCAGACATGGTAACGTTTTCTCTTGAAATCGCATCAGAAATATCTGAGAAGGCCACTTGCATGGCGTCCATAGAATAAAGATCTGCATTAATTTGAATCTCTCTTTCTACGGAACCTGTAATATCCACACGAGATACTTCACGAAATTCTTCAAGATCATCTTGTAGATCCTCTGCATAATCTTTCAGTTTTTGAATTTCAAAATCACCCGAAAGGTTAATTACCATAATTGGAATCTCAGAGAAGTCCATTTCCTGAACATCTGGATCTTGATCCAAATCTGTTGGTAATTCACTTTTTGCTTTATCTACAGCGTCTTTTGTATCCTGAACAGCTTTTGATGTTTCTACATCTTCATTAAACTCTACCGTAATTACTGAGAAATCTTGAGCAGAAGTGGAGATAATTTCCTTTACTCCTTTCATTGATTTCAATTCCTTTTCGATAGGTCTCGTAATTAAAGATTCAATATCTACAGGAGAGTTACCTGGGTGCATTGTTCTAATGTACACCATTGGTATCTTGATCTCAGGAAATTGCTCTTTTGGCATTCCGACATACGAAGCTAATCCAAACGCAGCAATAATGATGGTCAAGATAAAAATCGACGTACTGTTATTGATCGACAAAGAACTTAAACCAAATTCTTTTGATTTTTCGTCTTGTTGATCGTTACTATTTTTATTAAAATTTGACTCCATATCCATTATTTAGATTAGATTTTATAGTCTACAACACGAACTTCCTCTCCTACAACTACTTCTGAGTAACCTTTATCAATTACTACCATTCCTGCAGTAATTCCTTCAGTAATCATCGTTTTACCTTTGTATGATTTACCTGTTTTGATTTCTACTTTTTTCACGATGTTTTTCTTAGCTCCATCGTTAGTTAAAATGTAAGTGAAAGTTTCCCCTTGAGTATTTTTTTGAACCAAGTTAGAAGGAATAGCTACAGCGTTGTCTTTAGAGTAATCATTAATAGTAACTACTGCCATTGTATTTGGTTTAACATCCAAACCTTTTTCATTCAATTTCATTCTGATTTTGAACGTTCTGTTTGTTTGATTAATAGTCTGACCAACTACATTTACTTTCATCGCTTTTTCGAAATCAAGCATAGGGAACTTCACGTTTACCTCATCTCCTCTCTTAACATCACGGCTATATTTCTCAGAAACCTCAGCTACAACTTCAACATTATTGATATCTACTACTCTTGCGTAAGGCTGTCCAGCAGGTGCCATTTCTCCTTCTTTCATGTAAACCTCATCGATTTTACCAGAGATAGGTGCAATGATATAACCTTTAGCTTCTTGCTCCTTTAAACTAGCCAATTTAGCTTCAAGAGATTCTTTATTATTCTTAGCTTGTAAATACTGTACTTCAGAACCAATATTTTGCTCCCAAAGCTTACTTTGCTTTTCGTACATGATATCAGCTAACTCAAGTGACTTCTCTACTTCTTCGATTTGTTTTTGAAGAATTTCAACATCCAGTTTAGCTAATCTTTGTCCTCTTCTAACGTAAGCACCTTCTTCGAAAAATCTTCTAACGATACGTCCTGTAGTTTCCGGAGCAACCACAACGTTTCTGTTTGAGATTACGTCGCCAGGAACATCTACAAAGTGACGGAAAGTGTAAGCTTCTACATTAAACACTGTTACAGGCTTAAGTACTACTTTA
Source organism: Flammeovirga yaeyamensis (assembly GCF_018736045.1). NCBI lineage: Bacteria > Pseudomonadati > Bacteroidota > Cytophagia > Cytophagales > Flammeovirgaceae > Flammeovirga > Flammeovirga yaeyamensis. The sequence continues at coordinate 585,125 of NZ_CP076132.1, read as the reverse complement.
CTTTCTTTTGGACCTTCAATTTCTTCAATTTTTGTTTCAAGATCCTTTATTTCTTTTTCAAGTTTCACCAAAGCATCTTGCTTTTGATGAAGCTCTTTTTTCTTGTCTTCTAGTTCATTACCACCACAAGCAACCAATACACCTGCAAGTGAAATAAGAGCAATACCTTTTTTATATTTATTCAATAACATGATTATATCTATTTCTTGTGATTATTTTCCTTTATTATGTTTTTGCAACGTTTCTTCATCTTTAGATTTATCCTCGCTTTCGATGTAGTTTAACAAACGGCCATTCGCTTTTTCGAAGGCTAATTTTGCTACCAAAACATCATATAAAGAAGTATAGAAACTGTTGGCTGCTGTTTGATAATCTTGAGCAGAAGTAGTAATTTCTAAAGAGGAACCTACACCGTTTTTGAACTTCACTTGAGTATTTGTGTACACCTTGTCGGCTACATTCATATTCTTCTCTTGTAAGTTCAAAGTAGAAAGATTTGTTTCGTATGTAATTCTAGATTGTTCTTGTTCGATAGAAATCTGACGTTCTAAATCAGTTTTTGTATTCTGTAACTGTTGGCCTTTTAATTTCTTTTGCTCGATTCTTTTGGATCTGTTGAAACCATCAAAAACTTTGAAAGTTAGGTTTAATCCAATATTTGCAAAATCACCATAGTTAGAATTAAAATCAGATATTACATTACCACCTGCGTTAAAACCATAAGCTCCAAACGCATATAGTTTAGGCCAATATTCAGCTTTTGTCGCTCTAATATCAAAGTTATTTAATTTGATATTTGTCATCATGATAGAATATTCAATTCTTCTTGATGCTTCTGCTAAATCTGTTGGAGTAACAATAAAATCTCTAAAATCTTCTAAAGATTGAGCCAATTGAAGAGGTGCGTTGATATCCATACCCATTTGAAACTTCAATAACTTTTTAGCAATAATCTGAAGTTGTTCTAATTGTGTTTGTTGGATTAGGATACTGTTGTATGTTACTTCAATTCTATTGAACTCAATTTCTTCAACCATACCCGCTTCGTATGTCGCTTTGGTTTCGTTGTAAAGATCCTCTAGGATTTCTTTATTTCTATTGATCAATTCAAGATACTCTTCTTGAACTAAAACATAATAGTAGGCTTGAGTTACCGCTTCTACAACATCAATTTTTGATCGAATCAATTCTTTAGCTGAAAGTTCATTGTATACTTTCGCCGCTTTCACACCAATAAAGAAAGTTCCATCAAAAATTAACTGTGAGGCAGCTGCTTGAATGTTTCCATTAAACTGAGTACCAAAAGCAACAGGAACAACTTCATTTGGATTTGGATTATCACCAAAGATATTTGGTAAATATGCCTGCTGGATTTTTAAATTATCTATAAACTGACCTTCAATATCAATTTGAGGAAGACCCATTGAGATAATTTCACCTACTTTTGCTTGAGAAATTCCTTGCTCGATAACAGCATTTTTGATTGTACCAGTATTGGCAAATGCATAATCAATACAATCTTGGAGATCCATCATATCTCCTGTCTGATTAGAGTCTGTTTGTGCTATTAATTGAGATGTACTAAAGAACAGAGTTAGTACAGTGACCCATTTTAAGGCCGTTGTTTTCATATGTTTGATGATTGAGATTCGTTGATAAAATTTTTAAGATATTTATCTAATAGTAGTATTCCTTCTGTCGTAGCGATTCCCCTTATAAAGTGCTTGAACATTTCTAGCTGTATAGTTTCTACACTATATTTTGAATGATCGTACACACTTGTATCCAATGCTGTTTCTAATTGCCACATTCTCATAGAAACTAAGAGTGGGACATTGATATCTTCCAAAAAGAATTTTTCTTTAATTCCTTGGCTCATGATTTTTTCCATTGAATCAAAAAAACAACCCTTCTTATGACATTCGAACTTTCGATACATTTCTGGATAAAATTTCTTTAAATCCATAAATGTCAAAGGATTGATATCTTTTATTCTAGTGAAAAAGAAAAAGAATATACTAGCCAATTTAAAAACGCCGTCTAAAGATTGATCATCCGTTACCTTATCTACATATTCTATATCCTCAGTAATATGATGTTCAATAGAAGAACTTATCATTTCTTCTTTGTCCTTAAAGACGTTGTACAATGTTTTTTTTGAGATTCCCAACTCGTTAGAAATCCCCGACATAGTGACTCTTTTTATACCATAAGCCTTGAACTGCTTTCTGGCTTCATCAATGATTCTGATTTTAAGTTGATCAGTGGTCATTGTGTCTGAAATGAGTTAAATTTTAGTGAATTATTGAGATGAATAAATGTACTATTGTAAAATAAATGAACAATCGAAACATAATAATTAGCGTCCATTTTATTTCATGAGCAAATGTATGGAAACCAAAAATAATAAAAAAGTTTCCAAGGTTTAATTTTTAATTTTCAATCTATAAACTGAAAAATTCATCTTATGTTTTTATCGTATCGTAAAAATTAATGAATTGATAATCACTTATGGGAACTTTTTTGTTTAGGTTAATCTTATCGTATGAGAATATGTGATTATAAACCCATCTGTTTCAGATAGTTTTTAGTTTGTGTTTTGGGTACTTCTTCAATTGTAATAGACATTTTGATATTCTCCAAAGGTCTATTTCTTCTATTTACTTTTTGTGTTGCAATTTTATCAATTACTTCTAAACCTTCTACCACTTGACCAAAAACCGTATATTTTTCGTCTAAAAACGGTGCTCCTCCCACAGTAGTATATGCTTCTAACTGTTTTGATGATAAACGATTGATCAACGATACTTCATATTTCTTCTCCACCATTGGAATACACTTTCTCATTAATCGCTTTTGTCCTTGTTGGTCTCCATTACTCCCCATTGTTTGATAAGCGGTTGTAATTTTTTTATACTCAGGTTCTTGAATCATCATTTCAAAATACTTGTACAGTTTTAAATGATCGATTCTAGAATCAATTAAATCATCTTTATTCCAGCCACGGCCATCTACTATATAAAACTGACATCCGCTTGATGCCCTCTCTGGGTTTACATCATCACCTTTTCTGGCCATAGCTAACGCTCCCTTTCTATGGTAATGTGTTTTCATTATTTCAGAATCGATAGTGTATCCTATCTCCCCTCTACCTAAATCTTCTTCATCATCTGCAAAACGAGAATCGGGATCTCCACCTTGAATCATAAAGTTTTTCATTACTCTATGAAAAAGTAAACTATCGTAATAATGCTGCTTTACAAGAGTGACAAAATTTTCTCTATGAAGTGGTGTGTCTTTAAATAAAACCGCTTTCATATCACCATAATCTGTGGTTATGGTCACTAAAAAATCAAGGTCTTCTGAAGTAGGTTCTACCTCTACTTTTTTGTTGCGTTCCCAGTCTCCATCGCCTCCATTTTTACACCCGGCAAGAAATAGTGTTAACCCACTAATAATCAATAAATAATTAATTAATTTCTTCTTTGTATTTTTTTCAATATTCATATAATAAAACATTCTCTATTTCGTTATTGATTTGAAGCGATAGATTTTTTCAAAACCAAGAATAAATAATATGACGATGGCGTTAGCAAACAGCCTCGATAAGCCAACTACTCAAAAAGCAATTGTGGTTGATGATAATATCATTAATGCACATTACTTAAAAAAAATGCTGGCCGATGAGGGCATGATCATCACTGTTGTATCTGACAGTGCAAATCTAACTCAATTAATCTTAGAAAGTGATACAAAAATTGTATTTCTAAACTCTGAGACGTTGAGTTCACAGTTTCAAGAAACCGTAAATAGTATCCGTGTAGCTGCAGATTCTGTAGTTATTGTGGGCACTACACCTTATAGTTTAGAAGGAGCCAGAAAAAAATTAATTAGTATGGGGGCTGAGTTTGCTTTGAGTACTCCTATCTATAAAAAACACCTAAAAGGAATTTTGAATAAAGTGTCTATAGCATAAATCCTCATCACTAATGAAAGTGATAAGGATTTATATTTATTTTTTATCAAAGTAACTTCTTATAATGAAGATACTGGCATCTTACGATCTACTTTTTTCACCAACCCTGATAATACTTTACCCGGACCACATTCAATAAATTCAGACGCACCATCCGCCATCATTGCTTGTACTGTTTGTGTCCAACGTACTGGAGCTGTAAGTTGAGCAATTAAATTTTCTTTAATTACTTCTGGTTCAGTTTGAGGTTGAGCATTTACATTTTGATAAATAGGACACTTAGGTGTATTCAAAGTAGTATCTTCTATAGCCTTTTGTAATTCCTCTCTTGCTGGCTCCATCAAAGGAGAGTGGAATGCACCACCTACAGGAAGAGGTAAAGCACGTTTAGCTCCCGCTTCTTTTGCTGCTTCACAAGCTGCTTCAATTCCTTCTTTAGTACCTGAGATTACCAATTGACCAGGGCAGTTATAGTTTGCTGCAACTACTCCTTCAACACTTTCGCATACTTTCTCTACATCTTCATCAGAAAGACCTAAGATTGCAGCCATTGTTGATGGGTTCATTTCACAAGCTTTTTGCATTGCTGCAGCTCTTTTAGCAACTAAACTTAAAGCATCTTCAAAATTTAAAGCACCACAAGCTACTAAAGCTGAAAATTCACCTAAAGAGTGACCAGCTACCATATCTGGAGTAAATTCTTCTGCACATAAAGCAGTCACTACAGAATGCAAGAATACTGCAGGCTGAGTTACGTTTGTTTGCTTCAATTCGTCTGCTGTTCCTTCGAACATTACGTCTGTGATACGGAAACCTAAAATTTCGTTGGCTTTTTCAAAAAGTTCTTTTGCTTTAGGATTAGCATCATAAAGGTCTTTACCCATACCAGTAAACTGAGCACCCTGCCCAGGGAAAACATATGCTTTCATAATTTATATTGATAACGTTGTTGTTTTTTTGCCGGTCGCAAAGATAGTTAATTAAGTAAGGAGTAAGAAAAAGATTTGTCATATAAACCAAGAATATGATATGAAAAACCAATTGCTTTGATGGATATCATCATATTTTATCAAATAGACATTTCTTAATGATTCTTAGACATTAACGATCCTTATGTCTCTAAACGACATCAAACTATACTTTCTTTAGTAGGACTTCATTACCTTTGTATTTGAATAATTAAGGAATCATCATGAAAATTAAAGAAGCCGTTTTTGTTGTAAGTAATACTGATGTGGAGAAGTGTCCTGCTCCCGACCGTCCTGAATATGCTTTTATTGGACGTTCGAACGTAGGTAAATCATCTTTGATTAATGCTTTGACCAAACAAAATAAGTTGGCAAAAACCTCTTCTACACCGGGTAAAACGCAATTAATCAACCACTTTTTGATTAATGAAGAATGGTATCTATGCGATTTACCAGGTTATGGCTACGCTCAAGTAAGTAAAACTGAAAGAGAGAAGTTTATGCGTATGGTAAAAAAGTATATTGCCTCTCGTGAAAACTTAATGAACACTTTCGTTTTGGTGGATATCCGTCATGAACCTCTAAAAAACGATCTAGACTTTATGCAATGGATGGGCGAAAAAGGACTTCCTTTCTGTATTGTCTTTACTAAAGCCGATAAATTAGGTCAGGGTAAAGCATCAAAATTGATCGCTTTGTACAAAAGAAAGTTAAAAGAGACTTGGGAAGAATTTCCTCCAATGATCGTTACATCTTCAGAAACTAGAGAAGGATGTAAAGAAATCCTTCAATATATTGATGAAATCAACGATTACTTTGTCAAAGAATAATTCCTCAAAATCTTTTTCAGTCTGATTTTCAATATTATTTAATTTAGTTTGCAATTTATTTTATAAATGATTTTGCAAATTCAAATTCACACACTACTTTTGCATCGCTTTAAAGGAAAACGATCCTTTAAGCAGAATTTGAAAAATCTTCTCCTTTAGCTCAGTTGGTTAGAGCATCTGACTGTTAATCAGAGGGTCCTTGGTTCGAGTCCAAGAAGGAGAGCAAAAATATATTTTCAAATTCATTCTCCTTTAGCTCAGTTGGTTAGAGCATCTGACTGTTAATCAGAGGGTCCTTGGTTCGAGTCCAAGAAGGAGAGCTACAAAATATATTCCTCTTTAGCTCAGTTGGTTAGAGCATCTGACTGTTAATCAGAGGGTCCTTGGTTCGAGTCCAAGAAGAGGAGCAAAAGCCTCAACATTTCTGTTGAGGCTTTTTTGTGTTTTAGGCTTACGGGTAGACGCTGTACTATTACTTTCAAAGTTGCTTGTCATACATCGAGAGTCCTCGAGGGGCCAAGGCCACCTCGTTGGAGACGGGGAAATAATGATATCTATATTTGCATTAATAATCTCAACAAATTAATTTTCTTAGTTTCTTAGTTAAAAACGAGCGTTAACTTTGCCAACTCCTACCTCCTAATTCCTATCTCCTAACTTTTCACAGAAACAATATTTCTTAATTCTCTCCCACATTCCTTCTTTCCTAAAGCATAATGTTTACTTTTGTGTTTGCGTACGCCGCTCTGTCGCTTCAGCTAGACTGAAGAGGAAAGTCCGAGCATCAGAGAGCATCACACTTCCTAACGGGAAGGCACTTGGTAACAAGTGACAGAAAGTGCAACAGAAAGTAAACCGCCTTCGGGTAAGGGTGAAACGGCGAGGTAAGAGCTCACCGCGTTTGTGGCGACACAAATGGCATGGTAAACCTTGTGAGATGAAAGACCAAATAGGCCTTATTTTCCTTCGGGAGTGAAGTTGCTCGCTTCACAGAGCAATCAGATAAGGTGGGTAGGTCGATGGAACCTGTGAGTAATTGCAGGTCTAGATAAATGACAGAGGTTGGATCGCTTTATGTATTTAAAGTATGAACGACACAGAACTCGGCTTATAGGCGTACGCATTTTTCTTTTCTAATTATAAGTTGAAGAATTGCGATTCATTTAGCATCAAAAACTATTTGCACAATGAAAAATCTCATTATCCTCATCACTTTCCTTTTGGGTAGTACTACTATTTATGCTCAAAAGTTGAATTTCGAATCAGTAGAAGATTTCTATCAGTTTATGGATTATAACGCACAACCAAAACAATTGGTAAGTGCACATAGAGGAGGTCCTTATCCAGGATATCCAGAGAACTGTATTCCTACTTTTAAACATTTGGTAAAAAATATCTATGCTCCAGTGATCGAATTGGATGTAGAGATGAGTAAGGACTCTGTGATGTTTCTAATGCACGACAATGCATTGGGGAGAACCACAACGGGCGAAGGCAGTGTTAGAGATTATACTTGGAAGGAACTTCAAAAAATTCGTCTAAAAGATGATGACGGAAATTTGACAAAATATAAATTTGATCGTTTTGATAAGGTCTTAAAATGGACATCAAAAGGTTATGCGGTATTGACTGTTGATGTTAAAAAAGGTGTTCCTTTCGAAATGATAGTTGATGCTATCCGTAAAGCAAAAGTGGAAAAATATGCAGCTGTCATCACTTACAATTGGGAAGATGCTAAACTTGTCCACAAATTAGCTCCAGAATTGATGATTAGTGTAACGATCATGAATAATCAACATTGGGAAGAAGCGAAAGCATCAGGTATTCCTTTCGATCGTATGATTGCTTTTACTGGTGTGAGATTATGTGATAAAGCACTTCTAGATACATTGCATGAAAAAGGTATCTTCTGTATTAATGCAACTTTCCATACCTCTGATAAGGTGAAAGATGAAAAACAACGTGCAAAAGAATATCAAGCAGCTTGGGATTTAGGTGTTGATATTATTGCTACAGACCTTCCTATTGAAGCTGAAAATTCAAAAAAATAAATAAAAAAAGCATCTCCACAGGAAACCCGTGAAGATGCTTGACAATTAATTCACTCGTTATATACTTCTCTTACCTAAATTCTTAATGAAGCACGAATTTGCTTCTAGATATCTTTACTCCCGAACTTACGTTAAGGTGATACATACCAGCAGGTAAGTGCCCTGGAATTTTAAATTCTTGTAATATATTTTCTTCTGATGTTTGCTCAATAATTTGATCTACCACCAAATTTCCGTGGTGATCATATACTTGAATCAAAATATCAGATCCTTTAGTCAGACCCTCAAGGGCTAGCTTAATTGCTTGACTCCTATCAAAAACATTAGGGTGTAATTCAGCTTTAAACTCATTAGCCATAGATATAAGACTCACTTGAATTGGCCCAAAAGTTTCTGATGTACCATCTAAATCATATTGTACCAATCTATAATAGGCATTTTGTAACGGTCGCTCATCTGTAAATTCATAGTCAATACTGACACTAGAATTACCTCCTTTTGCATCAACTCTTTCAATAACTTCCCATGATTTTTGATCAGACGATCTTTCTATATCAAAATGAGAGTTATTAATTTCTGTGGCAGTGGACCATGAGATATCTACTTGCTTATTATTTGGAGAAGCAGAGAAATTACTAAGGGCTACAGATAAATCATGATCTGAACCACCTCCGAAAGTAAATGGGCTAAACGTTAGCGTTTGAGCAGAGATAAATCCTTTTCCACCACCACTAGACTGAATAGTAAAGTCACCATGTGTACCATCTGCTTCTGAATCCCAATGAGAATCCCCACTACTATAATGGAATAAATGTAATGTACCAGATTTTGTTTCATCTATTAACGAGGATGAATTATAGGAAATGACCACTTTAAAGTTTTCCGTAAAACCTGTTTGGTCAGTACCCGAAACATTGATATCCCAATATTCGACATTACTCACTTCTACCTCATTTAAACCAGGATCTAATGTAGAAGTACCATGAGATGTATTATTATAGGTAACCGTAAGCGTATGTGCTGCAGTAGCAGCTAAATTCTGAACACCTGCTTCTCTTAAATTGGTTCCATCACCCACAGGCAAAAGAGTATAATTACCTGTAGTAGCAAAAGTCATAGACATTTGACCGTTAATATGAGAAGCATCAGATCCGCCAGATGCTATTGATCCTAAACTTGTTGAATAAGTTGCACTATTAATACTACCACCAGAATTAATTACAAATCGGTTTCCTCCTCCATTTATAACTCCATTCGTCAATGTCAACTCTCCTCCCATATAAAAATCACCTCCAAGTGTTACACTGGTATTGGTATTCACAACAATGTCGTTAAATGGATTAGTATCTGCGGTTTTAAAAGTTCCAGATGCATTTGTAGAAAAAGTAATAGATCCATTATTACCAGGCGAAGTTGTAAAACCTGCAGAAAAAGATAAATCACTTCCAATAGCTTGATCAATGGTTAAGGTATGATCTTTATTTAATTGAATCGTTGCTTCCTCATTTAAGAAGTCCGTTGGGAAATCAGATAAATTTGTGGATACTACTTGATCATTTGCATACACTACTCCTTTATCACTAATTACCGTTACAAGCGGGTTGACATATTCATCAAATCGGCCATTACCTGAAATTTTGTTTTCAGCACTATTACTATAATTAAAAGTTGAAGTAGTTCCTATGTAAAAATAACCACTCACATTATAATTCATCAAGTTATTAGCAAAAATGACGTTTGATCCATCTAAAGCAAAATAGTTGACAACATTAAAATTCCCGTCAATAAGTGAACTTGCAAAATTAATGGTTCCTTCTATTACTAAATTTTGAATATTAATATCATTCAATGAAACAATAAACTCAGTTAATGTTCCTTTGACTGTCAAATCACCTATGTCTAATTCTTTAGATGGACAACTTACAGAATGCCCACTTAAAATTGTAAAATTATTTGATGTATTAAATATTCCAGTAGTGTCTGCTAAACTTCCTGATCCATCTGCAGAGGTTGTCCAAATTTCATCTGCAAAATTGCCACCTCCTTTACTGTTGGCAGTATAATATTCAGTCGCCCAACTCACCATAGGCAACAAAAGAGTTAATAATATTAGGTATGCACGTTTCATTTTTAAATAAGTATAAGAGTGTAAAAAAATTGAGTCACATTTTTTTTAGGTTTCACTTCCCATAACGCACATATTATTGAATCGTTTCCTGACCAAAATCAGAGGGTGTCAATTTTTCTCTATTTGTTTGATTTTGATGATTTATTCGAAAACACTATCAAGATATTTTACATGGATTAATCTTATATATCACCATTATTATTGGGTTTAAACACTTTTTTGAGATGATAAAATTTAAAGAATCTCAAAAGACTTACATAAAAGAATTTATCATCAAATGAGTAGAATTATAAGTAGTACCCTCCTAAATATCAATCATTTAAATTGTAATATTAGAATAAAAAACTACTTTTTGATCTCCATAGTGAAAGTTTTATCACCTAAATTACAATTGTTCACATTTAATAGTTAACTTGATTTCACATTGTTATTAAGCACAAACAATCTCTACCCAATCCTTAAACTAACGAGAAATGTGCTTACTACTAATATCATTGATACTTAATCTTATCTAACGTATTTAACCGAATGAAAAAACTATTCTCTAGAATTATTATTCTTCTGATTTCTTCTGTCCTTTTCTATTCCTGCAACAAACATTACGAAGAAGTCCTGGATGAGACTACTGAAAGTTCATCACTAAGAATGCCTTTTAATCAGCAAGTTTATATTTTAAACTCCTCTTCAGCTGGTTCTGAAATCTATGAAGTAAGCTATGACTTTCAGGGTTTGGAAGATGAAGCTTACTTGAAAAAAATGAAACTCTACAAGGAAAATGGACAACCGTTTACCATTCCGCAAGGAGGGCACATGTGTGTGAGTCCTGAAAACGATTACCTCACAGTAGTTGTTAGCAGAAAGAAAAAAATCTACCTTGTCGATCTCAAAACACACAAAGTAAAAGTTATTCACCTATTTAAGTATGATCCTAACGTTTCAGTAGATCAAATGAAACGGAATGTAAATAAATATCGCTTCAGAGGTAAAATCACTCAAGTAGATGTGGATAAAGACGGCTACTTATTTCTTGCAGGTAAAAGTGGTTTCTATAAAGTGGTTGCTGATTGGGGAACTGCACAAAATGGCGGATCCGATATTTGGAATGATGTAGATGCTTCTTTAAACGGAACAAGGTATGCAGGACAAGTTTGGGCACATGTCGTAAAATTTGAATTTGATAGTGAAGTCGCTGTAGAAGGTATTGAAGATGAAGATTTCGTGGAACCTGAGTTCTATTTTGAAGAAAATACCATTCAACAAACAAATACTGTCAAATTCCAAGGTGGAGACATCTTGTTTACACAAAATAGTGACGAAACAGATGGTTTTGAAAGGCAACGCCTCATCTCTTTCAGTCAATGGCAAGGAGGTACTGCTATCTATTTAAATAATATGGACTGGGACTGGTCAGACAACAAAGTATCTTTTCAAGCAGGTACTATCTACGGTGGTTTAAATGCACGTGACGAATCCAATCTCATCGGTGGCCGTGTAACAGGTGCTGCACTAACAGGCGATAATATGGTGTTCACGTCTCATCACTTTTCTGATAAGCTGCAATTGAGAACCTTAAATGGCGAAATAATTAAAAATGATATCAAAATGATATTATTAGATGACAGCGGTAATCCAACTGAAAATACATTATATCACAATTGGGGAGACATGGCTTCAACCCAATCATTTGATGTGAACTCAGACAATCCTATCAGCAATGATAACAATAGAGAAATTGTTGGAGAATATTATGATCAGTGGTATAGAGGCAACTTAGAAGGATACCAATATGCCGAAGTTAAATTGTACCGTCCTGAATACTTTAATTATGACGTAAAAGACTTGTCTCATGATAATTACAATGTAAGTAAGGAATCTCGTAAAAATTCTGCCAATGCAGATTTAGCGGACTTTAGAAAAAATGCTAATAAATTTGTTTCACTTGGTGGTGAAGGTGGAATGGTACTCATGCAATTACCTCAACCTTTAGAATTAACTATAGATGCTACACTTCAAGTCGTAGAAACTTCATGGGGTAAAAAAGCCTTTTACGAAGATAAAGAAGAAGCTTTTAAAGCGTATGGTGAAAAAGCTGAAGTATTTGTTCATAAAAGCTATAATGGCAGATACTATAAAGATGACTTAGAAAACAGTGGTGATTGGGTGAAAGTTGGAGATGCCTACATTGCCAATAACGAATTCCATTTAAGCTATGTTGATGGTCTTCAAGATGTCAATCAAATCTCTTGGATTAAGATTGTTGATAGTGGATCTATAACTGGGGATGGTTTTGATGTTAACTTTGTTGCGGGTTATCAGAAACCTATGTTATCCGATTCTCACAAAGATAAATTAGCTTTGTATAAATTATATGAATCAGCTGGTGGTTCTAATTGGTGGATAAAAAATGAACAAGGTGTATTCGAAATCCCCGAATCACAACAATGGTCAATGGACAATGATTTGGACAATTGGTTTGGTGTAAGTACAAATAGTGAAGGAAGAGTAACTAGTATAGATCTATACAATACCAATTTAATTGGATATTTACCTGAAGAAATAGGTAATTTATCTGAACTAGTTAGTATAAACATTATGGTAAATCAGTTAAGTGGTGAATTACCTTCAACCTTAACAAATTTAACTAAACTCGAAACCTTATTAATTAGTGAAAATCAATTTGAAGGAAATAATTATGGGACTATTATTTTGAGTATACCAACTTTACAAAATGTATTTATATTCTTCAATAATTTTGATTGGACATTAATGTATTTAACTCCACTGTTCAATCACCCCAACTTTAATAATGAGTTCTTCTGTCCCATCTTAAAACAAGTTTTATAAATACGATGTAGTCTATTATTTTGATTACAAAAGTATATAAACGAAAAAGGCCACCATTTTAGGTAGCCTTTTTTGCATATACATTTTTTCTATTAATCAATCATGAACTTAGTTCTACTAATTTCAGATCCGTTTTTCGTAATTAGAAAATACAAACCCTTCCTCAAATTATCAGGTAGTTTTTGTGAAATCACAATGCTATTAACATTAATAGTATTCAATAAAGAATTATCAATAAACTTCCCATTAACGTCATAAATTGTCATTTCAATAGAACTTCCAATACTTAAATTATTCAAAGCAACTTTAAATGAACTACCATTAGATACTATGTTAGGGTACATTGCAACATTGAGTGTTTTAGATATGACAGATATTTCAATCGGACCATAAACAGTTTCTGTTTGATCAAAATCAACATGAACTAAACGATAAAAATTTATTTCATTAATATCTTCATCAACAAAAGAATATTCTATAGTTACCGAACTGTTTCCTGAAGTTTCTAGATACCCTATTTCTTCCCATGATGTTTTATCCGAAGACCTCTCAATAAGAAAGTGTGAGGAATTAATTTCTGTAGCAGTTGACCAATTAAGTACTACATAATCTTCTATTTTTTCACCCGTAAAAGATATTAACTCGACCGGTAAATCATTATCACCTCCAACGGATAAATTTCCTAAATTATTAATAGTAATACTTGGTATTAAAGTGTTTGCATAACTTTCTTCAGCTGCTGCTCTAGTAGCGGCATCAAGGCTAACACAATCATCACAAAATAATAGACTTGAAGCTAATGATATATCACCTGTTATTTCTAAAGTTGCATCTTCTTCAATAGTAATTGTAGATCCATAATGTAAAAATAAATCGCCATCTAATATTACATGAGTATTTGATTTAATAATCCAATGCACAGCATAATCTGCTAGACTATTACCATCCACCTCTGTAAATTCACCAGCTCCTGGCCTCAACGATAATAACCCTTCGCCAGCAACATTTAAAAGCGAAACGGTATTTATGATATAATCGGGTCCATCGTTAGGATCATTATCACCGTCTTGGTGAGTAATTGTGATATCTTGACCGGTAGCAGAAAATAAATGAAATGTTTCTGGTGTTGTTTCACATGCTACTACGCCCGATTCATTAAAAGTAAAATCAGTAGTTTGACCTGTTTCACATTGGCTAAAGCCATCACTATTTATGAATAAAATAAACAGTGCTGTAAAGGAGTAAAAGGTAGTTTTTGTCATAGTTAATATAGCAATGGTTTAGAAATAGAAAGATTAAGTTTAGAATTGAACATTCTTCGTTCTTAGTATGATCTATTTAGTTGGGGATAGGGATATAACGAGTAAAGAAAAGTTCAATTTATATTATTAAATTTCAATAATTCTGAATTGAATACAAAATTATCCTTCAATAAATATATGATTACAAGTGTTTTATCACTAAAAAAGGTGATCCCTTCCGAGATCACCTTCTAATATCTTTATAGCTAACTGATTATTTAATAACCAATCGTTTTCTTTTTACTTCTGATCCGTTTTGGAAAACCATGTAATAAACTCCTGTAGATAAATTATTAGGTACATCTATTTCTTTAAATAATGAATTTGAAGAAGTTCCTATTTCTTTTACAAATAATTCTCTACCATTTCCATCAAAAAGTTTAACAAGAATTGAAGAGTTTTCTACTAACCCCGTTAGACTTGTTCTTAAATCTTCTCCGTTAGAAATTGCATTTGGCATTAGAACTACATCAAAGCCAGATAAGGCGTTTGCATTAAAGTTTACTTGAACAGGTCCAAAAATTTCATTTTGACCATCAAAATCATATTGATGTAATCTATAATAAGCTTGAGTCAATGGCGAAATATCTGAAAATTCATATGAAATAGAAACATTTGAATTACCTGCTGCTTCAACTTCTCCTAACGATACCCAATTTGTTTTATCTGTTGAACGTTGAACGACAAAATGAGATGCATTTATTTCTGTTGCTGTTTCCCATTTTAAAAGAACTTCTTCATTTTCAATAGATGCATTGAAATATGTTAACTCTACTGGCAAATCATCAGGAATATTTGAATGAATAATTGTTACTTCTTGCTGATGGTCTGTCATCATCATACTTACTCTATTTACAGAAGCAGCATCTTTATCTACTACTGAAATAGTGATTTTTATATCTTGAGCAAAATAATTAGTCAATTCTGTCTTCTGTGCTTCAGTAGCCATATTATTATGATATGCTGTCATACTTGTAGCTACAGATCCATGTAAATTCCAAGTCATTTGTGATAATACATTCTTTAACGCTAATAAACTTGAAATGTTAGTTTCATCTTGAGATATCTCCCCTAAAGATATATCTAAAATTGAGCTCTGAATCTGAATTTTTTTATTAGCTAAACTAATTTCATTTTCTATATCTAATAGATCTAATTCACTAGTAGTAAAAATATTTTCGCTTGTAGATGTATTCGTAAAGAAGTCAGATGCTGAGGCTGTAGTTGGAATAGTAATAACAACTCCTGTGTCAAATGGGTTAGGTGAACCTGGGTTAGATCCAGGTAACGTAATGTCAAAACCACCTGTTGCATTTTCCAAACTATCTATCCAATTTTGAACAATATCTTCTAACCAATCTAATGCACCACCAGCAAAAAAGTTTATTACTTGAATTAAAGAAAGTAATGACTCCAGCCCAGAAGTATCTGCTGTTGCAGGATCAAACTGTGTTACTAAACCTGAAACGAACATATTTGGGTTTGGTAAAGTTCCTAAGTAGCCACCTGAATAATTTAATACTGCATTATTGCCAACATGTACTTCACCTCCATCTGCTACGTTTATTGTCACTCCTACTGACTCTTCTGGAGTTAACTCACCTCCTTCTGTTAGTAAATCGTTTCCAATGATTAAGGTTCCTCCATTCTCAACATTAATAGATGAACTATTAGTAAGCAATAAATCATTTGGTACAATTAAAGTAGCATTATTTTTTATTGTCAGAGTCACACCATTAATATATACTCCATTGTTTGTTTCACCAGTAAGCGTTAAAGTTGGATAATCAAGAACAACTTCGACAACATCAGTACCATTACCGATTGTCAATGTTCTATTAACATCATTTGATGTAAGAATTCCTTCTAAAGCATTACCGTATTGTTGACATTCTGAAGTTATAGTTACATCACTTGTCATACTTGGTGTCCCTGCTTCAAAGAATGCAGAATTACATTGAGCATACAATTCATAACGAGTAAGCAGTAAAAATACTGCTACTAAATAGTAGAAATTTTTATTTTTCATAGAATAGATGTTTAGCAGTAGTTTATTCTGACTTAAGTAAGAATAAAGAGTGAATTAATAGTAGATGTATTTAAGTTCAAATAAGTTCTAATAATTACATTTAAAACAAGAACCTTTCCATTTTTAAAATTCAAGCTGTAATTACCTAGAAAAGATAACTTTAACACGACCTTGTAGTTGTTTTTTTTAACAGTGTTAATAACTGCAAAGTTACATTTTATTTAAATAGTACAAAGTATTATTTAAATATTAACTTTTTATTCTCTGTTTTTGGTCTTTTTTATCATAATCAAAAAAAATTCTGATAATTAAAAAATTAAATTAGTTCCATAAACATCTAATAGTCAAACTTTTTCTTTAAAGCTTTTGAGAACTAATTTTCAACGAAATAGTTTAAAATCAGATTAAAATTCTTGATGACAGATTAATAACTTTTTTCAACTTTTATTACTTATTCATTTATTTAACGATGATACATATACTTTTTAAAACAAGAAAACTGCTCCAAGATGTTTCATAAACAATAAGCTTAAGATTATCCTGAAGCAGTTTAAATATGTGCTAACGTTTCTACTTACTTAAATAGTATTTTCTTTCTTTCAATACTGCTTCCATTTTGGAATATCAAGTAGTACATTCCTTTTCCAATTTGATTAGGGTATTCTAATTCTTCTAGTAAACTCGTATTCCCTGTGGATTGAATAACATCAGAATGAATTAATCTACCATTCGTATCAAACAACTGATATGCAACATCTTGATTAGTATTTATTCCAGATATACTTACCTTTACTTGGTCACCAATTGTTGTGTTATTAGGCATCAATACAACATTGAATTTCCTTTCATTTCCAAAAGCAACGAATAAAGGACCAAAAAACTCTGATTGACCATCAAAATCAACTTGTTTTAAACGGTAATACACATCGTTGTAAGAGTTGTTATCGGTATATTTATAATCGTGTCTTGTGTTTGAATTACCAAATGCCTTTACCTCTCCAATTTCTAACCAATTTGATCTATCATACGATTTTTGAACAATAAAGTGAGATGCATTTTTTTCTGATGCAGTCGCCCAGTTTAATTCTACATCGTTGTTTATCTTCTCTGCTGTGAAAGATATTAGTTCAACTGGTAGGTCGTCGTCTGTTATTTGATGATTGAATTGAATATCAAATTCCGGGTAACTTATTCCATTTGTTGTATAAAAATTTTTGGTTTTACCTTTATCAAAGATGGATACAGTTAATGACATATCCGGGTCAGCAAATAAATCTTTCAATTTTTGTCTATCTTCATCTGATATATCATTTGATCCTTCAACTACATTCATTAATAAATCTAATAGCCTTATTTGATTACCTCCTTTGTAACTAAAATTATTAGTAAATGACCAAGATAAAGTTGATAATAAACTTCTAACATCATTTATATCATCTGTTTCCTCTGAAGTAAATCCAAAGTCACTATTGATATCATCAAAAAAAGAACTAGATAAAACAACTTCTTTTCTCATCCAAGAGTAATCTGATGAAGAAATATAATTCGCTTGATCAAGTAATTCTTGTTCTTCAGTTGAATTAAATATTAATTGTGTTTGATCTAGAGTTTCTCCATTGATATTTATATTTGAAGCCGTGAATGGGTCAGATATATCTAATAATAAATCAAATAAGTTTGTTGTTAAATTATTATTAATAGAATTTCTAAAATCACTATTATTTTCTCCTTGAATAGCTTCAAACTGTCCTTGAATAAAAATGGCTACTAAATATCTAAGTATACCTAAATCAGTATTCTTTTTTAACCAATCTAATGCTAATTGATAAGAAGATTGTCCTACTGTATCAATTCTTTCTATTATCACTTGCCCTTGTGTAAATACTTCACCGTTAATTGTACCATTTGAATAATTATAATAACCATCTCCTCTTACATAAATTCTAGAATTATTGTTTAAGTTTATCAATGAACGTCCTGCAAATCTATTCGATACTATTAAATCTCCTAATACAATTAATTGACCATTACCTACAATATTGATATTCGTCAAAACACTTATTTCTAAATCTCCTTTGACAATTAACTTAGAATTGTTATTTATATTAATGTTAGTCCCTGAATTAGGTACATCAATGCAAGTTCCATTTTTACACTCCTCAGTATAATCACTTTCAAAAAGTAGTTTTTCTTTAACATTAATAGTAACTTCTCCATCAACATTAAAAGCGTGCATATCAGTACTATTATTCACATAAGATATAATCTCTAGATCTGTACCCAAATCCACATTACAATTACTTAAAGTTAAATCTCCTCTTAAATTATAAGTAGAACCACTAAACACACTGCATTGAGCCCACGAAGTCATAGGTAGAACTACACCAATACACATTAGTACTGATAGCAGCATAGATTTTATTAAACTTTTCATAGAAGTCTGAATATTAATTTCTAACTCAGCTGGAATAGAGTTAGATTGTTAGGTTTATAAATTAGTTTAGGTAAGCTTTAGATTAGTTTATTTATTAGGTTTATCAACTGATTGTTAGCTTACTCAGAAGCTTAAAACGCAAAAAATAAACCACAGTTGCGAAAAAAACTGTGGTTAACACTTATTAATTTTTTATTGTAGAAGGTTGCTTTATTAAGGTGTATCTCATTATGACATAGGAGATTAAAAAACCTGATCCGACGGCTTCGAAGACCAAACCTATAAAGACAGTCATGGGATTTAAATAGGCTCCATTCAAGGCATATTGTTGAAGATAGGTCATAAATTCGGGTTCTACAGAGGTGAGATAAGTTACCATGAAAATGGCGAATGGAAGTGCACCTGCCATTGTTACAATTATTCCCTCCAGAAAAGCATTGAGATAACCGTAATTGGATTGATCTTGCTGTCGTAATTCTTTTAAGGCGAAATAAATGCCTGTTGATTGAATGAGAAAATTTAGTACTCTAAGTTCCACAATGTGATAAAGATTGAGGAATTTCATGATGAAGAATAAAATAAGGTAACCGATAAACATGAGGCTACCATATTTCAATGCGATTTTAAACATAGTATTAAAAGTTTGGGTCCTCCTTCATAACTAAAAAGGGCTTGAGGATGTTTAATTCCCCAAGCCCTTTTTAAGGTGATATGTACAGTCCTAAAATAACGATACACTAAAACAATCGTTATCATGGAAGAAAATAAAAATCAGTTCATTAAACGTACCCAAAAGGATTATCCAATGTCCTTAAAGCTTCAAATTGTCTCGGAAGTTGAAAACGGTCAACTAGGTCTTAAAGCAGCTCAACGTAAATATGGTATTCAAGGGAATCAAACTGTAAAGATTTGGTTACAAAAATATGGTAACTTTGACTGGAACCATAAAGTAAGTGCCATGAAGAAAAAAACACCTGAACAAGAGTTATTAGAGCTTAAACTTGAGTTGGAAACAGCAAAAAAGAAAATCAAACGATTAGAGGCTGAAGCAGAAAAAGCTGACCATAAATCAATTATTTTCGATATGATGATTGATTTGGCTGAAAAGGAATATAAAATTGATATAAGAAAAAACTCTTCACCCAAGTAGTAGACCATTTCAGAGGTGAGTATTCTAAAGGTGTAGAATATTCAAGTCAATTACTTGGGAAAGACCGTCAAGTGTATTACCGCTCTATTAAGCGAAAAGAAAAAGATCTGAAAATTTCTGAGCAAGTAGTATCACTCGTAGAAAACGTTAGAATAAAGTTACCCAACAGTGGTCATAGAATGTTGTACACTCTACTGTACTCTGATTTGAAATCTCTGGGTGTAGGACGAGATAAATTGCTGCAGATTTTGAAAGCCAATCACTTAGATATAAAACCTAAGAGAGCATATCATGTAACAACAGACTCAGATCATAGATTCAAAACTTATCCAGATTTGGTTGATGGCTTAGAAATTACTAGGCCTGAACAAGTCATGGTAGCTGATATTACATATGTTGGCACAAGAGATAACCCTTGGTATTTAGCTTTAATTACGGATGCTTATTCTAAAAAAATTATGGGATATGACTTATCTAGGTCGTTAGATAAGCAAGGTGCAATTAGGGCATTAAAAATGGCAATAAAACAACGTGAGTATAAGGGGGAAAAGTTAATTCATCACTCAGATAGAGGTGTACAGTATTGCAGCAAAGCTTATCAGAAATTGCTTAGAAAAGCAAAAATTATAACGAGTATGACTGAGACTTATGATCCATATAAAAATGCTATTGCAGAACGCATCAACAGAACCATAAAGCATGATTTTAATCTGAGTAAATATGTTAATTATGAAATAGTCTTTGAAGCATACTTAAAAGAATGTATAAAAACTTATAACTTAGTGCGACCTCATATGTCATGCTATATGAAAACACCAATTCAAATGCATAAAACAAGAGGAAAAAGAAGAAGAACTTACCAAAAGGTAAAGGTAAAAGCAACATAACAAATTTTAGAAACCTTTAATGGTGGAAATATGTTAGGCGAAAAAAAGACCCAATAACTTTTAAATTATTGAGTCTTATATTTAAAATAAATTTAGTAAAAACCTGTATCGTTATTTCAGGACTTTACAATAAATATTTCTATGCTTCTACTACTTGGTATTTTTCCAAGGTAGTAATAAACTGATTGATCTCTTCTTCTGTCGTATCAAAAGAACACATTAAGCGTACTTCATGCGTCTGTTCATTCCAAACATAGAAAGGAGATTGTTCTTGTAAAATTGGAATTACTTTAGGGTCAAGAATAGCAAATACGCCATTGGCTTGTACTTTTTGAGTCACCTTAGCCCCTTCTGCTTTTTGAAGCCCCTCTGCTAACAACTGCGCCATCTTATTCGCATGTTCAGCATTCTTTTTCCAAAGATCTCCATCAAATAAAGCAACAAATTGAGCAGAAATGAAACGCATTTTTGATAAAAGTTGCATTCCTTGTTTTCTGAGGTATTTGTAATTTTCTGATAAAGACGTATTCAAGAAAATTACTGCTTCACCAAACATTAATCCGTTCTTTGTTCCTCCGAATGAAATAAAATCAACACCAGTATCCACTAACATTTCTTTAAATGTTGCTCCTATAGAAACGGCTGCATTACTAATTCTTGCTCCATCAACATGTAAAAGAAGATTATTTTGATGTGCAAAATCAGCGATTGCTTTAATTTCTTCACATGTGTAGACCGTACCATACTCCGTCGCTTGTGTAATGGAAACTACTTTGGGTTGCGACCAATGTTGCTCTCCCAAATTCACTAGAAAAGGAGAAATATCTTCAGGTGATATTTTACCGTCTTCTTTCTCTATGGTTAGGATTTTAAAACCACCAAACTTTTCTGGAGCACCACACTCATCAACATTAATGTGAGCTACACTAGAAGTAATAACAGCACCATAAGAAGGACAAACAGAACTTAAAGCAGTAACATTCGCTCCTGTTCCATTCATAGTAAAGAAAACATCAATATCCTCTTTCAAAAGTCTTTTGAACATCTCGATAGCTTCTTTTGTAGCATCGTCTGCTCCATAGGCTCCTTGATGTCCATTACTTACTTTTGCTATCGCCTCAATTATTTCAGGAGATGTTCCCGCATAATTATCACTTGCTAATGTCTTTTTCATTGATTGAATTAATTCGATGGTTAACCTGAATTGTTTAGTATAAATAACGCACAAATATACTTTTTGATTGAATTAATTCATCAATAAATGTTAGGGTTTTCGCACTGTTAGGTATAGTGATACAATGTATCACTCTAAAATCATTTATTTAATTCTTTCGGATTAATGACTACTCAGCAAATAAAACCAGTAGTTTATGTTTGATGTCATCGAAAAGTGGCACCATGATCATCGTATGATTTACTCCTTTTAATTTTACTTGACCCTCCATTAATTTAGCCTTACTAATCGCCTCTTTAATTTGATCTTTTTGAAGGTCTGATAAATAATCAGGTAAATCAAAAATACGAACGACTTTATCTGATATATCCGAGAGTGCTGAATTCATTTTAACAATATCAAAGCCAGTATCTACAATCGCTGCATAACATGGCAACTGGTCTAACCAATTGTCATTTTCAAAATCTATCTCTTTATTATTAAAAATTTCTTCTATTAAGCTTTGTCCAGAATCAGAGAAATTACTTTGAATTCGAGTTAAAGCATTTCTTGCTTTTTGTTTCTCTAATTCAATACTGAGATTCATTTCTTTTTCTATTCTTTCAGTAACATCAAATATGATAAAGATAAACTTAATTGGCACCTCATTTTTGATTACAACAGAAGCACTTGTATCGCCCCATAGTTTTTTCTTCTTAGGAGTTCTAAACTCTAAAGTTCTCTGTCTCACCCCAGCCTCATTTGGTTCTGAAAGTAATCCAGAAATAGCCGTTTGATAAGATGTTGTTACCAAATCTCCTAAAGGATGACCGATAAGGTTTTCTATACTATGTCCTGTCCACTTCTCAACCACATTATTTCCAGAAAGTACTCTACCGTCTAAACTCACCTCAAGAACCATCGCCATTTCATCGATAAGCGTATTACGTGTTTCCATCTCACTCCTTAACAATGAAAGCGTTTCCGTTTGGGTTTCTAATTCTTTCTTAACAAATTCCTCAGAGGTACTATCTTTTATGAATAATGTAAATCGATCAACATCTCCGTTTAGTTTCTTTAAAGGAGCCAATTGAATATCACAAATTTTAGATCTTCCTTCTGAATCTAAAAACACAAATTGTTGAGTAATCATTCCTCCCGCTTTTGCGTCTCTTAATGCTCTTTTAAAGACTCTTATTTCATTTGCATTCTCAAGGAATTCAACAATTGGAGTATTTCTGAATTCTTTCCTCTTATACCCAAAGATATCTGTAAATATGGTATTAGCTGCTTTAATCACTCCATCCAAATCCAAGTCTAGAACAGGGAAATAATGTCCAAAATGTGATAACCGTTCTGAATTGGTAAGGTCTTTTGCTTTTTGTTCTGTCGTAAACTCTGCAAATTTGATGATTTTGTAAGGTTTTCCATCTAAACCAAATATTGGATTGTATGTACCGTTCATCCAAACATCCACTCCCTTCTTACTCATACGGCAGTATTCTCCGGAAATAAATGACCCATTTGATAAACTATCCCATAATAATTTATATCGCATGGAATTCACTTCTTCAGAAGAAACCAAAATACGTTCATGTTTACCAATAATTTCTTCTTGCTTATAACCCATTACAGAAAGGTACATATCATTGGCCGTAAGAATCTTACCTGACATATCAAATTCGATAATGGCCATCGTCTTACCAATGGCAGACAGTATATTTTTATTCAGATTAGATTCTTTAGAAAGTTCAGTCAGTTTTGTGTTTAACTGATCTTGCACTTCCTGCATCTCATCTGTTTTTTTGATCAACGTTTCTTCTTTGTTCTTTAAAGAATCGTTCACCTCCATAGATTCCTTAAGTAGCTTACGGGTATTTTCATTCATCATATATACCGCAATGGCAGAAGCAAATCGTTCACAAGCTGCATTAGCATATTCTTGTTCATGTGGTAATAGAGAATGATATGAGGCAATTTCTACGGCACCATATACATCGTCGTTACCATGTACCACCGGAATAATAATAATAGATCTTGGCGGAGCCTCACCCAAACCAGAAGAAATAGCGGTATAATGCTGAGGTAAATCTTCTACATACACGTATTGTTTTTCGAGCATGACCTGACCAACAAGTCCTTCGTTGGCTGATATTTTTCTTTGAGGAAAACGTTTCTTACCATAAGCATAACTCGCTACTTGATGCACGATATTTTCTTCTTCTGCATTCATCTTTAAGAAAACACCTCCTTGAAGTGCACCTAAATGTCGAGTAACAAAACGAACAAACTCATAAGCCATTTCTTCGATGGTATCAAATTGTTGTCCATTTAATGTTTCTGTAGTTTTCGCTAACCCTTCGGTAATCCATTTACTTACAAATTCCTCCTTAGATAGTTGCTCCAATGTATTTCTAGCCCTTAAGAAAGAGTCGGATAATCTAGAATTAAGACCTTCTGTGTTTACCTCATAATCTTTATCTCCAAGATATTCGATCATCTCAGTAATTCTATTAAAATCGTCTTCTAGGGCAAATACTTTATTTTCGATAATTTGAATATCAGGGATTTCAGAACTTTCTTTCTCCCCTGTAAATTCCTCTAAGTTTTTACGAAGAAGTCGAATATGTACAAGAATCTGATTTCTAAAAAAGGCTCCTTGTGTTAACAAAACAATAACACCAAAAACAACTAGCAAACCGTTAAAGATTAAACTCTTTGTACGAGTCTGACGGATATTTTCTTCTAATTGAAATCTTGTTTCTCTATTGTGTAATAGTAATGATGAATTTCTTCTTTGTAGGAAATCTAAAGCTTTCCCGATTTTATCACTTCCTTCTTCTTCATCAAGTGCTCTGGCCCTGCCACTTAATGATCCTGTTCTTGATTTTGCTTGAAGATCTACAGATGAATTTGATTCAATACTGGCATCCCACATCAAATCAATTTTTGTATAATAATCTTCAAATCTTTTTCTGTAAAGTTCTAATGCATGAGAAAGTTGATCGTCACCCAAAGAGGTAAGTACTAATACACTTTGCTTTTCAGTAGAATTAGAAGAAATACCTTTTTCCATAGCTAAAATTTGAGAATAAATTTTATCGGCCTCTTGCTTTAACTGCAAAAGTGTCTTTCTATCCTCTGAACGATAATAGTCTTTAGCATGAAATGGAATATTGGCAATTTTGTATTCCTGATTAAGTAATATCTCTGAAACATCTCTTTTTTCTGCCTGTGAAGATCTCAAAAAAGAAACGAAACTCGTTAGTAATAACAAACTAAGAATCACAATAGTGGCAATTCCTCTAAATTCTGCACTTACTTTC
The DNA here is from genome assembly GCF_018736045.1 of Flammeovirga yaeyamensis. Classification (NCBI taxonomy): domain Bacteria; kingdom Pseudomonadati; phylum Bacteroidota; class Cytophagia; order Cytophagales; family Flammeovirgaceae; genus Flammeovirga; species Flammeovirga yaeyamensis. The sequence goes on along the minus strand of NZ_CP076132.1, from coordinate 560,048 downwards.
ATCTCTTATATATTAAATAGGATTTTTTCCTAGATCAATTTAAAATTTCAAACTATGCGATCAACTATTCGTCAAAAAAATCAGTTCATAACAATATAAGTATGTTATTTGTATAACCAATCTTATCGCTAAACTATATACCTTTTAAGTTATAACTGTCATTATCCTATGCCTAACCCATTGCTACTAGCTCAAAAGAACATACAGTTACTACCTCAAGAATACGACAGGTGGATCGTGTTGATTACTGTTATAAGTGTTATCATCGCCTTACTAAAAGAATGGGAAAAACCCTCTACCATTTTCTTTTTAGGAGTCGTTGCTCTATTGGCTACAGGGATCATTCATGTAGAAGATGTTTTAAACTCTTTAAGTAACTCTTCAATAGCTACAATCATTGTGCTAGTTATTGTGACTACTCATCTTTATCATACATTCAATGTTTCACTTATATTAAATTACTTAGTAGGCGACTCTAAAAAGCCACGTCTCTTTATGGCTAAGATCATCACTTTCTCTGCCCTGTTTTCTTCTTTCACCAATAATACACCTGTTGTAGCGGGCTTAACGCCATATGTTTATGATTGGTGCAAAAAAATGGGAGCACATCCATCTAAGCTCCTTATACCTTTAAGTTTTAGTACCATCCTTGGAGGTATGATTACTGTTATTGGTACTTCTACCAACTTAGTATTGGTTGGTTTTATAGAAACGAACAAACTACCTCCTTTAGCCTATTCCGACTTCCTTTATTTAGGACTTTTGGTTACTTTTTTCGGAATTATCTATTTGGTCACGTTGGGGTATAACTTATTACCGGAGAATAAAGAGGTTTTTGATGATGCCAAAGCAATTGCACCAGAATACTTGATGGGGCTTCAAATTCGTAGAGCCTCCAAGCTAATTGGTAAGGAAGTACAAAATACCAAAATGAAGAATTTCGATGGGGCTTATTTAATTGAGGTTCATAGAGAAGGCGAAGTGATTACCCCGATACCAGATGATTTTGTTTTTGAAGAGAGAGATATATTAATGTTTATGGGGCAAACTGAAAACATTATGGTCATTCTAAATTCTGATGCTGGTTTAGCTGTACCTAATAAGAAGGAAGAAGAAGAAATTGTGGAAGCCGTAATTCCTGCCAACTCTGCTCTTACTCGTAAAAAAATTGCAAAAATTAAATTTAGAGAAACCTATGATGTTGACCTTGTCGCTATTCATAGAAATGGTCAGAAAATTACAGGAGAATTAGACGATGTCTATTTACAATCGGGGGATATGCTTTTACTTTCTGCTGGGGATACTTTCTTCTCAAACATTAAAATGTACAAAGAGTTTTATGTATTGAGTACAATAAAAAATAATAAAGCACCCATTTCAAATGCAGCAAAATGGTCGTATTTTATGCTTCTTTTCACTATTGTTATTGCCGTGGGTTTAGGGGTGATTCCTTTATTGGTAGGTGCAATATTTGCATTTTCTGGACTTCTAATGATTAAAGCGACGAATTTCAACATAGTAAATAAAGAACTCGATCTGGATTTACTGGTTTTGCTTACCTCTGCCCTTACCCTTGGAGAGGCCTTTATATCATCCGGAGCAAGTGATATTGTCAGTAATGTATTTATAAAAATATTTCTTCCTTTTGGGGTGTATGGAGTACTTATTGGGTTGTTCCTTTTTACTGTTCTACTCACCTCATTTGTTACAAATGTAGCGGCGATTTCAATTTCTTTCCCTATTGCTTATTCCTTAAGTCAGATGCTTCAGGTACATAGCACTCCTTTTTTTGTGGCCATTGCTTTTGCAGCTTCTGCAGCCTTTTTAACCCCTGTTAGTTATCAGACCAATTGGATTGTATATGGTCCAGGCGGGTACAAGCCTAAAGATTTTATGAAAGTTGGTTTACCTTTAATGGCAATTTATACTGTAGTTTGTATTACCTTTATTTCATTTTATTACCAACTACAATAATCCAATGATGGATGACCAATATATCAATTACCTTATTTGGTTTTTGGGATGTATATTTTCTTCTGTAATTACAGCAATCTCTGGAGGCGGCGGTATGTTTTCCATCCCTTTATTGATCTACCTCGGATTACCTACACATTATATATTAGGGACCAACAAAGTAATTTTAACTACAGCTTCAGTAACCGCTACATGGCGATATTATAAAAATGGACTACTACAACTAAATCAAGAGTTATTGATTTCTTTTGTTTTATGTATTGGCATGGCCATTTTTGGAGCAGAAATGAGTGATGTTCTTTCTACTCATTCCATGCTCATATTACTCCTCGTGATGATCATAGTACTATTTACTATGGACAGATACAAAAAGAAGGAATCTACAGAAAATAATAAAGCTCACTTACGACCTAAAATTATTTATCCAACAGCTATCCTTCTTGGTTTTTATAGCGGATTTTTTGGACCTGGCACAAGTGTGATCTCCTTTTTTATCATCTCCTTCTTTGCTTCTGTACCCACTATGGTGAACGTTGCTTTTTCCAAAAGCTTAGCCATGATTTCTTCCTTAGCTGCATTAATTACATTCGCCATAGAACAAAAAGTACTTTGGGACTATGGAATCATAGGACTTGTCGGTGCCTTTATTGGTTCATGGATTGGTGCCGGCTTAGCCATGAAAGTAGATCCTAAGAAAGTAAAAACCTTCTTTAATGTGATGTTGATTGTTTTCCTGATTAAAACATTATATGACCTATGGGTTGAAAACAGTTAGTTATTCTCTATTTGAGGTAAAATCTGATTGATCTGAGATTCTTGAATGATAGTTCCTAACGTAACAGTCACTTTTCCCTTATCATCATAAAACCTCAATATTTTTTCTCCATTTTCACTTTCAAAGAGTATTTGATATACATCATCAGATAAATAATTCCCATCCAAAGAAGTCACTCCTCGATGTCTACTTACAAAGTAATACTGCCCTCCATTGTATTTTAATAATCTTGCTTTTTCCAACATCACTTCTTCCTCATCAATAAAATCTTCTATTAAGGAAGTATTTGCTGGAGATTCTAAAAAAAGAAACTTTCTATTTACCAATGGATGATAGTAAAGTGATGTATCACCAACTAAAGAAAAACAATAAGAAATCATACCGTTATCCCATTCTGTTTGATACGTTTTATCGACAAAATAATCCTCTCCTTTTAATGTAAATACACCTTTAGTTCTAATATCATCTAAATCTTGATCAAAGACTTTAAAGAAAGAGCGTTTCTTTTTGGGAACAAAATTGGCATTTTTATCAGGTAATTCTATCTCCTCTACTTCTTCAGGAATAGTATTATAAAAATCATGTACATAATCTTTTACATCCATCATTTCCTGAAGATACTTCTCATCAAATTCAAGTAAATCTAATTGTTGTCTTACACCATTCTTCTCAAAGATTAGATTTAAGATATATGTATTTTCTTGTTTTTTTTGAATATACAATTGCTCAAAAATATCAGTATTATGTGCCTCTCTATAGTCTAAATCTTTATCCATTGAAATAAAATAGATGACTCCATGGTTAAGAATAAACTTAAAATAGGTTTCTCTATTTATTTTCCTTGCAGTAAAAGAGAGCAAGTAAGTAACTATACCTAAAATGATTAATCCAAATATCCAATGAAGGGTAAAAAAATAAGCCGAGAAAATTATTCCGACAAAGTAAAACAGATAATTAATTCCCATTGGGTTGGTATTTTTTCTGATTTTACTCTTCAATCGCTCTGTTAACTTTCCCTTAAAAGTTAATATGGCTGCTCCTGTTCTTGTTTCAACTACCTTCATTATGCGATTTCTACTTTACTTACTTCAAAATTATTTTCAGAAAACTGTCTTATTGTGATCCACTCATAAGTGCTTTTATATGTTTTCTGTTGGATACTCACCAAGTTTTCCACAGTATGATCTGGAAAAAATTGTCCTTTTAAATCCTCTACTATGGTATAATAATTATTCTGATAGGTGAAATCGTATTTTAAATCCTCCCATATCACTTTATCCTTGAAGAAAGCATTTAAAAAGAATTTAGTTGGATTGATAGATTTCTCTAAATAATACTTTTCGTGTTTTCTCTGAAAAACTTTCTTTTCCTTACCATTATTGGCCCATAATAAATGATCTACTCTTTGGTTATCCCATTCGAATTGATACTTTTTTTCTAAAATATGAGACTCTTCATTAATGTCGATTACATCACCAATGGCAACTGTTTCATCAAATGATTTTACTTGTTCGATTGATTTCTTTTGAAGTCCATGCAACTGATATTCTCCATCAATAGAATAATCATCAATCCCTAAAAAATCTTCTATTGCACTTTCTAATTTTCTGCCACTATAGGCTGATATGGTTCTGTCTTCTAAAAGAGGAATATCATTATCGTCTTTTGTTCTTAGTACTAAATTTACTTGAGGAGTATTAGAATTTAGAGATTTTGTTTTGTGATAATCTAGATATAACTGTGCGATTGTATTCGTTGGAATACTAATCTCTTTTCCTCTTGGATGCTTTACTATTAAAGTCACCCCATCGCATTCTATTTTAGTACTTCCAATTACTATAAGAGAAACAATGGTGATCGATACATTAGTTATGACTGTTGCCAAGAGTACATAATACCCCCATTTAGGATTTTCATCTAAAAGTAAATTAGGAATCAGACCCGTGAAGAAAACTAGGATTACAAAATAGGTTGGAACCAGTTTTAAAAGATACATCACCCAGTCTTCTTTAAACCAAGAGATAGAAGCCTTTAGCTCAAGATTATCGATGTTTAGTTTCATATTGTTTGCTTTGACACTATAATATTTACATTCATTTATAGTGTACGTATTTTTCGGAAGTTTAGATTTAAATATAAATAAAAAAAGATGTTATTTGATATAAAACCGAATAACATCTCTTTTATAATCATTTCTATTAGTTGACTTAATGTAGCACCACTACCTCTGAATGAATATTTTTAGATCCAGCATGAGCATTTAGAACATAAATGCCATCTTTTAAATTGGAAGTATCAATATCTACTTCTTGTACTTCTCTATACTGTTTATCAAATACTATTTTTCCTGTAGATGCCTCTACAAGATCAAATTGTACTCCATTCATCTCCGAATTATTAAGCGATACATGCAAGATATTATTCGCGGGAACAGGGTAGATCTGCTGATAACTAAACTCATTTTCAATAGCATGAATTTCACGAACCCATGACTGACTTAATCCGTCAAAATCAACTTCTGTCAAACGCACATAGGCATGATTAGAAGAAAACGGAAGGTCATTTATTGTATATTCTTGATGTGTATTACTATTACCAAATGCCGGAATATCCTCTTCTAATAACTTATAATGAATATTATCTGATGATACTTCTAAAGTGAAATGATCTGCATTGATTTCTGTCTCTGTAGACCAAGATGCATTAAAGGTATGTTCGCTATTTCGTTCTACCTTAAAATTTGATAACTCTACGGGTAAGTCGGTATAAGCATGTTCTAGTTCAAAGTAAAAATGTGAGAAATTTGTCCATGGCCCCATATGAAGGAACCTTACCTGATTATCAAAAGTGTGGAATAGTTTTCTAAACAATTCTCTGATCTCAGTTAAGGGCATACTATAACCGCTTGTTTCCGAAGGTAAAACTGATAATGTATTGTTGGCTAACCTTGGGTTTGGTCTTGCCTGCATAAACTGTAGAACACCTCTATCTATATCATCATCATTGGTAATATCTACCATTGGATTTGCAATCAGAAATCGACCAATATCAGTCAACAATGCTAACTGATATTTATTAAGTTGGTTGACATGGTCCGTCAACTCAATTGGTTTAAGATTAATATCGGTCTTTCCCATTGCGATAATCTGAGAACCACTTCCAAAAGATATTACGTGATCAGGGTTGGCACTCTCCAAATTAAATGTGAAAATATTGTTCACTATGATTTGTGAGTGTTCCTTTAGTAGAATACTCAATTGTGTGGCTAAATCATGAAATCGACCATGAATTTCTAAATGTGCATTAGGTTCTAAAATTACAGTACAGCCATTTCCTATATGATGGTATCCAGATAAAGTTGTTGTATCAGAGATAATCGGATCTCCATATTCAAGCATCTCTTTTGACCCTATTATGAGATCACTTAATACTAAATCCCCATCAATAATTACTCTTGTATTCGATTTTACACGAATAAACTTATAAAACCCTTCAGGTAGGTGGATGTGCTGTTCTCCATTATAATTGATTACAGAATCTGGTTGAACAATCTTAAGACTAGGTGATGATTGACCGTAAGTTTGAATCGTTAATAGAGTTAATAATAAACTCCAAAGTAATTTTTTCATTTGTTTGTGTGTAATAAAACAGTCTATACTTTTCCATATAGAATGTTGATTAAGTTAAAAGATACACTCAAATTTAGAAAACCTTAAATTATCTTAATTAATTTATTAACAATCTTTATATCAATCACTTACTAACAAAAAATATGAACTAAGCTTTTTCTTTGCTTTTTATGGGTTCTTGAATAATACTAATTGATCGTTTTGCTAAACTTAAATTTATTGCATTCCCCTTCATTTTTTATCCTTTGATAATTAGAACACAAATAGTGATTATTTTCGAGATCACAAGGAGTAGAATTACTGTAATTTCCTGACAAAATAAATTGCTCTGCATCATTATTTTTGATTTCCCATTCTGACAGATCTACAGTTAACTCTATATCCTCATCAAATGATCTATTAATAATATGCACAGAAACGGTACATTGGTTTGTAGTGAAAGATGCTATTACAGCCTCCAAAGAGCAGATTGATATGTTACATAAATTGATGCCTAAAAATAATTTTAGGCAAATACAGCCATTAAATAAGCGAACTATTTTTAGTGAGATAGTATCCGATCTCTAACTTATTACTCCAATAAAAAATCCTCAGCTTGTTGATTCAATAAGTTGAGGATAATTTTTATTTCAATTCTTTTTATTAGAAAGTAATCTCAGCATTCAAAGCGGATAACATCCCTTTAGCTTTCAATAGACACTCTTCGTATTCTTCTTCAGCTTCAGAATCAATAGTAATTGCAGATCCGATCTGGAAAGAAATATACTTTGATGCTGCATTATAAAAAGCGGAACGGATCACCACGTTAAAATCAAAATCTCCATCTGGAGTGATATAACCTATTGATCCAGAATATACACCTCGTTTGGTACGTTCGTAGGTTTCGATTAAAGCCATAGCCATCACTTTAGGTGCCCCTGTCATACTTCCCATAGGGAATGCTTTTTTAATGACTTCCGAGAAAGGTTGAAAATCTTTCATTTCTCCTTCAATAGTTGAAATCATCTGATGCACCGTTTTGAAGCTATAGATACCAAAAATCTCAGGTACTTTAATCGTCCCTGCCTTACAAGTTCTTGCTAAATCGTTACGTACAAGGTCAACGATCATCATGTTTTCTGCTACCTCTTTTTCGGAATTACGAAGTTGTTCTTTTAATAAGACATCTTCTTCCTCTGTAGCTCCCCTTTTTATCGTTCCTTTGATAGGTTGAGAAACAATTCTTCTTCCCTCTTTTTTCATGAAACGCTCAGGTGAAGAACTAATTACAAATTTATCTTCCACCCTATGAAATGCAGAAAAAGGAGCTGGTGATAATGATGAAAGTCTTAGATATAAATCAAATGGATCGAGGTCTGCTTCTTTTGAAAGAAATTCCATGCAGATGTTCACTTCATATACATCCCCTTCAACAATATGATTTTGAATTTTCTTGACAGTATCCAAATACACTTCTTTTGAAATCTTTGGAGATACTTTTCCGCCCCATCCATCTGTCATTTCAGGAACTTCAGTAGACATAATTTCATCATAAATCTTATTTTGATCTTCGTCTGAAATAATTTCTACTCCGTTTTCATCAAATACAAAAACCGTTTTAGGAACATAAAAGAAAGCATTAGGCAACTCTATTCCGTCTGGGTGATCGGAACAAAGAAGTTCCACTTCATTTTTCAAATCATATCCAAAATGACCAAATAGCCACGATTTATGTTCTCTATGAAACATCTCAACACTATCAAAACTGTGTCTTTCTTTCATAGGACAAATATGTTTTGCTCCTACTGCCAAAAGGTGCTTAAACCCCGATTCTGGGTAAGCAATTTTGTGGTCATACAGGTAAGTACAGTGAGATTCTGATTTACCCCAATACCATGCCTTTAAGCGAAAAGACTCTAAATTTTTAAGTTGAAAATGCATCGTTGTGTTTGATGTTTCTAAAAGCTCTATCATTATAATTGCAAAACTACACAATAGTTTAGTTAACGACACTTTTGTTTCAATTATTTTGATAATAATACTGATGATCAACTCATCAAATACTATTTGATTCTAATTCAAAAAGATAATTCAGTACATAAATTGGTCAATTTTGAGGTAATGTTCCTTTCCTATTTTTTTGATATTGATAGCATCATTAACCAATTTTTTGAACATGACAACAATTGCCGTAAATCAAGAGAAAACATCTTCATTAAGAGCCTATTTAGCCGTTTTCTCAGCTGGAGCATTCTTCTTTTATAGTTTCATTCAGATGACATTATTCAGTACTGAAGCCATGAAAGAATATTTCATCGATCGTTTAGCCTTAACGAGTGCTTCTGAATTTGGTAGCTTTGCCGGAACATTTTTAAATGGAACTGTACTTTTATTAATTCCAATTGGTGTTTTACTAGATAAATTTTCAGTAAAAAAAGTAGTACTTGCCATGGCTACCATAGCCGTTTTATGTGTGTTTGGAACTACATTTTCGAGTAATGTGACTGTATCTAGTGGGTTTAGATTTGTGCTTGGAATTACACACTGTGCCGCATTTATGGCTCCTTTCCGTTTAGCCCCAAGATGGTTCCCATCGTCTAAATTAGCTTTAATATCGGGGCTGTTAGTCACTTTTGCCGTATTCGGCGGATGGGTGTCTGGTACTCCATTATTACTTTTATTAGAGCATTTTGGTGGACAAACTACTATGTTAATCAATGCCTTTTTAGGTTTAGCAATATTAATTTGTATTGGTGTATTTGTAAAAGATAGCCCTCAAAAAGAAGAAGAAGCATCTACATCTTCAGAGGGATTATCTTTAGTGGAAGGATTGAAAAAAGCAGGATCAAACCCTCAGAACTGGTTAGCAGGATTATTTATCGGTTTACTAAACCTTGCTGTACTTTTATTAGGAGCCATCTGGGGAACCACCTATTTGAAATTTGTCAACCCCGATTTTTCTGAAGCAACATACACTGGTATTATCGGTATGATCTTCATTGGTACAATGGTCGGTTCTCCTATCTGTGGATGGGTTTCAGATAAGATTCAATCTAGAAAGAAAGCAATGTTAGGAGGCGCTATTTTATCCTTAATAGTGATGTTATTAATCATGTATCCACTATCTACAGGATCTACCTATTTCTTTATCGTTTTCTTAGCTTTAGGCTTTATTACTTCGGCACAAACAGTAGGTTATCCTGTCATCGGAGAATCAAACGATGATGATGTTTTAGGAACAGCCAATGGACTTTCTGCTGTGGTTCTTATGGGTATGGGTGCAGTCGGACAACCACTTTTCGGATGGTTAGTGACTTATTTTGGAGGTGGAGAAAACGCTACTCCAGAATTATTACAGTCTGCTTTTCAAGCCGCTATTTGGATTATGCCAATTGCATTTATAGGGGCCGGAATCTGTGGGTTATTTATCAAAGAGACTTTTAAAAAGTAAAGTGTATATAGATTAAAAGGTTAAGGCTGATTTTGGTTATTCAAAATCAGCCTTTTTATTTTAGTGAAATATTAATATTTCATCGTGTCTATTTCTAACTCCACATTTTGCATGTAGAATATAAACACCATCATTAAAACTAGAAGTATTGATATCAATTGATTGTACTTCACCATATTTCTTTTTGAAGACCACTTTCCCCGTCGAAGCTTCTATCAGTTCTACAATAACACCTTCTTTATGGGCATTTTGTAATTGAACATGTAAATTATCATTCGTTGGAATTGGGTATAATTTATTATAATTCAAAGCTAAATTACTGCTATGAACCTTACTTGTCCAAGATTGAAAAGAACCATCAAAATCATACTGGGTTAGTCTTACATAAACATTATTAGAACTTATTGGTAAATTTTCTACCTTATACTTTTCTAAAGTATTAGAATTCCCTTTGGCAGGAATATGACCTGCAATTTCAAAATAATGAATTTTATCATTGGAGTAATCTAGTTTAAAATAATCGGAATTTATTTCAGTAGCTGTACTCCAAATGGCGTCAAAACTATCATCCCCATTTTTAACAACTTCGAAATTAACCAACTCAACAGGTAACTGAGCAAATTCGTGCTGCATAGTAGCAAAGAAAACTGAAAATGGTGTGCTTGAACCTCTTTGCTCTAAATGAATTTGTTCAATATTAGACTGAAGTAAAACTCTTAATAAATCTTTTAATACTACTTTAGAAATTGGATTTCCGTTTTCTCCAGCAATCGGATTAATACTTTCATGATAAAATTGAGGGTTTTGTCCATGTGTACCAAAATATATATCAACTCCTCTATCAAAATTATTTCTGACTCTATCACCATATTGAGAAAATAAAAATTTACTGATATCGATTAATGCCTCTAACTGACTTGGTGTCATTCCATTAACTGCATCTGTCAAGCGGAATGGTCTTAACTTCAAATCAGAGGTTCCCATGGTAACAATTTGTGCATTGGTTCCAAAGGACATAATATTAGCAGTAGTTCTTCTTTGAAGATTTATATTGAAAAGACTGTTACAAATTACTTCTGAATCATCTTTTAGAATCATATTTAAGTTACCACTCAAATTTTGATGCATTCCTCCATAAACTTCTAAATGTCCATTATGTTCTAGTATTATTGTACTAGATGTTGAGAAGTCATAGTTTATTTGTTCAATAGTTGAATCACTAATTACAGGATTGCCATATTGATAAATAACTCCACTGTGTGCATTGGGGTCAAGATCTAAAGATCCAGTAATAACCACATTTTGATTTTCGCCTACTCTTATAAATTTATAATTACCTCCTGGTAAATAAATATACTCTTCGCCTTTGATGGTACTGATTGAATCAGGTTGAACCGTTTGGATATTTTGATGCTGTGCCCAACTCTCATCATTATCAAATAACACAAATAATACAGCAACAAATAGTAATTTTGTTTTCATGTAACCAGCTTGTTTAAATTAAAATAGCAATAATAATATTTTTACAATTTTTATTATTTTTTAAATATTTAGTTTAGTTACGCTGTTAAATGAAATTCGTTACAACAAACTTAATTAGTTGACTATCAATTATTTGGTTATATTAATTTAAAAATACATAATTCATTTTGCACATTGTTATATATCAATCAATACAAACAACCTTTTCAAAATTATTAATCAATTAAAAAAATAATATCATATCCAATAATTTATTTGTTCGAATTAAAACAATTTAATTTAATATTAATTGTAATGCACCTAATATATATAATTATACAAGGATAATATATAATTATTTTATTACCTCATGTTAACATAAAGCTTTCATAAAATTCACTTTCTAATGCATCCTATCCGCTCTCACTCCTAAAGATTTCATCAACTCAGCTTCCATTTTTAAGATCTCTTGCCAACGTTCATCTACTTTATCTCTATCTTGATATTTTCTGGCTAAATCGATAAAAGTCACATAATGCCCTGCCTCAGAAACCATTAGTTCATAATAAAAAGCTTTTAGATCTTCATCATCTAAACCTTTCCATAGCAATTTGAATCGTTCACAAGATCTTGCTTCAATTAAAGCACTTACTAATAGTTTATCGACCAATTGATCTGTTCTAGATCCACCTTTCTTTACAAACTTGATGATACCGTTTACGTAATCGTCCTTTCTCATTCGACCAAGAGACATTCCTCGTTTACGAAGTTGTTGTAATACTCTTTCAAAATGTTCCCATTCTTCGGCTACAATTGGAGTTAAGGTATCTACTAACTCGTCTAACTCTGGATAATTCACAATTAACGACATACTAGCTGATGCGGCCTTTTGCTCACAATAAGCATGATCGACTAAGATATCTTCTATATTATTATTGGCAACCATATCTACCCACCTTGGATCGGTTGGTAGTTTTAGGTGTAACATATGACCTTGCCCTTTGAACTCTTCTTGCATGAGGTTAAAAAATTAGATGTTTAAAGTTGTGGCAAAGGTAAAACATTAATAAAAACTAAATAAAAATAATGTGTTCCAATATCAGTTATTTATAATGATAAAGAATATTTCCACTATGATTTTCATGATTCTGGAAATATATTTTACTCTAATTAATCATTAAAAACCTTCATTTCGTTATTAAATTGAAGTATAATATTTATACTTCTTGCTAAAAATCAATTTATAACATGATTTAAAGGGATCTTTTAATTTTTATTTACTAATTTTGTCGCATCATACACTTTAGGGGTGTTCGTTGAATCGAACTGAGAAATACCCTTTGAACCTGATGCGGTTAGTACCGACGAAGGGAAAAGTCATTTCTACTCATGCACAAATTCCGTGCATCCTCTCCTAAGGTTTATTGGTTGTATTGATTTTGAGTTATTCATTACTCATGATGACTCTTACATTTCAAATTTTTAAAAGAAATGAATATCACTGTAAACAATAAGTCTATCACACTTCCGAGTGCATTTTCTATTGCACAGTTATTAGAACACATGAATATTTCTGTGGCAAAGGGCGCGGTTGCCGTAGCCATTAATGATGAAATCGTTTCCAAGGATTTATGGGATAACCATGCCCTTTCGGAAAACGATCATGTGACCATAGTTGCTCCTGCTCAAGGAGGTTAATTGAATAAAAAATAAATTTGAAGAATTAAGAACAACCTGATGAAATATCAGTTATCTTAAAGTTTAATTCGGTTGGAACACAAAAAACTTCAAGGCTTTAGTCTTGATCGTTTTTCACTCTATCAACCCATGATTTCAATCATGGGCACGAAGGTCTAAGGGCATACTAGTTTCAAGATCTAAAGAGCAAGAAACCCACCCGAAAAAACGACCAAGTAAATCACTAAATTCTTAATTCTTCACTCGAATAAACACTTACAAAGAATGAAAAAGCAAGACAAAATCCCTAGTCAGGACGTCATCAGCCGTGAGCCTTTCACTGGATCGAAAAAGATCTATGTAGATGGTAAGATTCACAACATCAAAGTAGCGATGCGTGAAATCGAGCAAGCTGACACTAATCACAAATTCTTAAATAAGGTAGAAAAGAACCCTTCTATCACAGTTTATGATACATCAGGACCTTTCACAGATCCAGATATCGAAATTGATGTAAGAAAAGGTTTGAACAAACTACGTAAAGATTGGATCCTTGACAGAGGAGATGTAGAAGAATTACCAAAACTATCATCTGAGTATGGTATCGAACGTTTAGAAAATTCTGAATTGGATCACTTACGTTTCGAGCATATCAAAAAGCCATTAAAAGCGAAAAAAGGACAAAATGTTTCTCAAATGCACTATGCACGTAAGGGAATCATTACTCCTGAAATGGAATATATCGCTATTCGTGAGAATCAAAGAATCGAAGAGCAAGAAGGAAAATTCGGTACACAACACCCAGGTAATAGCTTTGGTGCTAACACTCCAGTAGGTAAAATTACTCCTGAGTTTGTTCGTGATGAAGTAGCTGCAGGTCGTGCCGTAATTCCTAACAACATCAACCACCCAGAGTCTGAGCCAATGATTATTGGTCGTAACTTCTTGGTGAAAATCAACGCTAACATTGGTAACTCAGCGGTGACATCTTCTATCGAAGAAGAAGTAGAAAAAACAGTTTGGGCTTGCCGTTGGGGTGCTGATACTATCATGGACCTTTCAACAGGTAAAAACATCCACGAAACTCGTGAGTGGGTGATCCGTAACTCTCCAGTGCCGATCGGTACAGTGCCAATTTACCAAGCATTAGAGAAAGTAAATGGTAAAGCTGAGGACTTAACTTGGGAGATTTTCCGTGATACATTGATCGAACAAGCTGAGCAAGGTGTCGATTACTTCACAATCCACGCAGGCGTTCTTTTACGTTACGTTCCAATGACAGCGAAACGTGTGACTGGTATCGTATCTCGTGGTGGTTCAATCATGGCGAAATGGTGTTTAGCACATCACAAAGAAAACTTCTTGTACACTCACTTCGAAGAGATTTGTGAGATCATGAAAGCATACGACGTAGCCTTCTCATTAGGTGATGGTCTTCGTCCAGGTTCAATTGCTGATGCAAACGATGAGCCTCAACTTTCAGAATTGAGAACATTAGGTGAGTTGACTAAAATTGCTTGGAAGCATGACGTTCAGACGATCATTGAAGGTCCTGGTCACGTTCCAATGCACATGATCAAAGAAAACATGGATGCTCAGTTGCAAGACTGCTACGAAGCTCCTTTCTATACATTAGGTCCATTAACTACGGATATCGCTCCAGGTTATGACCACATTACTTCTGCAATTGGTGCTGCTCAAATTGGATGGTACGGTACTGCAATGCTTTGCTATGTAACACCAAAAGAGCACTTAGGTTTACCAAATAAAGCAGACGTAAAAGAAGGTGTAATCACTTATAAAATTGCAGCACACGCGGCTGACTTGGCAAAAGGTCACCCAGGTGCTCAATACCGTGATAACGCTATGTCAAAAGCTCGTTTTGAATTCCGTTGGGAAGATCAATTCAACTTATCGTTGGATCCTGATACTGCTCGTGAATATCATGACGAAACACTTCCTGCTGAAGGTGCAAAAGTAGCTCACTTCTGCTCGATGTGTGGACCAAACTTCTGTTCGATGAAGATCACTCAAGACGTTCGTGACTTTGCTGCCAAGCAAGAGCAAGAAGAAGGCTTGAAACAGAAGTCTGAGGAATTTAAAGAATTAGGTGGTGAAATCTATCACTAAAAAATAATATGCTAGTAGGAATCACAAAGCCCACATTTTTTCATGATGAAGCCGCTCAAATCTGTTTTTGGTTAGAGCATGGCATCGATGTGATTCACATTCGAAAGCCTGAAGCTTCTATCAAAGAAATAAGAATGTTGCTTGAGGTGATTCCTACTGCTTACTTTCCTCAACTCACTTTACATCAACATCATGATTTGGTGGAAGAGTTTAATTTAGGCGGTGTTCACTTTAGAGAACCTGAAAGGATTAAGATTTCTGAAGATCAGTTAATTTATTGGAAAAATAGGGGCAAAAGGTTGAGTTCTTCTGTTCATCAAACAGAAGAGATTGTCTATATACCAGAACTTTTTGATTACCTCTTTCTGAGTCCTGTCTTTGATAGTATCTCTAAAAAAGGATATCAGTCAAACAAAGCCATTCTGAATACAATGAAAACCTCTTCGTTTTCACGTCAAATGATCGCTTTAGGAGGCATATCTCCTCAGACAATTCCAATGCTAGACGGCACCTCTTTTAATGGAGCTGCTCTTTTAGGATATCTATGGGAGGATTCATCCGCTAAATTACTTTCAAAATCAACTGAATTATTAACAACATGGAGAACTTTAGACCTTTCGCTTTAAGCCTTGCTGGTTTTGATCCTTCTGGAGGAGCAGGTGTATTGTCGGATATCAAAACTTTTGAAGCACACGATGTGCAAGGGTTTGGTGTAACTACTGCAATTACCTATCAAACGGCAGAGGATTTTATTGGCATGAACTGGATGAGCGCCGATGTTGTTACCGCACAATTACTTCCGTTGATTGAGAAATATCCTTTATCGGCAATGAAAATTGGTATCGTGGAAGATTTCCATTTGATGTCCAATTGGATTGGTTTAGTAAAAGGTTTCTTCCCCACTTGTAAAATAGTACTTGATCCTGTATTGAGAGCAAGTGCCGGTTACGACTTTCATGATGAAAACACCATCAAATGGTTAGATAAAGTGTTGAACTCTATCGATTTGATTACTCCAAACTGGAAAGAAATGGAGATCTTAGCCAATGGTGGCGATGTTCTTGAAAAAGCAAAAGAGTTAAGTCAAAAAACGCATGTTTTGCTAAAAGGTGGACATCACCCTACCCATAAAGGCGACGATATTCTGTTGTATAAAGGTCAGGAGATAGTGATTGAAGGAAAGGACATTAACGCATATGAAAAACATGGTTCAGGTTGTGTGTTATCTTCAGCGATAGCAGGACATCTGGCACATGGTAAATCTATTGAAGAGGCTTGTCGAAGAGGTAAAGATTACATCGAAAACTTTTTAGAGAGTGATCCTAGCCGCCTTGGACAACATACCGTTTTAGTCCAACATGATTAGTAAACTGCACTACATATCCACAGAAAAAAAAGACAAAAACCACCTTCAACATATCAAAGAAGCGTGTGAGGCAGGTTGTCGATGGATACAATTAAGAGCAAAGGAAGTCACCGAAGAAGAATATATAGCCTTAGGAATTGAGGCGAAAAAAATCACAGATCAGTACAACGCTGTTTTACTGATTAATGATAAACCTGAAGTAGCCAAAGCAATTGGTGCTGATGGTGTTCACGTAGGTAAAGAGGATATCTCTCCGGCAACAGCTCGAGAAATTCTAGGTGAAAATAAAATTGTTGGAGGCACTGCCAATACGATCGAAGATATTCAGCGATTGTATGATTTTGGTGTCGACTACATCGGTCTTGGTCCTTTTAGATTTACACAAACAAAGAAGAAGTTAAGCCCAATTTTAGGACTTGATGGTTACCAAAGCTTATTAGATGAATGTAAAAACAGAGGTATCGATACACCAATCATTGCCATTGGAGGTATTGAAACTGCAGATGTTAAAAGCATTTTATCGACAGGTATTTATGGTGTAGCCGTTTCTGGTTTAATAGCAAACGCACCTCAACCAGAAAAAGTCGTTTCTGAATTGGAAGTAGAATTGGCATTGTAAAACTTTAGAAAAATGGATCAATTAGTAATTGCAGATAAAACATTCAACTCTAGACTATTTACAGGTACAGGTAAATTTATGTCTAATGAGTTGATGGAACAATCACTTTTAGCATCAGGATCAGAATTGGTGACTGTTGCATTAAAAAGAGTGGATGTTGATAATCCAGAAGATGATGTATTAGCTCATCTAAAACACGATCAGTTTAATTTATTACCTAACACTTCTGGTGCTAGAACAGCTAAAGAAGCAGTATTCGCTGCACAATTGGCTAGAGAAGCACTAGGAACTAACTGGGTAAAATTAGAAATCCACCCCGACCCAAAATACTTGATGCCAGACCCTATCGAAACGCTACAGGCGGCAGAAGAAATGGTAAAACAAGGTTTTGTGGTACTTCCTTATATCCATGCAGATCCAGTTTTATGTAAACGCTTGGAAGATGTAGGATGTGCAGCAGTGATGCCTTTAGGTGCCCCAATCGGAAGTAACAAAGGTTTAAAAACTTTGGATTTCCTAGAAATCATCATAGAACAAAGTAATGTTCCTGTAGTTGTAGATGCAGGTATCGGCGCTCCATCTCACGCGGCACATGCCATGGAATTGGGTGCAGATGCAGTGCTTGTCAACACAGCAATTGCCGTCGCAGGTGATCCAGTAGCAATGGGTAAAGCATTTGGTCAAGCAGTAGAAGCAGGTCGTGCAGCACACTTAGCACAAGTGGCACAGCCGAGGGTGACTGCCGAAGCAAGTTCGCCTTTGACGGGATTCTTAAATCAACTTTAGAATAGGTAGTAGGTAGTAGGTAGTAGGTAGCAGGTGCTAATAGTTCGCTCCTCATTACTTGGTACAAATTTAAATTTGCTAGAAAGTAGATGTATCACTTACTTCTTACCTTTTACCTCTTACCTTATAATGTTTCTCACAGAACAAGATCTTGGTAACTACTCCCTTAGTTCCTTAGTTTCTTAGTTCCTTAGTTATAAAAATATGTACCAAGATTTATTCTATCAGCATAATTGGGACGATGTTAAAGCTAGCATCTACTCAAAAACTGCTCATGATGTAGAAAGAGCATTGGGAAAAGAGAAAAGAACTTTGGAAGATTTCAAAGCATTGATCTCTCCTGCTGCTGCTCCGTATCTTGAGCAAATGGCACAATTGAGTCATCAACTCACTAAGAAGAGATTCGGTAATACGATTCAGATGTACACACCGATGTATCTTTCGAATGAGTGTCAGAATATATGTACTTACTGTGGTTTCTCTTTGGACAATAAAGTGAGAAGAAGAACTTTATCCGACGAGGAAATCATTCGTGAGGCAGAAGCCATCAGAGGAATGGGCTTTGAGCATATTCTTTTGGTTACCGGTGAGGCCAACAGAACAGTTGGTGTTCAGTATATCAAAAAAGCTATTGAATTAGTTAAACCTTACTTTTCTCATATCGCCATGGAAGTTCAACCTATGGATCAAGATGAATATGAGGAATTGATTGAAGCAGGTTTGAATACCGTATTGGTATATCAAGAGACCTACCACAAAGAGGATTATAAAAAACATCACCCGAAGGGGAAAAAATCGAATTTTGACTATAGAGTGGATACACCTGACCGATTAGGAAAAGCGGGTATTCATAAAATTGGATTAGGTGTTTTAATTGGTTTAGAAGATTGGAGAACGGATTCTTTCTTCACTGCCGCTCACCTCGATTATTTAGAAAGAACGTACTGGCAAACAAAATACTCTATCTCTTTCCCTAGATTGAGACCTTTCTCTGGTGGATTGGAACCTAAAGTGGAAATGACCGATAGAGAATTAGTTCAGCTTATCTGTGCCTACAGATTATTTGA
Organism: Flammeovirga yaeyamensis; assembly: GCF_018736045.1. Classification (NCBI taxonomy): domain Bacteria; kingdom Pseudomonadati; phylum Bacteroidota; class Cytophagia; order Cytophagales; family Flammeovirgaceae; genus Flammeovirga; species Flammeovirga yaeyamensis. The sequence continues at coordinate 541,134 of NZ_CP076132.1, read as the reverse complement.
TGAAGAAGTCGAATTATCTTTATCAACCAGAGAGCATCCGATTTTCAGAGATAACATCATAAAATTGGGAATTACATCTGCAAGTGCAGGATCAAAAACCAATCCTGGTGGATATGTAGTTGAGCCAGAATCATTAGAACAATTCGAAATTTCTGACGAAAGATCAGCAGAGGAGTTTGCTGAGATGGTGAAGAGTCAGGGATACGAAGTAGTCTGGAAAGACTGGGACTTGGCATTGCAGTAGATAGGTAGCAGGTAGCAAAGTTAACGCTCGTTTTAGGTAAGAGGGAAGAAGTAAAACTGGCGCAAATGTTAAGCGATAGCGTCATTTGTGCCTAAAAACGTTAGAGGTCTCCCGACCTCGTGTTTTAACTTAGGAACTAAGGAACTAAGGAACTAAGGAACTAAGGAACTAAGGAACTAAGGAACTAAGGAAAGTTACTTTATCGACAAGTTTAAACCTAATACGAATATCGTTACATCTCCGTCTCCAACGAGGTGGCCTTGGCCCCTCGATACACAGACCGGATACATGGAAGTAGCATGTAATATATATAAATATGTTGACAAAAGAAGAATACAAAAGATACGACAGACACATCCGTTTAAAAGAAATAGGTGTAGAAGGACAGCAAAAATTGAAAGACGCTACTATTTTAATTATTGGAGCAGGTGGCTTGGGATGCCCAGTCTCTCAATATTTAGCAGCTGCAGGCGTTGGACATATTATTTTGGTGGATCATGACGAAGTATCGATTTCCAATCTTCAACGTCAAATTATGTTTACGACAGAGGATGTCGGAAAACCGAAAGCTGAAGTGATTCAGAAAAGGTTAAATGCCATGAACCCTCATGTGAAAGTGACAACAATTCTAAAGCAATTCAATAAAGAGAATGCCTTAGAGATTATCGCTTTAGCAGATATTGTAGTGGATGGAACCGACAACTTCTCTTCTCGTTATCTTATCAATGATGCTTGTGTGATTCAGAATAAGCCTTTAGTTTCTGCTTCTATCCAAGGATTTGATGGTCAACTTTCTGTATTTAATTACCAAGACGGGCCAACTTACCGCTGCATTTTTCCTAATCCTCCTTCTGCAGAAGAAGCACCCAACTGTAATGAAATTGGAGTAGTTGGAGCGATGGTGGGTGTATTGGGGACAATGCAGGCAACAGAAGTCGTAAAACTAATCACAAATGTTGGTAAGTGTTTAAGTGGCGAACTTTTGTTGATAAATGGCTTAAATATGAGTTTTCAAACGCTCAGGTTTAAGAAAAACCCAAAAGTTGCCAACATATCCACATTGGGTGATTATAATTTTGATTTTTGTGCGGTCCCTGATGATGATATCGAAATCACTTATTCACAATTGGAGGAGTTACTCACAGAAGAGGGAACAGTGTTGGTAGATGTTAGAGAAACCTACGAAAGAGAAATTGATGATATTGGAGGTATTCACATTCCACTAGCAGACCTAGAGGATAGCATCGATGAAATTCCTACAGCTAAAAACGTAGTCTTTTATTGCCAATCTGGAAAAAGAAGTATGATGGCAGTCGATATCTTTAAAGAAAATGCCCTAAATTCTCCTAATATTTTCAGTTTAAAAGGAGGTATGGAGTTATTATAATCAAAAGCTAATATCTTTACGGTCTGTAAATGACTGTAGCAAATGAAAGTAACCGGTTTTAGTTTTATAAAAAACGCCATTAAGTACGATTATCCTGTTCTAGAAGCAATCACATCAATTTTACCACTTTGTGATGAATTTGTTGTTGCTGTTGGTAACTGTGATGATGGAACAAGAGAACTCATAGAGAACATTGACCCAAAAATCAGAATTATTGATACAATTTGGGACGAATCTTTAAAAACAGGCGGTAGTGTCTTAGCCGACGAAACTAACAAAGCATTTAAAGAGATTTCTAAAGACACTGATTGGTGTTTCTATATTCAAGGAGACGAAGCTCTACACGAAGACTTTATCCCTACGGTAAAAGAAGCCATGTTAAAATACAAAGACGATAAAAATGTCGATGGCTTACTTTTTAAATACAAGCACTTTTATGGATCGTATGATTATATTGGTTCTTCCACTAAATGGTATCGACATGAAATTCGTGTGATTAAAAATAATCCTGAAATATATTCATACCGTGATGCACAAGGATTCAGAAAAGGAGATAACGAAAAGTTAAGGGTAAAACCTATTAATGCTTTCATTTATCATTATGGTTGGGTACGCCCTCCAGAGAAAATGATGGCTAAGCAAAGTAACTTCAGTTCATTATACAACAACGGTACACCATCAATTGAAGGTGCTGAGTTCGATTATTCTGAAATCGATTCTTTAGCTCTTTTTGATGGCTCTCACCCTAAAGTGATGCAGAATAGAATTCAAAAAAAGAATTGGAAATTTGATCAAGATATTAGTATCAAAAACTATTCACTTAAGGAGAAAGTAAAACAGTTTGTGATGAAACTGACAGGAGGATATATTATTGGTGAGTATAAAAATTATATTAAAATATAATTCATTCTCTTTATTTAAGGACAACCTACTTTTCATTCTTTAATCCTAACAAACAAAAACATATCTTTGCATCGTGAAAGAAAATCTAGTAATAACACCAACATATAATGAGATCGAGAATATTGAACTGATCATCAGAGCAGTTATGAATCTCGATACACCCTTCGACATGCTAATTGTAGACGATGGGTCGCCTGACGGTACAGGAGCAAAAGTAAAAGAATTGATGCAAGAATTTGATGGCCGTTTGTTTTTGGAAGAAAGAACCGAAAAAAATGGTTTAGGTACTGCATATATTCATGGCTTCAAATGGGCAATGGAAAGAGATTATCAATACGTTTATGAAATGGATGCTGATTTCTCTCATAACCCTAACGACCTACCTAAACTTTACAAAGCTTGCAAAGAAGAGGGGAACGATATGGCTGTTGGTTCTCGATACAAATCGGGAGTAAATGTAGTCAACTGGCCTATGGGAAGAGTTTTAATGTCCTACTTTGCTAGTAAATATGTTCAGTTTATTACTGGATTACCAATTAACGATACCACTGCAGGTTTTAAATGCTACACTAACAGAGTCTTAAAAACACTCCTTAATAACGATAAAATTCATTTCGTAGGGTATGCTTTCCAAATCGAAATGAAATTCAAAACCTGGAAATACGGATACAAAATTCAAGAAGTGCCGATCATCTTTACAGACCGTACTCGCGGTGAATCAAAGATGTCCACTAAAATATTTAAAGAAGCTTTCTTTGGGGTAATTTTCTTAAAAATTAGAAGTTACTTCCGAAAATTTCATCGATATGAAGACTAAATATGATTACGTTATTGTAGGTTCAGGTCTGTTTGGAGCTGTATTCGCCTACAAAATGAATCAAGCAGGGCATAAATGTCTTGTTATTGATAAAAGAGACCACCAAGGTGGTAACATCTACTGTGAAAATGTTGAAGGCATTAATGTTCATAAATACGGACCTCATATTTTCCATACCAACAGTAAAGAAGTATGGGATTTTGTGAATCAGTTTGTAGAATTCAATCATTTTAGATACTCTCCTCTGGCAAACTACAAAGGCACTTTATACAACCTGCCTTTTAACATGCACACTTTCTATCAATTTTGGGGAACACAAACTCCAGAAGAAGCAAAACAAAAAATTGAAGAACAAAAAGCAGAGTTAAACATCAAAAAGCCTCAGAATTTAGAGGAACAAGCTATTTCGTTAGTAGGAAATGATGTTTACGAACGCTTAATCAAAGGATATACCGAAAAACAATGGGGAAGAAATGCTAAAGATCTTCCATCATTTATTATCAAAAGATTGCCGGTAAGATATACTTACGATAACAATTACTTTAACGATAAATATCAAGGTATTCCTATTGGTGGATATAATAAATTAATTGATGGTTTATTAGAAGGTATCGATGTTCAATTGAATACGGATTACTTCGAGAACAAATCATCTTTTGATGAAATGGGTACTAAAGTGGTCTATACTGGTAAGATCGACGAGTTCTTCGATTATCAATTGGGCTATTTGAATTACAGAAGTCTTCGCTTTGAGTCGGAAACTTTAGACAAGGCGAACCATCAAGGTATAGCAGCAATAAACTATACTGAAAGAGAAGTTCCATACACTCGTATTATCGAACACAAACATTTTGAGTATGGCACTCAAGATAAAACGGTAATAACTAAAGAATATCCTCAAGAGTGGGACAAAGATAAAGAGCCTTATTACCCTGTTAACGACGAAACAAATTCTTCACTATATAACCGCTACAAAAAACTAGCAGAAGCTGAAAATAATGTGATATTTGGTGGCCGTTTGGCTGAATACAAATATTACGATATGCATCAAGTGATTGCTTCTGCATTAAAACGAGCTGAAAAAGAATTAGGCCTATGATTTTTGTAATCCATCATAAAGAATACCCTTTTGCTAAGAATGCTACTTTTCAACCTTTGCATTGTGGTAAAGAGATTTCCGATAAAGAACTATATATTTTAGGTGATAACACCGGAGATCATATTTCTGAAAAAAACAGATATATAAACGAGCTGACAGGCTTGTATTGGATTTGGAAAAACTATAATTATCAAGAATCTGATTTTATTGGAATCTGTCATTATAGAAGATTTTTTAACTTCAGAAAATTAAACCCATTTCACGATAAATACAGAAATGCTGATGCTTTTAAGAAAGATGATATCTTAAATTTTTATCACGAGAATTTAGGAGATCAGATCAAATCTGACTTAAAAAAGTACGATGTAATTCTTCCTAGAAAACAATATTGGAAACACCTTTCTATTAAATCTCAATACCTGAGTAGTCATCATGAAGAAGATTGGAATATAATGATTGATGTTCTATTGAGTAAATACCCTGAGTACAAGGCGACTTTAGAAAAAATAGAAAATAAGATTCCAACACATTGTTATATCTACAATATGTTTATCACCAAGCCAGAGATTTTTGAGAAATTTATGACTTGGATGTTTGATATCATTTTTGAAATTGAAAAGCGTATTCAATTTCGTCAAGAATCATATCAAAACAGAACAATTGGCTTCTTAGCGGAAAGGTTGACAAATATTTACTTTCACCACAACGTTTATAAAGTGAAACATTACCAAATTGCTTTTATAGAAGACTAAAACTTTTAACGACATATTATTCTTAACAGGTTACTCAAATGAACACTACACAAGAGAGAAAAATATACGATTGTTTCATGTTATTCAATGAACTTGATTTACTTGAAATTAGGCTTAAGTTATACTATGAACACGTTGATCATTTTGTAATTGTTGAGTGTAATCAAAGTTTCGTGGGAAAGGAAAAAGGTTTTTGTTTTGAAGAAAATAAAGATCGATACAGTCAATTCTTAGATAAGATTATCTATATCAAACTAGAAAATGAATTAACTTCTGCGGATGCTTGGGAAAACGAGGCAACTCATAGAAATGCAATTATGAGAGGTCTTACCGAAGCAAATGATGAAGATACTATATTCATTGCCGACCTTGATGAATTTTATGATATCAAATTGTTAGATCGCAATAAGAGTTTTGATAAAATATTGAAAATAGATATCCCACATTATAACTATTTCTTAAATTATAAAACAAACTCAATTTTTGATTTAACTTTTGTCTCTAATCTTAAAGAGATCAAGAACAGCGACAAAACATTGGATCAGATCCGAAAATCATCTGATTTTGGTCATATAGAGTATGATCCTAAGAATGATAAATCGGCACATATGTCTTATGTTTTCGGAAATGATATTGAAATGTATGTGTATAAATTAAAAAGCTTCTCTCACCAAGAGTTTAATAAGAAGCCTTTTATCACGCATAAGCATATCAAGCATTGCTTAAAATTCCCTACGGATTTATTCATGAGAAAAGGAATATGGATCGATTGTATCCCTCCTGAGGAGACAATGTTTGCTGATATCTATAAGGATTATCCTCATTTATTTCAAACGAAAACAGATCCCAAACCTAGTAATATATCAGAATATATTTTCACATTTAGAAGAAATATATACAAGAACTCAAAAAAGTTTTCAGCTAAAAAATACCAATTCTAATTGATCGAATTTCATGCAAAAAAAAATAGTTTTCAGTGTTAATGGTTTTAGTCGACGAGGTACAGAAGTCGCTATATATGATTATGCCTATTTTAATGAAACAATATTAGGCAATACATCTTATATCATTTATTCATTAGAAAATAATGCTAAGCATGAAACACATGATGATGAGGTTTTCAAAAAATTTAAAACTCAATTTGATGACCGAATGTCAGGCTATAGTTCTCATGATGATGCACAATCAATAATTGATGAGATTAAACCTGATTGTATCTATTTTTTAAGAGCTGGAAAACAGGATCATGAACTGTATAATGGATATCGAAATGCTATTCATGTAGTATTCGATTATTACAAACCTTACGGAGATGATTACTTTTATATTTCAGAGTATTTAGCCCGTAAAAGAGGAAAGTTCCGTTCTTCATATGTTCCGCATATCATTCATATGCCTGAAGTAAATACCGACTTAAGAGAAAAATTAGGGATTCCTAAAGACGCTACTGTCGTTGGAAGATATGGAGGAGCAACTACTTTTGATCTCACATTTGTACATGAGGCGATTACGGAAGCTGTTCAAGAAGACGAAAACCTTTACATCTTGTTTGCTAACACGAATAAGTTCTTCGATCATCCTAGAGTTATACATTTAGATCCCATTTATACCTTAGAGGAAAAGGCTACATTTATCAATACCTGTGATGCCTATTTACATGCTAGATCTGAAGGTGAAACATTTGGTTTAGCCATTGCAGAATTCCATATTTTAGGAAAAAATGTACTTACTTCTAAAAGTAAAAAAGACAATGCTCATCTGGATATTTTGGGAGATGAGTGTTATTTATACCACGATAAATCTTCTTGTAAAAAACTTTTATTCAATGCTAAATCATTACCAAAGAAGAATTATGATGTCTACAAACAGTTTTCTCCAGAAAAGGTAATGCAAATATTTAATGAAGTGGTGATTGAAGAAAAGCAATATTTACCCACGGCTCAAAACCTTTATCAAAATTTTTTAAAAATGATTTTTCAATAATTTGATGAATTATTAATAAAGAAATTACTTAAATAACATGAATAATAACTGCGTTGTAGTCATCCCTATTTATAAAAAGAGCTTAACTGATCTTGAAAAAATTTCTTTACAACAAGGATTGAAAGTATTACATCAAAGAGATATTTTTTTTATAGCTCCAAAAGGTTTAGATATTTCATATTATCAATCAGTTTGTCAGGAAGACTTTAATATAAAATACTTCAATAAAAATTACTTTCAAGATATTAAAGGCTATAACCGTCTGATGGTTTCTGAGGAGTTTTACAGTGCATTTGATGCCTATAAATTCATGCTTATTTATCAAACAGACTGCTTCATATTTAGAGATGAATTAGACGATTGGTGTAATAGGAATTATTCATATGTAGGTGCTCCATGGCCAGAAAATGATGGTTCAAATTCTATTTGGTTTAAATATGTAGGTAACGGAGGTTTTTCACTCAGAAAAATTGATGATCACCTTAAGGTATTAAACGAAACTTCATCTTTCACGAAAACACTTTTTTCTTTTAACGGCAATCGATATAGTAGTTGGTATGCATTATTCCGATTAAGAAAAAATGATTGGTCTGTTTATAAAAACAGTAATAAAAATGAGGATATGTTTTTTGGGAAGAACTCTTCAAAATCTTTTCCTTACTTTACTGTTCCAACTCCAGATGAAGCACTTGATTTCGGAATGGAATTAAGAGCAAAAGAAGTATTTAAATATCATAATGAAAGACTTCCTATGGGCATTCACGCTTGGTGGAAGGACGATTTTGATCTTTGGAAACCCTATATTGAAGCTGAAGGTTATTCTTTCTAGGACAGTAGCTTTTGATATAATTCAAAATAGGCCTGTGCATTCTTTTCCCAAGTAAATTGAGAAGCATAATCAATTAATTTTTGGGAATTAGCTTCTTCATTTTGAAGATGTTTAGCTAAGCCTTCATTTACTATATTAGCCATATATTGAGGGGCAAAATTCTCCCAATAACATGCCATATCACCTCCTACTTCTGGTAAACTTGTTAGGTTAGAACTAAAAACAGGTTTACCACAATACATTGCTTCAATTATTGGTAAGCCGAAACCTTCATATAAAGAAGGAAATAAAAACCCAGAGCAATTATGATACAAATAGTTTTTTTCTTCTGTAGTTACTTCTCCTAATAATTTTACCCTATCCTCTAATCCATGTTCGGTTATCAAAGAATTAATAGTTTCAACATATTCAGGCTTGGAGAGTTGACCTCCGATATATAAATGATAATCATCTCCTATATATTTCATCATTTCCACCAATACGTGAAAATTTTTCTTAGGCATGATTGTACCAATCGTAAAGAAGAAACGGTCTGAACTTACCTTAGAAGGTTTACTTACATTGTCTTTTTGAGGTGGTTCTACACCATTAGGGACTACAATTATTTCAGTTCCCTCCGGGATAGTCAGGTATTCTTCAACTACTTTTTTAGTGAAATTAGAGATTACAGTAATCAATGTTGCGTTATCTACATGACGCTGTAACTTTTGTAATTTCTTTGAATATATCTCTTCGGGTTCTTCGTAAACATAGTTCAAATCATGGATTGTCACTATGTTTTTCTTTCCCTTAGACACAAAGTATTTGATCATTTGATTGGTAACATGGACCAAATCAGCCGACTTATCAAATGCTCGAATGTTTTTCTTTTTTAATAAGGATAGCTTTTGAATTGAAAAATTAGAATAATCTAAATGACTTACTGACTGAGTTTCTGACACTAAAACTTCCCATTCGAATTCATCTTGTTGAATATCAAATAGCTTGTTCCCAAAATTGATGGCTACATTACCCAAGCCACAATAAGGGATCTTAAGTTTATCAAGATCAATCAGTACCTTTTTTTTCATCTTATAATTCTAACAGTTCTTTGTAAAGTTGGTGATACTTTTCAGCATTCTTTTCCCATGTAAATTGAGAAGCGTAGTCTAAGAGTTCTTTTTGCTTTTCTTCTTTATTGTCATTAAAATCTTTTAATCCATCCATTACCACTTGTGCCATGTTTAATGGATCAAAATTGTCCCAATAATACACATGGTCTTTACCTATTTCAGGAAGAGAAGTTCTATTGGAAGAGAATGTAGGCTTTTGTGCATACATAGATTCAATGATAGGTAAACCAAAACCTTCCAATAAAGAAGGGAAAAAGAACCCTTCACAATTCTTGAATAAGTATGATTTTTCTTCGTCAGAAATAGGTCCCAAAAGTTTTACTCTGTCTTGCAAACCATTTTGATTAATGATTTCTTCAATTTTCTGCACATACTTCGTTTTTTCTGGATTACCAGCAATATAAAGCTTGTACTTTTCATCTAGATGAGCCATCATTTTTACCAAAACATGGAAATTTTTCTTTGGCATCACCGTTCCTATTGTGAAGAAAAAAAGTGAATCATCTACTAATGCAGGTGGATTACTTGTAGGTAAAATAGGTGATTTCACACCATTATAGATCACTTTAATAGGTTTATCTATAGGTATATCAAGATGTTTTTTAACAATATTTTTAGTAAATTCAGAAATAACCGTTATCACATCGGAACGATCTATAGCTGATTGTATTTTATTTAAAGTAGCTTGTGATTGTTGCTCACTTTTTTCTTCCAAAAAGTTTAAATCATGAATAGTATAAATACTCTTTTTGGAGTGATCTGCCTTATAATTGATTATTTGATGTGTAAGATGGAATAAGTCAATATCTTCATCCACTGCTTTTACTCCATTTTTGGTAAACAGATCATGTATTCTAAATAATATCCCGCTTTTATTTAGAATAAACTTTTTCCTATCCTTAGAAGACAAAAGGAATTCCCATTGAATAGAGTCATCCTCTATTTGTGTAAGCTGATTAGAGAAATTAATACTTACCTGTCCTAAACCACAATTTGGATATTTAAGACGTTCAAAATCGACTAATACTCGTTTCTTATTCGAATAGTATTTGTTTTTATAATTCAGTTCGTAAAGCTTGAAGTATTTAAAAAATACATCAATACCAATATAAGAAGAGATTAGAAAACCTCTCCAACCAAACATAAATCCACTCTTGAGGAAGTAACTTCTAAAAAAGGCAAACAAAGCTTTAACAGGTATCATTGCTGCTGAGACCTTTTTCTCACCTGCATTTTGTTTAGCATATAAGCCTGTGTAGAGTTGCATCTTTGTGATAATCTCATCAACAGAAGTATAAGATTCGTGTAACAAAACACCTTTGAAATTAAATCTATTTAAACCTTTTGTTTCAATAGTCTCATGAACTTCCGCATTGGTAAACTGAGTCACTTTTCTATTGTAAAGACGAGTGACATATTCATTTCCCCAATCCGTTCCTGAAATTACTTTTCCTAAGTATTCATTTGATCGATGAATAACTCCAACAGTATCTGTTTTATTTAGATCAAAATTCCTAATCTCACTAAGCAATTGCTCATCAGGTACTTCATCAGAATCAATAGAAAAAACCCAATCATTTGAAGCATAAGAAGTAGCCTTATTTTTTAATGGCCCAAATCCAATAAATTCAGAATGAAATACCTTAACGTTGTTATACATTGCGGCTATTTCTAAAGATTTATCAGTTGATCCATTATCAAGAATGACAACTTCTTCAAATAATTCGAGAGAGTTCAAGGTGGTGATCAAAGAATTTTCAGCATTCTTTAATATCATCACCGCAGATATGTTTGTTATTTTGCCGTTCATCTATTGCGTATATTCCTGCATCTCTTGAAGTTTTTTATACACACCGTCTTCTTTACTCATCAAATCAATGTGCGTTCCTTCTTCAATGACATTACCTTCTTTGATCACCAAAATATTATCTGCTTCTTGAATTGTAGACAATCTATGGGCAATTACTAATACAGTTCTACCTTTCATTAAATGCTGTATAGCATCTTGCACCAATTTTTCTGATTCTGTATCTAAAGCAGAAGTTGCTTCATCTAGAATTAGAATTTCAGGGTTTTTCAATATTGCTCTCGCAATACTTAAACGCTGACGTTGACCACCAGATAATTTAGAACCTCTATCTCCAATGATTGTTTCATAACCATTATCTGTTTTCTCAATAAATTCGTGAGCATTTGCAATTTTGGCTGCTTTAATTACTTCTTCTAAAGTTGTTTCTGCACCAAATGCAATGTTATTGTAGATAGTATCGTTGAACAAGATTGATTCCTGAGTAACAATACCCATATGTTCTCTTAAACTATTCAATGAATAGTCTTTAATATCGTGACCATCGATCAATACTTTTCCATCTCTTGGATCGTAAAAACGAGGAATTAGATCGGCGATCGTAGATTTACCACCTCCTGATGGCCCCACTAACGCTAACATTTGCCCTTTCTTTAAATTGAAGTTGATTCCTTTTAAGACATCATTATCTTCATAGGCAAAACGTACATTTTCAAAAGTAATTTCTTTATCAAAGGTATTTAATGTTTTAGGATTCTCTTTATCCTTAATTTTAGACTCGGCATCCAATAATTCAAAAATTCTTTCTGTAGCAGCAATACCACGTTGAATACTTGAGATGTTACCCGAAATTGCTTTTACTGGGTTCAATACTTGTGTAAATAATACCAAGTAAGCCATGAACTCAGAAGCCGATAAAGACGGGTCATCAGAAAGTACGATGGTACCTCCTAAATAAAGTAAAACACCTACGAACATTACGCCCATTGCTTCTGAAAGTGGAGAAGCTAATTCTCTTTTTGAAGCAAACTTTGTGTATTCCTGAACGTAACCTTGGTTACTCTTCTCGAAAGACTTTGATACATATTTATCAGCATTAAAACCTTTCACTACTCTCATACCCACAATTGTCTCGTCTAAAACACCAAGTAAATTACCAGTGATTTCTTGAAGGTTATGAGATACTGATCTTAGTTTTCTTGAGATTAAACCAATTGAAATACCTGATAATGGTAAAATCATGAATACGAACAAAGTCATCTTAGGTGATAAGTAAACCAATGTTCCAAAGAAAAAGATCAACATTACTGGATCTTTGATAAAAGTAACAATTGAACCAAATGCTACCTCTGTTTCTCCAACATCTGTTGTTGAACGTGCAATGATGTCACTTTTTCTATTGTTCGTTAAATATCCAATATCTAAAGAAAGTACTTTCTTAAAAATCTTTGTTCTTAGGTTCGCTACAGCGTTTCTTCTGTAAGCTTCAGCCATTCGTCTTTCTATATATCTAAATATGTTAGTAGCAAAAGAGGCGATAATTGTAAAACCACAAATCAACATCAAAGCACTTAACTTACCATGTTCCAACATCAAAGTACCAAACTCTTGATACATATAATCTTTTAGGAAAGTAACATCAAATTGAAATTGGTCTAGTGTTAATGGTGTTTCAGGAATTTCGAATGAAGTCTCACTATTAAATAGCATATCCAATAATGGAATCATCATAGTAAAATTCAACAAACTGAACAAACTCATTAATAATGTTACAGCAATATAAGGAATCATAAAACCGCTAAAATTACCGGTTATTTTGATTAATCGTTGGTAAATTTTCATATGCTCTTTGAGCTTTCTTTTCTTTGATTTTAAACTTTCACAAAGGTAAGGATTGAATCGATAACCTAAACACCACTACATATAATAAAACTATAATTCGAGTGATTTCGAATGAATAGGTAAGATTTACCCCTTATATGTGACAAATGAAAAGGGATTATATACAATTCAATAATTTTTGTATTTTTGAAAGTAGCATTTATAATAATATGGAACATCGAGTTGCACTTGTTATCGGAGGAACTGGTTTGATTGGAACATCGCTGATCGAACAACTCATTGATGATGAAAATTATTCTAAAATCATCTCTATTGCCAGACGTCCTTTAGGAAAACCACACCCAAAAGTTTCTGAGGTGATCACGCATTTGGAGAATATTGATACATTAGAAATAAAAGAAGAGATTAATGATGCCTTCTGTTGTTTAGGAACAACTATGAAAAAAGCAGGGTCAAAAGAGGCTTTTTATAAAGTGGATCACGATTATGTTCTTGCCTTTGCTGATTTATCAAAAAAGCTAAATGTACACTCATTTAATGTGATTACTGCAATGGGTAGTAATAAGAATTCAAAAGTCTATTACAATAAAGTAAAAGGTGAAGTACAAGATCATCTAATTAAGTTAGACTTTGATGTACTAAATATTTACCAACCTTCGTTATTACTTGGAGAAAGAGATGAAAATCGTTTAGGTGAGGATGTAGGTAAGATTCTTAACAAAGTACTACGTCCTATTATACCCAAAAAATATCAAGGAATTGATGGAAGTAAAGTTGCAAAAAGTATGATTAAAACAGCTTTGGAGTCTAATAAAAAACTCAATATTCTTACTTCCGATCAACTTCAATCTTTAGGTCAGTAGACATACATATTCATCGTTTGTTATTTAACTTTCTTTCTACTATCACTTTTTAGTTTCTATTTTTTTATGAACTATTACAACAGCGGTCTGAAACTACTAATTACTTCTATAATTACCCTTGTAGTTACATTTTCTGTGTCAGCACAAAATAAGGTGAATAAAAACTTTGCTCCCTCCACGGATAAGCATTGGGCCTTGACCATTTTTGGCGGATGGGGAAATTATTTTGGAGACCTCACTCCTTCCCGTTCTCCATTTTCTACTCAGTGGAATATGAAAGGAGGTAGCTTTGGTACAGCCTTGGAAAAAAGGTTAACTCATCGTTTCTCCGTTCGTGCAGAAGCAAGTTGGACCCGAATCAACGGCGATGACGCACAAACAGCTGAAATAGGCTCTTTTGAATACAATAGAAATTTACATTTCAGAAACGATCTATTTCAGTTATCTGGTTTGGTTCAAATAGATATTCTCCCTCATACAGGTCACTTTTCACAAAGACGTTTGGTTTCCCCCTATGTAGTAACAGGAGCAACTTTGCTTTTTCATACTCCAGAAGGTATGACCACCATGCAATATGGAAATACTTGGGTGGATTTAAGACCACTAGGCACAGAAGGACAAGGAAAACAAAATACAAGACCACTTTACGGAACTTCTGCATTGGCCATCCCTTTTGGTATTGGTGCTAATTTTAAAATCAACGAACGACTAGATCTTGGCGTTGAATGGATGGCTCGATTCACCTCAACAGATTACTTGGACGATGTCAGTAGATCTTATGTTGGTGATGTTCATTTCGGGAATAATCAAGTAGCAGCTGCAATGGCTGATCGCTCAAGAGAAAGTGTTGCAGTACTTACGGGGCAACCTAGGGTAGTTCCTGATCAAAGATTTAGCCCTGGTGACAAAAGAGGAAGTAATAATACAAATGATGGTTATAGCACTGTTTCGTTTCGTCTAAAGTATATATTATCAAAAAATAAGGCTCCTAAAGATTTATCTTGGCTGCATAAAAGCAACGAAACTTATATTCCTATGTCGATGAGTAGGAGTAAAAGATCTAAAAAGTCATCATCAAGAAATAATTCTGAATTTTCGAAGTACAAAGATCGCTATTCAATTCAAAATCTAGCTATCAATACAGAAGGCTCTGAAAAGTCTCCTAACTTCTATTATGGTGGAATCATTTATGCCACAGATAGAAACGATAGAAAACATTTCAATAAGAGAAGTAGAAAGTCATATTACAATCTTTACTATGCGCCTTTGCACGATTTATACAGAAATGAGCAAACACGTCCCGTAAACATTGACACTACTTTCTTAAGCAAATTCCATCATCATTCTGCCTTTCAAATTAATGATGAGCAGGTAATCGCAACTATGTATTCAGCTGACTTACCAAATACAGAAGTAGCTCAACACAAGCTATTTTTGATGGATATTTTAGGTGAAAACGTATGGAAAGAAAGTAAAGAACTACCTTTTAATAACGAACATTACTCTATCTCCGAGCCTACTTTTAGCAAAGACGGTAACTTAATGTACTTTGTATCTGATATGGATGGAGGCTATGGTGGTACAGATATTTATATAAGTTATTTATATAAAGGTCAGTGGACCTACCCCATCAATGCAGGTCCAGTGGTTAATAGTGAAGGTGATGAAGTTAGTCCATTTATACATCAAGATGGAACTTTATATTTCGCTTCGGATGGTCATGATGGAATGGGTGGCTTAGATGTTTATGAATGTATTATGAAAGATGGGCAGCCATTTGATATCGCCAACTTAGGTGAACCAATCAATTCTGAATACGATGATTATGGTTTGATCTTAAATACAGTAAAGAGAGTTGGATATTTTACTTCTAATAGATTAGGCGGTAAAGGTGGCAACGATATTTATCAGTTAAATGTAAAAGAAATAAATGTTTCCAGATTACTAACTGATGACCATAAAAACTTATTTGTTGTTGAAGAGATGAAACTGAAAGGAAAAGTCATTTCTAAAGACACCAAATCTCCTCTAGCTAAAATAATGGTCAGCTTAAAAAATAAAGAGACCAAAGCCTTAGTGACCAAAAGAACAGATAATAACGGTTACTTTGAATTTAATATTTCTAACGAATCCAATTACGAGATATTCCCATCAGCATTTGGTTATAAACGTATGAAGGCAACTGAAATATCTACAGTAGGTATATTTGGTGTCGGCGAAATTGATCAGACATTAGTGATTGAACCTTTAGAGAAAAAGGTAAAACTATATGGCAAAGTAACCAATAAAGAAACGGGCGAAGTGCTTAGAAATATAGAGTTAGTGATTATATCTCCTAACGAAGAACAAAACTTATATGTAAAATCCGATAATGAAGGAAATTACAAATTAGAAATCGATAAGAATAAGCGTTATTTCTTCTTTGTCGAAGAAGATGGATTTGAGAAAAAGAATTATGCTATTCCTGATCTTTCTAAATTTAGAACGGTGAAAACGATGAAGTATAATATTAAGTTGGCGCCGAAAAAATAAAGCTAAAAAAGCCTATCATTTTTCATTTATGATAGGCTTTTTTAATCTTATTCATATTGAAGAGCAAAATTATCTATTTCTAATATACTACCTGCTGCACCTGTAAAATCATCTCCTAAAGCACTTGCAGAATATACTATAATTATATGAGTCGGAAACTCTGAAGCATCTGCAAAACCAGTTTCAACTTCATCTTCATATTGATTTAAACCTGTGTAAGAAGGTGCATTTTCGGGTAATTCTCCATAGTGAATATCCAGTTTCAAATTTGTCCAATCAGACACCGTCTCACCACTTCTATGCCATGCTGTTCCTAATCTCAATCTCGTTCCATCATCTTTACGAACTTGAAGCAGTACATAAATATCACACTCGTCATTTCCAGTTGAAGGTTGACTATTTACTCTATAATCAGTTCCAGGGGTATATTTATAATCCACAGAAAATGAAATTGGCTTACTTCCAAAATTTCTACCAAAGTTGATGTTCTTTCTTGGGTTATTAAGATCTAAACTACCATCAGTAAATTTCCCAGAAAAAACACTCGCAGCCGATAAGACTTCTATTAGTGGGGGAAGACCTGTAATTTTAGTTTCCATGTGAATATATTGACCAGTAGGTCCATCCGCTGGATTAACTAAAATTTGACCTCCAGTATTTGATCCTCTATTAGGAGTATCCCAATATTGTGCACCTGTTGACTCACTCCCTGGACCAGGTTGTTGATATGAACCTACAGTATACCATTCCTCATAATCAGCATTTGGTATTTCATCATTTTGAGCTTCCGCGATTACTTTCCAATTCTGAATTGAGCCATCTTCAGCCGTTACAACATAAGTTACTGTATCTCTAAAATCTTGTTTCTCTCCAACTCCGGGTTTAATAGTAGCCAAACTAGATAGTTTAATTTCAGTTGGAGCTAAGTTCGATCGATCAGCAGTTTTATTTACTGGAACTATTATTAATGAATTTACTGAGTCTATTTCTGAAGGAGAACCCGTTTGATCTTCTAAAGAAAAGATGATAATTTGATTTTCATTTAGTAAACCAAAATAATCCCAATCTATACAAGATGTAAACACAACTACCATAGTAGTGAACATCAAATAATTTAATTTTTTCATATCTCTAGAAATAATAAGCTACAGCAAGTTTAATTTGTAATAAATTGACTTTAAAGTCTAAGTCAAAATCAGTTCTTTGTGATTCTTCTGTGTAATTTTTAACTGATTTACTATGGTCCATTTCTAATCCTAATAGACCCACTGAAGCTTCAAAAGCAAAACCATCAGTAATAAATGCGGCTAAACCGGGTTGAATACCTATACCTAATGTAATTCGATCAGTCTTTACTTTATCAGTTTCTTCATTAGCTTCTGTTTGTTTTAAACTTGTTCCAAAACCAACTTGTAAAGCTGTCTGATTAAAAATACTAAACCTTCTATTCTTTGATAACGGAATATAATTTCTGATATATGGTGCAATGTAATATCCCTGACCCACTGATTTCAAATGAGTTCTTATATTATTAGCAGTATAGATTTCATCTTTTTCTTGACGGTTGTAAGAAAATTCAACCCCCACCATAAAAAAGTCTTTAATGAAATAACCACCTTGAGTACCTATTTCAAAACTTCCATTGTCTTGTGAATGTAACTGCCTAATAAATTGGTCTTCATCTGTAGCATTACTGGATGACACTTGAACTGTTAAAGAGGTATACCATTGTCCTCTATTTTCATTAGCATTAAAATCTAACAACCTTGGGTCTGCATCAGAAGTCGAACTTTCTTGTGCCCAAAGGAAACCTCCAAAAAAGAGTAATAAGATTGTAAAAAGTAGTTTTTTCATGAATGATTGTAAAAAGAGTAAGTATAAATCCGAGTTCAACGAACTCTGATGATCAGGTTTTACAAAATAGTTTTTGAAGAGAAGTAAAACCTAATACAATTAGATATAATTTAAGATAGTAAATATCTATCTTCTTCTAGGTCTTTCTTGAGTATAAATTGGGAATAAAGGTATTCTATATAATAATCGATATTGAAAATTAAGTCTAGAACGATCATCTTTATTGAAATACCAACCAGGGATATCATTTTTAGTAATTGCAGTATCAGGAAAGTCTTTTTTGATATTGTAGGCAAAACCGAAGTCGGCAGTTAGGCCTTTCCATAAAGCTAAACGTAAACTGACTACAAACTCAAACCAATCCACATTCACATTTTTCTCTGTTAAACTTTTTAAGGTTGCCCCTTCATCCCAATAGCCATTTCCTGTACTGTAGTAATCTGCTGATTGATCGAATCTAGAATTCGCATATTTCAAACCAATAGACAAACCACTATCTACAGAAGCACGACGCATTAGGTTATATTCAATTCCAAAACGATAAAAATTTCCTACAGATTGATAGTTAAAAACATTAGTTTCTACACTACTTCTTGTTCTATCCATATAACCGTATTCTGCAGTAATATACCACATGTTACGAATCATAACATCTCCATAAAAAGTATAGGCAGTCATTCCTTCATCTGTTAATGAAGTGACAAGTGGTCTTAAATCTGTTCCTAATCGGATACCTGATAAAACAAAGTAACCAGATCCTTTCGGTTGACCTTTCTTATTTAAAGGCCAATCGATAACCGTCGTATCTTGCTCTACTAAAGCAGAATCAGCTGCCTGATCCGCGGCATCAATATCATCATCTAACGTTTGTGCAAATCCTTCGATATTGAATAAACACATCGTCAAGATGAAAATAAATGAATATGTATTTTTAATTAAATAACTTAACATTCGGGAAATCAGGATTAGTGTTTACTGTCTTTCTATCAACTTCCATTCTTTGGAAAATAGAATCTATAGGAAAGACAAAGTTATCTCCTTCTACATTATTACTTACCAAAGTTACCGAACCTGTACCATTTGTAAAAATACATCCGGTTTCATCATCATTTATTACGGTAGAATTATTAAATCTTACTTTTAATTCCTGAGTAATCGTGTTCGGGTCACTATCATCTTCACCAATTCTAAACTCAAATACAGTGGTAGTATCAGATTCTAAAGGTAAATTAATTGTACTAAACTTATCTGCATCAGTGTAAATAGGATCTGAATCTCTACCTTTAACATGTATAGAGGTAAACTGTAACTCTCTCGGATTATTCGTTTTTATATCATAAAAAGTAACAATCAAATTTCTACTAGCTGTTTTAATATCAGCATCGCATATATCAATTAAAAATTGAATATTTTCATTGATAGTATCGGCCGATACCGTATTATTTACCACTACAACAGAATCGAACAATGCTCCTTGTACTCCACTATACGACGATTGACCGGGTTGAGAAGGATCTCTTGATACTCCTAAACCAGTAAACTGCTCAAAAGCACCACAATCAGGACCATTCACTTTTACTGATGTCGAATAATCAATATAAGTTGTATCCGCCAACCCTGAAGTTATAAACGAAAACCCAGTCTGACGCTCAGTTACTTTCAACGGCAATAAAATCTTTTGATTTGATAACTGAGGAATATTTGCTCCCCCAATACCATTAATCGACTCAAAAGTAATATTTACTGCTGTTGTCGGATTATTTTTATCATAAAAAGCCCCTAATGCATATGATGATGGATTAGAAAAGGCGTCACAATCTCTACAAGAAGGTGTTACTAAAAAAATAAATAGAGGTAAAAAGGATAATACATACCTCTTCAAATTGTTTTTAAAGTTCATGGAACAAAGTTAAAAGTCATTTCTCAATATAAAAGGATTTATTGAGGTTAACTTTTCGATAAAATCAAAAAGATAGAAACATTAAGATAGTGTCTCGTATTCTTATGACACTTATAGTCCTCTTTTGGACGTTTCAATTCTGATAAACTCTGGTAAATAATTCGGAGTACACCCTTTAGGAGCCTTCTCCTCTTTATATAATCCGATATTTTCTCCAATAGAAATACAACGATCTCTATATTCTTTTTCGTAGATACCAATCCATGCTGCTGTAAAGTTCATGGCCCATTGCACCTCAGGAGGTTCGTTTAGTATATCAGCTTCTAGCTTATCAATTAACTCTTTAGAGTTGGATGGTGGTGTTTTTCCTGTCCATCTCAATCTTGCTTGATAATACCAGAACAATCTTCTCTGCAATGCAGATGGACTATCTTCCCAAGATTCCATCAACCCAATCAACTTTTTATTTTTGGTTAACTGATTCGCCATCAACCAATCAATCATTTGTGTTTTTTCCTTTTGAGGGTGTTGTTCTTGTATGTCCTTATCTAACTGATTAATGACCTCTTGATCCAATTTTGCCTTATCCAATATCAAAATAGCTAATTGACGAGGAAAGAATTCCGGAATTGTCCATAACTCCAACGCCATTTCATGGTCTTTCTTTATCTCCTTCGCTAACTTCTTGATATCACCTAGTTTGGTCTTATCTGAATTAATTTGATCGTAAATCGATTGTGTTTTCTCTGATAACTTCATCCTATAAATATATCATTTATAAAATAAAAAAGAGCACTCCGAAGAATGCTCTTTTTATAACTTTCAAATTATATATTATGGCTATATTATTTCAATAACTCATAGATACCCGCTACACCTTGGCCTCCACCTACACAGGCAGTTACCATTCCGTATTTCTGATTACGACGACGCATCTCGTTAAATAATTGAACGGATAACTTGGCTCCAGTACAACCTAGTGGGTGACCTAAAGCAATCGCTCCACCATTCACATTTATGATGTTCGGATCGATATCAATGTTTTTGATTACGGCAAGAGATTGAGCAGCAAAGGCTTCGTTCAATTCTACTTGCTCGATATCAGATGCTTTAAGACCTGCTTGTGCTAAAGCTCTTGGAATAGCTTCAACAGGACCAATACCCATGATTCTTGGATCTACCCCTGCCGATGCATAAGATACCATTCTAGCGATTGGCTCTAACTTTAACTCTTTCACCATACGCTCTGACATCACCATCACAAAAGCAGCACCATCTGATGTTTGAGAAGAGTTACCAGCAGTTACTTGACCACCTTGTTTGAATGCAGGCTTTAATCTACCTAAACCAGAAACATCTGATGGACGAGGTCCTTCATCTGTATCTACTACAAACTCTCTTGTCTTTTTGCGATCTCCTTCCAAATACGTTTCTTTCACAGTAATTGGAACGATTTCGTCTTTAAATTTACCTTCCTTGATCGCTGCCAAAGCTTTTTCGTGTGATTTTACTGCAAACTCATCTGCTTCATCACGATCAATTCCGTATTCTTTTGCTACTTCCTCAGCCGTCAATCCCATGTTCAAGTAGTATTGAGGTGTTTCTGTAGCTATCTTATAGTTTAATCCAGTTTTGTATCCCATCATTGGTACCATCGACATCGATTCTGTACCACCTGCGATAATACAATCAGCCATACCTGCTCTAATTTTAGCAGTCGCCATGGAAATTGTTTCCACACCAGAACCACAGTAACGGTTTACTGTAACACCTGGCACTTTTAAATTATCTGGAGCAAATGCCAATAACGAAATCATTCTCGCCATTTGCATACCTTGTTCTGCTTCAGGAATCGCACAACCTACAATTAGGTCGTCGATTCTAGTTGGATCCAAAGCGGGAACACTTTGGACTAGATGTTGGATAACATCTGCTGCTAAATCGTCAGGACGTGTGAATCGAAATCCCCCTTTTTTCGCCTTGCCGATCGCTGTTCTATAACCTGCTACGATATAAGCTTCCATTGTCTTTTAATTAATGATCTGTGGTTAATTTTTGATGATGAATTAATTAGTTTCTTAAAGGTTTACCCTTGAAAATAATACTCTGGATACGCTCCAATGTTTTCTTTTCACCCGATAAACTTAAGAATGCCTCACGCTCTAAATCCAGTAAATACTGCTCAGACACATAAGTAGGTGATGATAAATCGCCACCATTAATTACATAATTTAGCTTTCTAGCAATCTTTGCATCATGCTCTGAAGCCCAATTTGCATACTCCATTCCAGCAATACCTGCTTCGAATAAAGCCATGCCACCACGACCTTGTACTTTAATATCTTTACGCTGATTTTTCTCTGCATAACCAAGAGCGGATAACTCCAATACTCTTGTTTTAGCATCTGCAATCACACGTTTACGGTTAAGCGTTATTCTCGATGCTTCGTTCATGAAGCCCATGTCTCTCATCTCTTCTGCTGAAGTCGCTACTTTAGCAGTCGCAATGCTCATAAATGCATCTTGAAGACGGTTGTATTCTGGGTCACCCGATTTTAAGTGATCCGATACACGAAGTGCCATTTCTTTGGTACCTCCACCGGCTGGAATTAAACCAACACCTACTTCTACTAGACCCATATACGTTTCGGCGTGTGCTTGTACAGCATCACAATGCATCGAAAGTTCACATCCACCACCTAATGCCAAGCCAGATGTGGCCGCAACAACAGGTACAGAAGAATAACGTGCTCTCATCATTGTTTTCTGGAATTGAGCAATCATCAAGTTGATTTCATCGTATTCCTGATCACAAGCAAACATAAATAACATGGCAAGGTTAGCACCTGCTGAGAAATTCGCAGATTCGTTACCAATCACAACACCTTTCCATCCTTGATCTTCAGCGATAGAAATTGCTGTATTGATACCTTCCAAGTTTTCTTGTCCTAGGGCATTCATTTTAGTATGGAACTCTAAGTTCAATACGCCATCGCCGATATCGAATAATGTTGCTCCTGGGTTGCTCCAAACTACATTTTCTTCTCTTAGTGTTTCTAACATCACTAGAGACTCAGTACCTGGAACCACTTTATATGATTTCGTAGGGATATCGTAATAATATCTCTGACGACCTTCATTTTTATAGAAAGAGGTATGACCTGCTTCAAGCATTTCGTACACCCATGCAGCAGGCTTCTCTCCAGCTGCTTCCATTTTTTCTACAGTGCCTTTAACTCCAAGAATATCCCATGTTTCAAATGGACCTAATTCCCAAGCAAAACCTGCAGCTACTGCTTCATCAATTCTGAATAACTCATCCGCAATTTCTGGAATACGGTTCGAGCAGTAACGGAATACATCAAAGAATGTTTTACGGTAGAAATCTCCCGCTTTGTCTTCAAAGTTTAGAAGAATTGGAAGACGTTTTCTTAGGTTATCGATATCTTTCACTGCCTCTAAAGCTTTAAACTTCGCTCTAGTTTTTGGTTGATATTCGAATGTTTCAAGATTCAATTCAAGAATGACTTTCTTACCTTTCTCGTCTTTTGTCTTTTTGTAATAACCTTGCTTAGTCTTATCGCCATACCATTGTCTATCGTTCAATTCGCTAACGATTTTAGGTAATACGAAACGTTCTTTTGATTCATCTTCTGGCAAACCTGCATGCAAATTATTCGATACTTTAACCATAGTATCCAAACCAACGACATCACTTGTACGGAATGTTGCTGATTTTGCTCTACCAATAATAGGACCTGTAAGTTTGTCTACCTCGCCAACAGATAATCCCATTTCTTGGATGGTATGCATACCCGACATAATTGCGTAAACGCCAATACGGTTGGCAATAAATGCAGGTGTATCTTTACATAAAACAGTTTCTTTACCTAATTGAACATCACCATAGTTCATCAAGAAATCGACCACGTCTTGATCTGTTGATGGGCCTGGAATGATTTCCAATAATCTTAGGTAACGCGGAGGGTTAAAGAAGTGAGTGCCACAGAAGTTTTTCACAAAATCTTCACTTCTGCCTTCACACATAAATTTCATCGGGATACCCGAAGTATTTGATGTGATCAGTGTACCTGGCTTTCTGTATTTTTCTACTTCCTCGAATACTTTCTTTTTGATATCCAAGTTTTCCACAACTACTTCAATGGTCCAATCACACGATGCGATTTTAGACATATCGTCTGTAAAGTTACCTGTGGTAATAAGTCTTTCTACTCCTTTTTTGTATACAGGAGCCGGTTTTGATTTTAAAGCTGTTTTAAGAGCATCGTTTACTATTTTATTACGAAAAGCTTTGCTTTCCATAGTAAGCCCTTTGGCTGCTTCAGCCTCTGATAATTCTCTAGGTACAATGTCTAATAATAGAACTTCGACACCTACATTCGCAAAGTGACATGCGATACGCGACCCCATAACTCCGGAGCCAAGTACTGCTACTTTCCTGATAGTTCTTTTCTTCATCGGTTTACCGATTTGTGTTGTTTATTTATGTGTATTCAAAATTGAATCGAGATAGATAGTATCATATTATTTGTTGAGATTGTCTTCTGTGATACCGTATTCTTTTAAACGGTCTCTAATCTCATCAAACATATGATTTTTAGGGTCTTTAATGACATCATTAATTTGATCCATCACATGAAAAAAAACGCCTAATTCGTCTAAGGAAACTTTCTCTTCTACTCTTCTCTGAAAAACCTTTACCGTCTGTTTCGACATTTCGCGTTTGGCTTGTCCGTAATCAGTCAACTTGATAATCACCTTACGTTTGTCGTGTTTATCAGGTATTCTAACTATTAAACCTTTTTCTTCGAAATTTTTAAGCATTCTGGTCAAACTCCTTGCTTCCATACCCATCAAAGGAGCAATTTTAGTCGCGGGCGTTCCATCTACCGGATCAATATTCAACAATACGAATCCTATAGAATGGGAAATATCATAAGGTGCACCTAATAGGTTATACATCTTCGAAATTCCTAACCAAGTGGCTTTGATACTTAAGTCGACCGACTGCTTCTTTTTTTCAGATCTGCGCAATCCCTCCATGCTTTCATTTTTACTTTTGTGATGTATTGTTTGGTGTGTGTGTTTGTCAAATATAGAAATAAAAGGTATGCAAGCATAACATTTTTAGATAAAATATTAAATCTTATTTAGAATTTACCCTTCAGATATAAAATTTTCATGATTTTAAGTTTAAAATTTCCTTATCCAAACCTCTCTTTACATTCATGTTTAAACTATTTGGTTACATTTGTGTTTCGATATTTTGTGACAACAATTATCCCTATTATCTTTCAAAAAAGATTTCTTAAAGAAGCATGAAAGAACTCGCTTTCTTAAATAAATACATTATTCGATATGGTTTTAGGCTGACCCTTGGGATCATCTTCATGATCATATCAAACATTTTTGCCATTGCACCCGCACAAGTTGTACGTTACGCTCTTGATCTAGTTATTGATACTTTCAAGACACAAGAGCTATTGAAAGGATCAGCAGAACATACTGTTTTTGTAGATGATTTCTTTCAAACGGTACTTCTTTACGGAGGGATCATTGTATTGATGGCCCTTATGAGAGGCGTATTCTTATTTCTTGTTCGTCAGACTATCATTGTGATGTCGCGTTTGATAGAATACGATTTGAAAAATGATATCTTCGAGCATTATCAAAAACTCTCTTTGAGCTTCTACAGAAAGAACAATACTGGCGATTTGATGGCAAGAATCTCTGAAGATGTAAGTAAAGTGAGAATGTATTTAGGACCTGCTATCATGTATTCAATCAACATGATCATTTCCTTTATTCTGACCATTGGTATCATGTTAAGTATCAATGTTCATCTTACTTTCTGGGCTTTATTTCCTCTTCCTCTTTTATCGATCAGTATTTACTTCGTCAATAATATCATCAATAAGAAGTCTGAATTGATACAGCAACAGCTGTCTTCGATGTCGACTTTTGTACAAGAAGCTTTTTCTGGAATTCGAGTGATTAAAGCTTTTGTAAGAGAAAACGAATCGCTCTCACAATTTGATGAAAACGCTACAGAATACCAGAACAGACAACTAGAGTTAGCCAAAGTGAACTCGATGTTCTACCCTTTGATGTTGTTCCTCATCGGTCTATCGACTATCCTTACGGTATATGTTGGTGGTATAGAAGTAGAAAAAGGTACGATCACTGCGGGTGTAATTGCCGAATTTATTATGTATGTAACGTTGCTTACATGGCCTGTCACCTCTTTAGGATGGGTAACAAGTATTGTACAACGAGCAGCTGCCTCTCAGAAAAGAATTAATGAGTTTTTAAACGAAACTCCAGATATAGTTTCTACCTCTTCAGAAAAGAAAGATATTAAAGGTAATCTAAAATTCGATAAAGTTTCTTTGGTCTATCCTGACTCTGGAATTAAAGCATTAGATGAATTATCTTTTGAGATTGAATCTGGTAAAACATTAGCGATTTTAGGTACTACAGGATCTGGTAAGAGTACTGTAGCCAACCTTATTTCTCGTCTTTACGATCCTTCATCAGGTACTATTTATATTGATGGAGAAGATCTTAAAGGATATAACCTTCAAGATATCAGATCACAGATTAATATGGCTCCACAAGATGTCTTCCTATTTTCTAATAGCTTAAGAAATAATATTTCTTTTGCTAAGACAGATGCGACAGAAGAAGATATCATTCAAGCTACAAAAGACGCTGGACTTTATGAAAATATCGTTCAGATGGACAAAGGATTGGATACTTTAGTGGGCGAACGTGGTATTACGTTATCTGGTGGTCAAAAACAAAGAACGACGATTGCTAGAGCTATCTTAGGGAATCCTAAAATTTTAGTATTAGACGATAGTCTTTCTGCGGTAGATACGAAAACTGAAAACCTAATTTTAAATAATTTACAGAGGGTAATGAAGAATAAAACTTCTGTAATCATCTCTCACAGAGTTTCTTCTGCAAAATTGGCTGATAAAATAATTGTGCTTCATGAAGGTAAAATTATTGAAGAAGGTACTCATAATGAACTTCTTGAGAAAAAAGGTCATTATAATACCTTATTCGAACAGCAATCTAAAGGGAATAATTTGTAAACATTATTCAATAACTTTTGTATTTTTACCCTCTAGCGTAAGTCTCTTGAAAAATTTTATTGGTTTAAAATAAAAAATTCAAGAACTTCTCTATTCATATGACAATTAAAAGTGACGTCAATAAATTATCAAGAAAACAATCAAGCCCAAATAAATGAAAAAGATTTAAAGTTGCTTTTCGATCAGTATTTCGAAAGTATCCGAAGTTTCATTTATTACAAATTAGGCGATATCGACGCGGCAGAAGATATCGCACAGGAAGCGTATATCAAATTTTGGGAAGCGCGTGAAAAGGTGATCAAAGAAACAGCTAAAACTTACTTATATACGATTGCGAATAATCTTGCGATGAATTACATCAAGCATAATAAAGTGGTGTTACAATTCGAGCAAAAACAAAATAAGAAAGACGGAGAAACAGAAACCAATCCAGAATTTAAGATGGAATTGAATGAGTTTCAACATTCATTGGAAGAAACCATTAATCAGTTGCCAGATAAAAGTAAAGAAGTTTTTTTAATGAATCGTATGGAAGGTTTGACCTATGCGGAAATAAGCGATAGATTAGATGTAAGCATTAAGGCCATAGAAAAAAGAATGAGTAAAGCCCTAAGCATTTTAAGATCAAACCTTAAAATAAATATATAATTCGTATTGCAACCGATTTATATCCAATTCATTGCCATTTTTCTAAATAAACCTTTTTCAAGTACATCAATTTTAAATTAAGAGAACATTATCTTACAATTAATTCGGTATTTTTTTTAGTTTTGCCGTTTAAGGGTATTTCTCTTAATTAAGATGAAGAAATATTTTATACTAAAATAAACTTACAAAATGATCAATCTTGTATTATTTGGCCCTCCGGGTGCTGGTAAAGGTACGCAAAGTGATAAAATCAAAGCGAAGTACGAATTGACTCACCTTTCTACTGGTGATTTACTTCGTGGTGAAATCGCAGCGGGTACTCCACTTGGGCTAAAAGCAAAAGAATTGATGGACCAAGGTCAATTAGTTCCTGATGAAGTAGTTATTGGTATGATCGACTCTAAGATCAAAGAATTTAAAACTGGTAACGGTTTTATCTTTGATGGTTTCCCTCGTACTGTAGCTCAAGCAGAAGCTTTAGACCAATTAATGGCAAGCAATGACATCGCTATTTCTGGTATGGTTGCTTTAGAGGTGGATGAAGAAGAGTTGACAAAACGTATCTTAAAACGTGGTGAGACTTCTGGTCGTACAGATGATCAAAACGAAGATTTGATCCGTAACCGTGTACAGGAGTACAATAACAAAACTGCTCCTGTAGCGAACTTCTACGAAGGTCAAGGTAAATTCAAATCAATTAACGGTGTAGGTACTATCGAAGAAATCTTCGAAAATGCTTGTACTGCAATTGAATCTTTATAGTCTATAATTATACATTATAGAGACAAAAAGCATGAGGCTGGTCCTCGTGCTTTTTTTATGCTCAAAATCTCCGGGTATTAAAAAGATGTTAATAATGTATAGTTTAAAAAAATACATTGTCTAACTTTGCGGTTCGGCTGATATTTAAGCATCAAGTTTATAACTATCAACCACTTATTTATCAAGTAATTAAGATACAGATATGGCATCATCAAATTTTATAGATTACGTTAAAGTCTTTGTCCGCTCTGGTGCAGGAGGAGCAGGTGCGGTTTCTTTCCGTAGAGAAAAGCACGTTCCAAAAGGTGGACCTGATGGAGGAGATGGTGGTCGTGGTGGTCATATCATCTTAAAAGCAGATAAGCAGCACTGGACATTACTTCACCTAAAATACCGTAAACATATTCACGGTTTTAATGGTGTTAGTGGTAGTGGTACAGGTAAAAGTGGTGCTGATGGTGAAGATATTATCCTTCCTGTTCCTCTAGGTACAATTGCCAAAGATGCAGAAACAGGTGAAAAAATCTGTGAGCTGACAGAACCTGGTCAAGAAGTAATCTTGATGAAAGGTGGTAAAGGTGGTTTGGGTAACCGTAATTTCAAAACGGCAACCAACCAAACTCCTAGATACGCTCAACCTGGAGAGGAATGCGAGGAAGCTTGGGTAATTCTTGAGCTTAAAGTACTTGCTGATGTTGGTTTGGTAGGATTCCCTAACGCAGGTAAATCTACTTTACTTTCTGTTCTTTCTGCTGCAAAACCAGAAATTGCAGATTATCCATTCACCACCATGGTTCCTAACCTTGGTGTAATTCCTTACCACGATAACAAATCGTTTATCATGGCCGATATTCCTGGTATTATCGAAGGAGCTGCAGAAGGAAAAGGTTTAGGTATTCGTTTCTTACGTCATATCGAGAGAAACTCGGTACTATTATTTATGGTCCCTGCCGACAGTGAAGATGTGGCTAAGGATTACGAAATTTTAGTCAACGAATTGACAAAGTATAACCCTGAGTTATTGGACAAAAACCGTCTTCTTGCAATTACTAAAAGCGATATGCTGGACGATGAGCTAGAAGATCTTATCAAAGAGACATTACCTGATGGAGTTCCTTATGTATTTATCTCATCAGTAATTCAAAAAGGTATTCCTGAATTAAAAGATCTGCTTTGGGAAGCTATCAATGAAGGTGTTGAAGAAGAGGAAGAAGATTTTGAAGAAGAAGATTACGATCAACCATTAAACGACTATAATCCATATCAAGATAATATTGATTTGGAAAATGAGGCGGACGACTAAGGTTGACCATAAAAATATTTAGAGGAGGTTTTGATATCAAAGCCTCCTTTTTTTGTAAAAACAAAAACCTCAACAATTAAATGTTGAGGCTTTGATTGATAAGTTTGGGTTAATTAAGTCTGTGTCCAAAGTTTGAGATGAAAATTCTAGCAAATTATACTTTAGTTTAACCAAGCATTCAGCATCCAAACGGTTTTCTCTTGCTCACTAATAAGTTCCGAAATTAGTGCAGCTGTACCTTCGTCTTCTGCGTCTCCTGCTTGTGATAAAATCTGTCTTTCAATCTTAAGTAATATCGCTAGATTGTTTCTCACTAATTCTACTGATGATTGATCGTCTACAATATTTTTTCCTTGCTTAATTTCCGATGCTTCGATGTAATCAGAAAATGTATGCAATGGTTGTTCTCCTAATGTCAAAATTCTTTCGGCAATCTCGTCGACTCTATCATTTGCCCCTGTATATAATTCTTCGAATTTAGCGTGTAACTCAAAGAAATTTTTACCTTGAATATTCCAGTGTAAACCTCTTAAATTTTGATAGTACAACTGAAAATTAGCTAATAATGTATTTAATGAACCTGCTAATGATCTTGCAGTTGTCACTTCTAATCCGATTGCGTTGATGTTTATTGTTTCCATTTTTGTATTTGTTTTTGATTGATAACATTACAAAGGTGAGGAAAGTAATTGATAGATGGAAATTATAAATTTTTATATCAATATAAGGTTTGATTATACATCTGTTTTTTTGATAATGGAAGAAGATTGAGGTAGCAGGTAGCAGGTAGCAGGTAGCAAATTTAACGCTCGTTTTAAGTAAGAAGTAAGAGGGAAGAAGTAATACTGGCTCAAATGTTAAGCGCTAGCGACATTTGTGCCTAAAAACGTTAGAGGTCTCCCGACCTCGGTAATAACTAAGGAACTAAGAAACTAAAGGGTGGACTACTTTATCAATTATTGAGGTGGTGAAACCCCTCAATTTAACCATCTAATAATTACCGTCTTATTCATCTCCTCTTCTTTTTCAAATCTCTCCATTTACCCATCTTCCCCAACGAGGTGGTGCAACCCCTCGTTTCACGAACCAGGCGTTATAAATATGTGATGTTAGATGTATGATGTGTGATGTAGACACAAAAAAGCCACATCATATAGTAATAATGTGGCTTTTTGATATATTTTTTGCAGATAGTTCGCTCCTCATTACGCGGGCACAAGTTAGGAAACTTGCGCTAGTCATGAATCAACCTGGAAGTACCCAATGAGCTATCTAAACTAACTATTTTACAAAGGCTTCATCTGATCCGGCGTCACAATCGCAAAAATAGTCGCATATTCAAATGCTACTTCTTTGAAACGTTGAAAACGACCTGATGCTCCACTGTGACCTGCATCCATATTTGTTTTAAGGAAGATGTAGTTATCACTAGTGTTTTCGATTCTTAGTTTGGCCGCCCATTTTGTAGGTTCCCAATATTGAACCTGAGAATCGTGCAAACCTGAAGTAATCAATAAGTGTGGATAACTTTTCTTCTCTACTTGATCATATGGTGAGTACGATAACATGTAATCATAATACTCCTTATCGTTTGGATTACCCCACTCATCATATTCTCCAGTGGTTAATGGAATAGATTCATCCAACATTGTGGTCACTACATCAACGAATGGTACGTCTGCAATGACTAATTTGTATAAATCTGGTCGAGCGTTAACTACAGCCCCCATTAATAATCCTCCGGCTGATCCGCCATTGACTACAAATTTATCGGCTGATGTATATTTCTGATCTATCAAATATTCAGAACAAGCGATAAAATCATCAAATGTGTTTTTCTTTTTGAGAAGCTTGCCGTCTTCGTACCAAGCACGACCTAAGTCTTCACCTCCTCGAATATGAGCAATAGCATAGGCATACCCTCTTTCCATCAAACTAATTCTTGATGGTGAAAAGGCTACATCATATGAAATACCATAAGATCCATAGCCAGTCATATATAAAGGATGTTCACCATTTAATTTAAATCCTTTTTTGTAGACTACTGAGATCGGCACTTTTACACCATCTTTGGCTGTAGCATATAAACGTTTTGCTTCGTAATCGTTCGGATCGAATTTACCAACTACTTTCTGTTGCTTTAAAAGCACTTTTGAGCGATCGATCATATTGTAATCGTACTCAGAGTAAGGTGTAGTTAGAGAATTGTAGCCGTAACGAAGGATATCAGTATTAAAATCTGGGTTAGCACTTGTCCACGCAGAATACGTCTCTTCGCCAAAATCTAAATAATGCTCAGATCCATCTTCCCATTTAATAATTCTGATATGTACTAGGCCATCTCTTCTCTCCTCTACAACATAAAAGTTTTTGAAGATGTCCAAGCCTTCGATCATTGTATCGTCACGATGAGCGATGACCTCTTCCCAGTTTTCTTTATTTGTGGTATCTACATTTTCGGCAACTTTCATTAAACGGAAGTTCTTTGCTTCCCAGTTGGTCACTACATAAAATGCACCATTGAAATGAGAGATACTGTATTCGTGTTTTCTCTCTCTTGGAAGAAACGCTTTGAATTCACCTGTAGGATTATCTGCTTTCAGAATTCTTGTCTCTGTGGTTAAAGTAGAACCCGATTCAATCGCTAAATATTCTCTTGACTTTGTTCTCCTCACACCAATCCAGAAAGTATCGTCGTTTTCTTCATACACAACTACATCATCAGATTGCGGAGTACCTAGTGTGTGTCTCCAAACTTTATCTGGACGAAGCGTTTCTTTATCTTGAGTGGTATAGAAAAGTGTTTTTCCATCAGCAGCCCATACGGCATCACCTGTGGTTTCTTCTAAAACATCTTCTAAAATTTCGTTGGTATCGATGTTTTTAAATCGAACAGTATAGATTCTTCTACCTACTACATCTTCAGAATAAGCCAAAAGATTTTGATCCTCACCGACAGTCATTCCTCCGATCTTGTAATAGCTTTGATCTTTTGCATGATCGTTGGCGTTCAACATCACTTCCTCCTCTGCTTCCAAGTTGCCTTTCTTACGGCAATACAAAGGATACTCTCCACCTTCTATATAACGCACATAGTAAAAGTAATCTCTCGCTTTATAAGGAACGCTTTCATCTTTTTCTTGGATACGACCTTTCAGTTCCTGAAATAAATCTTCTTCGAACTGTTTATGTTCAGACATCACATCGTCTATATACTTATTCTCTGCATTGAGGTAATCAATTACTTCTTGATTTTCTCTATCACGCATCCAGTAATAAGGGTCAGTACGTTTATCTCCGTGTTTCTCTAGCACTTTTGGTTCACGTCGTGCAATAGGCGGTGTGATATTGTTTTTCATCTTTTTCTGTTTTGAGAAACAAAATTAACTTATTCGATGAAACCACTCTAAAATATTTAAAGGAATTATCACATTATCTAATGATAATTAAACTAATTCTGAAGTTTTTACTTCAAAACGCAACCCAATTAATGAATGTAAACACAAAGTGTTCGGATATGAGTAACAATGTGTTCAACCCGTTGAAATAGCGTTCGAAATCGAACGGTGTTTTTGAGCTGAAAAAATATTTCTATCACATAACTAACTGATTTAGTTTTAGTTATATTTTTTTGGCATCAACTTGGAATAATAGATAGTGTGTCAAATTAATTTTTAAAATACTTAAATACTAAATACAATTATGAAACAGTTTATCATCACTCTATCATTCTTATTATCATTAAGTTTAGCTTCTTTTGCCAATACAAACGATTTGGAATTACCTACAGAGGAAAATTCAGCAAAGTTGGTAAAAATGATTAAAGGAGCAGACAAATCAGATTACGAAACATATACAAATGCTGCTGAGTTGGCTATTAACTGGAACGCCGATTTAGAAATGGCTAAAGGTTGGATTGATCATGCATTAAGTATCAATGAAAATAGTAAATCAGTTGAAGTTTTAGGTGATTATTACGTTAGAGTTGGTCAACCTGAAAAAGCTAGAGACGCTTACTTTAAGGCATTAGAATTAGGTTTACACTCAGTAGATCAAAAAGATATAGATAGACTACAAAGAAAAGTTCTTGTGTATGCAAGACAATATAAATAGTCGAAAAATAATATAGTAGAAAAATAAGCATAACAGTTTTAAAAGGCCAAGGGAAATTTTCTCTTGGCTTTTTTGTGGTCTTCAAAATGATAACTATCTTCGGAAAGTACGATTCTAATAACTATTCTCATGCGCGAAGACTTTTTACATTTTGTATGGCAATACAAATATTTCCAACAATCTGACATATACACCACTCAAGGTGAATCTATTACCATTAAATTTCCCGGTTACCATAACCATAATGCTGGTCCCGATTTTTTGGATGCAGTCATTGTCATCAACGCTATAGAATGGCATGGTCATGTCGAAATTCATCATAAGGCTTCTGAATGGTATCAACATCATCATGAAAATGACTTGAAATATGACAATGTTATTCTTCATGTAGTCTATGAAAATGATGTTGATGTATTTCATCAAGATAAAACTACTATCCCTTCTTTAGTTCTGAATGGAATTTTGAAGACCAATATTTTAATCAATTACGAACACCTTTTACATACTAATCATTCTATCTCATGTAAAGAAAATATTGATGATGTCCCTAGAATAAAGCGAATGCAGATGTTGGACAGAGTGTTAGTGGATAGAATAGAAAGGAAAGCTCAGTTTATTTTATCATTACTTGATGAAAAAGAAAGAGATTGGGAAGAAACCACTTATAGTTTCTTTGCTCAATATTTAGGAATGAAAGTCAACAACACACCCCTAAAGCAATTATCTGATATTATCCCTGCCAAATTATTACGATTAAACGCTCACTTACCAATTACCAACGAAGCACTTCTTTTTGGGGCAGCAGGTTTTCTTCAATCCACATCAAATGATCTTTACGAGCAGAAATTGTACAAAG
The DNA here is from genome assembly GCF_018736045.1 of Flammeovirga yaeyamensis. Lineage (NCBI taxonomy): Bacteria > Pseudomonadati > Bacteroidota > Cytophagia > Cytophagales > Flammeovirgaceae > Flammeovirga > Flammeovirga yaeyamensis. The sequence goes on along the minus strand of NZ_CP076132.1, from coordinate 506,407 downwards.
AGTTTCGATTTCTTCAGCATAAATACAATTTGGGAGATAAAGAGATGAAACAACATCAATGGAATTTTTTAAGACTTCGGCCTGCTAACTTCCCTAGTATCAGAATTGCTCAATTAAGCAGAATCATGACAGAAATACCTCATTTATGTTCTGCTTTTTTACATGTTCAAAATAAAGTTTCATTTTATAGATTAATGGATATCCCAACTTCCTCCTATTGGAATTCGCATTATCGGTTTGGGGTAGAATCAAAGTCAAAACACGAGAAACATATAGGAAAAAAGACTTTAGACTCTATACTGATTAATGTAATAGTACCTCTACAATTTGCTTATGGAATCGACAAAGGGAACGATCAATACAAAGAAAAAGCAATTGATTTATTAGAATCTATCACCGCTGAACACAATAAGATCACCAAAGTTTTTAAACAACTTGGGCTAAACATACGGTCAGCGTTAGATTCTCAAGCGTTTATAGAATTATATAATAACTATTGTGCAGATAAAAAATGCATGGAATGTGGAATTGGACATCATGTTTTGAATCAGAAAACCACATTAAAAGTGAAAGAAATTGAAAAACATTCATAATAAACGATTTTATCATATGATCATTTATTCATGAATCGTATATTTGTATTCTATTAATTATCAGAATAAATATGGAATACGATAAGGCAGAAAAGGCAGCTTTTATTTTAAAAACAATTGCCCATCCCGTAAGACTTAGAATACTAGAACTATTAGATTGTAATAATCGATTGTCTGTAAGTGAGATTTGTGAAAAGTTGAACTGTGAGCAATCACTTACTTCACATCATCTTTCTAATATGAAATTGAAGGGTATTTTATCTTCTCAAAGAGAAGGAAAGAACATTTTCTACTCTTTAAAAGAAAAGGCGGTGTTGAACATCATGTCTTGTTTAGAGGACTGTGAGTGCAATATGGGCTAATTGATTATAAGTCTACTGAATAATAGAAATACAATCCTCCTCCGTCTCCGTGACGATTAAATGAATATTCAAACTTAAGCACTGAACTGTAAAAAGTGACAAAGTCGATACCAAATCCATAACCTAATAGTGGTGTATTTGTAAATCGAGCATTTGTGGGATCTACTCCATTGAAACGAGCATAACCTGTATCAATGTAACCTTTCACTAAAACATCTATAGGTACTCTTTTTATATGTTTTGATCGGATGATATTCTGAAAACTCAATGAAGTAGAGAATGCTCTTAATCGAAGTTCATTCTTTAAAACACCTGCATTCTGACCTTCAATAACATAATTATCGTATCCTCTCACTAACATATTTCCATATCCTAAAGCACGCATTTGATTATAAGGCACTAATTCAGGGAACCCTAATTTACCTGCAAATCCAATAGAGTAATAGAATCGATTGGCTTGTTTAATATTCCAAAATTTCCAAGTTGACCATTGAAGATTCAAAGTATTAAGATCATCAAAAATGCCTAGACCCACTTTTTCTAATCCGAATTGTAAGTAGTATCCGTTCAGAGGATAGCTAGTAATATCCCTTTTATCTCGAGTGTAGGTATATTTCATAGTGAAATACCTCAACTCTGTTCGGCCATCAAGGAAGAAATCTGGATTTAATACGGCAATAGTATCATTTACTTTATCGTAAGTGAAACCAAAATTAAGGTTATGATGATCGTAAAAACCGTATCGTTTACCAAAGTTTACCTGTCCATTCCAAGAACGTCTTTGTACTTCAGTATCGTTTTCGTATTCCACGAATTTATTCTCTTCAGTTTTATAGGCTACAGTAGTTTCCTCTTTGTAGCTCGTTCTGAAGGATAAACTCGTCTTTTGTTTTTTATCAATATAAGGAAAGGAATATCCTAATGTAAATTGTCTTGAGAACCCTAATTTGATTAATAGATGAAGTGTTTCATTACGTCCTCTCATGTTTTTCTGCTTGAAATCGAGGCCATATTGAATTCTTCCCAGGTCAGCATCTCTATTATTCCACCATTCGTTAAAACTTCTATCTGCTAACTCAATAAGAGGAACAGGCCAAGTATACCAACGTTCTACCATGATAAAGTCCACATTTAAGGTATCTTTTCCTTGTTGTGTGACCAAAACATCTACAGATTCGAATAATTGAGTGTTGAAAACTTTATTTCTTTCTGTGGTGATATAGTCTTTTATCCCTTTTTTAGGCACTAATGACCCATCGCGTATATCAAGTTCTCTGGTAATAATTTTTGGGTGTGTTTTTTTATTACCAATAAATGATATTTTATTAATTCTAACATAACCTACAGTATCTTCTTCATATTGATCTAGCCCAGTCAATAGTAAATCATTTTGGGCATAAGTATCTACCGACCAACACATTAATAATGCATTGATCATAAAAAGAAAACTGAGTTTATTTATTTTAAATCTATATGTATTTCTCTGTTTATTTCTCACAAGGCTTGTTAAAAAAATCAAGCATTTACATGTTCGACTAAGATTGTTGCTTTATTTATAGAAAAGCACAATTTGTCGATTATATTTGTTAAACGAATGCTACACCAATACAAAATCGGATATGCAATATATATTCTTTTATTGTCTTGATGAACCATTTGATTGAATTTCAAAATTAAATTTTAATTTATTATTAAAGGAGCTGTAAAAATATCCGAAATGTTCAGCTACAATAGCGTAAAAAGAATAAGTACCATTGTCTGTATTATCAGTTGGGTGCTACTTCTTTTCATAGGCGTACAAGAACAATATTTAACGGATGAACAAATTCCTCATGCTCCTTTCCCTTCTTTTGTTAAAGGTTTAATATTAAATGTGTGGATCATTACCACCTATTTTAATATTTGGATCTTTTTTCAACCCAAAGAAAGGGATTTCCAAGGACTGCTCTGGCAAATATTTGTCGTTGCTTTGCTCTCCACCTTACTCTCTATGGGAGTAAATATTCTGTTAACGTGGCTTAGAGACGATTTAGAATACAATCTACCCGTCCTATATGCCATATTTTTCCATGTGGAGTTTACCTTACTGATGACTTTGCTGATCAGTACCTTTGTAACTTGGAAAAAGCTCATCTTGTTTGAACAGACACGCTTTACGCACTATACGTGGCTTTTGTTCGAAATATTTTTAGGTATTACCATGGTGGCTCACTTCTTTAGAATTGGGACCATCGATGTCTATTTTAAAATCCCAAGTATTTTCCTTACGCTATGGATTTTAATGATATCAGTGAATGTAAGATGGGTACCTCACTTAAATTTCCAGCAGAAAATTCAAGGAATATTTAAATTGGGCTTTATCATATTAGCTTTAAGTTATTTTGTTGCCAGTTTAAAATTCTATTTCTACGAGCAATCCTTAGTCTCTGATGATATCGTCAAGAACTTATTCCCGCTAACATTATTAATTTTTGTATTTGTTTACGCAGCCTCTTCTACCTTGTTTATGTTGTTTAGTTTACCAACATCAAGTGTTTTCGAGAAAAAAGAACAAGAAATTTCTAGTTTCAGAAATCTAAGTTTAGCTGTAAGAGACGGGAAAAAAGAATCTGATGTATATAGAGTATTACTCAACAGTTCTTTAAAAAGCATTCAAGCTGATGCTGGATGGATTATGAGTAATGACTACGAAGTAAAAGTTGTTACGGGTATTGACGAGGAGGATGTTAGACAAGTGCTTTCAGATCTAAGAAACGCTCCTTATAATGGAGGTGCACCTCTTAAATTGAACTATCAACCTTATTTCAGAAAAGAGAACGCCAATAGAAATTACCGTTCAATCCTAGCGATACCAATTATTGTAGATCAACAGGTAAGAGATTCTTTGATATTGGTTAAAAGGCTACACAATTCCATCGATTCTGTAATGCAGTCTACGGTGAATACTTATGTGGCTCAAGCAGGAATTGCGCTTTTCAACCTCGATTTACTCTCAAAAGCAGTAAAAAATGAGGTATACAAAAACTCAATGCAAATTGCCAAACAAACGCAAGAAGCATTGATGCCGAAGAGTTTAGAAATCAACGAAAATATAGAAGTTTATGTGACTTGGGAACCTGCAATTGTAGTAGGTGGTGATTATTACGATATGCACCGTCTCAATGACCATGAAGTGAGTTTTATTATTGCCGATGTTTCTGGTAAAGGACCTAAAGCAGCCTTTAATATGGCGCAAATGAAAGGCATTTATCAGTCGTTAGCTAGAGAAGAAAGTATTAAACCTGATGAATTCTTTACAAAAGCCAATGCTGCTTTAACGGGATGTATTCAGAGAGATACTTTCATTACAGCGACTTATCTGCATGTAAATACTGACGAAATGAAAGTGGATTTTGCAAGAGCAGGCCACTGTCCAACTTTATATTACGACACAGAAAAACAAGAAGCTCAATTCTTAGAAAATAGAGGCTTAGGACTTGGTATTGTAAGAAACAACTCTTACAGCAAGTTTATCCATAACCATGAAATCAAATACAATCACGGCGATTTAATGATTTTATATACCGACGGTATTACTGAAGCTAGAAGTAAAAACGGTATCGATGAGTATGGATATGAGCATATGAAAAAAATCATCGAAGAATATCACGAATTACCTTTAAAAGAGATTGCCAATAAAATCTTAGAAGATATTTATGGCTTTATGGGTAAAAAAGCCATGGACGATGATTTTACTCTATTATTAATCAGATTATAAAATCTCTGCTTACCTATTATAATTCCAACCAATTTTATCCTATTTTTTGCCACACTGTATAAAGTATGCTGTATTTTTGTGGGCATTAAATCATCATTATGAAAGAACAAACAAATACTACAGAAAAAACTGTAAAATTTATTAGGCCTGAGTTATTCCGTGTAGGAGCTATTTTTGGTGTAATCGCATCTCTTTTATGCATCAGTTATACCTTATTACTTTATGGTTTAGATTTAAATGCCTTTGGTAAATGGAAATACATCTATTTCCCTATTTATGGTTTAACCTTTGCTGGAGCCATGAGCTATTTCAGAATTAAACTGAACAATGGAAGGATGCAAGGACCACAAGGGGTAATTATTGGTATGACCTTAAACCTAATTGCTTCTACAATCTATGGCATTCTTCTTCAGGTGATATTAAGTACCGAAAAAATGGGACGAGAAATCATCGAAAGACATGCAACAGAATTGAAAATGATGATGGTAGAAGGAAAAACTCAAATAATAGAAACATTAGGTGAAACTGAGTATAATGCACAAATAGAGAAATTAGGTCAATTATCTGCTGACACTTTGGCAGTAGATCAAGCAATTGGTATGCTTATGTTTGGTGTATTTGCAACCTTCTTATTTATGTTGATTACAAAACAAAAATAGATCATGTCTATAGCAGAAAATATAAAATCATATAACCAAAAGCTTGACGGTACAGACTGTAAATTGGTAGCGGTTAGTAAAACCAAACCTAATGAGTTATTGCAAGAAGCTTACGATGCTGGACAACGTATCTTTGGTGAAAATAAAGTGCAAGAACTTGTCGAAAAGAGTGAAACACTTCCAAAAGATATTCAGTGGCACATGATCGGTCACCTACAGAGAAATAAGGTAAAATATATCGCCCCTTTTGTTTCTTTAATTCATTCAATTGATAGTCCTCGACTTTTAAAAGAAGTACAGAAACGTGCAACCCAAAATGAGCGTATTATCGATGTGTTACTTCAAGTATTCATAGCAGAGGAAGAAACAAAGTTCGGTTTTGATAAAGAGGAATTGACATCATTTTTATCTTCTGATGAATTTAAGGAGATGACCAACGTGAGAGTAATTGGAGTGATGGGAATGGCAACAAATACATCTGACCAAAATCAGGTGAGAAAAGAGTTTGCTTCTTTAAAATCACTTTTCGAAGAGTTAAAGAGCTCTTTCAATGCTCTTGATAATGTAGCATTATCAGAAATTTCTATGGGAATGAGTGGCGATTATCAAATTGCTGTAGAAGAAGGAAGTACAATGATAAGAGTGGGAAGTGCCATTTTTGGTGCCCGCAATTATGGTACAATGTAACCTTTGAATATTACAAATCGTTTTTATATCATAAATGACAAAAAAATGAGAGAGACAAACTATCAAAATTTCGGAGCACGAAGATATTCTGATGTTGAAATATCTAGTGCGCAGAGTTCATTCATGACCAAAGTATATGGTCGAATGAGTATCGGTCTTGTGATTACTGCCCTTACAGCTATGTTTATTGCCAATACCTATGAATATGTTCAAATGGTGGCACAATTTAGATGGGGATTAATTATCGCACAATTAGGTTTAGTATTTGCAATTAGCGGAGCAATAAATAGAATGTCGTCTGCGACGGCTACAGTTCTATTTATTTTATACTCTGCATTAACAGGAGCTACTTTATCAAGTATCTTCTACATATATGATATTAATTCCATAGTAAGTACATTCTTTATTACTGCAGGTACATTTGTAGGAATGAGTGTTTATGGTATGACTACCAAAAAAGATCTTAGTTCTTGGGGTAGTTTACTAATTATGGGACTATTTGGTATCATCATCGCATCTATCGTAAATATATTTATTGGTAGTAGTGGATTATATTGGATCATTTCTATTGTAGGTGTATTGATATTTGTAGGTTTAATTGCTTACGATACACAAAAATTAAAAGAAATGAGCTATGCAATGATGGATGGAGAATCTGCTAACAAAATGGCTATTCTTGGTGCATTAAGCTTATACTTAGATTTTATCAACTTATTCTTATACTTGCTTCGTTTCTTTGGAGGTAGTAGAAGATAACATAAGATTCATGTAAAGTCCTGAAATAACGATACAGGTTTTTACTAAATTTATTTTAAATATAAGACTCAATAATTTAAAAGTTATTGGGTCTTTTTTTGCCTAACATATTTCCACCATTAAAGGTTTCTAAAATTTGTTATGTTGCTTTTACCTTTACCTTTTGGTAAGTTCTTCTTCTTTTTCCTCTTGTTTTATGCATTTGAATTGGTGTTTTCATATAGCATGACATATGAGGTCGCACTAAGTTATAAGTTTTTATACATTCTTTTAAGTATGCTTCAAAGACCATTTCATAATTAACATATTTACTCAGATTAAAATCATGCTTTATGGTTCTGTTGATGCGTTCTGCAATAGCATTTTTATATGGATCATAAGTCTCAGTCATACTCGTTATAATTTTTGCTTTTCTAAGCAATTTCTGATAAGCTTTGCTGCAATACTGTACACCTCTATCTGAGTGATGAATTAACTTTTCCCCCTTATACTCACGTTGTTTTATTGCCATTTTTAATGCCCTAATTGCACCTTGCTTATCTAACGACCTAGATAAGTCATATCCCATAATTTTTTTAGAATAAGCATCCGTAATTAAAGCTAAATACCAAGGGTTATCTCTTGTGCCAACATATGTAATATCAGCTACCATGACTTGTTCAGGCCTAGTAATTTCTAAGCCATCAACCAAATCTGGATAAGTTTTGAATCTATGATCTGAGTCTGTTGTTACATGATATGCTCTCTTAGGTTTTATATCTAAGTGATTGGCTTTCAAAATCTGCAGCAATTTATCTCGTCCTACACCCAGAGATTTCAAATCAGAGTACAGTAGAGTGTACAACATTCTATGACCACTGTTGGGTAACTTTATTCTAACGTTTTCTACGAGTGATACTACTTGCTCAGAAATTTTCAGATCTTTTTCTTTTCGCTTAATAGAGCGGTAATACACTTGACGGTCTTTCCCAAGTAATTGACTTGAATATTCTACACCTTTAGAATACTCACCTCTGAAATGGTCTACTACTTGGGTGAAGAGTTTTTTCTTATATCAATTTTATATTCCTTTTCAGCCAAATCAATCATCATATCGAAAATAATTGATTTATGGTCAGCTTTTTCTGCTTCAGCCTCTAATCGTTTGATTTTCTTTTTTGCTGTTTCCAACTCAAGTTTAAGCTCTAATAACTCTTGTTCAGGTGTTTTTTTCTTCATGGCACTTACTTTATGGTTCCAGTCAAAGTTACCATATTTTTGTAACCAAATCTTTACAGTTTGATTCCCTTGAATACCATATTTACGTTGAGCTGCTTTAAGACCTAGTTGACCGTTTTCAACTTCCGAGACAATTTGAAGCTTTAAGGACATTGGATAATCCTTTTGGGTACGTTTAATGAACTGATTTTTATTTTCTTCCATGATAACGATTGTTTTAGTGTATCGTTATTTTAGGACTGTACATCAATATCAAAAAAGGATCAACACTGAGTTAGTGTTGATCCTTTTTTTTATGATTGAATCATCAATTTCTTTGTGAGCACATCCTTTCCACTTTGAACTTGAAGTATTAAAAACTGCCGCTTTGGAACATCTATTTTATCTTTTTGATGAATCACACCATTAAAAATTATAGTCCCTTTTTGATCAAAAACAGATAAATTCGTCTTTTCATAATTTCCTTGAACACTTACCTGTCCATTGATCACTTTTATGGACAACTCCTTATCATTTTGAAAGGGCACTTCTACATTAAATATGGAGCAATTTTTATTAAAATCGGTCTGAACCACTCGATAGAATTGATGCTTCTCAAAGCCTAAAGCATATTTATAATTTTTCTTCACTTTGGTGTTTCCATATCCTTTTACTTTATTCAATTCGTTCCAATGTAACCTATCGTCGGAATACTCTATTTTAAAGTAATCATTATTTATTTCAGTAGCGGTTTGCCATTCTAGTTCATTCTCTTTTTTATTATATCGCAGAAAAACCATCTCTACTGGTAAAGTAATATCTTTAAAATTGGATGCTTTCTTACTATTTTTCAACTCAGGAAAAAAGGTAATTTTTTCCTTATTGAAATTTTTAGGAAGAGAATATCTAAAACCTGTAGCTACTTGTTGATTTTGAACATCGAATTTAAATACTACCTTTCCCCCTTCTGGGCTTAATATCTCCTTAAGTACTACCAATGAGTCAGACTTCCCATTTACATGTACTACATCTTGCTTTAAAGATAATCGACCAGTTACGCCAATGTAATTATTTTCTCCAGAAAGGTTTTGCCCAGAAAAAGTGGCATCCCCAAATATTTCCAGATGGAGCCCTTTACTATTCAATTCATTTATTGTTGCCACCGAATGATTACCCATATGAATGACTTTCTTTCCAGAAACATTGTCCAATGTTAGGTTAATATCATGGTCAAAATAGTATTCTTCCTGTTGTGATATATCAGTGGTTGTTATATTATCCGCATAAGAATTTATGACGGTTAAAAGGGGTATTGATACTACCCAAATAAGTTTATTACGTAACATTTATAGTTGAAGTATATTTGTTATAATTATTTATATATCAACTAAATACGTTAAAATAACAAAATCGTTCCGCGATTAGTGTTAACCTTTTAAAATACTACATACCAGCATAAAGTGTTTTAATATTAGGATGAAGTGCAGGAGTAAACACAGCCTTTAACTGTCTGTCCTCTGTAATATACAAATGCATATTATTCAAACTACTTGTCCCAGGCTCAACTTCAAATTCGTAAGTAGACGATTCTCTACCAATATTATCTACTTTTTGTTCTTGAAGGTTCCATGAAAAATCAACAATTTCAGTTTCCATAACGAGACGTACAGAAACTAAACTATCACCTTGTCTAATTAAAGAAATGTAATTATCAGTATCGTCACTGATTTGTTGGGCTTCGCCATCACCGTCAAATTGAAAACTATTAATCACATACTGACCTTGTACTTGAGAAGCAACATCTATAGATAAATTTGAATCATCATTAGTAGTACATCCAATTAGAGAAAAAAGCAAAATAGTTAAGGCTGAAAGAACAGATAGTTTCATAATGTATATGCTTGGTGTACTATTAATACATATATATGATAGAAATAATTCTTTTTTAGTGAATAGAGTGAATTATCATACATGTAATGTATTGTTGATTTTTTAATATAAAACTTTAATCAAAAGAACATATTCGATTAATGGATATTCATTTTCTTTAAAATCACAATGTTAGTTTTTAGATAAAAAAGGAAGATAATCAATCATTTTTATTGATTCTTTTAACTTCTATACGCCTTAATTTATAATATCGCTATACAATGTTACAGGTAAATTTATTGATATTGAAGTGAGAACTGGATATTGATGAATAGAATAATATCACCCTATTTTTTAATAATTTATATTTTTATTACATATATTAGCACCGCAAACAAAGACCAATTCATAGAAAGAACTTACTTTTTTTTCAACTATTAAAATCTCTTACTGAACTGGTATTTATTTAAGCAAACAAATCATTTTTTATATTTTATTTAAACTAATCATGCTAAAAAAAGTAACTACAGCAATCTTCATTTTGCTAACTCTTAGTCTATTTTCATGTACAGAGAATGATAAAACTGAGGAAGAACTCGATCCTATCAAAGGCACTTGGCAATTAACTGCACTAAATGGAACATCAACAACCGATTGGGGATATACAGTTGAAACTACAAAAACTAAAGCGGTTAATATTAATGTGACCTATCAATTTCTCGACAATAATATCTTAATCGTTGAGGGAACTGCTGATTCGGAACAGTATGATGAAGAAGGAAACATAATTTTAACAGCAAGAGGTGTTCAACATAATCGTACAGATTATTGGGAAGTAAACGAAAGTCTTGATGAACTCTATTTTGCTATTGAAGGTGGATTTTTCGAAGAGTATTGGGAAATAACATCACTCACTCCTAATAAAATAGTAGCTAAACATGTTATGGAAAATGATTTTGGTGAGCTTTCTACTGAACATATCGTAATCATGGAGTTAGAGCGTTAATTCTTATTTTTTAAACAATCATTTTTTTATATTTTATTTAAACTAATCATGCTAAAAAAAGCGACTACTGCAGTTTTAATTGCACTTACTTTAGGATTATTCTCTTGTTCTGGAAATGAAACTGTAAGTGACCTTCTCAAAGAAAATCACCTCATTTATGGTACTTGGAACCTGAAAGCTGTTGAAAGCACTCAGAAAATATCCCTTATTGACGGTGATGAAGTAACAGAACTTCCTGATCAAATTGTGGTTTATGAGAATATCAATATCACAATGGAATTTAAAACTGACAAAACAGTAGAAACAAAAGGTACAACTGATATTAAGACCTTAGATGAAGATGGTAGTACAATTATTACTCTCTTAAACCAAGCTATTCTAGGTACTCAAAATTGGGACTTTGACGATGAGGAGAATATTATCATACAAGGTGCTGATGGATTACCTGAGTTAATGATTATTGATAAACTTACAGAAACAGAATTAGAGGTTACTAGTAATAAAGTTCAAGAAATCAACAATGGCTACTTTACACAAAAAGTAGAGGCTAATGCTCATATGAAATTAGAAAGACAGTAATCAATAATACATTGATTTTGAAACCACTTCAAGAAATTGAAGTGGTTTTTTATTTACTTTGCACAAATCACAACTATTACGCTATTGAAAAAAATTGATCTTAATGCCGATTTAGGAGAAGGTTTTCCATACGATGAACAACTTCTACGCTATGTTTCCTCTTGTAATATCGCTTGTGGTGGTCATTCAGGTGATACACAAAGCATGAGGTCTACCCTACTTCTTGCTCAAAAAAACAATGTAAATATCGGAGCACATCCTAGCTATCCAAATAGAGAGAATTTCGGAAGAAAAGTAATGGATATTGATGCAAAAACATTACTCTCCTCCCTCATCAAACAATGTGAGGATTTGATAAAAATTGCTACTGAACTAAATGTAAAAGTGAATTATATCAAACCACACGGGGCATTGTATAATAAAGCAATGAATGATAGCTCAACAGCTCAAATCATTATCAAATTGATAGAAAATTACAATGGACAGTTCGCTTTAATGGGTATGCCTAATAGTATTTTGGAAACACTTTGTAAGGAGAAAAACATCACTTTTATAAGAGAAGGATTTGCGGATAGACGCTATACTGCTAATGGAAAATTGGTTGCTAGATCAGAAAATCATGCCGTAATACATGATAAAGAAGATGTTTGGCAACAAGTAGAAGAGATCGTCAAAAACAAAAGAGTAATTGATGAAAATGATGAGTTCATTTCAATGCCTGTCGACAGTATCTGTTTCCACGGAGACACTCCTGAAGCTTTGGAAGAACTTCAATTTGTGTTTCAAAAGTTGTCTGAGGAAAACATTCAAATTCAATCGATTTTATAATATGGAGATCAAACAATTTGGGGAAAGGGCTTTGATCATTCAGTTTGAAAACATCATTTCTGAAGAAGTTCATCAAAAAGTAAAGGCGTATTATCAATATTTATCCAATAGGCATTTGGAGGGTATCACTTCTTTAATCCCTGCCTACACTTCAATTACTATTCAATTTGATGATGATTTAATCAACTTCTCTTCACTTTCTGAAATTATTCAATCCATTGATATTCATAAAAAAGAAAATCAACCACTACAACGTATAGTAGAAATTCCTGTATGTTATGATACTACTTTAGGGTTAGATTTAGAAGAGGTAAGCCAACAACTTGATGTATCCATTGATGAAATTATAGAATTACATACTTCAAATTTATATACCGTTTACATGTTAGGATTTTCGCCCGGCTTTATGTACTTAGGAGGCTTAGACCCTCGTTTATTTATTCCTCGTAAATCTACACCAAGATTAAAAATTCCTGCAGGAGCCGTTGGGTTGGCCGATCAACAAACGGGAATTTACCCACAGGCTACACCTGGAGGCTGGCAAATTATTGGTCAAACTCCTTTATCCATATTTGAAGTCAACCAGCCACCAAAAGTAAAAATGGGTGATAAAGTAAAGTTCGAAATCATCGACTTATCCACATTTCAACAGCTAAACCAGAATAACGTATGAGTTTCGAAATAATTGATGGTGGATTTCTCTCTACAATTCAGGACAATGGTCGTTGGGGAGTACAAGATCAAGGAATTCCTGTAAGTGGATTCATGGACGTGACCTCTGCCAATATCGCCAATGCTATATTGGGTAATGATCCCAATGCACCCATGATAGAAATGTGTATGAAAGGCATTACTTTATTGGCTCACATTCCATTTTCTGTCTCTTTTTATGGTGCCGATATGGAACTCAAAGTGAATGATAAAATCAATTCCCAAGGAAAAATCATCACTTTAAACCCAGGAGATCAGTTAAAAATAGGTTTTTCTAAAAAAGGCACCTACGGTTATCTTGCTTTCAAAGGAGTACTTGATATCCCTAAAATATATAACAGTGCCTCTACTTACCTACCTGCTAAATTTGGTGGATACTTTGGTAGAGCACTTCAAAAAGGGGATCGTATCACCTTGCTATGCCCTGAGCAATTACCCACAAGACACAGTGTTATTAAAGCCAGAAATATATCATCAGAAAATCTTTTGGAATGTTTTGTTGGCCCTGAATGGAATTTGCTGACCGATCAACAAAAACAAAAAGTTATCAACAGCGAATTCACAATATCAAAAGATATCAACAGAATAGGTTATCGATTAGAAGGTGAGAAAATAGAATTGGGAGATCAGAAGGAAATAATTTCCTCAGGAATGGTCAAAGGCACAGTGCAGTTAACAAGTGGTGGAGATTTAATTATTATGATGGCCGATGCACCCACCACCGGAGGTTATCTTAGAATATTGAACCTTAACAGCAAAGCCTGTGATAGTTTAGCACAGATGAATACAGGAGGAAAAGTAAAATTCAGCGTCACTAATTAAACTATTGTATAATTCCACGAGCGTTAGCTTAACATTTCACGTTTTTCATTTTTCACTTTACATTTTTAATTCAAAAAAAGGCCTAACCTTCCAAAGAAAGCAAGACCTTCATCTATATCTCTCTGAGATATTCTATTCAATAATCACCTTTCCTTTTTGAAAATTGTTGTTTCCATCGATTAGCTTATAAACATATATTCCTTTAGGTAAATTAGATATATCCAAACCTTGATATACATTCTCAAAAGAATAAACAGTTCCGTTAGTATTGATTAGTTGAAGTGTAGAAGTATTACCTAATGTACTGTTTTTAAAATAGAGGGTATTAGACGTCGGGTTAGGGTAAATAACTAGGTCTTTTTCTATTGAGTTGATTGTTGAAGTAATTCCTCCTTCTTCTTGATCATCTTTAATTTCAGAGTAAGAGTATATTTCTTTTTCAATAGGAATAAATTCGTTATTTGTAAAGCGATAGAATGTATATTGTTTAGCGAAATATTCCAATTGTCCTAGATTTCTGTCATTATAAGAATCCCATATATCTAAATTAAAGAAGTGTAAAGTTTCGGATCTTTTATAATCAAAATCAAATTCATACACTTTCTTCGAACTCAGTACTTTACCTGATACTAAAAAACTATAATTCATCACCACTAATTCATTATCATCATAAAGATATTCCGACAATGTATAGATATTTTCCATCCAACTGTCATTATCGAAATGTTTACTATATACTGTTTCCTTATTTAAACTTCCAACTTCATTATATTCTAAATATTTAATTTCCTCTTTCTCAAATTCCTGATGCTTCTCACTATCAAATATTGATTTCTCCACTTTGATTACCTGTTCTTTCTCATTGTAAAAGATATTATACCTCAAAGTTTGAAATAAATCACTATATCCCCCTTCTATGTAATCAATTTGTACTAACTGTTGGAAATCATTGTACTCATATTTAGTTACAAACCATGTCTCCTCTAAATCACCATCATACCAAGTATTCTCAACCTTTATCAATAATGAGTTATCATCATAGAATAACTTGTCTTCAGTACGATATTTACCTGATTCAGGTTCAAATATTAGCGAAGTCAAAAGATGATCAGAATATTCAAGTTTTATATTATCCTCTACAACAATTTCACCTTTATTATTTTTACTAAAGCCTGTTAGCCCTATGAGTTGATTATTTTTATACTGCCCTTCTATTCTAACATATCCATAATCATTAGTCCATTCCTCTTTTGAATCATCATAGATGAAAAATTCTGTTTGATCTAGCTTGTATTTATATGTTTGATTCAGCCTTGATGAACTATTATTTAATAGATAATTATTCGTCCAATTACTTCTTAGCATGGACATAAAACGGTTGTTTTTTTTACTATTAAATAAGTTTTGAGAAAAAGATGAACTTAAAAAGCTCAATACAAAAATACACGATAGAGTTAACCTTAACATGTTTGTTCTTAGTTTTAGTTTATGATGAATAATAGATTGTCTCTGTAGTTTAAAAATTGAATTCTTACCCCAAATTCTAAAAAATAAAATTGCTAGAGTCAGCAGTTTATAGGTTTAACATTGTTACTGCCAAAATAGTATTTTCTCTATTGAAGAGTAAGAGTTCTTAAAAATTGGTTTATCAAATCTAAGAAATTATTTAAAATGATCTAAATTTTCAAATTCAACCCGACATCTCACGTTTTTCACTTTTCATTTTTAATTAAAAAAAGGCCTAGCCTTCCAAAGAAAGCTAGACCTTCATCTATAGTAAAGTTCCAAATAAACAAGAAATCGCTTTTCACTCTTCCCTATTCACTCTTCACTTTAAATTTATCCCATGAATGGGTATTTGTAATCTGTTGGAGGAACAAATGTTTCTTTCAACGTTCTTGGAGTAGTCCAACGCATTAAGTTGATTGCTGAACCAGCTTTGTCGTTAGTACCTGATGCTCTAGAACCACCGAAAGGTTGTTGACCTACTACTGCACCTGTTGGCTTGTCATTGATGTAGAAGTTACCTGCTGCATTCGACAATTTGCTAGTTGCCAACTCAATCGCGTAACGATCTTGAGCGAAGATAGCACCTGTTAATGCGTAAGTCGAAGTATTGTTTACCAAGTACATAGCCTCATCGAAATACTCTGCATCGTAAACGTAGATAGTAACGATTGGTCCAAAGATCTCTTCTACCATAGATTCGTAGTTAGGATCCTTAGTTACGATGATTGTTGGCTCAACGAAATAACCTTTTGACTTGTCGTATCCACCACCAGCGATGATTTCACACATGTCAGAAGCATTCGCTCTGTCGATATAACCTGCACATTTATCAAATGACTTCTCGTTGATTACCGCAGTAAAGAAGTTTTTGAAATCATGTGGAGTACCCATGTGGTTGTTTTTGATATCGTTCGCATCGTCGATAATGTAACCTTTCACTTCATCCCACATGTTATTAGGAACATATACACGAGAAGCTGCAGAACATTTCTGACCTTGGAATTCGAATGCACCACGAGTAATTGCAGTGGCTAAACCTTTTGGAGTAGCTGATTTGTGTGCCAAGATAAAGTCTTTACCACCTGTTTCACCTACGATACGAGGGTATGTATTGTACTTTGCGATGTTGTTACCGATAGTAGCCCAAAGATCTTGGAATACGCCCGTTGAACCTGTAAAGTGAAGACCAGCAAATTCTGGGTGATTGAAGATCACATCACCTGCGTCTGGACCAGAAACATAAACAAGGTTGATTACACCGTCAGGTACACCAGCTTCTTTGAATACTTCCATCAATACGTTTGCAGAGTAAATCTGATCGTGTGATGGCTTCCAAACGATAGTGTTACCCATCATTGCAGGAGCAGTTGGTAAGTTACCTGCGATAGCCGTGAAGTTAAATGGAGTCAATGCGAAGATGAAACCTTCTAACGGACGGTATTCTAATCTATTCCACATGCCTGGAGCTGATTCAGGTTGATCCTGATAGATCTCAGTCATGAATTGAACGTTAAATCTTAAGAAGTCGATTAATTCACATGCTGAATCAATCTCTGCTTGGTGAGCAGTTTTTGACTGACCAATAACTGTTGCAGCATTAATTTTTGCTCTGTATGGTCCAGCTAATAAATCCGCAGCTTTCAAGAAAATAGAAGCACGGTGTTCCCAAGACAACTCAGCCCAAGCCTCTCTAGCGCCTAAAGCAGCGTTGATTGCTTGAGTTACATGGTCTTTATCGCCTTTATGATATTCACCTACAACATTTTGGTGATCGTGAGGAGATACACAAGTACCTAAATTGTCTGTTCTAACTTCTTGAGATCCAATGTACATTGGGATGTCAATTTTCTGAGATGACATCTCTTCGATTTTCGCTTGTAATTCTGCACGCTCAGGTGTACCCGGTGCATAGCTCTTGATCGGTTCGTTAACAGCTTTAGGTACGCTGAAAAATCCTTTTGCCATGGTAAATATTTATATTATGTAAATATGTGAATACTTGTATAGTATGTTGAGATTCCGTGGTTAGCGACATCTCTGTTTATAGTGTTACAAAAGTATGAATAAGAAGATGAAAAGCAATATTATGGACTAGTATCCTTAATGATTTTAAATTATTTAATTCCTTATTGACTTAAAGAGGCAATCAAATGTTCTTTTCTGACCTATATTTAGTTATTTTTATTCTTTGATTTTAATCACCTACAATATTAAACCATGCAATTCAGATCTTATCAATCAGAAGACAAAAACGATATCTTAAAAATATTTCATTCCAACTGCCCCAAATATTTTGATGTTAACGACGAGGAGTATCTAATCGATTTCTTAGACAATTATACCGATGAAAATTACTTAGTAGTAGAAAATAGTAATGGGGAAATCATTGGCTGTGGAGGTCATTACACCAAAGAAGATAGACACGGCATCGCATGGGTAATGTTCGAAAGTGGAAGTTTAGGAGCACCAAACCTTATCACTATCGCCAAAGCTTTTTATGGGGAAATGGAAAACAGAATCATCAAAGAAGGGAAAAATCTACCGATCTACATCAACACCACTCAACTTATGGAAAAACTCTTTAATTACTTTGGTTTCGAAACCTATGAGAAGATTAAAGATGGATTTGGAGAAGGGTTGGATGAGTTTAAGATGAAAAAGCAGGTAGCAGGGAGCTAATTTAACGCTCGTTTTTAAGTAAGAAGTAAGAGGGAAGAAGTAATGCTGGCGCAAATGTTAAGCGATAGCGACATTTGTGCCCATAAACGTTAGAGGTCTCCTGACCTCGTTTTTTAACTAAGGAACTAAGGAACTAAGGAACTAAGGAACTAAGGAAAGGTATTTCGCTAATGAACTCAAATCAAAATCTGATATCATTTTTTCCCCATATTAAACCACTCAAATTCTACCAATGTGTTCGAAAAATGGGTTATACGAAAAAACACTTTTAACTAGTTACACGAACCACACCTACTACCTACTACCTAAAATTATTTCAAACATCAAAAAACCAAGAGATAAAACCACCCCCTCAAAAGAAACCCACCCTTCCTATTCCTAATTCATTGTATTTTCACTAATTTAGATATTCTAAAAGTTATCAACATTTTCAATCAGTGTGTTGATAGCTTGTTCACTGTCGTTTCATCATCATTTCTATCACATTGAAGCAGCAATCAGAAGCCTACGTTGAAGAGGAAATCGCCATTTATGGTGCGAGAGAAAATAACCTAAAGAATTTTGACCTTACATTTCCAAGAAATAAGCTGGTAGTTATTACTGGGGTTTCTGGAAGTGGGAAATCATCCTTAGCATTCGATACTATATATGCTGAAGGTCAGAGACGTTATATGGAAAGTTTCTCTGCCTATGCCCGTTCCTTTATCGGAAATATGGAGCGTCCTGATGTCGATAAAATCGAAGGATTGAGTCCTGTGATTTCAATTGAACAAAAGACTACATCAAGAAATCCGCGTTCGACGGTGGGTACTACTACAGAGATTTATGATTTTCTCCGTCTACTTTATGCTAGAACAGGTGAAGCATTCTCTTATGTGACTGGTGAAAAAATGATCAAGCAGTCAGAAGATCAAATTATTGAGTTTCTGATGAGTCATTTTGATGAACAAAAAATGGTGATACTTGCTCCTGTGATTAAAGGTAGAAAAGGTCATTATAGAGAACTTTTTGTTCAACTGCGCAAGCAAGGTTACAGTAAAGTGAGAATCGATGGTGAGATACAAGATCTTGTACCCAAAATGCAGGTCGATCGATACAAAACTCACGATATTGAGGTGGTTATCGATCGTGTAAAAGTGGTAGAAAAAGATCGTTTCCGAATTGCTCAGTCTATAAAAACAGCAATGAAGGAAGGAAAAGGTATTATTGTATGCTTCTTCCCTGATGCTCCTAAAAAAGAACAAGTGAAGTATTTCTCTAAGTTTTTGATGGACCCAAAATCAGGAATTTCCTACGATGAACCTGCTCCTAACATGTTCTCCTTCAACTCTCCTTACGGTGCCTGCCCAACGTGTAATGGCTTGGGAGAAATTGAGGAAATTACGAAAGAAGCAGTCATTCCAGACGATAGCAAAAGTATTTTCAGTGGCGGAATCGTTCCTCTTGGTGAATATCGTGATATCTATATTTTTAAGATGATCGAACAACACCTTAAGCAAAGAGGCTTTTCGTTAACTACTCCAATAAATGAGCTAAGTGATGAAGCCATTGAGGTTGTACTTTACGGCTCTGACGAAGAAATTGAGGTACTGAGTGCCAAAGATTCCAAATACGATAAAGCATGGATTACGCAGTTTGAAGGGGTAATTCCATTTTTAAAACGCCACGCCAATAGTAGTTCTGATAAAGTGAAAAACTGGGCGGAGGAATTTACGATCATCAAAAAATGTCCCACTTGTAATGGACAACGATTAAAGAAAGAATCACTGCATTTTAAAATTGCAGGTAAAAATATAGCTGAGTTAGCAGAAATGGATATCAAGGCTTTTGGTGATTGGATCAATAATGTGGATCCTGATTTAACTGAAAGGCAAAAGACCATTGGTGCAGAAGTTTTAAAAGAACTTCGCAAACGTACCGGCTTTTTGATAGACGTAGGTCTAGATTACCTCACGTTAAATAGATCTTTAAAAACACTTTCTGGTGGTGAAGCCCAACGTATTCGTTTGGCTACTCAGATTGGTACTCAGCTTGTCGGCGTATTGTATATTTTAGATGAACCAAGTATCGGTTTACATCAAAGAGACAATGTGAAGCTAATTAAAGCCTTACAAGATCTTAGAGATTTAGGTAACTCCGTAATTGTGGTAGAACACGATAAAGACATGATGCTGGCCTCAGATTATATTTTGGATATTGGTCCAAAAGCAGGCTTACATGGCGGTAATGTCGTTGCTGCAGGAGAACCATCATCATTCCTAAAACAACATACTACCACTGCCGACTACCTAAGCGAGAAATTGGCTATTGAAGTTCCTAAGCAAAGAAGAAAAGGAAGTGGTAATGTTATCTCCCTCAAAGGAGCAAATGGTAACAACCTAAGAAACGTTTCTGTCGATTTTCCTTTGGGTAAAATGATTTGTGTTACGGGTGTATCTGGATCGGGTAAATCTACACTAATTCATGATACATTATATCCAATTTTAAATCAGAAAATCTATAAGTCGAAGAAGAATCCTAAAGAATACGAGTCGGTAGAAGGACTAAACTTTATCGATAAAGTCATTGAGGTAGATCAATCACCTATCGGTAGAACACCTCGTTCCAACCCTGCCACTTATACTGATATGTTCTCTGAAATTAGATCTTTGTTCACAAATCTACCCGAATCGAAGATTAGAGGATATAAACCTGGCCGATTCTCTTTTAATGTAAAAGGAGGTCGTTGCGAAACTTGTCAAGGTGCAGGTAAAAAGTTAATCGAAATGGATTTCCTTCCGGATGTCTATGTCGATTGTGAAGACTGTAAGGGCAAACGTTACAATAGAGAAACACTAGAGATTCGTTATAAAGGAAAATCGATTTCCGATGTTCTAAACATGACAGTGAATCAAGCAGTAGAATTCTTTGAGGCCTATCCAAAAATTCTTAGAAAGTTGACGGCATTAAAAGAAGTGGGATTAGGATATATCACTTTAGGCCAACATGCCACAACCTTATCAGGTGGTGAAGCACAAAGAGTGAAACTAGCGACAGAGTTATCAAAGAAAGATACTGGTAGAACATTCTACATTCTTGATGAACCTACAACGGGTCTTCACTTCGAAGATATCCAACATCTATTAAATGTATTACAGCAATTAGTAGAAAAAGGAAATACGGTATTGGTCATCGAACATAACCTTGATGTGATTAAAGTATCGGATTATATCATCGATCTTGGTCCAGAAGGAGGAAAAGGTGGTGGACAAATCATTGCGAAAGGTACTCCAGAACAGGTCGCAAAAAGCAAGAAAAGCTACACTGCCAAATTTCTTAGAGATGAATTGAAAAATTCTTAAGATAAATGAATGATTATTCGCTTTTATCAACAAAACGGCGAATATATTATCGAATTTTTGGATGATTAGGGTAATTATTTGTATTATCGAAATATTGACTCTATATTTGAGATACCAACCAATTCAATTATCATTTCTTACTTGAGTATAAACTCAGGAAAAAAAGCACTTTGATCACGAAGATCAAAGTGCTTTTTTATTATATTGTATGATATATTAAATTTCAATTTAACTAACTATAGCTCTCTTACTATGGAAAACTCATATGGTATTATGGGAACGATTATTTATATCGCAGTAATCGTTCTGTCCATACTTGCGTATTGGAAACTTTTTGAAAAAGCTGGTAAACCCGGTTGGGCATCTATTATCCCAATCTATAATGCAATTGTACTTTTAGAAATCGTAGGCAAACCATGGTGGTGGGTTCTATTATTTTTAATCCCTGTGGTGAACATCATTTTATTTATTTATGTCACACACCTTTTTGCTACTAGTTACGGAAAGGATATAATCTATACTATTGGATTACTTTTACTACCCTTCGTTTTTGGAGTGCTAATGGCATTTGATAATGATACAAGATATGTTGGTCCAACAGGATGATCATTAATAAAAAAGCCAATAAAGATAATTTCTTTATTGGCTTTAAAACTTTTGAAATATGAACTTTGATTTTAATAACATCTTCCCTTTATTATTCTTCCTATCATTAATTATCACATTAATTTCAACTTGGTCACTTTTTGAAAAAGCTGGTAAACCAGGTTGGGCTGCATTTATACCTATATATGGTGAAATTGTACTATTAAAGATTGTAGGAAAACCTTGGTGGTACATTTTCTTTTTATTTATTCCCATCATCAATATACTGATATACATTTATATCAGTACCTTATTAGCAAAGAGCTTTGGTAAAGGAACTATATTCAGTGTAGGGCTCTATTGTTTACCAATTATTTTTGTCCCTTATCTAGCTTTTAATAGGTCATCAAAGTATTTAGGACCAGCAGGAACTTATGCATAAAAAAAGCAATAAGAATTAACCTTATTGCTCTCCTATTAAAGAATATTAAAACGAAGTTTACAACTTCATATCCGTTTGATCAAACGGAACATTATTCATCATATTTTGTTTATCCTCTTTCTTTAACCTTAAATCTGAGATCACATTATGAATACTTGGATTACTCATTGCAAATAAGATCATCGAAACCACATAAAGACCAAAAACCAAAGGTTCTAAGGTTAACCTATACAGTACTGCTACGATAATCGGAGGAATAGATAAAGGAATAAACTTAAAAAACTGAGCCTTCAATAAAAGTGTCAATCGAAAAGGAAGTGACGGTTCCTTTCTAATTTCTTTCAGCTTACTATTGTACTTTTTGTACTCTACCATTGAAACTCCAATAATTAAAACGGCTAATATTGCAATAATAATTTCACCTAGAGGATCAATGACAGGTTCTATTTCTACTACTTCGGAAGAATTCTGTAAATACCAAAATAAGGCAAAAGGTACAGAAATACTTGCCAATCCGTAAAAACAAATTCTTAATTTATTGACCATATCAAAAGGTTCTTTAAACCCTTCGAAAAATGATGGTTTCTTATTGTTCATATCTAATTTCAAATTGCAGATTCAACCACTTAACTCATAAAATCAAAAATAGTTGAAACTATTGAAGTTCATTTTTCACAAATTTCGGTATAATAAAAAAAATCCGCAACACACGAATGTATTGCGGATCATATATTAACAAATCAAATGATTTGATTATTTACCTTTTTCTTCAGAAGATTGAGCGTTTTGCTCGTCCTCGTAGATTTTATTCAAACCGTCGATAACATCTTGTGTAATGTCTTCTACATTTGGAGTAGACCAGATTACAGTAGATGTAACACCATCGCTATAACCCAATACAATACTGTAGTTTTTATCAGCAGAATAGTTATCCAAGAATTCTTTTACTCTTTTTCTTACTTCAGTTTGAATAGCAATTTCTTCAGCTTGCAAACCTTGTGCTTGTGATTGTTGAGCTGCTTGTAATTCTTGTTGCTTTAATCCCAATTGCTCTTGTTTCTGACGAATATCGTTTTGAGACATCAAACCAGCTCTAGCTCTTTTCTCAAAGTTTTGCATTTCTCCTTGAAGTTTCACAGCACGAGTTTGTAAGCTCTTCTGTGCTTTCTCCATTTTCTTTTGCAATTCATTGTACTTGTCCTCACCGAACTTGTAGTATGTAGAAAGACTGTCGTTGTTGATGTAAGCAATTTTCATTGCTGAGGCTACTGTCTCAGTAGAAGCTGTTTGTTGAGCTTGTGGTTGTTGACATGCAAACATAGTTGCGATAATGCCAACTGCTAATAATAATTTCTTCACAGTATGTATTATTTTAATAAATAAGATGCTTTCGATGATGAGTTAATCTAGGTTGATATTCCCTACAAAAAGTCCTTTTTAATCCACCTATTGTGATTTTCACCGGCACAAATATAGTTAATTCATTGAAAGTGTAAAAAGTCCTATTCTTTCATTGTATATTAATAGGTACTTTTTAAGAAAAATGATGAAATTAGTAGGCTATTAAGCATAGAAACCTCTAAATTACTCTATGAACTTCGTAAACCCCGCGTTTCTTTATGCACTTCCCTTAGTGTTAGTGCCTTTGATAATTCACTTATTTAACTTCCAACGTTCATCGGAAGTTAAGTTTACCAATGTGGCTTTTTTACAAACCGTAAAGGAGATGTCGAACGCTCAAGATCGTTTGAAAAAAATATTGGTAATGATTGCCCGAATGCTTTTTATCTTAATAGCAATTTTGGCTTTTGCAAGACCTTATATTCCAAAAGAAAACGGATATGCTTTACTTAAAAACGATAAAGGTAAAGTAAGTATCTACATTGACAACTCTTACAGTATGCAAAGTGAGAGAAATGCCAAAACACTATTTGATGCCGCAAAAGACATTGGTAGAAATATACCAAATGTTTTTCCTGTTGGTTACAATTATCAAATTCTAGACAATCGTTTTACAGGTGGTTCACGCTATTTTATGAATCACGATAGAGCAGAAGAAGAAATTATTGGTTTAAACTACTCCAACTTCACTAGGACGCTTCAAGAAGTCGAAAATTTCACTCAAGATGCTTTCAATAGAGAAAAAATTGATGAAGGAAAACAAGTATTCTGGATTTCAGATTTTCAAAAATCAACCATTGGTGCATTAGAAAACTTAGCATTTGATTCTGCAACAAATTATCACCTCATTCCTTTATCAGCTGATAAATTAGAAAACTTAAGAATCGATTCTGTTTGGTTAGATAAACCATTTATCAAGCAGAAAGAAAACAATAAGCTTTACGTTCAAATATCCAATCTTGGAAATGCAGATGTAGAAGATAGAGAAGTGACTCTATTTGTTGATAAAGTTCAATCATCAAACACTACAATTAATCTTAAAGCTGCCGATACACAAACAGTAGAAATGGCTTTTGCGATCAGCGATCCTGGTAATAAACAATGCAGAGTAAGTATTTCTGACTACCCTGTAGATTTTGATAATGACCATTATTTCATTTTAAATGTGTCGCCTAATATCAATATTGCCATTATTTCTGATAACCCTAAACAGTACTTAAACACAGTGTATCAGAATGAGCCTTTCTTGAACGCTACCACTTTTAAATCAAATACTATTGATTACAGTGCCACAAACGGTGCAGATTTATTGATATTGGACCATGTGGATGTTATCAATGAGTCTTTGAATAATGTGATCTTAAATGGAATTAGAAATGGGACGAATATTGCCGTTTTCCCTTCAGAAAATTTAGATATCGATAGTTATTCAAAAGCATTTGGAACACTTATCAGTAAAAATAAAATTGAAGACGGTGCAGAGATGATTGGAACGCAAGTTCCTCCTTCAAGAGATCCTTTCTTTGCCAATGTATTTGAGAAAAAGGTAAAGAATATGAGTATGCCTGAAGGGAAGCCGCTCTACCAATGGCAAGGCAGAGGAGTAAGAACTTTATTGAGCTATAAGAACAGTCAGAGTTTCCTCTCTATCCAAGAAAATGCCCTACAGAGTAACTACTTTGCATCTGCCCCTTTACAGCCAGAATACAGCAATTTTGGGCGTCATGCCTTGTTTGTACCTGTGATGTACCGAATGGCAATACTTAGTAAAACCCAATCCGATAAATTATCATTTAAATTCAACGAGAAAAACCTTAGAGTTCGATTTGATGGATTAGAAAAAGGCGTCATTTATAAACTGAAACATGGCGATACCGAAATTATCCCAAGTCAGAAAGTAAATGCAGATGTACTCACATTCAAATTACCATCTGATGATATGGAGGCAGGCTGCTACGAAATTGTCAAAGCAGATAATGATACCGCCTCAATTGGTTATGTTGCCTTTAACTATGCAAAAGGTGAATCACAATTAAACAGTTACACCACTTCTGATCTTGAGAAGACCCTAGAATCTTATTCCAACATCAAGATCTATGAAAATATTAAAGCAGATAGTTTCACTCAAGTATTTAACGAAAGTAATATCGCTCAACCGATATGGAAATACTTCTTGTATTCTGCCTTATTATTCTTGCTTATTGAAATGACTTTAATTCGATTTTGGAAGACAAAACCTTAATTCATTTCAACCAATTAGTGAGAGTAAGTTTTATAAAATGAAAGGGATGTTGAATTGATCAACATCCCTTTCATTTTATTCTTCATCATCCTCTTCTTCTTCACTTGGTATTTGTGATTTATAGAATAGAATCTGTTCATCTTTCATGGCAATTTCTTTCTGAAGAGCTTTTCTTACTTCTTCCAACTCCTTCTGTCTTCTCTCCATCTCCTCCTGAGTTGCTTGTAATTCTTCAGTGTTCTGAAGCATCTCTTCCTCACGAATTCTTAACTCCTGAGTTAAAGTTTGTGCTTCCTCAAGCAGTTTTGCCGTTCTTGTATTGTGTTTCGCAGAGGTAATAGCCGAAGCAATACTTTCGGAGACTCTTTCCACAAATTCGATCATGTACGGTTCCACTGTATTAAATGAAGCCAATTCTATAACGCCTAGCGCTTCTTCATTGAACTTTAAAGGCACCAACAATAAGCTTTTTGGAGAAGCGAGTCCTAACCCCGTAACTATTTTAGAATAGTCTTCAGGAATATCATCAATGTACAAAGATTCATTTTCTTGCCAACATCTACCTGCTAGGCCTTCACCATAATTCACTTGCTTGTTCAAAAATTTCTTTCTGTCAAATGCATAACAAGCTTTCAATTGAAGGAATTTATCGGTTGTTTTATTATCCTCCTCAACCAAGAACATCATCCCTTGATTTGCCTTTAGATAGTCGACCAATTCTCTTAATACAATTTCATAAAGTCCGTCTACATTATCTAAATATTGTCTTGTAATTTCAGCAAACTTAGAAATTCCTTCATTGACCCATTGTCTCCTTTGATCTTCAATTGATACTTCTTTCAGACGGTCCCTCATTTTAACTAATGAGTTTCCTAAAACATCTTTATTTCCGAAAGTATCAAAGTCTGTTTCGAAATCCCCTTTACCTACTTTTTTCGCAAAATCCGAGGTTTGTTTGGTTCTTTCAATCAACAAATTCATGTTATAAATCGTCTTACCAATTTCATCTCCTGATGGCACACGAATGGAAGAAGAAACATCACCTTTAGCCAACCTCGAAATGGCTTTCTGCAACTTATCCACAGGTCTTGTGAAATTAGTAGAATAAGCATTGGCAACGATAAAACCGATAATGAATATAACAATTGTTGCTAAGCCTACATTTAATTTTAATTTATCTATGGAGGCGAAAGCTTCTTTTTCTTCTATTTCAGAAATAATAATCCAAGGCAGTTCTCTGATATTTAATAATGAATAGGAACTTAAGGCCTGTTTTCCTAAATAATTTTGAGCGATTATATTTCCAGAATGTCCTTTAAGAGCATCTTGTACAGGAGCTGTATTTACTGACTTGGAAAGCACCGTTGTTCTTAAGGATTTTATTCTATTGATTTCTTCAATAGGTACATTTAAATCCAATAATTGTTGGTTGAATTTATCCGACTCCTCTACAAACAATCTAGCATCACTTCTCATCAACTGATCTTTACCTACTAGATATGTCTCTCCCGTTGTTTCTAAACCTTCTTCAGCCCAATCTCCATCATCAGTCATTATGTTATTGATTTCAGATAGCGGAAGTGTTCCTATCAAAACAGCTACTTTCTCTAGTCCATCCCCTGTATTATCATATACTGGAGCAGCGAAGAATAATTGTAAATTACCATAGGCTCCTTCATAAGACACAAAATCGGATAGTATCACCATGTTTGGTCTGATCGAGTTTCTAGCCAATGTGAATGCTTGCCCTAAAGCTGATTGTCTGAAAACACCATCCATTAAGTTGGTTCCAAAATCAGCATTTTTAGAGACTGAATAAATCACATCTCCAGTATTAACGCTTACCAATAAAAGGTCGGAAAATCCTTCTGCTTTTAAATATCTTCTAAATGATGAGTGATACCTCTCATGAATATCAGAATAGGCGGTTCTATCATTACCTCTATTTAATAAGTCCTTCTTACCAATGGGATTTTGATTCTGAGTGAGGTAAAGGTGCTGAAGAATGACCATCTTATCTGAGGCCTCATCAACGGAGTTGATCAGTTGTTTTGAGAAATTTTCTTGATCACTTAATTTCCTATCAATTGTAGATCGGTAATACTCCTTAAGTGTTCGTCTCATTTTGACGATTTTACCTGGAGTATAATAGTAATCCATGATATCAAACGCAGAGGAGAATTCTAAAACAGCATCAGACACCATTCTACTTTGTGCCAACACACTGATATGTTTCTTAGAATTATCAATATAATTTTCTAAAGATCTACGTTTCACCTCTCTCACAGAGGTCAACTGACGAAATACAGCTTCTTCTAATGATTTTTTTGCAGAATAGTAACCAAGCAAGCCAACAGCTATACTCGATAGTGCAGCAATCAATAGTAGGTTAAGTAAAACTTTGATTCTTATACTGAGGTCCTTTAACCTTATTCCAGACTCTTTGTTGTTCGATAATTTTTCTTCCATAAATTACTAGAAGGCTTTTCTTCTATTTGCATCCTGCAATTCGAGTACCATGTTATTAAAGAACGTACAAAATAGAAAAGTATTTTTTTATTGATCAGGTATTTTGAAGCATCAACCAGGAGTATTCCTATTTTTTATCTTTATCGAAACCTTCAGTTGCTGTAGAAAAATAGACATAAAAAAAGAGGTTGATATTTCTATCAACCTCTTTCGAGTGCGGGTGGAGGGACTCGAACCCCCACGCCGTGAAGCACTAGATCCTAAGTCTAGCGTGTCTACCAATTTCACCACACCCGCTTTTGTGGTGCCTTTGTGTTTTAAAGCGATGCAAATATGCACGATTAAATTATTCTACGCAAGTACTTCTTGAAAATATCTACTAAATAAAAGTGAATATTTCCCTAACCACTTCTACATTAAAGCACTATTTTTCGTATTCAGAAGTGTTAAGTCATTGATAATAAAATACGTGTAGAACATAAAAAGATATTATTATCTTTGTGAAACTTTTTTCAGAAATCTGAAAAAAATATTTTGATTTACGTGAAAAGGGACCTTAACCCCCTGTAAGCAGTAAAAGTTATGGCAAAAAGAGTAGTAGTGGGTCTCTCTGGCGGAGTAGACTCTAGTGTAGCCGCTCACCTTCTAAAAGAGCAAGGCTATGATGTCATTGGTTTATTTATGATCAATTGGCACGACGGTAGTGTAACCATCCAAGGCGAATGTCCGTGGATTGACGATAGTAACGATGCACTACTTGTTGCAAATAAACTAAACATCCCTTTCCAAAGTGTTGACCTTTCTGAGCAATACAAAGAACGTATTGTCGATTACATGTTCTCTGAATATGAAGCAGGTCGTACACCCAACCCAGATGTACTTTGTAACCGTGAAGTAAAGTTTGATGTCTTTATGGATATCGCAATGAGCCTAGGAGCTGATTATGTAGCTATGGGTCATTATTGCAGAAAAGACAGCTTTATTGATGAAAACGGAAAAGAAGTTTTTAGATTATTAGCGGGTGTAGATGGAAATAAAGATCAGAGTTATTTCTTATCACAATTAAGTCAGGAGCAATTATCAAAAGCTTTGTTCCCAATTGGAGAACTGACAAAGCCTCAGGTAAGAGAAATCGCTGCTGAGCAAGATTTAATCACAGCCAACAAAAAGGATTCTCAAGGGCTTTGCTTCATTGGTAAAGTAAAACTTCCTGATTTCCTAAAACAACAATTGATGCCTAAGACAGGTAATATTGTGGAGATTGCAGTGGATCATCCTATGTATGCTGAGAGAACAACAGCTATAGAAAATGCATCTACCGAAGAGGAAAAATTAGCTTTAGAGACTTCTCCATACCAATACAAGCCTACTTATGGCAAAAAGGTGGGAGAACATCAAGGAGCACATTATTATACTATTGGTCAAAGAAAAGGCCTTGGTGTAGGTGGTACTCCACTTCCGTTATTTGTGATTGCCACAGATACTGAAACAAACACTATTTATACTGGACAAGGTGATCAACATTCCGGTTTAAATCGTCAAGGTTTAAAAGTTGAAAATGATGAGATCCATTGGGTTAGAGAAGACTTGAAAATGGAAGTGGGTGAGCAAAGAGAATACATGGCTCGTATCAGATACCGTCAGCCTCTTGAAAAGGTAACACTTTATAGAAAAGAAGATGGTCTATACTGTGTATTTGATAATAAGCAATCTGGAATTTCTGCCGGACAGTTTATCACTTGGTACACGGAGGACGAATTGATTGGATCAGGAGTGATCAATCGATAAATTCTTAAGAATCATATACAAAAAAGCTCGTATCAAAATCCCTGTCATTAATAATAGGGTTTTTAATACGAGCTTTTTCTTTCTATTTCACTATGGATTTCCCCATACTTTCTCCTACTTTTTCGAATGAATAGGATAGTGCTTTTATTGTATTTCCTGTGAAATATTTTCCATCTTCTGAAGCCCAAACTTTGGTATATTCTTTTAGTTCTTCATCAGATAAATCTTTATACATATAAAAAGAGTAAGCAATCATTTGTTGTTGTAACTGCTGCATCACCATAGGAGGAAATGCTTGATTTGCTTGTGCTTTCATTTGCTCATCAGTAAGCTTCTCATTTTCAGGAGCCATAGAATTTGCTCCTTTGAAAATTGCTGACATCATGCTTTTCATCAAGCTCGCTGTCATTTCTGTAGTACCTAACTCTTCGTTTAATGCTCCAATCAACATTATTCTTTCTTGAGAAGGTGGGTTCGTCCCCATATTTTGGAAGAATGTCATCATTTCAGATTCCTTCGCTGGATCTTTTGAAGCAATCTCTCCTTGTTTTGCTTTTTCCACTAAAGGATTATCATACAATTTGATAACTGCTTTGAGCTTTTCTTCCGAACAGTTTTTCAAGTAATATTCCTCGAATGAATTAGTAAGTAATTCAGCATTCAGAGAAGATTTCAATATTTTTTCAAGCTTAGCATGTTCTTCAGGACTCATTGTGGCCTTACTTTGCTGAAGTTGATTCTCTACCAACTGATCTACGCTTTCGAACTGACCTTCGATACCAGATACTTTGAATAATTCTTGTACTGTAGCTTTAGAACTTTGAGCAAAAGAGAATTGAGTGCAGAATAGAAGAGCAATTAATCCAAAGATAACCCTTCTTGAGTGGAGTATGTTCATGATATGTTTAATTGTGTATCAGATTCTTCTTCTTGAGAATCCTTTGTAGAATAAATATTGTACAGCTAAAATAATGAAGATCGTGGCAATGCTACTCAGAAAAGCTCTGAATAACGCCTTGGGCATAAACCCCCAATCCGCTGCTTCAATACTAAAAAGTAAAATATGATGTATTAATACTTGAGGAATAACAAAGGTGATAAATGTACCAAATCCCATCTGTCCTATCAAAGGAACATCAGATAGATCATAACCACCACTAGGTGCCGTTACTTTAATTATTTGATACCTTGTAAATGCCATCCCAACACAGGCCGCTGTATGAATACCAATAGAATCATAAAAAATATCCATTACAAAACCCATGACAAATGCAATATTGAGCAGCTTCATATTATCTGCACCAAAAGGTAACAAAACCAAGAAAGCCACATAAGGGAAGATCATTACATTTCCATCAAAAAATGTGAGATTTCTAAAAAATAAAACTTGTGCGAATAGATAGATAAAAAATACACCTACCTGTTTTAACCATATTTCTCTTCCCATTGCTATTCTTCTGCTATATTTTCTAATGAATCCTTTTCGGCTCTAAACAACGATTTAGATACGTACACATGATGTAGTTTAGAGAAATCAACGGATACATCTATAGTTATTAACCAAAATCTTTCTGAAGGTACTCGACTTGCTTCAGATACAACACCAAGCATCACTCCTTCTGGATAAACAGTATTAAATCCTGATGTGGTGATAGTATCTCCTACATTAATATCAAGATGTAATGGTAAATAATTAGCTGATGCTGTGGTTGGATCTTGAGTATCCCATTTAACTGTACATAGGTCACCTGTTCGTTTTAGCTCAGCAGAAACATTCATTTCCCTATGCAGTAAAGAGTAACAGGTAGCAAAATTATCGGATACCGTCTTAACTTGTCCTACCACTCCTGCTTGCGTCATTATACCCATTCCAGGTTCGATACCATCTTTACGACCTTTATTAAGCGTAATATAATTAGCCATTCTGTACATGGAATTATTAATTACCCTAGCAGGAATAAAATCATAAGCAACGGTATCAGACATACCATAGAATAAATTCGTTATGTTTTCTTTTGATGAATCTGTTACAGAATCGCTTGCTATTCCTACTTGAAGGAGTTCAATTTGTTTTCTAAGAATAGCATTTTCATCCAAAAGCCCTTCGTTTACTTCAGTTAGATTAAAGTATTGAGTAACATTTGAAGTGGTATTATAGATACCCCCTACTAACGTATTGGAAGACGACAACACAATAGATCGTTGATAACTATTGTTATTCACGATTAACCCTGCGGCGACAATTTCCAAAAATAAAAAGAGAAGGAATACTCTATATCTAAATATAATGGCAAATAACTGACTCATGGAGTAACTAAAAATCGACCTAAATTAAGGTAATAAACTCTCAAAAAATGAGGTGATTCAACGAATCATTCAATGAACAAATTTAATGAAATAAGTACAAACCTAAGCTTGATAATTTTATTTTTTCATTCAAACCTAAGTTAAAAGATTTAAGAACGTCAAAAAAAACTCCTTGTTCGAGAGTAAAATGATTAACTCTTGCAACAAGGAGTAAACTTTCCATTTATAAATCATCAAACTGAAAAATCAGATGACAACAATTACTAAGTAATTAAAATGGCTTTATAACGGTTGAGCTCTTTTAAAACTGCTCCAGTACCAAGAACTACTGCCCTTAATGGGTCTTCCGGTACATGAACAGGTAATTTCGTTTTTAATGATATTCTCTTATCAAGACCTCGAAGCAATGCTCCGCCTCCTGTTAAGTGAATTCCTCTATCGTAAATATCAGCTGATAATTCTGGAGGAGCTGTTTCCAATGCTCTTAAAATTGCTTCTTCAATTTTAGATATAGATTTATCTAAGGCAAATGCTACTTCTGCGTACGAAACATTAATTACTTTAGGTATACCTGTAAGTAAATCTCGCCCTCTGATTTCATAATCCTCTGGGGCATCATCAAGTTCTGCTAAAGCGGCACCTACTTCGAATTTGATTTTTTCTGCAGATCTTTCACCAATTAATAAATTATGTTGACGACGCATGTAGTCCAAAATATCTCTATTGAACACATCGCCTGCAGTTCTTACAGATTGGTCGCATACAATACCCGACATAGCAATAACAGCAATCTCTGTTGTGCCACCCCCGATATCTACCACCATACTTCCCATCGGTTCCTCGATATTCACACCAATACCAATAGCTGCGGCAATTGGTTCTGGAACCATATATACTTCTTTTGCTCCTGCGTGTTCTGCTGAGTCTCTAACGGCTCTTTTTTCTACTTCCGTAATACCTGATGGGATACAAATAACCATTCTATGAGAAGGCATAAAGAATCGCTTCTTATTATCAGACATTTTAATAAGACCACGAATCATTTGCTCGGCTGCATGGAAATCGGCAATCACACCATCCTTTAGAGGACGGATTGTTTTTATATTCTCATGCGTTTTTTCATGCATTTGCATAGCCTTCGCTCCTAGAGCAATCACTTTACCTGATTGTCTATCCAAAGCGATGATGGAAGGTTCCTCCACGGCAATTTTGCCTTTTGTGAGGATTAGTGTATTTGCAGTACCCAGATCAATAGCTAGGTCGGTAGTAAAAAAATCAAAGAAGCCCATTAAAATTTACTCTTTTTCATTCGAAAAATATTAGCAAAAACCGCATGTAAAATACTTAAAGAGTTATTTATATTTCTCTATTTCATGATTGATTTAGGTACCATCAAACAATTAAACAAAAAAATAAAAGGTACGTTTCTCTTTATCAGCTAAGAGTTTAACGCTATTTTTAAAAAGTATGGTATAAATCAGTCTACAAATTTCTTTCCATAAATCAAGAAATAAGTAATGCTAAATTAATTTATACAATTTCTATCAAGTATATATAGAAAAAAGAGTTCTCTTCAGTGGGATTGAAGTACTAATCAGTTAAGATTATAATATCAATAGAAGGAAAAGTTTAATCCTTTTTCTTAAAGTCGCCTCTCTTAATCGATTTAATTAAATCGCCCCATGCAAATGGGTTTAATAGAGGGTTTGCTGTTTCCATAAAATATTGGGTGGCTATTTGATCCGCCCTGTAATTCATATAGTATTTATAGTTGCCTGTTGCTCCCATTGGTAAAGCATTAGACATCATGGTCAGTTTTTCTTGACTCAGGTTTTTCTCCATATTTTCTATCCTTTGATCTTTTTGTTCTCCTAAGGCTAGAAAAGCTTCTTCGAAAATTTCTTTTGTTGGATAAGGGAATACTTCAAGAAGAGGTAATTCTGTTACATCCTCCCTCATTTCAATCAAAACAGTGAATCCTAAATCGTCTCTTTTAGGGATCACAATTTCTTGTTTTGCAAAACCAACTGATGATACAACCACTGTATCACCTACTTGGGTAGGCATAGTAAAGAAACCTGCATGATTGGTTACAGTACCCTTTCCTGCTTGCTTGATATAGACGTGAGCTCCTGGAACTCCATAAGAGCTATCTCCTTCTACAACAATACCGGAAAATTGTATTGAGTTTTGTTCTCCTTGTGCTTTTACTTCTAAAGAAGTGAATAATGCAAAAATTGAAAAGATAAGAAGGTACTTATAATATTTTGGTGTACTATACAGTTCAGTCATTCTGTGTTAATAAAAAGTTTGGAGTGTTCACTACTTCAAAACAACATCAAAAATATTTCACTCCAGTGATCATAAATTCACAAATGTTATTTTCAAATATAATGAAAGCCTCAATACCAAAAAGGTTGTATTGAGGCTTTTCTTTATTTTAAGTACTTTTTTTACAAAAAATTAGATTAATGAGATGAATTTGAAGAAGAAATTGATGCAATCATAGAAACTTTGAGCCTTTCGAATTCTTCTTTCTTATAGGCCTTAAGTTCCATTTTCTTTTCATAAACCCATCTTTCTGGCGAATATTTACCATTAGGATATTTGTCCCAATAGCTCACATAACTTTTTCCTAAAGCTTCGAATTCCATATCAAATTCATCTTCTATTAAGATAAAGTTTTTTCTTAAATCTCTTGATAGAATTTCAATTAAGTTTGGTGTTTGAACCATCTTTTTTTCTAATTCCTCAAAGTGTTCCTGAAGTTCTGCTTCTATCTTAACTGATTCTTGTTGAGATACTGCTGATTGTAAAACTTCATCTTCCCAAAATTCATCGTCTTCAGCAAAAACTTGAGTATCAATTTCTTTTTGTAATTGAGGAGTTAAAGCTACGTGAACTTCTGGATTATTATTTTTTATTTTAGGGCGTGATGCCTCGATATCTGATTTCCACTTATCGATTTGTTCTTTCTCATGTATGGTCATACAAACCCATGATTTTCCCATGTACGCTGCCCAAAGCGCCTCGTCTTGAGGAGACTCTTTCAGCATTTCCCAAACTTTGGGCTTTTTTAAAGGGTCGTTGCCTGCTTTAATTGTCAAACTGCTAAATGAAATTAGCAGGATAATTAAAATTCTAAGATTCATATTACACAGATAGTTACAAGGTGTTGGTAGCTTACACAAATAAAATAGGTTACACTTTCAACACAACATTTAAGTTAGTTGTTATTTACACCTAAAAAATCATGCCTAATTCGATGTAAGATCAAATAGACCATTAATTAAAAAAGTATATGATACGCTTATTTTCTAATAAACATACATGATAATTAATGAGAAAGTCTACTATTTAACAATAATCAATGATAATAATCCTCTTTTTAAGAATACTTTTTCTAAAAAAAGGCCTAAAAAAGCGCTTCATAAGGTTAAAATTGTAATTAAAACACAAATTCGGCTCTTAATTTGTCAATAATCTTTGGAAACAATTATTAGAATTTTAGTTTTGCATTTAAATGTAGTCTTTGAGGTTATTAACTTCAGAGTCTCTATGTCTGAATTCATTGATATATATAATATAATTCCAAGATGTCAAATATCGGTAAGGTTACCTCAGTCATTGGACCAGTAGTTGACGTAAGCTTCGAAGCAGAAGGGTCAAAGTTACCTGCGATCTATAACGCTTTGAAAGTGAAAAAATCCAACGGTCAAGAGATCGTATTGGAAGTTCAACAACACCTTGGCGAAGAGCGCGTTCGTACTGTAGCGATGGACGGTACAGAAGGACTTCAGCGTGGAGCTGAATGTCAAGATACAGGGGCACCAATTGCGATGCCTACAGGAAATGATGTAAGAGGTCGTCTATTCAACGTAGTTGGAGAAGCGATCGACGGTATGGATCAGCCATCCGGCAAAACATCTTTACCTATTCACCGTTCTGCTCCTGCTTTCGATCAGTTAGCAACTTCAACAGAAGTTTTATACACAGGTATTAAAGTAATCGACTTATTAGAGCCTTATACTAAAGGTGGTAAGATTGGTCTTTTCGGTGGTGCCGGTGTAGGTAAAACTGTATTGATCATGGAGTTGATCAACAACATTGCAAAAGTATACTCAGGTATCTCAGTATTTGCTGGTGTTGGTGAGCGTACTCGTGAGGGTAATGACCTTCTTCGTGAAATGATCGAATCTGGCGTAATCAAATACGGTAAGGAATTCGAAGAGGACATGGAGAAAGGTGGATGGGACCTTTCAAAAGTAAACAAAGAAGAATTAGAAACTTCACAAGCAACATTGGTATTCGGTCAGATGAACGAACCTCCAGGTGCTCGTGCTCGTGTAGCTCTTTCTGGTCTTACTATCGCAGAATACTTCCGTGACGGTGAGGGACAAGGAGAAGGACGTGATATCTTATTCTTCGTTGATAATATCTTCCGTTTCACACAAGCAGGTTCAGAGGTATCAGCCCTTCTAGGTCGTATGCCTTCAGCCGTAGGTTACCAACCAACGCTTGCTACAGAAATGGGTGCTATGCAAGAGCGTATTACATCGACTAAGAGAGGATCAATTACATCGGTACAAGCGGTTTACGTACCTGCCGATGACTTAACTGACCCTGCTCCAGCGACAACATTCGCACACTTGGATGCACAAACAGTACTTTCACGTAAGATTACTTCATTAGGTATCTTCCCTGGTGTAGATCCACTAGAGTCATCTTCACGTATCCTAAGCCCAGAAATCTTAGGTGATGAGCACTATAATACTGCACAACGTGTAAAAGAAACAATCCAACGTTACAAGGAACTTCAAGATATTATCGCGATCCTTGGTATGGATGAACTTTCTGAGGAAGATAAGCAAGTAGTAGCACGTGCTCGTCGTGTGCAACGTTACTTATCTCAGCCATTCCACGTAGCAGAACAATTCTCAGGTATCCCAGGTCTAATCGTAGACATCAAAGATACAATCAAAGGTTTCAACGAAATCTTAGATGGTAAGTGGGATCACCTTCCAGAGGCTGCCTTCATGTTCGTAGGTAAAATCGAGGAAGCTGCAGAAAAAGGAGAGAAAATGCTTGCAGAAGCTGCTAAGAACGCTTAGTCCAGTTCTCAAGTCAATATATAAGGCGAGAGTCTTGGGCAACGCTCGGATTCTCGCCTTTTTAATTAAGTATCAATTACTAATTCTTAATTTAAAGAATCATGTTTGTAGAATTACTTACTCCAGATAAAAAATATTTCGAAGGTGAAGCTTCAGGTGTTAAAGTTCCCGGTATCAACGGTGAATTCGAAATGCTTGATCGTCACGCTAACATCATCTCTAGTTTAACTAAGGGTGAGGTTAGAATCGCAAAAGGATCGGAAGTAACTACTTTCTCGATCGATGGCGGTACAATAGAAATGCTTGACAACAAATTGGTTATTTTGGCTGAGGCGGTTGTTGGGTAGTTCAAATCCAATAGTAAAACAAAACCCCAATGTTTTTTGAAAACATTGGGGTTTTGTTTTATATATTTTTCGAAATATTAATAGGCCTTTTCATCACCATTAATAATTCCCAAGACTGTATCTAAAATAATCTGAACATCAAACCACATCGACCAATTATTTACATAAAAACGATCAAGTTTCACACGTCCCTTCATAGCATATGGATCATTTTCTGTTTCTCCTCTATAACCTCTCGCCTGAGCCAATCCAGTTATACCTGGCTTAACTAAATGTCTTGCCATAAATTTCTCTACTTTCTGACTATACTCTTCTGTATGGCGCAGCATATGCGGTCTAGGACCAACAACGGACATCGAACCTAGAAATACATTAAAAAACTGTGGAAGTTCATCTATGGACGTTTTACGAATAAATGAACCTACCTTAGTAACTCTCATATCCCCTTTTGTTGCTTGTTTGGCATCAGAATCTGAATTCACGGCCATAGACCTGAATTTATAACACCAGAAAGACCTACCATCTTTACCGGTTCTCTTCTGTTTAAAGAACACAGGTCCCTTAGATTCTAATTTTATTATTAATGCCATCAATGGAGTTAACCAAGACATCAAAAGAAGAATTACTGAAAAAGAAAAAGCTATATCAAAACCACGCTTAATAAACTGGTTTTGCTGATCATCTAAAGGTACTGGAGAAACATCTAATACAGGTATTTCATCATAACGATCAAGGGTAATACCTTTTGAAGCAAATCCTCTAAAATCTGTAATCAACTTCACTTTGATCATATGACTCTCTCCCCAATCAATTAACTCTCGAATTAACTCATAATTGATATATGGGATACAGCAGTAAACTTCATTCACATCCTTTTCTAATGCAAATGCTTTAAAATCTTTCAGTTGTCCTTCGACATACATTTCTTTTGATGTATCATCAAAGAAACCTAAAAATCTAAAACCATATTCGGGGTGAACCCTAAAGAACTTTCTTATTTCTATTGCAAGTGGGCCATACCCAAGAACTACTACATTTTTATAACTAAAACCTTGACGACGATACATACGCATGAGGTATATACCAATAATTTTAGTTACGAATAAAAGTGGTGTCCATATTAAATACAAGTTCAATAGAAACTCTCTGGAAACTCTTCCAAACTTAATACCTACTACGAAAGTAGATATAGCCATTCCATGCCAAACAATTGAATAAGCATAACCTCTTAAAACTTTAGCCACACGTTGCGTTCTGTGAAAAGTATGTGGTTTGATTGAAATAGCAACGATAACCCATGCTAGATTTGAAAATATCCAAAGCATAGTGTAAGCATCCTGTTCAAGAGGAGGCTCTAGCATATTAAACTTCAGCCATGTAGCAGATATAAAAGCAATATTAAATAGAAGTATATCTGCTAGGAAGTTAAAAGGTTGTAAATATCTTGATTTGCCCGTCATTCTATAAAATTCTTGAAGGCGTAAATTTAATTAATTATTTTCCCTTTTTGAAACAATCTTCCATATAGTCTAGATAATGCTTATTAATAATATCCCAATCGAATTCATTAATTATTTTATTACAATTAATTTCTAAAATATCCTGATAATCAGATTTATTTGTATTTTCAAGGATCACTTTAACATCATTACTATTATTAAAATATAGAGCTTCAGATTTTAAAATTGCTTTATTAAAAATATTATTATTGGCGCAAATCAAAGAATTTGAAGCCATAGCTTCTAATAAAGAGGGATTTGTTCCTCCTACTGTATGACCATGAAAATAAATATTGGAATAATATCTTAAATTGTTTAGAGCATCAATATTATAAATACCCCCTAAAAATTTAATTCTTTCATCGCTCTTATATTTATCTTTTAGATATTCTCCATAAACAGTATTATGCTTGCCTACAACCAAAAATGGATATTTTGAATTAGAATCATTAACTCCATCCAAAATAACTTCAATACTATTTTCAGGTTCTAATCTAGCTATTAGCATATTATAGCAACATTCTTCAACAGAATATTCTTTTAGTATTATGGAATTTGGATTTTGAAATAAGTTTGCTCCGTAGGCAATATATTTTGATTTCTTTTGATATTTTTCATGTATATACTCCTGGATTCCTACAGAGTCTGATACAAGATAATCACTTGTATTTATAGCTAACTTTTCTGCGTATTTTAAGAATCTACGGACTTTTGGAGAATACTTACTTCTCCTCCATTCTAATCCGTCCATATTGGTGATAATAACTGACTTTTTGGGAAGGTACCACCCCCAAATAGAGCTACTTGTATACCCCAACTGTAATATTATATCAAAGTTTCTATTACGAGCATCTTTTACACAATTAAAATCATATATAAACTGTCCTGCTGTACCAATTTTAAATTCTGGATCATATTTATGAAGAATTTTAACCCCATTCCACTCTGAATTTTGATAAGGGTGATCATGTGAGTTATACACATATGTCTCATGACCTTTATCTACTAAATATTTTGACAAATATTCTGCAAATTGTTCGAACCCTCCATGATTGTTAGGAACTCCTCTTGTACCTAATATTGCTATTTTCATGATTTCTTACGATACTAATATAAATAAAGAATATAAAACATATTATTCCTTTTTGCCTTTCTAATACCATTTCTGTTAATGATAAACTCATAAAAATCATCATAAGAACTAACAAAAAAGTATTTTTGGTTTTAATAGCTTTTAGAATAAAAAAAGCAAATGTAAAAAGTAATAGGAATAATCCTAATACACCTAACTCAAAAAGTGTATAAATGAATTGATTATGGATAGAAATGAAAGTATTCGTTTTTCTATAATGTGTCAACTTATATTTATCATACTTTTGAAGAATAAGTTCCTTAAACTTAGAAGAACCTATTCCTGTACCAAAAAGAAATATTTTAGGATTCTCTTTTAAAATTTCACCAGTAACT
This sequence comes from Flammeovirga yaeyamensis, assembly GCF_018736045.1. Taxonomy (NCBI): domain Bacteria; kingdom Pseudomonadati; phylum Bacteroidota; class Cytophagia; order Cytophagales; family Flammeovirgaceae; genus Flammeovirga; species Flammeovirga yaeyamensis. The sequence continues at coordinate 465,394 of NZ_CP076132.1, read as the reverse complement.
CTAATTTGAAATAATCTAATTGATATATCAGGGACTTTCATATCTCTCACATCATCTTCAAATAAGACTTTGTGATAATCAATTTTTTTTAAATTTAAGAACCTTTTTTGTAAAAAGTTTGAATTTATAATAAGACAAGTTAAAAGAAATAAAAGTGTGAAAACAATTCTTTTTTTTAAATACAATTGTTTTATTAAAAAATAAAATAAGATTATCAAATATAAAACTATTACGTTTTTTGATGACAAAAGTATTATTATAATAGTGGGTAAAATAATATATAGTAAGTGATGGGTGTATTTCAGGTTACTAACATAAAATATAACAGAAGATGCTATAATTAAAGATAAATAAATTGCATTGAAATTAATTACTTCAGATAATTCATGATAAAAAAAAACACTTGGATCTCTCATTTCCAAATAAGTATGAAATGAAAATATCAATAACCATAAGCTAATTAAGTTTACAACAATTATTATATACTTTTCTAGCTTTGTAAAATTATTAATACGTATGTGCGAAAATATCAACAAATTAAAAACAAAAAATATCTTTGTTTCTACTTCTTTATATGAATCGCTCCAGAACAAAGTAAAAAGTTGCCAACAACCAAATAAGGAAATAACTAAAAAATCATAAGAAAAATTTAATCTGAACCTTCTCTTTCTACTCAAATATATAAAATATATAAAAACAAAAATATAGAATTTCGATAAAATATGATTTTCAAAAAAAAATGATAAAAATAATAGCAATACTAAAAATTCACCAATCCTATTTTTGTCTTTTAAGATAATCTGCATGTTTTTGTCCAATTTCTGCCCAAGAAAACTCTTTCAACATCGTCTGATAAGCATTCTCAGAAATTTCATTTAATAAATTACCTTTATAAATATTTTTAATTATAATCTTAGAAAGATCATCTTCTTCATCAAAAAGAAATCCATTTTTCTTATTCTCAATTACTTCTTTATTAGGTACTAAAGAAGATGCAATTACTGGTATCTTTAAACTCATAGCCATGAGTAATACACCACTTTGATAAATTTCCCTGTAAGGTAAAACAACAAAACTACTAATTTTAAACAGAAGCTCACGTTCATTGTCAGTAACAAATCGAATAATTTTATGAACTCTTTTTTTAAGTTGATATTTTGAAATTAAATCGTCATAAATTGTAAAATCATCATACCAAACTTTACCTGCTATAATAAGATGAATATTTTCATCATTAATTTTTGAAAATGATTTAATCAATATATCAAGTCCTTTTACTTTTTTTATTTGACCAAAAAAAAGAACATATTTTTTAGTAGGGTCTAGCCCCAAAGTTTCAAAAGAATCTCCTCTATGTAATTCCGCATTATACATATCTGTAAATGCTCCATGTTTAATTACCTGTAACTTTTTATCTATATAAGGCAAAATATTCAATAGTTTTTCTTTCGAAAAATTATTATGAACTACAATATTAGATGCAATCTTATATAAATATGTCTTTATAAATTTATTATCATTTTTAGTAAACCCTGATATATCATGTGCTATAAGATTGATTTTTATATTAAATAAATTCATTATAAAAACTAAAATAAAATCTTTAATTTCAGATGAAAAAATATGTATAATACAATTATCAATATTATTTTTCTTCATAAAGAATAAGGTGATAAAATAACCTTTTATTAGGTTAATTATCTTATTAATTTTTTTATTATAATGCTTTGATGAAAAAATCATGAGATTTTTTTCAACAAAATTACTTTTATAATTTGATGATAAGTAAGTATTAATTTTTTGATTTTGTAAACTTTCTAAAAGGTGTTCATTATAATAATCCATACCTGCCTTACTTCCTACTGGGTCAATAATGATTACTTTATTCATAATTTTTAATTTGTTTACAATAGACTCTATCAATACACAAAAGTAATATTAGCAAAAACCAAAACAACTGGAAATAAGGAAATATATTATGAAAGTTCAATAAAATTATGATTTCTATAAAGAGTATTTTACAAAATCTCGACTTGAAAATTTTGAATAACTCCATAAAAAATAACATAAATATCATCAATCCTAAAAAACCTAAATCGTTAATTACTTGTAGAATAACCACATTGTGAGCATTTGTATAATTTCTCCAAGGGTATATTAATTTTAATCTAGATAATGAACCAAGCCCGTTGCCTAAAATATAATTATATGATTTTTCAAATTGAGTTAATATATTTTTTGCATCATATAATCGTGGATTTTTTGATAAGTCAACAATATCATAATATAAGTTTTCAGGTATTTCAATAAAGTCGAAGTACACTAACATTAGTAACATTACTGATAATGAAATAAATGAAATGACTAAAAGATATTTAATACTCCTTTTGTCGTAATATAAAATCAGAATAATATTTAAAACAACAAAAGCAATAGTCACTCTAGATTGATTAATTATGAATGCGAAAAAAAGTAAGGTAGTTGAATAAAACAATGAATTTCTAGATAAAAAGCCTAATCTTATAAACTCAAATAATATTCCACTTAAAATTATTAACCAATATGCAACCCATCCAGGGTCTCCAAAAAATGCAGTTGGTCTACCTAATTTAAAAAAGCCATTACTCCCATATTGTTCTGGTTCATAAAGACCTATAGAAGATAAAATAAATTGAAAAATTATAACTGAACATGTTAAATTTAAATTTGTTTTAACTAAAAAAATAAATGAGCTAATATTTTCATTTTTTTTAATAATTATATATACAATTAATGAAAATAAAATATTTACTACTATTGCAATAAACATTTTAAATGATAATTTGATATCATAAGAATTATAACTTGATAACAAACAAATAAATAGAAATAACAATAAGTAAATAGAAATTTTCTTATTGAAAAAATTTCTATTTAATGGTATGGCAGCAAAATTAACACTAAAAATTCCTATTAATAGAAATAAATGTACGGGTCTAATATTAAAGCCAATTTTAAATAAAACTATACCACTCAAAGAAACTGTAAAAGTGAGTACAGAAACTAACAATTTATTTATAGAAATCTGAAATTTCTTATTACTGTTGTTTGATAAACTTCTCAAAACTATTTGCTACTATTTCCGAATTCTCTTCATTTAACCAATCCTCCGAATTTATTGGAGCATCTACAATTCCATTAAAACTAACTTTATAAATAAATTCAGAAAAGATTTTAACGTTCATCTTATTTTTATTATCATCCTTTTTAGCTTCTAATAAAGCTTCCATGTTAGGATAATTCCTAAAATCTTCTAAGCTAATTTTATGACAATTCTCTAACCTATTGAAAAATATATTTGCAAAAGTAAAAGATGTCACACCCATTAAAGCGGCTTCATATGCAACAGTACCAGAAATTGAAAAAATACATTGAGCTTTTTTAATTACTTCATGTGAACTCTCCGTTTCGTTCAATAAGATCGCATTTCGATGTTTTTTAAAGTCCTTAAAGAAATCTTTGGACCTATTTCCTATTGCATTTGAATGCTCCTTAATAACTATATACCAATCAGATGGAATAAATTTCCATACCTGTTTAATCATGTGTAACTGATTATCATAATAGTTCCCAACGACATCTACAGATGCTTCAGGTTGCATATGAAGGGTAAAGAAAACAAATTTTTTATTCTCTAAGATAGAAATATTGTCTGTTGATATATATTTATAACCAAACTTGTTTTTTTCATTTTGTATTGCATGTTGTGACCTCAATGCATCATTAGATATTACACTAGGGTGATCATATTCAATATTCTCTTTGGTAAAAAACCTTTTAGCTCTTTGTAGGTGACCACTGATGCTAAGTTCTTTTTTAACTGAAAAATCGACCTGCTTTACCCTACCAGGTACCTTAGCTTCTATTTCCTTATACTCACTTTGCCAATTAGAATTTAATATATTATCACTACCTTCAATTTCATATTGGAATTCATCATTTAAAAAGAAAAACCTTCTATGAGGAATTCGAACAGATTGAGGGTGTAAATAACGACAATTAAGTTCCTTTGATCTATTAACCATTCTATTAATTAATATCTCATAAGAATGTGTTGCCTCTCCAAAAATAAAATCTAAATTATTATCTTTTATAAAGTCGTAAATGGGTTTTTGGATATTACTAAGATAGTCATAAGACCAATCTTGCTGATACCTTAAGAATCTATCTCCATTTACTAATTCATTTAATTTATAATCTGCAATAGGTGCATTTTTCTTATCAATTAAATCTTTATTAAGAAGTAATATCTTATTTGAATCTACAGTTTGAGATAAATAATCATACATCTTTTTACTAAAACAAATCCAAAAAATTGAATATCCTTTAGATTCCAACTTTGTAGAAATTTGTTCAAAGAAAAATGTTTTGTAAAAATTTGAAATAAAACACAGGTTCTTTTTCATTTTGTTACTTTTTTTAGCTTGTTAATATCTAGAATTTTGAATTTGATACCTAATAAGAAATAAATCAATACGAAAAGACACCCTGACAAGATGAAATATAAGTCGAAATAATTTTCAATAATTAAAATAGGAATCAAACTGATTAATGATAAGGAAACTACTTTCAAGTAATGTAAGAAATTTATTAATCCACTTATTTTCATAGAAAACCCTTTCTTAATCACATATAATTGATAAAAAAACACGGTGAATAATGAAAATAGAACACTAATAGACATCCCAATGTATCCTAAAAAATAACTCCCTAAAAAACCTAAAATAAATATTACAATTATAGATATTATTGATGATATAAATATTACATTTTGCTTTCCTATGGGAATCAATAAACAACTCATAGGGAAAGCTCTTAATAAAACTTTAGGTGTTAAAATCTGAAATATTATAACACTTCCGATAAACTTATCTGTAAAAACAAATAAAATAATATCTTGAGAATAATACAACAGAGCCAAAAAGACAGGAAAAAAGATTGAAAAAAGTAAAGCATTTATTTCTCTCCATTCCTTAATAATTAATTCATTTTTATTTTCACTCTTATATACAGTGAACTTTTTCAAATAAACTGAATTAATTGATACAGTGATATTTTCAATGAAGGGTACTTCTAGAGTACCATTTACATATACTCCCAGCTCGCTTACTTTTGAAGTAAGACTAATAATAAATTTATCTAATACATTATATACCCTTCTAGCAAAAATTGAAGTACCTATAGGTAAATTAAATTCTAGTACATGTTTCAGCTCGTCCTTCTTCAATAAAATATTTTTACTGTCAAAATGAGGAAGAATTAATATACTAAAAATAAAAAAGCATAATCCTATAAAAGAATGAAACAATAATATATACTTAAACAAGTCATCTATATCCTGTTGTATATAATTTAAGAATAGTATGCAAATTATCCTCAAAACAAAAATGACCAACGAGAAAGATAATAGTAAATTTACCTTTTTATTTAGTACACATACACTAGTTACAAAATGTAAGAAAATTAGATAAAAAATATTTATAACATAGTATATTAAAAACTTTGAAAATAACGGATTATCAAAACCATAGGAAATTAAACCCTTGATCGAGATTAATATAACAATTAATAAGATAGAGGCAATTGCTAAATAAACGAATAGTGTAACTATAAATTTATTACTCTTTTCTGAATATTTGCCTACAAAATAAAATAAGGTATCAGCAAAACCAAAAACTATAATAGAGGCACAAAATTCTCCTAAAAATAGAAACTGTCGTAATGTCGAATACTCATCAACACTAAGTATTCTGACTAAATAAATAACAAAAACTAAAGCTCCTATTTGATTTAAGGACTTAGAAACTGTTATACCAGCAACAGATTTTACTTCACTCATATTTAGAGAATTTCAGAGTAAGACTTCCTTATATTTTGTTTTACCTCTTTGTTTTTGTCTTGTATTTTCTTTAGTGTATCAACATTATTGTCTTCAATGTGTTTCACTTTGCTTAACAAAGTATCTTTTGAAAAATCATCAACCTTTATATTGTAATTATATAAATCGTAATTTCTCATAATAGCATCCATTTTTTGTTGCACATCAATCGAAATGACAGGAATTTCATTGAGAACACTTGTAATTATTCCATGATACCTCATTGAAACAACTAAGTCGACTTGTGCTATTGATTTTAAGAAAGTTCCTAAAGAAGCTTTTTCTTCAAAAGTCATTTCCAATTCTTTATACAAAATAGTATCGCTAAAATGAAATGTCAGAAGCTTAATATTATATTCCTTCGATAAGGTCTTTATTGACTGCTGTAACTGCTCTACAAAATTCTCGTGCTTTTTCCTTTTTGATTCCGGTAAACTTTCTGCATTCTCATAGAAGTGAGGCCATAAAAAATAAGGCCATAATAAAAAGCCAATTGTTTTTTTATTAGAATCAAAAGGTTCTCTCAATGGTAAATCTAAGCTTAATACCGGATCAAAAGATGCAATTATATTGGTTTCAACACCGTTTCCTATCAAACCGTTTTTCGACTTTTCATCTCTTGTAATAATTAACTTACATGAAGACAAAATAGAACGATAAATAAATCTAAAAAATGAATTTTGAATTTTATCTGAATTGACACCCATTCCCACTACGTAAGATGGTTTTCCATAAATTCTAGCCAACATCAACGGGCATAAATAAATTAAAAGCATTCTATAGGCTTGTTTACTTGGGTAATAATATTCGAGTAAACCTCCTCCCCCTAAGAATACTGCATCACATTCTTTAATTCTTTTTTTATAAGACCAAAAATCAAAAAACTGCTCACCTTTAGAAAATAGTTGAACCCCATAATTCTTAGCCTTTTCAAAATCCCTTATAGAGAGATTAATCTCAATATCATTCTTATTTAGTAATCTTTTTAGCGAATAAAAAATTAAATCATCGCCTAAATTTCCATTTCCATAAGCTCCAAACCAAGTGATCTTGTTGATGCTGACAGATTGTTTTTTTGAAGATAAAAAATCTTTCATTAAGAAAATTGGAAATATTACAGCTAAAGAACCCAGGTTAAATATTAAGTTCTTTAATCTTAAAATTATTTTTTTCATATTATCTTGTTAACAAACTCTCTAACAGCACCTTCCCCTCCAGCTTTTTCAAGTTGAATGATATTGGGTATATTTTTAATTTTATCAGTAGCATTAGAAGGACAAGCAGCTAAACCTACACTTGATAGTAGTTCAAAACAATTGATATCGTCACCGATATAAGCGACTTCTTGTAAAGAAATACCTAGCTCCTTACAAATTTCTTTAGCTGAATTTAATTTACCTCCATGTTTCTTTCCTTGGTAAAGGAAGTCTATTTTCATTTTTTTAGCTCTCCTCTCTACAATTTTTGTATTCTCTGAGGTAACTATACCTGTTTTTATCCCTTGTTCGCTTAATAATTGAAAAGCCATTCCGTCATGCGTATTGAACTTTTTCAACTCATCACCTGATTCAGAGTAATACATTCCTGCATCAGTTAATACACCATCAACATCAGATAAAAATAGTTTTACCCCCTCTTTATTTTCCAGAGGTATAGATTGTAAAATATCAGAAGAGTATTTTTTCATTAAGTGTTCCGCTATGAACCAATCATCTGGTTCATCAATCTCAGTCATGGTATATTCAGGCATTTCATAAACACAAATATTCCCACTTAACCTATTTTTGTGTTTCTTTATATTTCCAACAGAATTGATATAGAAGGCTCCATTTTCAATATATGTACCATCAAAATCTTGTCTTCGAGGTCTATTATTATAGTCGTAGTTTAAAGGAACTCCTTCACCAGACCAAAAGAATCTCTTAACTTGAGAACAACTTAATAAGGAATCCTTACCTGACTCTTTTAATTTATTTATTCCATTAGTTAAATCTAATGACGATAAAAAAGGAGAAGTAGCCTGAATTAAAATAAATTGATCGGTATCCTTTATCTCATTATTCTTCTCCAAATACTCAAGTATAACACTCTCTGTTGAAGATTGATCTTGAGCATTCTTTTCAGAACGTCCATAAACTTTCAACTTAGAAAAGTTAAACTGTTCTACAACTTCTTTTATTTCATCACTATCTGTAGCAATAATTACCTCATCAATAGAACTTGATTCTTGTGCAGCTAAAGCTGTCCAATACACCAATGGTTTACCACAGAATGACTTAATATTTTTTTTGGGTATTGATTTACTACCTCCGCGTACAGGAATAAATGCAATTTTTTTCATTTATATAAATATAAGTAACACTATACCATTATAGTATAGTGTTATGAGTTTTTTCAAAGTATAATTATTGAAAATTAAGACTTTCTATATTTTAACTTATCTCTTTGAACTTGTTCAATAGGTAGAATCTCTTCTTTCTTAAAATTCAAAGCTTGATGAGTTGCCTTTAAATCTCTACACAATTTCATTAACCCTGTAACTTCAAGTGATGCAGCGTGATCTGTCCCTTTCCAAGTACGGTCTTTTGTAAAGTGTCTTTCAACCCAAGATGCACCTAAAGTATAAGCTGCCATATCAATAGCGATACCTAAATGATGACCAGAGAAACCAATTTCTTTTACTCTGTCTGCATACTTATCTACTAAATTATTAATTTCTAATAAACAAACATCTTCAAAAGGAACTGGATAACCAGAAGTACAATTATATACTACCAATCTATCTTTAGCAGCACCTGTCACCTCAAAGAAACTAATAATTGTTTCGATCTCATCTTTCTTTGTCATACCTGTTGAGATATGAACCTCTCCAGTATAATCATCTCTTAAAATTTTCATCATTTCAAAGTGATTATTACAAGCTGAAGGTACTTTTATTAATGTAGGGTTAACTTCTACAATTTCTTTAGCAGACGTCACATCCCATACTGAAGTAGAATATTCAATACCTACCTTATCACAATATTCTTTAAGTTCTTTATGTTGTTCTTTTGTAAACTCTAAGAATTCTCTATGTGCACCATAAGTGTCTCCGTAAGAGTTTCTTGGATTTGGGTGAGGAGCATTATATTGTTCTTCAGTTAAGAGTTCTTTATTTGTTCTTTTTTGAAATTTTGCTACATCGGCACCTGATAACTTTGATAATTCAATAAGTTCTTTTGCGATTGCCATTTGTCCCATATGGTTACATCCAATTTCTGATATAACTTTTGGTTTTTTATAATTCATGTTTTTATACAATATATAAATTGAAAATTCTTTTATATTAAATACCACTCAATTGTTTTAACAATACCGCTCTCAAAATCTTCATCAGCTTTCCAACCTAGATCACCTTCCAACTTTGATGCATCAATAGCATATCTTCTATCATGCCCTGGACGATCTTTTACAAAAGTAATCAACTCTTTATAGGATTTACCATTGGTTAAAGGTTGTTTACTATCTAAAATACTGCAAATCTTATCGACAATGTAAAGGTTATCTCTTTCGTTTCTTCCTCCTATATTATATGTCTCACCTAGAGCACCAGTGTGATACACTAAATCTATACCTTTACAATGATCTAATACATATAACCAATCTCTGATATTTTTCCCATCCCCATAAATCGGAATAGGTTCTTTGGCTAAAGCCTTTCTAATAATTGTAGGAATTAGCTTTTCCTTGTGCTGTTTTGGTCCATAATTATTAGAACAGTTAGTAGTGACTACATTCATACCATAAGTATGGAAATATGATCGAACAATCATATCTGAAGATGCTTTAGATGCACTATATGGAGAGTTTGGAGCATATGGTGTTTCTTCTGTAAACAAACCTATTTTTCCTAATGTACCATATACCTCATCTGTTGATATATGATGGAACTTACAGTCTTTATATTCTTCCTTATAGTTAAAAGGACCATTCATCCAATACTTTCTAGCAACATCTATTAAGACAAATGTTCCGTGAACATTTGTCTTAATGAAAGCTTCTGGTCCTGTAATAGAATTATCTACATGAGATTCAGCAGCAAAGTGAATTACACCTCTAATATCATATTTTTCAAATAATGATTCGATAAGATTTCTATCACAAATATCTCCTTCAACAAATGTATACCTTGAGTGTCCTTCTATTTCCGATAAATTCGAAAGATCACCTGCATAAGTCAACTTATCTAAGTTGATTAAATGGTAGTTCTCGTATTTTTCTAAAAAATAAGGAACAAAGTTTGATCCTATAAATCCAGCACCTCCGGTGATAAGAATAGAAGACATATATTAATTTTTTTGTTTATAATAATTGCACAAAGGTAAATAAAAGTTGATTCCTAATCTATCAACTTAAGACAATTCAATAAGCTTTCCTGCCAATAAGGAATAGTTATATTAAAGGTTGTTTTGATTTTTGATTTATCTAACAAACTAAAACTTGGTCTTTTAGCAGGCGTCGGATAAGCAGAAGTTGGTATTGGATTTACGTTTACTTCAATATTTTTCATCATGAAAATAGTTTTTGCAAAATCATACCAACTGGCCACACCCTCATTACTAAAATGATAGACACCATAGCATTCTTGATTATCATTGATTAATAATAAAATTGCTTTTGCTAAATCTCTTGCGTACGTTGGAGTTCCAATTTGGTCTACTATTACACCTAATTCACCTCTTTCACGACCTAATCGAAGCATTGTTTTTACAAAGTTATTCCCATAACTACTGTATAACCAAGCTGTTCTTAGAATATAATATTTCTTGAGAACTTGTTGTATAACTTGTTCTCCTTTCAATTTTGTATGACCATATACTCCTAGTGGACTTGTTTGCATATTTTCACTGTATGCAGTTGAACTATCCCCTTCAAAAACAAAATCAGTAGAAACATGAAATAAGGTAGTATTATTTTTATCACAAGCAATTGCAAGATTTTCTGGCCCACATACATTCACTTTAAAAGCTAACTCTTGATCTGACTCAGCTTTATCTACTGCTGTATAGGCAGCACAATTAATACAGACATCAAATTTACCTTGAGCAAAATACTGTATCACTTTGTTCTGATCAGTGATATCCAAATCATCTACATCAACAAAAGTGAAATTAAAATCATTATGATTTTTTGATAAAAATTGAAGTTCAGATCCCAACTGACCGTTGGCTCCCGTTACTAATATATGTTTCATTATTTCTTTTTCAAATCAGATAAGAGAGGTAAAACTTGATCTTTTTCAGATATTATTTCTTTTCCAAGTGGAATTTGCCAATCAATATTTAATTCTGGGTCATTGTATTTAATTCCTCCTTCTGATTCTTTGTTATAATAATTATCACATTTATAAGCAAATTCTGCACTTTCTGATAAAACAGAAAAGCCATGAGCAAATCCTCTAGGAACAAACAATTGACGTCTATTCTCAGCGGAAAGTTCAACTGCCTCAAATTGACCATAAGTTTCACTATCTGGACGTAAATCAACAGCAACATCAATTACTTTTCCTGATAACACTCTTACTAATTTGGCTTGAGCATGTACACCTATCTGATAATGTAAACCTCTGATTACTCCATAAGTTGAAGATGACTGATTATCTTGAACAAAATTAACTGCTAATCCTGTCGTTTCAGTAAATTTTTTTAAGTGAAAGCTTTCAAAAAAATATCCTCTTTCATCCCCAAAAATTTGAGGTTCGATAATGTAGCAATCTTTTAATTTTGTTGATGTTATTTTCATTCCCCTCAATTATTTTAAAATGTTTAAAATATATTTTCCATAACCACTTTTTACTAATGGAGCTGCTATTTCTTCTAATTGTTCTTTATTGATATAACCCATTCTGTAGGCAACTTCCTCAATACAACCTACACTTAAGCCCTGCCTTTCTTCAATTACTCTAACATATTCTCCTGCTTGCATTAGAGAAGCGAAAGTACCAGTATCCAACCAAGCTGTTCCTCTGTTCATAATACCAACTTGAAGTTTTCCTCTTTTAAGGTACTCTTCATTTACTGTTGTGATTTCTAGTTCACCTCTAGGGCTTGGTTTTACATTCTTGGCTATTTCTACTACTTCATTATCATAAAAATACAAACCTGGAACTGCATAGTTAGATTTAGGAACTTCAGGTTTTTCTTCGATAGAAATTGCTTTATTATTTTCATCAAACTCAACGACACCATATCTTTCTGGATCTGTTACATGGTAAGCATATACACAACCTCCATCCACATCATTATTAGCTTGTAATAATTTCGAAAGTCCAGACCCATAAAAGATGTTGTCTCCCAAAATCAAGGAAACTTTATCGTTACCAATAAATTCTTCACCTATGATAAACGCTTGAGCAAGTCCTTCAGGCTTTTCCTGAACTGAATAAGAAAAAGTACAACCTAAACGAGATCCATCTCCCAATAACTTCTCAAATAATGGAAGATGTTCTGGAGTTGAAATAATCAATATTTCTCTTATCCCTGACAACATCAATGTTGATAATGGATAATAAATCATTGGTTTGTTGTAAACGGGCATAAGTTGTTTACTAACTGCTAATGTAAGAGGGTGAAGTCGAGTTCCTGATCCTCCAGCTAAAATGATTCCTTTCATAATTCGAATATAAAAAAAGGTATGTAGACTTTTTTATACTCCCACATACCATTCAATTTAATCTTATAAACTTATAAATTAAAGTTCTGATTTTTTCTTCAAGTACCTATTTAAATCTACAAGAATAACAAATGCTAAAATAGATACAAAACCAATAAACATTCCCAAGGCTGTTTTCCCTTTTGTTGATAATGAAACTGTATTTAATTCAGAAAACCTGTTAACAAATTCAACATTCCCTTCTACCGTAAGCTGTTTTCTAACAGTTACCAAGCTTTCAGATAAGTTTCTTTCTTCCAACATTGTTTCCATGGATTTATCTCCACTTTCTTTGATGATTCCTTCATCGTTTTTGGAAGATAACCTCAATACGTTAGAAGATTGTTCGGAAGTAAGTTTTGCTTGACTTTTAATTACCTCTTTGTAGGCTTCGTTAAATTCTTTCAACTTTTGTTTTTGATCAATCAGGGTAAGTTCACGATCTTTCAATCCTGATTGATACACTTTTTTATATTTATTGATATATCGATTTTTATCAAAGAAATATTCAAACCCTTTTTGAATATCTTCTTTTGAAAAATCATTTGTTTTTGTACTTACCGTAATATCAAAACGTTCTTCATTTTGTAATGAATACATTAGTAAGGAATCTAATATTTCTTCTGAAACCTTTCCTTTAAGGTATTTGTCTGTATAACCAATAGCTGAAATTTCTGAGATATTACTTACAATATTGAGTGGTAAATTTAATTGCTTGGATAGTTTTTCCCAACCATCTTCATTACATAATGCATTCAATTCATTCAATTCATTGGTAAAATCAACCCCTTTTAAGTAAGGAGAATTAATTGATGCTTTTGAAGAATAGTATTGAGACGTATTTTTCATTAAATAACCTGTAATACCTCCGATGACTACTACAATACCTACTACAATTTTCCAAGTATAAATTTTCTTGTATAAGTATACTAATAGGGAAATAAAGGCTCCAAATACGCCACTAAAAACACTCTTTATTTTATCCCCAATAATAGAAAATAACTCAATTAAATCGATTTCATCATTTTTATTTTTTGATGATTGATTACCTGTATCTTTATTAGAATGTTCCATCAATTATTATATTATTAAAAGTACAACCGCAAATATAATTAGAAATCTTTCGATTAAAGTATAGATTATTGATTTTTACTTTAAATAATTGTAATACCAAATTGTAGCTTCCTTTAACCCCTCTTTAATATTATACTTTGGTTGATAGCCCATTAAAGTCTTCCCTTTTTCAATAGAAGCTAAAGAGTGCTTTACATCACCTTGTCTTGGGGGACCAAAAATAGGATCAATTTCTTTAACTTTTGGATCGAATTCTGATAAATACTCTTGAATCAAGTAATATAATTCTTTCAGATCTGTTCTTTCCCCGAAAGCTACATTATAAACTTCATTTAAGGCGTTTTCATTATCTGTAATTGCTGCCTGTTCGTTGGCATGTAGTACATTCTCGATATAAGTAAAGTCTCTTGAGTTATCACCTTCTCCGTTAATTGTTGGTGATTCTCCATTCAACATAGCAATTACAAACTTTGGAATAACAGCTGCATAGGCTCCATGAGGATCCTGACGGCGACCAAAGACATTAAAATATCTCAAGCCAATAGTATCTATTCCGTAAGTTTTATGAAATACATCTGCATATAATTCATTCACATACTTTGTTACTGCATAAGGAGAAAGTGGCTTTCCAATTTTATCTTCTTCTTTTGGTAATCCTGGATGATCCCCATAAGTGGAAGATGAAGCTGCATAAATAAATCTTTTTACATTGGCATCTTTTGATGCTGTTAGCATATTTAAGAAACCAGATATATTTACCGCATTTGTTGTGATTGGATCGTTAATAGAACGAGGAACAGAACCTAGAGCAGCCTGATGAAATACAATCTCAACTCCTTCTACTGCTTTTTGGCAATCTTCTATATTTCTGATATCTCCTTCGATAAAAGTACATTTTGGATGCTCCAAAAATGCTTGGATATTTTCTCTTTTTCCTGTTGAGAAATTATCCAAACAAATGACTTCATTATCTTGGGCTAAAAATTTATCGACTAAGTTGGATCCAATAAAGCCTGCTGCTCCTGTAACTAATACTTTTCTCCCTTTAAGCATGTTGTATTAAAGTCTGTCTGTAACGTATTTTCTATCTAGAACACTCTTCACATCATAAACAATAGGGTTGTTTGATGTTAGTGCATCCCAATCTATTTCTTCTTGGAAAGATTTATGAGATACTGCATGAATAATTGCCACATAATTCTCTCCTACTTTCTCAACCAAATCTAAGCCATACTCTTCCTTGACTTCATCCTTGTCCGCATGTGGATCAAAAACTTCAACATTCATGTTGAAACTCTGAAGTTCACGGATCACATCAATTGCTCTGGAGTTTCTAATATCTGGACAATCTTCTTTGAAAGTAATACCCAACATTAGAATTTTAGCTCCTTTTTCTATTGATGATGATTTTTCCATCATCAAACGCAATACTTTATTGGCAACATGTGCACCCATACCATCGTTAATACGACGACCTGCCAGAATTACCTCTGGGTGATAACCTAAAGATTCTGATTTATATGTTAAATAATATGGATCAACACCAATACAGTGTCCACCTACCAAACCTGGACGGAAAGGAAGGAAATTCCACTTGGTTCCTGCTGCTTCTAAAACTTCTAATGTATCGATACCTACCTTATCGAATATTTTAGACAATTCATTCACAAAAGCAATATTTAAATCTCTTTGTGAGTTCTCAATTACTTTTGCAGCTTCTGCGACCTTAATGCATGAAGCCTTATGAGTACCTACTTTCACAACTACTTGATACATCTGATCCACTTCCTCTGCAATTTCAGGAGTTGAACCGGAAGTAACTTTCATAATATTGTGCACCCTGTGTACGTGATCACCCGGGTTAATTCTTTCTGGAGAATAGCCTGCATAAAAGTCTTGGTTAAATTTCAAACCACTCACTTTTTCTAAAACAGGAACACATTGTTCTTCAGTACAACCTGGGTAAACGGTAGATTCATAAACAACAATATTACCATACGATAATACCTTACCTACTGTCTCACTAGCCTTCTTTAATGGCGTTAAATCAGGTGTTTTATATTCATCGATGGGAGTTGGTACCGTCACAATATAAATATCTGCTGATTTGATCACATCTAAATCAGAAGTATAAGTAATATCTTGGGTAACTGACTCTAATTCATCAGTGGTTACTTCAAGTGTATGATCTTTGCAATTATTCAATTCGTCAATTCTTGGTTGATTAATATCAAAACCAATCACTTTCACTTTATTTTTTGCAAATTCAACAGCTAAAGGCAAGCCAACATAACCTAAGCCTATAACGCAAATAGTTTTGTTCATTATTTTAGATAGTAAATATGAAATGGGAACAATATCAAGAGTTCTGTTTACTTACAGCAGCACAAAGTTGTACAGAATCTAGCCCCAATCAGTTATTAAAAAATTTTGACTCTAATTTATTACATAAAGAAACAATAAGGTAATTTATATATACTTTTCTCCTTTTTGTTCTTTAGCATTCTTTAGAAACTGCTTTACACGTTGCTCATGATCTTTATTACAAATCATTAAAACATTATCGTATTCAGCAACAATATAATTTTCCAATCCTTGTACTACTACAAGTCGATCGGACGGTGTTTTTACAATTGAATTAAATGTTTCGTAGGCCATAACATTACCTTGCAATACATTTTCTTCTTCGTTTTTAGGTGCTTGCTCATATAATGATTTCCATGTACCCAAATCAGACCAACCAAAATCTGTACGCATTACATACACATTGTCTGCATGTTCCATTATACCATAATCTATTGAGATATCTCTACACTGATGATAGATCTCATCTATAGCATGGCTTTCCTCTGAAGTGTAGAATTTGTCTTCAACTGAAGAGAATAAATGATCTACATCGTCCAAGTATGTTTTAAAGGCATGTTTGATTGATTTGACATTCCAAACAAAGATTCCTGCATTCCAAACAAAGTCTCCACTTAATACAAATGCTCTTGCTAATTCTTCATTGGGCTTTTCAGTGAAGGTTTTTACTTTATAAAGTACTTCCAAGCGTTCATTATTTAATGCTTGAATATAGCCATACCCAGTATCAGGTCTATTTGGTCGGATACCTAAAGTAATCAAAACATCATTTGATGCTGCATAATGTAATGCTTTTTCAACACGCAATTGGAATTCAGGAACATCCAAAATCACATGATCGGCAGGTGCAACTACAATATTTGCATGTGGATCTTTTAAACCAATCTTATAACTCGCATAAGCAATACATGGTGCTGTATTTCTTCTCATTGGCTCACATAATACCTGGTCTTCACTTAAAAAAGGTAATTGTTCCAATGTAATGTCTTTATAGGCTTGACTAGTCACCACAAAAATATTTTCTTTCGGACAAACAGGCTCAAAACGCTCTGCTGTCATTTGAATCATGGTCTTCCCAACACCTAAGATATCTTGAAATTGCTTTGGACGGCTTTCTCTACTGTATGGCCAGAATCTACTTCCAACTCCACCGGCCATAATAACAACATAGTTATGCTTATTTTCAGACATATTTATACGAATTTTACTTCAGACAGTATTTCTGCCCCAAGTCTTTGGTTTAATCTTTTTACAACATGTTCTCTGGCCATATTTAGTTCATTTCTGAGGGCCGGAGTATTTAATTTAATATAGAGGGTTTTACCTCTAAGTCTTAGTTCTTGAGTTCTAGAAGCAATCGTATGACCCATTACTTCATCCCAAACCTTGTTTAACATAGATTGGTTATAACTCTTACTTTTATTTAGAGTTTTGACAAATTTCTGCATCGCCTCTCCAATCCCAATAGTCTCATGCTTCTTGGGAATAGGATTTCTTTTTCTAAATCGATATACAGTCTTCTTTTCTTCAGCCAAAATGTTCTATTTCTATAAAATGAGATGCAGTATTAATTTCCTCCATCAATGATTTAGACCGTTCAGGTCGTGCATCTGTCAAAATTATTTGTCCAAATTTCTTTTCTTTGATCAACTCTAACAACTTTTTGATCCTATTATCGTCCAATTTGTCAAAAATATCATCTAAAAGTAAAATTGGAACTTTAGACAACGTCCCTTTTAATAGAGAATGTTGTGCCAATTTTAAAGCGATAATAAATGATTTTTGCTGACCTTGGGATCCATATTTCTTTAATGACAAGTCGGATAATTGAAACTCAAAATCATCTTTATGAATTCCTTTTGTGGTCCTATGTAAAACTACATCCTTCTCCCAAGCTTCTTGATAAATCTCCTCAAAATTGTCTTTAGAAAATTCAGATTTATAGCGAATAGAGGCTTGCTCTCTTCCCTCAGATAAAAATGAATAGGATTCCTCAAAAAATGGAAGAAATTTAGTAACAAATTCTTGTCTCTTTTGATTGATTAATTTCCCATTTTGAAGTAAGGCATGATCATAAGGAGCTACCCAATCGCGATTAGGCATTTGCCTTTTCTCTGCAAATAGCTTCAAAAGCTCATTTCTTTGCAATAAGGCTCTTTGATAATCAATAAGGGCTTTTAAATATACCTTATCGTACTGGGAGATTACACTATCAAAATACTTTCGACGAATCTCGCTTCCTTCTCTCAAAAGATCAGTATCATTAGGAGCTATTAATACACAAGGGTACTTCCCAAAATGATCGCTAAACTTCTTGTAGTCTTTTCCGTTGACACTAAATTTTTTCTTCGGCTTTTGAAACTGACAAATAACAGTATCCACTTGATCTCGGTGAATAAACTTACCAGAAATTGCAAAAGTCTTCTCGCCATGACGCACATTTTGTTGCTCAGTATAACTGAAAGCACTTTTCGTCATAGAAAGAAGGTAAATGGCATCTAGCATATTGGTTTTACCTATTCCATTAGGTCCCACTATACAGTTTACTCCTTCTTTTAATTCTACTGTTTGTTCAGAATAGCTTTTAAAATCTTTTATGTACAACCGCTCAATAAACATTCAACGTCTTTTTTGATAGAATGCAAAGATAATTATCTATTCATTAAGGATTGTAATAAAACCGGAAAAGGGGTATCAGAATGTCCTTGTTTTCTGTTTTGTTTACCAATTTTATAGATTCTCCACCAATGGGCAAACAAATCTTTATAGGCAGCAAATAAAGAATTTTCAGGGTCGTAAATATGAGCAGGCTCAGAGTTCACACCATTCAACTCCATCACTTTAAAATCACCATTGATCAATGCTTGCTCGTCTTTCGCTTTTAAATCATACCTTCCAAAATAAAAGCCATCAATATGAGAAGAAATTTCATCAAAGACTTTAGTGTCTAATTGTGATATCAAGTAGTTCGCATCATTAAAAATAGCTCCTCTTGAATGATTTCCCATTTTTGACAACATGAAAACCTCTCCATCATCAACTACTTCATGCAAACGATCATCGTACTTTTCTTTCAAAAAATCTAAATACAAAAAGGCTCTTTGATGTCCTTCAAAGAGTTGAAGTAAATTACTTACTCCATCTCCAACAACATAAAGTTCTCCTTTATAAACAATGGATGTAATTTTCCCTTTCAACTGATCAGGATAACGTACATACATCACCCCATACTCATCATTTGTATCGATAAACTCTTGTAAGATAATTTCCTTGGGCTGAGGTTTTAAATATTCCTTTAAATCAATATCAGATTGAATTTTTTCTACGCCGCTTCCTCTTTCTCCTTCATTGGGTTTTAAAATGATAGGATATTCTAGACCCAAAGATTTCATAGAAGCTTTCACTTCATCAACAGAAGGAGTATCGAAATAAAAATCACTTTTAGGGACATACTTTTGAGGTATCTGCTTTAATACATCATATTTAGAATAATCGAAAAACCCACCATATTTCATTCCTGGGTTAACTGAGGTCATGAAGCTGAGTGATCTCGACATCATGGATAAAATGAAATAGAGAAAGTAAACAGGAATGTAGAATATATAATAAGGCCAAAATTCCCACTTAAATATGCGATATCTAAAATTGGGCTTAAGATTCATGATTTAATACTTTTTGAGACAAAGAGGCAAAGTCCTTCTCAGTAGAAATACGGTCGTGATAACACATATCCACCTTCTGTTCATCTACAAGTAGCTGTGTGGTACTTACCGTACAAAACTGAGGTCTAAGCATAGATAAACCCGAAATTTGCTCAATATCTTTATCTAAATTTTCATGAAATTCTAATATTTCATGATTACTTCTTTGTTCAGAAGATAACCAATTTAAAAATTGATGTGTTCTCCTTTCTCTTTGAATAGAATTATATAATGTCACAGACGACCAAATATGTGGTTGTTCAGGATCAAGCTGATTTTTTGTACCGATTTTACCATCCCATATAAACTGATGTATCTTTCTGTTTATCTTGTTTTCAATAATTACTAAAGTGAATGGTTCTACATTAGTAAAATCATAATCCAATAAATAGTCGTCTATATTTTCTGAAAGTAACGCATCGATTACCACTTTACCTCTAGAATGCTTGTATGGCGGTGTCGGAGTATGAGGTGTATAAGCTCCATTCAGCAAACAAACCACCCTCGAATGCTCATTAGCACCAAGCCACGTCCCTAAAGCTTGTCCATCTATTGGTGCAAGAAAAGAAACCCCTTCTTTTTTGTGTACGGAAGGAGCAAAAGCAGTCGACCTACTTTTCATTTCATCCCTGTTGGATGTAAAAAGGTACGATTTCGGTGAGAGTGGTATATAAGTAAGCGTACACATATATCGATAAATTCTTTATTTCCCCTTTCTGTAAGCGTAAGTAGATTTGGCTACCCCAAAGATTTCTTTCAATTTAACATCAGGAAAATAATGATTTAAACCTACTTTAATTATTGCCAAGTGATGAACGGTATGTTCATTACAGTAATGCATTTCTCTTGCTACTGTAGAATCCGATACCCAATCTTTATTATTTAAGTCGTCATCAAAATCTTTCACTTCCAATTTGATAAACGACGGATATTCATCCACTATAGTTAAACCTTGCTGCAATTCTTCCAATACTTGAATCGCATAGCTACGTTCACTTTCTAAAGGCATACTTCTTTCTCTATCTTCATAACAAACATTTTTATTATTTGTTACACTTTGAAGTAAGCACTGATAAAACTCTACAATATGTCTTGTGTGTTGTCCAATAGACGCTCCTGAAAAAAGAGGCAATGATGCCGAAAATTGATCATCTGATATTTGAGTCAATAAATCATTAAGTTGAGCACAGAGCTCGATAGCTGAATGTGTTACCTGATGGTTCATAAATATATAGTAAGGAAAAAATTAGCAATTTCAGATAAAATATTTAGAATATTGCTACCGATAATATCATCTAAAAATAAAACATTTATTATCTTTTTCTATATATGATGTCAATTCATTCATCATATATATAGTTTTAGTGTTAGAAAAAGTGAGTTACTGACAAAAAAGTTGATAAAAATAAGATTAATACAAAAATAGTAGGGGTACATCCCATTGAAAGTTATATTTGATAACAAAATCAACCATTACATTCCAATGAAATTAAAATTATTGTTGATACTCTTCCTTTTCATCTTTTTTTCTTCTTGTCAGGAAAAAAATAATCAGCAAAAAAAGGAGAACGTACAGGAAAGCTCAGTAAAAGAGACGACTACATCTGATAAAAAGAATATCGTTTTCTTTGGTAATAGCTTAACTGCAGGATATGGTTTAGAAAAAGAACAAGCCTACCCTTCTTTAATTCAGAAAATGATTGACGATAAAGCATTAGGATATAACTGTATTAATGCTGGCTTAAGTGGAGAAACCACTGCCGGTGGATTAAATAGAGTAGATTGGGTGATTGGTCAGGAACAAGTAGATGTTTTTGTTTTAGCTTTAGGTGGAAATGATGCATTAAGAGGTATCGATCCAAAAAGCACTGAAGATAACTTGATAAATACGATTCAAAAGGTAAAATCAAAATATCCTGATTGTAAAATATTATTAGCAGGCATTCTTCCCCCACCAAATATGGGTGATGAATATTCTAAGGCATTTGAAACCTTATATCCTCGCATCGCTAAAAAAGAAAACGTAAAACTAATGCCCTTTATACTTAAAGATGTTGCAGGAGTAAAAGAATTAAATCAAGAAGATGGGATTCACCCAAATGAAGAAGGTGCTAAAATTCTAGCAAAAAATATATTTGCAGAGTTACAATCGCTTCTCTAATCCTTCTTTTTAGGTTTAAAAACTGGACGAACTCTTTTTGGTTTAACAGATTCATCCTTAGCTTCTTGGGTACTATCAGTTGAAGGTGTTTCTTTTTTCTTAAATACGGGTCTTACCTTTTTAGGTGTATTTACTCCTTCCTCAGATTGAGTTTCTGTGGCCGGTTTGTCTTCTACATCTGATGATGGCTTTTTCTTAAATACTGGACGTACTTTTTTAGGTGAATCAGTCGCTGTTTTTTCTTCAGTGGCTTTTGGTTCCTCCGTTTCCGATGTTGATGTTTTCTTTTTGATTACAGGACGTACTTTTTTGGGAGCACTAGGTTGTTCTTCCGCTTTAGGAAGTGTTTCTGAAGGAGTGTCGTTTTCAACCTCAGTAGTTGATGATTTCTTTTTAAATACTGGACGTGCCTTCTTTGGCTTTACAGATTCTTCCACAGAATCACTCTCTGATGTTGATTCTTCTGATTCAGTTGAAGGTGACTTCTTCTTAAATACTGGACGTGCCTTCTTTGGCTTTACAGATTCTTCCACAGAATCACTCACTGATGTTGATTCTTCTGTTTCAGTTGAAGGTGACTTCTTCTTAATAACCGGGCGTGCTTTCTTTGGTGTAGTAGTATCTTCTGTTTCAGATGTTTCGACCTTTTTCTTAAATACAGGACGTGCAGCTTTTGGTTTTGAAATAGCCTGTTCTCCATCCTCCACTTTTTTCTTGATAACAGGTCTGGCTACTTTCTTTTTAGGAGCTTCAGTTGATGAAAACGTTTCATCAGAAGTTGTCTCAGACGTTTCCTTTGGTTTTACCTTGACTTTTGGTCTAAACTTAGGCTTTGGTTTAGGTTTAACCTCTGTTGACTCTTCAGTTGCCTCAACAACTTTTGATGCAGGCTTTTTGATAACAGCTTTTGGTGCAGCTTTAGGCTTTTCATCCACCACTTTTACTGCTTCAGCCAACCAATATCTTCGACGTATCTGATTTATCAAAAATAACTTTTGCTGTGTAAAACTCTTCGGATGTACTTGCATAAATAACGATTCCCACTCTTCATAACGAGAAGGTTCAGAAGTTTTAAACTCCTTAAAATCAATTCTTTTTTTCGTTAAAAATGCCTCAAATTCGTTCATACACAAAAAATTACATCAAATAAACTACCTCCAAAAAACATCTTATATATAAGGGTGAAAATTAATTCCCCACCCATTCTTTATTCAATCGTTGAAGTTGCTTTCTATAGACACTAAATATTCTAGATTTAGAAACCATACCTATATATTTACCTTTTTCATCTACTACAGGTAAATTCCAAGCATCTTCTTTTTCGAATTTTCTCATTACAGAGGTCATTCTTTCACCATAATCAACAATATCAGGTGGTTGCATCATTACATTTTCTATTTTCACCTTCTGCTGTTGTTCCTGATCAAACATTATTTCTCTTACTTGATCAAGAGTAATGATTCCTTTTAATCTACCTCTTTCACTAACTACAGGGAAAACCGATCGCTTACTTACACTAATTGCATCTACTAAATCACTTAAAAGTCCTTTAACAGGCACTGTTACAAAGTTTGTTTCAATTAGTTTATTGATATTTAAACGGTCTAAAACCTGCATATCTCTATCACCTTTTAGATAGTCTCCACGAGCTTTTAATGCACTAACGTGAGGCGCATCTGGATTGACAACACTTACTGTTGTATAAGCAATTGCAGAAACCAACATCAAAGGTACAAATAGTGTATAACCTCCGGTAATCTCAGCGATTAAAAATATGGCTGTTAGAGGAGCATAAACTACCCCACACATTACTCCACTCATTCCCACAAGTATAAAATGAGATTCGTGCAGATTACCTAAACCTAATAAGTTCACCAAGCGAGCAAATGAAAAACCTGTAAGTCCCCCAATCACCAAGGCGGGACCAAAAGTACCACCTGAACCACCAGAAGATAAGGTAAGTGAAGCACCAATTACCTTGGCAAATAATATCATAATGATATAGGCTAAGAATAACCAAGCCTTGGTATTTGGAATAATCCCCTCAAATAACTCAGCTCTATGCAATAGGCTACCCTCATCTCCATTTAATAACGCTTTTATAGATTCATAACCTTCACCATAAATAGGAGGAAATAAGAAAATGAAGATAGATAATAATAAACCACCTACTAAAGCTCTTTTATAACGATTAGGGAATTTCTCCTCCATCAAATGCTCCATCTGATGGAGCGTCTGGTTAAAGTAGATAGAGACAAACCCTGCAATTATACCAAGGAGAATAAAAAACGGAATATTCTGTGCTTGAAAATCTTCAGCAATTTGAAAGGAGAAAAGTACTTCTTCACCCAAAATAAGTGATGAAATAATGGCTGCACTTACTGATGAGATCAATAAAGGAACAAAGTTCGCTACAGAAACTCCAGTAAGAATTACCTCAATACTAAAAATAAGACCTGTAATAGGTGCGTTGAATATAGCAGAAATCACCCCTGCCGTACCACAACCAATCATTAAGGTTTTGGTCTTATAATCCATTAATAGTTTACGTCCAATATTTGAACCTATGGCCCCACCTGTAAGTACAATAGGAGACTCTAGTCCTACAGATCCACCAAAACCCACAGTAAAAATGGAAGTAACAATACGGGAGTACATTTTACTTTTCCCAATATTACTGTTGTTTCTAAAAATATTATGAAGAATATCTGTTATGGCGTGACCAACGCTACTTTCTTTATAAAGAGATTTCGCTAATAAAGTCGTAATAATCAACCCAATCATTGGGTAAAATATTATCCCAAAATTTTCACCAAAACTCTGATGGGTTAGAATATGATGCATCTCATGCACCGACTTCTTTAAAAGAACAGCCGCCATGCCTGAACATATTCCCACAATACTACTTACAATAAGGATAAAGTTCCTATCCGAAAGATGGACTCTCCTTAAGTTAAATAGTTTCTCTATCAGTTTGTTTTTTGCCATCTAAAAATCTTGATGAAATAAAATGTTGGATTGCATTCGGTTATCTAACTCACTAAAAATAAAAGAATAGTAGTTCATTTCCCTATTGAGATAGTAACTATCTAGCAAAAGTAATAAATGAAGTCAAAAAAAAAACCTATCTCTTGCCATAATGACAAAAGATAGGTTGTATTTCTATTAGATTCTAAAATCTTAGACTTTCAAATTAATTTGAAGGAGCAACATCTGGTGTGCTCTCCTCAATTACAGGGTAATCGTTTTGTTGAACAGTAGGTATTTTTGATCCATACTTATTGTTCACAGCATCGATTACAAAGTTTGCAATTACAGCATATCCTCTTTGAGTTAAGTGAGCACCATCAAGGGAGAATAAGTTACCTGAGATATAAGCAGTTGAGAATGTTACACCGTCAATGATAATACCGCTGGCAGCTTCATCCATTACTGATTTTACATCAACATAAGCTAAATCTCTTGCAGAAGCTTGCTCATTTAGGTAAGTATTATAGCCATCAATTGCTGATTTAACAGCATTAACATCAGCTGCTTCCAAAAATTCGAACTGGGATGCAGTTGCATCATTTACTGGAAGATAATCTTTCAATTTAGTGATGTCTAAATCACCCCCAGACAAGATTAATTCACCAAGTGCAATAATTTTAGTCAATGCAGCTAATGAGAATATAGTCCCTTCCGCAGGTACTCTTAACATTGTTGGAGAAGTAGCATCGTAAACTGGCAATTGATTTGACTCTGCTGTGAACTCTGGATAATACCCAGCAACTTTTAATTGAGCTATAGTAGAAGTAACAGCATTATCAATTATTTCATCAACTTCTTCATCAGTACCAGTCATAGTCGCCCATGATTGATCAATACCTAAAGCAACTAATTGTGCAATATTAGCTTGACCTTCAGCAGAAGCGGCGTAAGCTAAACCTGCTTGATGTGCCTGTTCCATTGAAGCACCCATTCCAAGAGCTTCATTATATGCTCCCAAATAAACAACAGTATAAGCTAAATCTGCAGCCACAGATGGATCTTTTCCTAAATTTGGAGCGGTATTCACAGCAATAGCAATTGTATTTGCATTGCCTGCTGCAGGGATTGGCGTCAATAATGAAACAATAGTTGATCTTCCTGCTTCAATCTGAGCTCTAATCACGGGATCAAATGCACTTGCTAAATAACCATTTACTAAAGCAAGAAACTCATCCGTTAATTCCATACCATTTGCAACAAGCATTTTTTCTAATGTATTTGGAGTAGTTTGGAACAAGGCTGCATTTGTAATATCTGGAATATTTAATAATACACCTTTAGCTCCTCTCGCATCCATGCTATCCAATACCATCCCAACTGCTGCTTCATAATCAGATTGAGAAGTAATAGCTCCAGGTCCCATTGAACCACCTGTTGTCGCATAACCTAATACATCATTAGCTCCCAACCACATTGAGAAAAATGTTGGATCTAAACTTAATGCATCAGATAATACTGTCGATTGTCCTGGTGCACTTGCAAAGTAACCATAAAGACCTGCTGCTAATGCAGGATTGTTAACTTCAACAGCCTTCATTCCAGAAACAGCCATATTATGGAATCCACCATTAGCATGTTCTTGGTAAATATTTGATGTTGGTACTTTTGGTGTTTTACATGAAAAACAAGGTCCTTGAGATGTCAAGATAAATGGAGCACCAAAATATTCTTCACCAGAGTGACTGATCAAGGGCTGATTAAAACCTTGAGCACCTAAACCAACTTCCTGTAACTTATTAGCTATTAATTGTGGATATGAATTCACTTGAGATTTTGCCATCCAAGCGTTATCAGTTACTCCTGCTGTTAAAGAGTTACCTAAAGCAACATAGCTCGTAAAGTTTAAAGCTTTTCCGTCTTTATCTGCACCAGAGGAAGGTTGAAAGTCATCCACCTCCAAAGTACAAGATGCTAAAAATGCTACAGCTAGAGCTGCGATTAAAGATCTATATTTATTAAAAATCATTTTTTTTAGTTTTGATAGAGTGATGGATTAGAAGTTATAGTTTAGTGAAATACTTGGGATGTAAGCAGTTGCTTTATACACACCATTTAATCCACCTGTATCTTTTCCTTCAGGAACAATATTTTCTCTTTGCTGCTTATTTGTAAACAAGAATGCAGCATCCACACCGAATTTTTCAGAGAACATGTAGCTAAGACCTACAGAAGTACCGATCGAAAGCGCATCTGGTGATTCTGGAGTCATGTGTCCGTCAGGTACTGGAGTAGTATCTAAATATGCACCTGCTCTCACAGTTAAGGCATCTGTTACCATGTAATCCGCACCTAAGTTGAAAATCCAAGAATCTTCCCAGCTTCTATCAAATGCAATTGGAGCATAGTCGCCATCAGGGAATTCTACTTTTAGTTCTTTGTATACACTCCAAGTTACATAACTCACATCTACACCAATCGATAATTTTTCGTTTGGATAGAATCCAACACCAAATGCGTAAGTATTAGGTAGTGGTAAAGTTGCATCAAATGCTGCTTTATATGGTTGGCCTGCCGTATAATTATCTCCAAATAATTGTTGGCCGATGTATGCGTTAGGAACATTGAAGAAAGCATCTCCTCTTTCCACTGACATATCCACACCATGACGGTAATTTAAACCAACAGAGAATTTTTCACTTGGTTTAATATACACACCTGCGTTAAAAGTGTACTGAATAGTATTTCCTTCCATATCAAATCCAACATCTCCTCCTGAAGCTGTAACATCTTTCTTGAAAGATACTGAACCATAAACCACATCTATACCTGCACCTACAGAAATCATATCATTGATTCTATAAGATACCGTTGGCTGAATATAAATTGCTTGAAGAGAAATTTCTTGTAATGAATATCTACCAGTCCATCCATCTTCGTAGGTAACTGTTGAACCAAATGGAGTAAATACACCTAAACCGAAAGCCCAAGGTGACTCTACAGATGGTCTAAATACACCATAAGCTTGGAAAGGCGTTCCCATTGGTGAAGTTGATGCATGCTTTGTAGAACCATCGATTGGTCTATAAGAGATGTTGGAGAAAACGGGGTTAAAACCAACTTGCACTGTACTTGATTCTAAGAAAGACAATGCGCCAGGATTAAAAAATAAACTTGAACCGTCTGGTCTAAAACCAACCTGTACGTTTCCTCGACCCACTGCTTTTGTTCCTTGTAGTAGAACTTGAAAGCCGTTAGCAAAAGTGGCAGAAGAGATACACACTGTTGCCAGAACCATTAGTAGATTTCTGATTTTCATTAAAATATTAAGTTAGATGAATTTCATTTCAAGATTTAAGTCAAACATCTTGAATATACCTTATTCTTAGTATTAGATTGATACAAAAAGTGTTATGCATACATAACAATTGAAACAATATTAATTTCAAGGGTCGCAATGTGCAAATTATAAGCCACTTTTTCTGTGTAAAAACAACACTTAACTTTAAATATTTACATTTGTTATTAATATTTTACAATGGTTTACTTTGAATTTACGCTAATTTTCAATAATGAATATTCATTCATTTATTATTTGAAGACGATTATATGTATACGTTTATTCAGGTGTATTGACTAAATGAAATACAAAAAATATTCTTCGTTTAGTGATATGTTGTAAACTTATTATAGTCTGAAATGATAGCTCTATACAAGAGCTCTCCTTGGTATTGATAACCTGATCTATTCAGGTGTACTTTATCTCCAGCGGTCATCGACTTTTCATTCCATTTATTGATGGAAGATAAGCCTCCCATTACTTGAAAGAAGTCCCATACAGCAAGATTTCTTTCTTGAGCTACTTTATATAATTCCTGAATAGCTTTAACGTTATCTTTATTGATATATCTTGATTTTCGCAAGTTATCACCCGGTGTGGTAATGAGAATTGCTGCCTCTGGAAGGGTTGTTTGAATCTCTTCAATCAACGAGAGATATTTTTGATAAAAAACTGTAGGATAAAATGGAGGAACAAAGGCATCGTTAGTTCCTAATGACAAAATAATTAAATCGGGTTGAATAGCTTTTAGGTCATTATTAAGTTCTTTACACCTTAAAAAAGAAGTCGCTTTTGCTCCATTTACGCCAACAGAACTATAGGTCAAACCATTCATCTTATCATTTTCAACATCAAAACCTCTTAAAGAAAACTGAGTTTGATGCTTATTTTCTTTTCTAAAACTCAGACGAAACTCTTTAATAGCTTTATCAAACTTAAAAGAGACATATTGATCATGCTTTTCTACGCTTTGCAAGCGAGCATTATTTGATAAGGGCTGAACCACAGGAGTAAATTGAGTTTTATCGTTTACCGGATAGTACACATCTACTCGATTGCCACTGTATGAATAAATAGAATCTGTACTAACATTGACATTGATTTTAGCAAATTGTTGATTAGTATGTGCGGTAATACCTGCTGCTCCCCAATTACTTTTATGATAACTAATCGAACATCTTTGTCCTTTCCATTCGCCAATTTTACTTACCTTATAATTGTAAGGGTTATTGGTTTTCACAGCTTTAAAAGGGAAAATAAAACCTCTCCCAGACATTTGAAATTGAGGATTTTCATAAAACCGCTGTCTAACCCAACCAGAAAACAAATCAGCTTGTATATGTGAATCTCCTAAATGCAAGATCTTAACATGCCCCTCTTTATGTTCTGATAAATTTTTTAGTTTTCTATAAAAAGGGTATAAAATTGTATCTCCGAAAGGTTGAAGTTGATTCAAATCCATACGGATAAAATCATAGGCTACAAAAGGTCTATTTTTGTTGTTCCCTGACTTTGGAGTAGCATGTGCTACTAATATTAATACAGTTAGAAGTCCTATGAAGGGTCTTATTTTATTTTGAAGTGACATCCTCCTTATTTCTGTTTTTATACCTTTGATACTCTCGCATTAACTCATTGTGAAGCATATCTCCTATAAAATTAGCTCCCTTTCTAGTGAAGTGAGTATAATCTCGGCCTGCCCAAGCAGGTGATTTATCCGCCCATTTAACAATCGAATTAGGACCTCCCATAGCTAAATATAAATCCCAATACGCTGCTCCGGCTTTATTAGCTGCTCTTCTTTCCGCTGCTCTTACAGCGTCAATATTAGGATAAGATTCTATTTTTTGTCCATTTTTTCTCGCCATGTCCGACACACCCACTATTAATAATTTAATATCAGGATTTACTTCTTTGAAGTAATTAATTTGTTTCACTAAAAGACGCTCATAAAATGAGTAGTTTTCTGCTTCTTGAGGTACAACATTTACACCAAACTGAAGAATGACTAGCTTCACATTCAGATCTTTAACTAAATCACCTAATAAACCTTTTCTTATCTTGGTAAAATCTGTCCCAGAACTCCCTCTCATTGGAATATTATCAACTGCAATACCTGAATTACAATCAAAACTAACACCATACACTTCAGGGGAAACATCAGATTTAAAGTGAACATCAACTTCTCCTAAAGCACCAGATATCGGTAGTTTTATCATTTTAGGTGTGGAAGAAGCTTCAATATTTACTGTTTTACCTTCCACAGAGTTCATAGCATAATCCAAGCCTACATCAGCTACTGTATTTCTTAAATAGACATTAAAGTTTTCAAACTCTTTATGCAGTTTTTTAGAATAAGGAGCCTTTGTAAAATTGATTGATGCTTCCGTTCCTTCATATGTAAAATATTTCCCAAAGAATCCATAATCATTATGCTTTCCTCTATACTTTTTAGGACCAAAACATAAATACTGATCCCAATTATTAGAATAATCTTGACTTAAAGTAGTTCTCATATTTTTTAGCTCCATAATTGGAACTAAACCTACTCCACAGCCTCCAAATTGTTGTTGCAAATTTTTTCTTAAACGCTCTGTCATTCTATCCCCCTCTAACTGAGAATCTCCATAATGCAATACACGAATTAGATTTCCTTCTTCAGAGATACTACTCAACCCTTGAAAAAAAGAATCTAGATAGGTTTTCTCATTATTTGGATATTCTATGGCCACAGCTCCCTTTGGTGTTTTTACTACAAGTGGCTTCTCCTCTACTGGCTGCCAAGTAGATGATTTTTTTATTTCAGTTAGGTCAACTGTTAAAGAATCTTCCTCTACCTCTTCTAACGCATCAGGTTGAACGTTTTCATCCTCATTTGCTGTTAAAAGACTTTCTGGAAATACATCTTTGGTGGATGGTATTTTCACTTCCCAGCCAAATACCTCGATTTGGTTCGGGGACATGATTAAGATTATACTCATCATTAAGCCAATGTACACTAGAATTTGAAGTATTTTTAACGGAGTAACTTTCATAGAATATAGGTCAACAATTAAATAGATTACCCTTCTAGACTTAAGTAATCATTTATAATTAAGAAGGATAATAATGCTATTATTAAATAAAAAATGTATTCACCTTAGCTCGATCATCAAGGTTTTAGGAAACAACATCAATAAAAATAAAACATTTAAACCACCTTTGTACTTTATTTGATATTAAATTTTGATCATATCTTACGTAAACACTATATAATATCATTTTTTATACATTCCTTGTACCTTTGTTATTCGGAAATTCAGGTTTATAAAAATAGTATTTAAACAAGAATTAAACATGGCAGAAGAATTATTTATCCCTTCAGATACATCGAAAGATCAATTATACGAATCATTGATACCACAGATTAAAGGACTCACTTCGATTGAAACTGACCTAGTAGCAAATTTATCCAATTCATGTGCTGTTTTAACGACTGCATTTAAACACCTATGGATAGGGTTTTATTTGGTGAAAGAAGACGAACTGATTTTAGGTCCATTTCAAGGCCCTATAGCGTGTACAAGAATCAAAAAAGGTAAAGGAGTTTGTGGAAGTGCATGGGAAGAAAAAAGAACTTTTGTGGTGGAAGACGTTGAAGCTTTTCCTGGACACATTGCTTGTAGTTCTGCTTCTAGGTCTGAAATCGTTGTTCCTTTAATTAAAGATAATGAGGTTTTAGGAGTTCTTGATATTGACAGTGAGCAATTATCAACTTTTGATGATACCGATAAAAAATATTTAGAGGAGTTGTGTGATTATCTGGTGACTTTGTTTTAGGGTAACAAGTATTCACAATCTAAAGCTATTTTCATGGCCCACGATTAAAATCGTGGGTTGGTAAAAGTTGATTTTGGCAAACACTAAAGTGTTTACCAAAATTAGGTTGTACCACAATTTTATTCAGACTAAAGTCTGAATAAAATCAATATATTAAAAAACCCATGATTTCAATCATGGGTTATTATCTATTTGTTCGTGTATCTACTCTTGATTAGCAAGAATAATCTTATCTACTGCTTCCAAAAGGTTTTTTGCGTAATGAGTAGCTACAGAACCTTCTACCAATGGGTTGTCTACTTGAATTCTGTGTTGAATACCCACTTTCTCTGCTGGAATTAAATCTCTTTCTTTATCACCAATCATCCAAGTGTTTTCCATGTCTGCATTGTACTTGTAGATGGCTCTTTCGAACATCAAAGTACCAGGTTTTCTACTCAAAGAATTTGACCACTTTTCGTGTAATGGTGCATAAAACATATCATCAATAGCATGATCACAAGCTTCTTGCAATGCATTATGACAAATGTAAACGTCTTCTTTTTTGTAAATTCCTTTTACGATTCCGGATTGATTGGTTAAAATCACAAGCTTAAAGCCTGCATCCTTCAATTTATTAAGTGCTTCTGGCACGCCTGGCAACACTTCGAATTTTTCTAAGGTGTAAGCGTAGTCCACATAGTCTTTATTTAAAACGCCATCTCTGTCTAAAAAGACACACTTATTCTTTTTCATGAATATTTTAAAGTAATTGATATTGCGACAAAGGTAAGAATAAGTTTTAATGTGGGGGAAGTTTATTCGGATTTATAAAGTCTTCCCTTCCAATCGATAGCAGGTGATGAAAAACGATAGATAAAAAGTCGTAAATACATAAAACTGTAGATTGGTTCATAGAATAACGACATCCACCAATCGATTTTTATTTTTAGTTGGTATTGAAAAATGACCATCATTAAAAACTTGAGAAGCAATATGCTAACAGTAACTGACCATATTTGAGGACATAACAAACTAAAAAATACTAAAAAAGGGAGCGTTAAAATATTAATGTAATTTAAAAAAATTAAAAGAGGGTGAGTTTTCTTTCCTCCTTGAAACCATCGGTTTCTTTGTTTTAGCCATAACAATATACTGTCTACTCCTTCTGTTTCTGCTAACACTTCATACTGAAATAGTTGTATAAAGTCCCCTCCTGATTTTAAGTGCTTATTAAAAAGAACAAAATCTTCTACGGCTGTTGTTTTAATATTGTTATAACCACCAATAGCATCAAAAGCTGCTTTAGAAATCCCCATATTATTTCCCATTGCTGTTACTCCAATATTAAAAACAGATAGCATTTGAAGATTTTTAAGAGCCTGCATCCATTCCAATCTTTGCCATCTATCCAAAAAAGAATTTCGTTTAGGAATTGTCACTCCTGTAACAAAATCGGATTTTTGTAATGATTTTAGCATAAAATTCACCCAACTATTAGGATAAATTGTATCCGCATCAGCAAATAACAGATACTGACCTTCCACTTTTTGAGACAAAAAATGTAATACATTCAGTTTACCTTTATAGTCTTTATGATTAGGTACTGTATAACAATCTACTTCTTCATATCTATGCTTTAAATTTTCTGCAATTTTTAAAGTATTATCCTCTGACTGATCATTACCAATTAAAATTTTCACGACAATATCCTCATCTAGTTTTTGATGCACTAGACTTTCTACGCATTTTTTTAAATACTTCTCTTCGTTACGTGCCGCTAAAAGAATATTTACTTTTATTGTCATGAACAATTTTTCAGTTTGTTAAAATATGAAGTCAGCTTACTTTTTGCAGTTTGACCTAAATCATAAAGTTGATAAATTTGTGTCGTAAATGATAGAGGAATAATTTCTTTATCAGATACAAATGGAAATAAGTGTATTTATCATAGACGATTTGTTTTAATAATTCTTCAATAATTCTTAAGTAAAGAGCCTCTTCAATACTTTGATAATCATCTTTGATTAATTAGTCGAATAAATCTTTTATCTTCAATTTTTAATTTGATGCTTACTTCATTTTTTTCTTAAAATAAAGAAATCATAAGCAGTTTACTTTAATAAAATATACTTTACATGTCTACAGCAATAAATTTAGTATCGTTCGAGAAGCTTTTTTCATTTAGTAAAAGTGTGTTCTTATCCATGGGTTGTCCAGAGGAAGATGCCGAGTTAGCTGCCAAAGTGCTTTTATCTGCCGACTTACGAGGAGTCGACTCTCATGGTGTGGCTAGATTAATTGGTTATGTAAGGTTATGGGAAGCAGGGCGAATTAACCCTACTCCTAACATCAAAGTAATCCATGAAACTCCAAGTACAGCCACCATTGATGGAGACGCAGGTTTAGGACTTGTTGTTGCTCCTAAAGCAATGCAAATTGCTATCGATAAATCAGAAAATGTAGGCTCTGGTTGGGTTTCAGTTAAAAATTCGAATCACTATGGTATTGCTGGTTATCATGCAATGATGGCACTAGAACATGATATGATCGGCTTGTCAATGACAAACGCTTCCCCATTAGTATCTCCAACTTTCTCTAAAGAAAGATTATTAGGTACCAACCCAATTGCCATGGCAATTCCTGCAGGCGAAGAACCTGCTTTTGTTGCTGATTTTGCTACTACAACTGCAGCAAATGGTAAATTGGAAATCTTACAGCGTAAACAAGAGGATGCCCCTATAGGTTGGGTGCAAGATAAAGATGGTGCTCCATCTTCGGATGCTGCTGCTTTAAAAAGTGGTGGTGCTTTACTTCCTCTTGGTAGTGATAGAGTAAGAAGTAGTCACAAAGGATTTTGTTTAGGTAGTATGGTCGATATTTTATCTGCTGTATTATCTGGTGCAGGTTACGGACCTTGGGCACCTCCATTTGTAAGCTTTCTACCATTACCCGAAGATCCTGTTGGAGAAGGTTTGGGTCATTTCTTTGGTGCAATGCGTGTGGATGCATTTAGACCAAAAGAGGACTTTAAATCTCATATGGACAACTGGATACAACGATTCAAAACCGCTGAAACAGTAGAAGGACAAGAAAGAGTATTAATACCTGGTACACCTGAAAGAGAAATAGAACATTCTAGAAGAACAGAAGGTATACCTGTGTTAACTCCAGTTATAAAAGACCTTGAAGAAGTAGGTAAGAAATTTAGTTTAACTCTATAACCATTATCTATTAACCTAAGTTTGGGGAGTCAAACTTAGGTTAACATTCACTATAGTTAATTACTAAACCACCACTCACTTCTTTCTGTATTTATTTAGTTTTTAAAAGAAAACTTATCAATCAATTTACCATCACAGCTTGTGTATATGGGCTGGATGTATCATCATCTTACTATCTAAAAACAAAATCAAAATGCTTTATAAGATTAAGCTAAAGAATGCTGATGAGCATGTCTTATTGTCGGGTACGGCGTACGATTTCATCACCACAAACGAATACTACAAACAACTTAATTTATTAGAAAACCTTAGAATGCACGCTTCTGGCTATGTTTTTTTTCAAAAAAACTACCCTAAGCCAAATGGTGGATATCAAAATGTCACCATTTATTTACATAAGTTAGTAGCTGAAAAATTTGTTGATCAGCCAGAGTCAGCAAAAAGATTATTCGTAAGAATCAAGAATGGAAATGCACTAGATTGCCGCGAGAAAAATTTAGAATGGGCAACTATGGCTGAACTTAGAAGAAACCAAAAGCACCACCATAACAAAACAGGTTACAGAGGTGTGGTTAAAGTCAGTAAAAAGACTTTCCGTGCAGTTTTATACTCTAAAGGACAACGTTATGATTTAGGATTATTCCCTACGGCTGAAGCTGCTGCGGAAGCATATAACAATAAGTCTCAAGAGCTTTTCGGAAGAACAAAAAGTTTAAATAAAGTAGACGAGGAATCAGAGAAACAAACTACTCCTACAAAATAAACGAGGAGATACGAACAATAGATTAACTTGATATCAAGTAATTAGGTAGGTAAAAACATTTTTTATCTACCTTTTTTTAGTTCTATAGGTGATATTTTATCTCTATGGATATTAACCTCACGAAGATCGAATATCATTATCAAATATTTTTTGATTGAAAAAAATAAAATTTCATCTAATTTTTTGACAGTAATTGATAAAAAATTATTGTAAATACATCAAATTCAAATATTTATCCGTATATATAATGAATAAACGATCATTCATGTTTAAATTTGCTATTAGAAAATAACCTATAAAGAGAATTACCATGGCACAACAAAGAAAAAAGAGTACTAGTACGAGTTCTGCTGGTACAAGTTCTACTACACCGAGAACGAGAAAGCCCGCTCAAAAGAAACCTACTTCGAGAGCTAGAAAAACTCAAACAAAAGCAGAAGGTACTCAAACAAGTATTCCTAACGTAGATCAAGTCGCTAAAAGCGTTAAAGAAACGACAAAGTCAGTTCAAAAAACAGTTACTACGACTGTAAAAGACACCACTAAAAAAGTAAACACAATCGCTAAAGAAGTTCAAAAAGAAACGACTGAGGCTGTTAAGAAGGTGAATGAAAATGTTGACAAAGCTGCAGAGACAGTAAAATCAACAGCTAAGGAATTGGAACAAAAAGCACAAGAGACCGCTGAAAAAGGATCTGAGAAATTTGCTGAAACTTTAGAAAACACTTCTGAGTATTCTCATTCTTTAGTAAAAGATGCTAATACTTTCTCTAAAGAATCATTAGATACTGTAAATACTAAAACAGTACAATTCATTAATAAAGGCGAAGAAATTTCTGGTCGCTTAATGGAAGAAGCTAAAAGCTTATCAGATGCTGCTTTAGAAAGTGCAGAAGAAAACAGTAACAAGCTTATTGAAATGACGAAAGATGCTGTTGAAAAATCTTTGGAATTTACCAATGACTTCATCAATAACGCAATTGAGAAAAGTAAATCGTTTACTTCAGAGGCTTATGCTAAATCTAATGAATCGGTAGATCACTATTCTGAACAAGCGGATAACATTATCGATGACTCTTACCGTTTTGTGAAAGAATCTTCAGAAAAAGTTTTTGATACTACTAAAAAAGTAATCGATAGCCCTGTAGATACTGTTTCAGAAATGATTAAGGAAACGAAAGAAGCAACAGTGGAAGTTCTTGATGAAGCAACAGATAAAGTGGTGCGTCTATCACCTGTTGAATTACCTAAGAAAGACGAAGTGATTTCTTTTGTAAAAGGAGGAGCTGCTTTCGCTATTTATCCCGTAATCAAACTATTGAGATCTTAATCTCAATTTGATATAAACACAAGAGGCATTATCCATTTAATAAGATAATGCCTCTTTTTTATTGTATGTGCTATTTTTTTTAGAACTTCGTTCCTAGTAAAAACGCATCTATAGCCATTCTCTTCTTCCCTTGCATTTGCCATTCTTTTACTTCTATAAAACCATCTTTGGTCTTAATGTAGAAGTACTTTTTATTATCAGTAGCAAATCCATCTTCGTTTGCTTCAATGGATTCATAATAGACTTTTCCCACTTTAAATAACTTATAAGTTTTCCCTTGTATCTCTGTCCAAGCTGCTGGATAAGGAGATAAACCACGAATAAAGTTATATACAGTTTCTGTATCTTGAGAGAAATCTACTTTACAAGTTTCCTTAAATATTTTAGGTGCGTGCTTTGGTTCTCCCTTAATTACCTGAGGAGTTGTAGTATAATCGCCAGCTTCAATTTTTTGAACCGTTTTAAGCACTAAATCACCACCAATGTTCATCAAACGGTAGTAAACGTCTCCTACGGTATCTTCTTCATGAATAGGTTCTTCTTGTTGGAACAAAACATCACCTGTATCAATCTCATGTTTTAAGAAGAAAGTAGTTACGCCAGTTACTTTTTCACCATTAATAATCGCCCAGTTGATAGGTGCAGCACCTCTATAATCAGGTAATAATGAACCATGCAAATTAAACGTACCAATCTTAGGCATACTCCAAACAGATTCTGGTAACATTCTAAATGCTACTACAACCTGAAGATCCACCTCTAAATTTCTTAATTCAGTCTGAAACTCTTCCGCCTTTAAATTAGTAGGTTGCATAATATGTAAACCCGCTTCCTCTGCATAAGCTTTTACTGGAGAAGATTGTAGTTTTCTACCTCTTCCTGCAGGTTTATCGGGCGCAGTAATTACTCCTACTACATTGTAACCGTTTTCTACTAGTATTTTTAATGATGGTACAGCAAAATCTGGAGTACCCATAAATACTATTCTAAGATCTTTAGCCATTATATATTTATTTTTTTGGTGGATAGGTCTTCAATAAATTTTCAAAAAACTTGAGCGATTTACACACCCATGCTCCTTCTATTAATTTTTTTTCATCATCCCTCAAGGTCCAATCAATATCAGGTGATTTGCGCATTTTAATACTCAACTGATTTAAAACCAAAGCTGCTGAGACAGAAATATTAAAACTTTCTGCAAAACCATGCATTGGGATTTTCACTTTGTAATCGGCCATTTCTACCGCTTCATCTGTTAGACCCGCAAACTCATTTCCAAACATCAAAGCAAGTGGTTCATCTACTGGCAAATCATCCAAAGTCATATCCGTATGTGGAGATGTCGCTACTAATTTATAGCCTTTTGACTTAAGATGTTCAACAGAAGATTTAAGCGAAGAATATTTATGTAAATCTACCCACTTTGCAGCTCCCTTAGCCACACTTGTAGACAATTGAAATCTATCTTCAGCATCGATTACATGTAGCTGTTGAATACCAAAACAATCACATGTACGCATTACTGCAGCCCCATTTTGTGGTTTATAAATTTCTTCCAACAAAACGGTCAGGTGATTTGTTCTCCCTTGCAATACCTCCTGAATTTTTTCTAATCGTTCTTCGGTTGCAAAAGTTTTAAGGTAATCGATCAGTCCTTCCACTTCTGTATATTGTTTAAAATACTCGGTGTTATAGAACTTCACATAACTCTCGTCTACGTAAGGCATTCTGATGTGTGATATTTGTATATCAAAAAAACTGTTTTACAAGCAAATGTACTCATAAAACAGTTTTTCTGAGGATCTGTTTATCCTTATTAATAAGCAAAAATTAATAATCCTGCTCAAACTGAGGTGGTGTCATATTTTTCAAATCACCATCAATAAATTGAATAATCGGGATATACTGATTGTCTTGAGACTCATAATAATTAAATGCTTCCTGCATATACCCTTTCATTAATTTCTCATTTTGTTTTAATGGATTCACAAAACCATTTCCATATTCCTTTAAGATATTACCGAAAGTAAACATGGTTTCAAAACCTTTAAATACAAAGTCAGAAGGCTGATTATTAAATTGCTCATGATATTTTTTCACAAACAATTTAGCATTATAAGTATCGTCGTTATACCAACTTGGGAACAAAATATTAATTCCGGCAGATTCCATTTGAGCATAACTTAATTGTTTAAATTTCAGCCACTCTTCTGGTACATAAACATCGGCTACAGTACCTAAAGAAAGCAACGCACTTACTGTACTTAATGCTGCGACTTCATTGGTTACTGAAATGAATACATGAGCTGTTGAATCTCTTACATATTGAATAGAATCCAAATCGACAAAAGCCAAAGGGTCGAAAAGTTCTTGAGCTACATTAAAACCATCTACTGGATCGTATTCTTGGAAAACAGCAATCTTACCACCTTCTTTCTCATACGCTTCTTTAAATGATTTGGCCATTTCCTTTTCTTTCGTAGAATGACCAAAAATAACGTAAGCTTCTACCGTGTCTGCCTTTATTCTTATCGAATCTTCCTCTGGAAGTAATTCTAAATTAGCTAACTCGTCTTTTCTAAGTTTCGTACCTAAATACTTACCAATCGTTTTTGATGTTGTAGATGTAAGGAAAGAATTCGGGTACCCCTCAATAATCATATCATT
Source organism: Flammeovirga yaeyamensis (assembly GCF_018736045.1). Classification (NCBI taxonomy): domain Bacteria; kingdom Pseudomonadati; phylum Bacteroidota; class Cytophagia; order Cytophagales; family Flammeovirgaceae; genus Flammeovirga; species Flammeovirga yaeyamensis. The sequence goes on along the minus strand of NZ_CP076132.1, from coordinate 425,398 downwards.
TTTTGATATTGGATTGACCATTGGAATTCCAGACTCACTAGAAAACTTTTGTACAACAGGAATCATATCGGCGTACAATGGCCCAACAATCAAATCAATATTTTTAAAATCTTCTTGATTCAATACTTCTCTTACATGTGCAGAATCTCTTTTGGTATCAAATGTTTGAATATTTAGGCGAATATCTCTTTTATCTAAATAGTCCTTTGCTATCAAAATACCTTGATAGATATTATAGACAAATTCATTTTTAACTCTTAAAGCAGTACCGTCTGTTGTTTCAGTAAAGAAAGGAAGAACTACAGCGATATTGTAAACATCTTTATGTTGCGTTTTTCTAATGACATGCTTTTCGATAGAAATACCTAAATCAGTTGCCAATTGTTCTAATAATGCTTTGTCCACTTGATCTTCTGGTTGATCTTGAAGTTTTTCAAGCAAGGCTAATTTTAGAATTTCGTTATCGTTATATTTTTCTGATAATGGCTTTAGTTCGTCAATAGTTAAATCGCTCGCTTTTTGTGTAGTGAACGTCTTAATGTAATCCTGATACTTTTCTGATTTTACATTATTAAAAGAAACCAATGCTTGATCTAAATTTCCAGATTTCACCAAAGCACAACCTTTCAAATAGTTTACTTCTTCTTTGTTCTCCCAATTTGGGTAAGAAGTTTCTATTTTCTCTAAGTTTTTGACTGTTTCTGTATAATTTTTTTCTTCATAATTAGCATGAGCCATTAACATCAAAGCATAGGGCTGTAATGAAGCATTTTTCATAGTCATCATCTTCTCCAAGATTGTTTTTCCTGGCTGATAATTCCTTTGATCTATTAACTTCTTTGCATAAGCGTAATGTTCGGCTTCAGTTTTTCCAGGTCCATCTTGAGACCATGCTTGAAATGAAAAAATTAGACAAAAAAGAACTGTATAAAGTCGCTTCATAGTTGATGACAAAAATGTCATTTTTTTAACCGTTGAAAAAAGTACAAATTATTGATATTTAGACATGTCGTCTTTTATCAAAAAGTACAAACCAAATATAAGCATTACCAATTAATCGTAATATTCTTAGTATTTAGATTTACAAATTGCAATTTACAGAATTCGGGATGGATTAATAAAAAAAGCCAACTTGAATAATCAAGTTGGCTAAAATTTTATTGAAATTTTCTAGAACTAAACAATTTCGATCGTTTTCTTGGCTGCTTTTTCACTTTTTGGAAGTGAAATCGTTAAAACACCTTGATCAAAATTCGCTTGAATCGCTTCTACATCTACAGTATTTGGAAGATCAAAAACTCTTTCGAAGTCTTTTCTTACAAACTCTCTTTTAAGGTATTTTACTTCCTTATCCTCTTGGTATTTGTAAGCAACTTTCAATTTATTATCGTCTACAGACAAAGCTACTTCCTCTTTCTTAATACCCGGAACAAAGATTTCTAGCGTATATCCTTCTTCCGTTTTTAAAATATTTACGGGTACCTGATTGTTAGGAACACTAACATTATCAAGAACATTGGCTACATCGTTAAACAATGATGAAAATAATGATGTTGGGTGGTTATTTACTGTATATCTCATGACTTTTATTATTTTATTTCGATATTAATAGGTTGTTTTTCTTCTGATTTTGGTAGATTAATTAATAAAATACCTTCATTAAATGAAGCACTAAATCCTTCATAATTTACATCTTTTGGTAATTTATATTTCTTTTCAAAATCAACTACTTGATATGTATTTGAAATATATTTCACTTCCTCTTTAGTATCTTCATCTTTAGCTGAAGTGTATTTCACCGATAGTACTTTATCCTCTATATCAATTGAAAAGTTTTCTTTTTGATACTTTGGTACAATGAACTCCACTATATATTCCTTATCATTTTCTATTATGTTTACTGGAATATTTTTTTGTAAATCTTGATTCATATTATTTACAAATCTCCTTTTATTTCTTGGAGTATAACAAACATTATTGATGCTCATTTCTATAAATATTTTTAGTGTATTTTAAATTCAAATTCAATTCGAATTAGACAATGAGTGTACCAATTGAAAATAGATGTCATTTTGTCTTGCTCTAATCAAAAATAACAATAAAACAATGTCATTTTGTCTTAAGTAGTACAAATACACTAAATAATATGTCTGCTTTTTGATTTTCTCCTCGAACTAAACTCAATTATTCATCTATTTTATTTTTTCATCTTTTAATTAATATCAATTTCTTATTTTGGTTAAACACAAACAATATTGTAAATTGGCTGTTTAACATATCAGTTTACCATAAAAGGGAATACCTTTTTGTAGTCTATATTATATTTCAATTATTGGCTACTTTATAAAAAATCAATCTACTCTAAAAATATCGCTATGAGTAACCTTATGGGAGAAGAGGTGGAAAAAAGAAGACGCCTCACTAAAATAATTGCACAAACTTCTAGACTAGGAAACTACACTTTAGGAAGAGCATTTGAGAAAGAAAGCTTACCTATTTCAAGGGAGCAATGGGATGTACTTGTAATGCTTTGGGAAAAAGATGGAAGAGCTCAGCAAGAATTTGCTAACTTTTTATTGAAAAATAGGGCGAGTATTACCAGTCTTATCGACAATATGGAAAAAAACAATCTAGTGACTAGAGTTCCTAATCCAACCGACAAAAGATCTAAGTTAGTCTATTTAACGAGAAGAGCTAGAGACCTTAAAGACCAAGTTTTAGGAATTGCTGGAACTGCTATTTTAGAGATTACCTCAGGTATTGAAATGGATGATATTAATCAAGCTGTTACAACACTTGAAAAATGTTTAGAAAACATTAATAGGTATCATAAAATCATCACTGAAGAATAACATCAAAATTTTAAATTGATGAACAAACCACTTTCTACTTATTCTAGACTCTACTCTTTAAGCATTTTATTTCTTTTGGCGTTAAGCTTAACTTCTAATAAGCTTAACGCTCAAAACACCGTTCAAAATGAAATAAAAAATATACTTACCACACTTAAAGAAGACCCTCAATTCACCGTTTTTTCTGATAGTTTAATGCCATTAATGTATAATAGGTTAGACTATCAGGAAATATGGAGTGATACTAGCAATATCAACGATCTATTGTATTGCATTCAAGAAGCTTATCATGATGGATTAAATCCAGAACATTATCATTTGAAGATTATTAATGAGCTCCTTGATAAAAACCCAAGATCACCTAGAGAACAGGCCCAATTAGATATTCTACTTACAGATGCTGGAGTTTTATTATCTTCTCACTTAATATGGGGAAAGGTTCAACCTGAATCTATATCAACCACTTGGAACTACGACTCCAAAGAATTTGATGGCGACCGAGTGGAGTTGTTCTTGGAACCAATACAAGGTCATCTTATCAAGGAAGCTATTGAGCAGCTTAAACCAAAAAACGAATTATACCTTGGGTTAAAAAAATCATTATTCGAATTCCGAAAAATTAAAGAAAACGGTGGTTGGCATAAACTTCCTAAAATGGAGAATTTAGAAATCGGAGATGAAAATGATGAAATCCCATTTTTAAGAAAACGTTTAGCAACCACAAATACACTTTTTAGGTATGACACTACCGTTCTAAAAATAGATACTCTTCTAAGAACACAAACAGAAGGTGTAACTGTCGTCAATTCTCCATCAATAAATCCAGAGATTGATACAATTCGATCTGTAATTCCTTATTCTCCCATCCCTTACTATGATTCTTCTTGGGTAAAGGTGTCTTATTTAGATACACTTTCCAGAGTATTTGATGAAAACTTAAAGAATTCTGTCATCAAGTTTCAAAAAATGTATGGATTGGTTCAAGATGGACAGGTAGGGAAAGCGACTCAAAAAGCATTGAACATATCTATTGATGACCGTATCAATACGCTGAGGATCAACTTAGAAAGAACACGTTGGATTAATCATGAAGAGAAGGATAATTTTATCTTCGTAAACATCCCTAGTTTCGAATTATACCTACATAAAAATAACTCTTGGTATTATCAAACAAAGGTGATTATTGGCAAGCCTTATCATCAAACACCTGTTTTTAAAGCTAAATTAAGCTATATAGATATCAACCCTACTTGGACGGTTCCTTACAGTATTGCCTCTAAAGAAATGCTTCCTAAATTAAAAAAGGATGCCAATTACCTTTCTAGGAATAACATGAAATTGTATGATCGTTATAATAAGATCGTCGATGCAACTACAGTTGATTGGAAGTCCATAAAGACAAACAACTTTCCATATACAATTGTCCAAGGTTCTGGACCAGGAAATGCTTTGGGACACGTCAAGTTTATATTCCCAAATAAATATTCTATTTATTTACACGATACGCCATCAAGATATCTGTTTAGTAGAAATACTAGAGCATTTAGTCATGGCTGTATTCGAGTATATCAACCTGTAAAATTAGCTTCGATTCTTTTAGAAGACGAGAAGTATACGGAGAAAAAGATCAATGAAATCATAAAAGAAGGCGAACTCAAAAGGGTCATTATTATGCATAGGCCTACCGTTTATCTAATGTATTTCACGGCGATATTAGGTCCTGAGGAATCTATTCATTTTTATGAGGATGTATACTCTAGAGACAAAAGAGTTTTAAAGCAGCTAGATAAAAAACCGTATTAACTTATTATGGAAATCACTATTTCAAATTCAAAAGATATTCCTGAAGATCAAATTATTAAACTTTATAAAGCCAATAAATGGAGTGCAGCAGAAAAGCCAGAGCAATTACATAATGCACTTAGAAATTCTCATTCTTTGATATCTGCTTGGGAAGATGATCAATTGGTGGGAATTGGCAATGCAATATCAGATGGATACTTGGTGGTGTATTTCCCACATCTTCTTGTTCATCCGGATCATCAAGGAAAAGGGATTGGAAAAAAAATTGTTGATAAGTTACTTCAGATTTACAAAGGGTTTCATATGCAAATGCTTACAGCAGATAAAGAAGCTGAGGCATTTTATCAGAAAGTCGGATTTCAAAAAGCAGGTGAAACGATTCCTATGTGGATCTATGAAGGTAATGAGCATTAAAAAGAGGTATTCTGATGAAGAATACCTCTTTTTTAATATACTAGGTAAATTAATTAACCTAGATCATAAATATTTTCGACCTTATCAAATACTTTTTTGAAATCTACTTTAAGGTCAATAATAGTTCCGGTTTTAATATCAAATACCCAACCATGAACCTCAATTTCACCACGTTTCATTGCAGCTTGAACTTCAGGAGTTTTCATGGTATTAATAGCATTTTCAACTACGTTTAATTCTACTAAACGGTCGTATCTTTTATCCTCATCTGTAATAGCATCTAACTCTTCTGCATTCAGACGATACACATCTCTTATGTTTCTTAACCAAGGATTTAAAGTTCCTAAATCAGCTGCCGTCATTGCCGCTTTTACACCTCCACAACTATAGTGACCACACACTACAATGTGTTTTACTTTTAGATGGTCGACTGCATAATTAATTACGGATAATGCAGATAAGTCTAAATTGGATACCGTATTTGCAATATTTCTTAAAACAAATACTTCACCTGGGTTAGCCCCCATCATACTTTCTGCAGTTACTCTACTATCTGAGCATCCTATGTAAAGAATTTCTGGGCTTTGACCTTTCGCCAAGTTTTCAAAATACTTATCATCGACATTTAAATGGGACTTCACCCATTCTTTGTTATTTTCAAAGACTTTGTTGATTTTCATGAGTTTCGCTAATTCTAATTTAATGGTTTGAGTTAAAAAGGATCTTAATTAAGACTCCAATCAGATAATTTTACGATGGAATCTAGAGTAAAGTTAATGAATAATGAATTACTTTATTTTCTACTACCGAAGAAGAAAGTTAAGAACATAGCAGAATAGAAGTTTCTATTATCATCTGTTGCCATAATTTTCACTTTTTTAGCATAGACATCTCCAATAATACCGGCTTCAATACCAGTAATACTCCTTTTGCTCATTCCAAATTCGAAAGATAGAGAGGCTTTAAACGCTAAACCTGGAGTAACACTCGCTTTAGATAAAGCTTCACCAAAAGAAGCTGTTCCTAAAATAGAGGTAAAATTGGTTAAGTAATCATCTTGATCAAATTGAGCCGATTGAGTGGTTCCATCCTTGTTGTATTTCACTAAGTAAGGAACGATCACACCAATTGAAGGACCTGCAGAACCAATAACATTTACCTGCACACCTTGTTTTCTAGCTTTTTTAAATAAAATCCACTCCTTACCAAACATTGGTCGAATAGCATATAATCTATTCATTTTACCATATACCACTCCATCTCCTGTTGGTGATGCAGCTCTTTTTTGTTCCTTAGGATGTCGGATACTAAGTATTTCTAAATTGAAAGAGTGGTACTTCCCTTCTCTTTCGATTTTTCCAACGGTACCAGTTGAGACCTTTGTTTTTCCACTACCTTGACCAAGGGATTGTTCAATTTTATGTCGATAAAAGTAATTACGGGCATGACGAATAGAAACACCTCCAATGAAACCACCGTAAGTGTTCATCATTACACCAAATGCCCATTCTTTTTCATAATACTCATCTTCTTCTTCCACAGGGAATTGAGCATAACTATTGAATGGTAATGCGAATAGAAACAAGAGTATTATTTTGTAGAATTTCTTTTTCAAGTGAGTTTTGTTTAACGTATTATCAGATGATTTAGGGTCTTTAGAAGAACTTGAAATTAAATTAAATGAGTATCAAATTCGAGCTATACAGTAATTTACATTCTATAATTGATTACTACAAGTCACCTTTTCATATAATTGATAAAAAATTCAAGTCTTTCTCTTATTTTTGTCGAACTTCTTCCATAAGATAAATTGATTTACAGTTAGATTTTTGAAAACTCTAGCTATATTTATCATTTACTAAAAGTGCATTAAAAATCAAACCGTTAAGTGGCTTATAAATGATAAACTTTAATTCATCGGAGATTGTGAAAATCTGATTTTGTTGAAAAACTTTCACTCAAACAAAATCAATTACAATTATATTCTACATCGTAGGGTAACGAATACTATTTTTTCAAAAATCAAAAGCGTAATCAAGATTTAATTAATCATTGTCGCTTATACAGAATAATAAATTAGAATCATGAAAATATCTATCATTGTTGCTAAGGCAGCAAATAATGTGATAGGGAAAGACAATCAACTTATTTGGCATATACCCGCAGACCTTAAATATTTTAAAAAAGTTACTTCAGGACATTGTGTGATAATGGGCAGAAAAACCCATGAGTCTATCGGGAAATGCTTACCCAACAGGTTAAATATTGTCATCTCAAGAAATAAAGAATATCAGCCTTATGAAGGTGGAGTTTTATCTTCCGGGTTGGAAGAAGCGATTGAATACGCTCGCCAAAAAGGAGAAAATGAAGTCTTTATTATTGGTGGTGGTGTGCTTTATCAAGAAGCTATTAAATTGGCTGATAAACTGTACATTACAGAAATTCACGATCAATTTACAGGAGATACATTCTTTCCTGAAATTTCTTGCGAAGAATACACAGAAATATCTAGATTTGAATACCCAAAAGGAGAAAAATCTCCATATGCCTACTCATTTGTCAATTATATCAGAAATTAAATAATGAAATACACGGTCATCAAAGTTAAATGTGAGGAAGAATTGAGCGAGGTTCTTCAAGCGATTCTAGGAAATGTTGGTTTCGACGCTTTCTTAGAAAATGAAACTGGTTTTGAAGCTTCAATAGAAAGCACATTATACCAAGAAGAAGAAGTAAATGAGGCGTTGAGTTTTTTTGATGATCAAATGACTTACAGCATTGAGGAACAAGAAAAACAAAACTGGAACAAGCTATGGGAAAGTCATTACAATCCAGTAGAAATTTCTGAAGATTTACAAATACGTGCTTCTTTCCATGAGAAAGATCCAAAGTACAAGTACGAAATCATTATCACTCCAAAAATGTCTTTTGGAACGGGGCATCATGCAACAACTACATTGATGCTTAGAAACCAACTTTCTATTGATCATAGTGGTAAAAATGTAGCCGATTTAGGTTGTGGTACCGGCATACTTGCTGTAATGGCTAAAATCCTAGGAGCCAAACAAGTAGATGCTTGCGATATTGAAGATTGGTCGTGTGAAAATGCACTCGAAAATGCTAAACTAAACAATGTTGATATTCGCGTTACAGTAGGTACTGTTAGTGAGATGGAAAAGCTGGATAAATATGAAATTGTCCTTGCGAACATCAATAGAAATGTCTTGTTAGAAGAGATGTCTACTTACCAAAGTCTTATTACAGATGGTGGACATTTATTACTTAGTGGTTTCTACTCAGAAGACCTACCAATAATTAAAGAAAGAGCTGCAGAATTTGGTTTAACCTATGCTTCTCATCTAGAAAAAGATAATTGGATTAGTGCTGTCTTTAAAAATTAAAGGACGTAAGTGCAATTTGGATTATTTTTTGCAATTTAAAGGTACAATACTTTAGGCTGTAACTGAAGTCACTTCACTTACAGCCTATATTTTCTAACAGAAGCCTACTTTTGATTCAAAAAATGATATCAAAATTCAGATATATACTTTTTCTTTCTATTGTTTCTTTCGTCATGATTGCCGCTCAAGACACTTTTGGTCAAGGCAAAAAAAAGAAGGTAAAAGAAGACAAAAACCAACACTTTAGGTTATTTGCAGAGTACGATAGCTTTTTAGTCGACCTCAATTTATACTTTGAGAAAGGCGTAAGATATGGTACCGATTCTTTGTACGACGATTTTGAGTCACATTGGCAAAACAATGTGATCGACGACACCCAAAAACAATGGATATATAAATCCACCAAAAGACTTCATAAAAATAGAATTGATTACAGAAGACAAGCAGCAGAGTACTACAAATGTATTATTGCATTTCTTGACTCTGGACAACGATTAAACCCTCAGTTCACCCGATTTTTAGAGATTGCCGACACGAGTTTATTGGCTTATTCTCCAAAGGTTACCCAAAACTTCTTCCGAAAATCTCATGTCTTCTTAAAAGACGGCTATTTAGAAAAATCAAAGTATACCAACATAAAAGTACAGGGAGGTAATTTCACTTTCGAACACAGACTTAGTGCTTCAGGTGCTATTGCTGAAGATATGTTGGTACAAGTGGAAGAAATACCTAAAGAGGAAACTCCTAAAGAAGATTGGTTTGGTTCCGATGAGGAAAATCAAGAAACTACCGAAGAAGAAACTTCTGATACAAATACTGAGCAAAGTGATGGAGAATATAGTTGGGATGATAACGATAGTAGTGATTCTGGTGAAGAGTACAGCTGGGATGACAACGACTCTTCTTCTGATTGGAGTTCCGACGATAGTAGTTGGGACAGTGGTGATAGCAGCTGGGATAGCGATGATGCATCCTCATCTGATTGGGAAGATTCTTGGGGTGGAGATGATAGCAATATCTCTGATTATGGAGAAGATACCAATAATGCAGATAGTTATGCCAACGGAACAGATTATGTAAGCGATTGTCCGGTGGATGTGATTGAAAATAGAGATTTTGATCCAGTTATAGAAGACCTTGCCGAAGAGGAAGGTCCTATGTTGAAAATTACTGAAGCAGATTTAATTATCACTACAAAGCATGATACCCTTTTACTTGAAAAAACAGTGGGTACTCTGCTCTTTCAATCAGATACTTTGATTTGTAGAGGTGGGCGTGTGTACTGGGAAAATGTAGGCTTCTCAAAAGATTCAGCTTGGACAGAATTACCTTATTTCTCTTTCGATACCCGTAATGCTCATATTGAAGCAGATCACGCAGAGATGTATTTCCCCTCTGTATTGGACACAATCGCTATTGGTGCTTTTACCTACAAAAGTGGACATTATAATCAATCTCCAGAAAAAGCTATTTATCCACAATTTATTAGTTATAACAACATCTATAAGTGGAATAATTTAAATGATCATATTGATTTTGAAGGTGGTTTTGCGTTAAAAGGAAGACATGTTGCCTCAAAAGCCATTTCAGGTTCATCAAGTCATTTAACTTATGCAAATGATACTTCAACAGTATTCACTATTGCATCAAGTAAAGCATGGCGTTTTTCTGATGACTATTCTAATATTCGTTCTAAATCAGGAGACCTAGTGGTTTATTATGCTAACGGAGATTCAATCACCCACCCTAGTGTAAACATGAGTCTATCATTAAATGATAGTCTAGAAAATGTATATTTCAGAAAAACTACAGATGTTTATCGCTTTAATCCATTTCAATTAAGTAATCAAAAAGTTGGTGTTCATGCTGATGCAATCACCATGAACCTTCAAGAAGACTCTTTGGAGTTCCGTATTACTGGAGGTGAAAAAGTAGTTCCTCTAATTGTAGAATCAGACGATTTCTTTCAAACTGGTTTCTTCAATAGAATACAAGGTTTTAAAAAGTTCCACCCTTTGGTTATGCTCGTGTCCTACTCTCGTAATCACAGAAAAGAGTGCTTTGGAATTTCTGAACTTTTAAATGGTACAGGTATTAATGAAGATCTTTTTAGAGAGAGTTTGCAAGCGATGTCTTTGGAAGGTTTGATCCAATACAATCCATATAGTGATATTGTTAAACTTACGGATAAGGCTTACCGCTACTATGATAGATACTATTTTGCTGCAAGTGAAAGAAGAAGATATCATTTAACATCAAGAATGAATTTCGATAATCTATCAATGGCTCAAGAAGAAATGCTATTGGATAGAGACTTTGATAATATCGCTATCGCAGGTTTATTTCCAGATAATCAGACGGCCAATGCAAGTTTATCAATGGACGATTCAACTGTCCTTGATGTAAAGAAAGTACCTTACTTCCCAATATCAGATTCTTTAAATGTTTATGCAGAACCCGATAGTAATGGAGTTCAAATCAATAGCAATAGAGAAATAGTTTTTGGAGGTAAGTTCGTTGCCGGTACTTATATTTTCAGAGGTAGAAAATTCATATTCAATTATGATAGCTTCTTAATCAAACTCTCGGAAGTCGATTCCATTAATTTTATTGTAGAAGATTCTGCTTCAGGTAAGAAAATAGAATCTCCTAACCCACTAGTGGAAACTGGTGGTACATTATTTATCAATAAATTATTTAATAAAAGCGGATTACTTGATATCTCAGGTTATCCTTCTTTTAATGCTAGATCTGACAGCAGCAAGGGTGGTAGAATTTTCTACGATAGACCTACTGTTTTAAATGGCGCCTATGATAGACGTATCGTTTTTGAATTAGATACTTTTACAGTAGATGCCTCTAAAATACACTCTGATGTTTCTTTTGATGGTGTTTTTAACTCTGGTGGTATCTTCCCTACTTTTAGAGATGAGGTCACCATGGATCAGCAATCGGGTATTTTCACTTTAGAAAGAGAAACTGATGCCGATCAGCCATGGTCGAACCCAAGAGGGTGGCCTGTTTACCTTAACCCTAAGTTCTTAAACTCAAAAGATTCAACAAAAGGAAAAGGTGATTTTGACGGTAAAATTACTTTAAACCACCGTGGTATTAGAGGTGCAGGAGAACTTCATTACTTAGGTAGTGAATTCAAATCTGATGATTTCATTTTCTATTCTGATTCCCTAACAACGACAGGTACTGCAGGTGTTATCGAATCGGAAGTTCACCCGAGAGTAACGATGAGTACCTACGACATGACTTGGTACGTAAATCGTGACAGTATGGCTTTCACAGGAACTCATGCAAGACCTTTTACTATTTATAATGATGATATTAAGTTTAGTGGTGAGCTAGCCTTAGTTCCAAGAGAGGTATTTGGTAAAGGTGAAATCGAAACAACTGATTCCTATAACCGTTCTGCCAATATTCACTTTAAAAAGGATATTTATATTAGTAGACACTCTAAGTTCTTAATCCATTCCGGTATAGATGGCGAACCTTCTATGTTAGGCAACGACGTTATGGTCTTAAGAAACATTGAAAAAAATATTGTCGATCTGCGAACGGAACAAAATTCCAATACCAAATCTGTTCTTACTTTCCCTTTTGTACAATTTGAAACATCAATTAATAAGGCGAAGTGGAATGTTGCAGATAAAAACATTGTGATGAACAGTGAGAACAACATGAAAGGTAAGTTTATTTCAACGAAGCCTGAACAAGACTCACTATTAATCAAAGGTGATTCTGCCTACTACGACTTGGTGGATAACAAACTTAACATCATCAATGTAGATTACATTGATATTAGTAATATTAGAGTGATTCTTGATTCTGCAAATCAAACTGTACATATCAAACAAAATGCTGAGATTGAAAACCTAGAAAACGCTACCATGATTCTAGGTAAATATTCTGAGTTAGATGATAAACACAGAATTTTTAATGCCTCAGTAAAACTTTTATCAAGTAAAAAATTAGAAGGTTCTGGAGATTACTTGTACAGAAACAATTTGGGTGAAGAAAAAATCATCAAAATTGATCGAGTTGTTGAAAAAGAATACTACAGCAATACGGCTCAAGAAAATACATTAGAAGCAAGAGCCTATGGTAAGATTTCTGTAGACGATCCTCTAATGTTCTTAGGTGGCTTAGAATACTACGGTAAGATTGGATTAACTGAAAGTAAAAGTGCAGCAAGGTTCAAAGATGGTAATGTTAGACTTGCCATGGGGGGAGACGAAAACAAATGGTTTAGTTATGAATCTAGAAATGACGATATCAATGGTGAGGAAGATACTATTGCTCATGTCATCATAGACAATACCATAAAATCTTCTGACGAAAATCTTCCTTTAATCACTGGCCTTTACTACGATAATCTTAATTACGCTATCAATAACTCTTTTATTGAAAGACCTGATGATTACAGAGCAGACAATATTAGAAAACTATTCGAAATCGAAGGACGTTTAACTTTCGATTCAAACGATGGTACTTCTCAAACGGGTGTTTATCATATCAAACCTGAGTATTACTACAAAGGAATGGAAGAGGATGAGGTTCTTGCTCCTTTCTTGGGTAATTTCATGTCGTATTCTCCAGAAGAAAAGAAAGTAGAGTTTAAAGGTAAATTCGAATTCATTGCCAAAGACGATAAGGCTAAAATAAATGTATTGAAAGCTGGAGTTGACGGAAGTGCTTATCATGGATTATCAGAAACTACATTAAACGCTTCTTTCGCGATTGGTGGAGTAAAACCTTCATCAACTGTATCAGCCAATATGAAAAACTTTTTAGCATCGAATGCTGAAAATGCGACAAGAGTAATTCCTGAAGATTACGATATTGAAGGGTTAGGAGAATTAAATCATCAGATTACCTCTCTTTTTGAACCTTCTCAAATTAAAGGTTATATGCAAGGAAAGAGTATCACTAACCTTTTATCTAATTACATTGTTGTTCTTGATAATGAAATGGAATGGAGTAGCGATTATGCTGCTTTCTATTCTACAAGTGATAATATGAAAGTGCTTTCTGCTTTTGGGGAATATATTAATACCAATATTAGTGGATTCATAGAAATCCCTAAAGAAGAGAACAGAGATGAAGGAGGAGAAGAAAGTGATGATGTAGTGAATATGTTCTTAGAAGGTCCTACAGGAACATGGTATTACATTCGTCTTCAAAACGAAGAAATGAGTATATTTAGCTCAAATAAAGAATTCAACGCCTTTTTAGAAAAACAAAAGGGTGTAACTTTGTCTACCCCAGATCAAACATCGGCCTTCTTAGATAGATTCTATGCCAATTATAGAGATGGGCAAATGCCTCCATCTAGATATACTGATGAATTAGACAAACAAATGTCTCCTGAAATTCCAGAAGAAGACTTCGGTAACGGATTTGAAGGTCTTGATGATGAAGGAGGAAATGATGATGAGGAAGAAGGAGGAAGTATGGATGAAATTCCTGTGGATGATGAGGAAGATGACGGGGACGACTTCTAAGCCTAATAAAGTATGATGTTAGTACATAAACGTATATTCTTTTTATGCTTCTTAATCTTGGGTATTACCTTAAATACTTTTGGACAAGATGATGAAGAAAAAAAAACAAAGAAGAAACCTTTGGTCGTTGAAATGGATTCCGTAAGCGAAGATGCACCAACAATTGAACTAAATCCTGGTGCACCCGATGAACAAGAGGTTGCTAAAAGAAAAAAGAAGAAAAAGAAAAAGGTTTTTTGGGGCATTAAAACCAAAAGAGCCTATACAAGAACGAATTCAAAAGGAAATACCATTTTTGAACTTTTCTTTATACTTCCTGAATATGAAGAGCCTAGTAAATACGCTCCAGTAAAGTATTTCTACAATCCTAAAGAGAAAAAAATTGAAAAGAAAACTGTTTCTAGACCTGAATACGGTTTTCCTTTACACGGTACCTATGTAAAAATTGTAGATAAAGATACGTTGACTACGGGGCAATTCTACAAAGGACTACTAACTGGGCGTTGGGTATGGTACGGTAAAGACAAAGAAATAAAAGATAAGAAGTTCTATTATATGGGATTTCCAAAAGAGTCAAAAATTCAATATTACGATTCAAAGCAAACAAAAGTCAAAGAAGTTATTCCTATTCAATTTGAAGAGAAAAATGGCATCTATCAATCCTTTTACGAAAGTGGAAGAAAAAAGGAAGTAGGTTCCTATAAATATGGAATGAAAATCGGTGATTGGACAGAATATTACGATGCTGTAGATAAAAGAGGAAGGCAACGAAAGAAGAAAATCACTAGGCATAGAAACAAAAACAGAGTGTATGATAAAAGCTACTCTGGTCCTGTAGTAAAATACGAATGGGATGAAAAAGGAAAGGTCTTAATTAAGAATAAATAGACTTTTCCAAGAAATGACCCGTATTTTTTGAGAATAATTATTTATAAATCATATATTCTCAACATGCTATACCCAAAAAAATACTACATTTGTAGAAAAATTAGAAGAGACGTAGAGAGATGTTAGATAAACTCGAAAAAATAAAATTACGCTTTGATCAAGTAAGCGAAGATTTAGTTAAGCCTGAGACAGTTTCTGATATGAAATTGTATGCTAAACTGAATAAAGAATATAAAGATTTACAAAAAGTTGTCGATAAATATTTTGAGTATAAAGCTATGCTTGAAGGTATTGATGAGGCAAAAGAAATATTAGAAGAAGAGAAAGATCCAGAGTTGCGCGAAATGGCAAAAATGGAGCTTGACGAACTTCAAGACGGTATTCCTACTATCGAAGAAGAGTTAAAGATGCTTTTAATTCCAAAAGATCCTAACGATTCTAAAAACGCCATCTTTGAAATTAGAGCTGGTGCAGGTGGAGATGAAGCTTCTATTTTTGCTGGTGACTTACTTCGTATGTACCAACGTTTTTGTGAAAGACACAAATGGAAGTTATCAATTACCGACTTTGTAGACGGTACTTCTGGTGGTTTCAACAAAATTGTAGCCAACATACAAGGTGAAGATGCTTATGGTATGTTGAAATACGAAGCAGGTGTACACCGTGTACAACGTGTTCCGGCTACAGAATCTCAAGGACGTATTCACACTTCTGTGGCTTCAGTTGCTGTACTTCCAGAAATGGATGATGTGGAAATCGAATTGAACATGTCGGATATCCGTCGTGACGAATTCTGTTCTTCTGGTCCTGGTGGTCAGTCGGTAAACACCACTTACTCTGCGATTCGTTTAACTCACCTTCCTACAGGTATTATTGTACAATGTCAGGATGAGAAATCGAAATTGAAAAACTACGATAAAGCACTAAAAGAATTAAAGTCTCGTCTTTATGCTATTGAAGAAAAGAAAAGACAAGAGGAAATTGGTGCGGAACGTAAATCAATGGTAGGTTCTGGTGCTCGTTCGGACAAAATTAGAACATACAACTATCCTCAAGGTCGTGTTACCGATCACCGTATTAACCACTCGGTATTTAACTTACCAATCGTTATGGACGGTGAGATTCAAGACTTTATCGATAGATTACGTATTGCTGATAATTTAGAAAAAATGGAAAATAGTGGTTTAGCTTAATCACTTATTTCTTGATATAAAAAAGGTGATTGCATTAAATTTGCAATCACCTTTTTCTTTTATACTTTTTGTTTCGACCTTACTTCTAAAACTTGATTCAACTGCTCTTCAGTTAAAGGTTTCGTTAAATATCCTTTTACGGTGGAATAGGTTAATGCTTTATCTTTATCATCTTTATTGGTAGATGTAGTAAGCATAAACAAAGTGATGTTTTCGGTAATTGATTTATCTAATTGATCAAATTCTTCTATAAACTCCCAACCATTCATTCTGGGCATATTAATATCTAATAGAATAATTTCAGGTAAAGGATATTTCTCTTTATCATATTCCTGAAGATACTCTAAACCTTTTTCTCCACTTAAAAGCATTGTACACTTTTCGGTGATATTAGCCTGTTCAATGATTAATTGATTAAAAAAGCTGATCGATTCACTATCGTCAATTAGAAGTATATTTTTTAAGAGCATTGCTATATATTTATTTTTTTGGTAGTGTAAAACTGAATGTACTTCCTTCACCATAAACCGATTCTACCCATAATTTCCCTCCACAGAGCTGTACTATTTTCTGACAGTTTGCAAGGCCTAAACCACTTCCTTTATAGATAGTTTCATCGGTATGAAGTCTTTGGAATACCTGAAATATTTTGTCTTTATGTTCCTCTTGAATTCCTATACCATTATCTTTTATATGAAATAAATAGGAACCTTCCTTCTCCTCAAATGAAATATCGATAATTGGTTTGTTATTATCCTTTTGATATTTCAATCCGTTTTCTATTAAATTTTGAAAGAGTAATCTAAGACCTATAGCACACCCTTCCACCTTAGGTAAATTTCCTATTCTTACCTCACCCTCTTTTTTTGTTATGATGCCCTGTAAATCTTTAACGATGTCGTCTAATGTTTCATTTAAGTCAACAGTTGTTACAACTATGTTAGTACCAAGACGAGAATGTTCTAAAATTCCCAGTATCATATTTCGCAATCTATTCGATGCTTCTTCTATATAGTTTAAGCATTTTAAGCCTGTTTCATCAAGAAGATCGAGATACTTAGATTTGAAAATACCGACAAAACCATTAATGGTATTTAGAGGTTGCTGCAAATCATGTGATGCGATATATGCAAATTCCTCTAATGAACTGTTTTTCTCTTTTAAATCTTTATTTTTCTGAGTGAGTTCAGATTTAACCTTTTTAAGCTCTGAGATATATTCATAGGTAATCATCACATGATCACTACTAAGAGGAGTGGCTTTTAGTATATAAGATCTCATAGCATGATCTTTATAAGAGAATTCAAACTCTCCTACTTCTATCACCTCATTTTTCTGAAGACATTAATAATACTTTTCAGGAAATCCTAACTCATAAATTCCAGGGAAGGTAGCTCTCAAGTCTTTTCCCACAAACTGTTTCATGTCCACGCCACAAACCTCAAGATTGGCATCGTTAGCCATAACGATATCAAAATCTCGATGTTTGCTATTAGTTAATTTAAAAACTACAATAGCAACAGAAAGACGGTCCACTAAATGATAAATATCTAAACTTTCATTCATTAAATACCATAAATTAGGTTCATGATTTGACAAACATCCTTTTGGGTTTAAGGATATGGATTGGGTTGTAAACTTTTAGTGTAATAATTTAAGATTAAGCAAATAAATATTTCCGGTGTAATATAAATTAATAATTTATCTACAGTATGTAACACAGTCAAAGAAGAAAAAAACTATAAATCATGGATTAATATTATTCTTCATCTGCTTAATTATATTAGATGAGTTTGTAACTTGCGGACTTAAAAATTATCTAGACATGAAAACTTACGGACTAATTGGTTATCCCCTCGAACACTCTTTCTCAAAAAAATATTTTACTGAGAAATATGAAAAAGAAGGTATAGAAGGGTGTCAGTATGAATTATTCGAATTGGAAAACATCAAACAGTTTACTGATCTTTTAACAGAAAATCAGCTAAATGGATTGAATGTAACCATTCCTTATAAAGAACAAGTAATACCTTTCTTAGATCGATTAGATCCTGAAACTGCAGGTAAAATTGGAGCAGCGAATGTGATTAAATTCGAAGAAGACGGTACGTTGACAGGTTATAATTCTGATTATATCGGCTTCAAAAATTCTTTAGAAAGCTTTTTACCTCACACTCAGTTTAAGGCTTTGGTTTTAGGTACTGGCGGTGCATCAAAAGCAATTAAAGCCGTTTTAGACGATTTAAAAATTCCTTTCTTATCGGTATCAAGAAATAGATCTGATGAGAGCATTGCTTATAGTGATGTTACTGAAGAAATCTATACAGCTCATACTTTAGTAATCAATACTACTCCATTAGGAATGCATCCAAAAGTGGGCGTAGCTCCAGATTTGCCCTATGAGTTTACTTCAGACAAACATTATTTCTTTGATGTAGTGTACAACCCTGCCGAAACTGAATTTTTAAAGATCTGCCGCGAAAAAGGTGGACACGGAATGAACGGTTTGGATATGTTGATTGGTCAAGCTGAAGCTTCTTGGGTGATTTGGAATAAATAATCTAATTTTTAAGATATATAAAAGAGTAAGTCGAATGATCGGCTTACTCTTTTTTTATTTTTAAAACTGCATATTTAAAGCTGAATACAACTGAAATAATGGTTGATTATCTCCATGATGTAAAACAGAATACTGTGGCTCAATAAAGAAATTACACACTGTTTTATTGATCTTGATGACTTTCCCTAGACCAATGCCTAATGGAACATTATAGGTTCCTTTTTCTAAATTAAAATTCCACGTAGGAGCACTTCTAAAGTAAACACCGCTTCCTACTTGCCAAAATGCAAAAGGTTGAAACGCTAAAATGTTGACATCCTCTCGGAGATCATCTCCTCCAACATCCGTTCTCCAAATCGCTAGTCCTCCTGCTTGAAATTGAGGTGAAAGACTTGCAAAGGCAACCGCAGCTGCACCTGCTGTCCATTTTCCAGACCCTAGAGTTGCATGTGTTGCTGTAGGTGCAGAAACAGATGGTCCAATACCCACTGATAATGTAGGTTTAGAAACTGCTAGATAAACCGCAAACAAATCAAAGTCTCCTAAGCCTGATGTACTCACTCCTGTTTCTGGATTTGAGTAAGTACTAAAAGGTAATGATACTCTCCATAATACCCTTCCTGTTGGTTTGGCAAATCTTAACCAATAAGTACTTGATGTTGCCTCGCTATTTCCTGATAAATTAGGAGAATAATATTGTTGTAGATTAAATGCTGTTATCTGAGCCAAAGGATTATTGGCTTGTGCTTTTTCCTCATCTGTTTGTGAAAAAACAGAGAATGAAACGAAAGTAAAAACGATAATAAATAGATTTTTCATAATTGAGAGATTAACCTTTTTGATGTTACAAATCTCTCGAAAAACCACCTCCAATAGTTTAGAGGATTACCCAATAGATACTTATAGGTAATTTACTTAGTTAGGGTAAAATAGATGATAAGTCTTCTGAAAAATCTAAAATTGAAATATAAGCATTGTACCCTTCTTCCATTAGGTTGTTGATCATATGATCTACCTGAAAGCAGTGCATTGCTACTATACAATCGTTAGGAAACTTATTTTTGATGATACTTAATACTTTAGAAGAAGGTAGATCAACATCCAAAAGGTTAACAAAGATGTATCCTCTTGAAGTGATTTTTTGCTCTAAAATATCGTTTAATTCAACTCTTTTTATTGGTGTTAAATAGTATATCTGTTCAATAAGTTTATTATTTAGACTGTTGTCTTTTCCAATTAATAAATTCATTCAATTTAGGTTTTCAACAAAACTAATGGGTTTTGAAAAGACGTCTATTAGAGAATTACCTATTTTGCTATTTTTTTAAATATCGTCAAATAATTCGCGGTCTATTGCATATAGAATTAATCCTGCCAGGTTTTTACTACCTGTTTTGTCTAATAAATTTCTTTTGTGAGCATCAACTGTTCGAACACTAATAAATAGTTCATCAGCAATTTCTTTATTGGTCTTTTCCTTTAAAATTAGATGGAGTACTTCCGTTTCTCTTTCTGATAAAGGTACTTCTAATGCCACATTCGACTTTTGAGGTTTCACCTTTCTAATGTTATTAATTATTGCATTAGTTACTTCAGGTGAGTAATATGTCCCTCCAGAATACACCATTCGAATACCATTAATCAATTCTTGTTCGCTACAGTTTTTCAATAAGTACCCCATAGCACCTTCGCCTAACATTTTTTTAATATGTTGACTTTCACCTAACATGGTAAGTGCCATAATCTTTATGTTCGGATATTTATCCTTTACATTTTGAACCAACTCCAAACCGTCCATGATAGGCATATTCACATCGGTTAATAGAATGTCGATATCACTATTTTTTTCCAATTGATCCAAACACTCTTTACCATTTTCAGCCTCACCAGTAATCTCAAAATCACTTTCATCTAATAAGAAATTTTTTAATCCTTCTCGAATCATTTTGTGATCATCAACCAAGAATAGTTTAATCTTTCCCATTTTATATATCTATTAAAAATTTTTATTAATCTCTATTACTAAAGTAGTTCCTCTACCTTCTTTACTCTCTATTTCTAAAAAGCCGCCAATTGCATCCAATCGATTTTTCATTCCTTTAAACCCTAAACCACTTTCCTCTTTTAATACTTTTTCTGCATCAAAACCTACGCCATTGTCCTCAATAGTCAGCATATAAATATCCTCATAGTTTTTTAATTGAATGTCTACTTTTGTCGCTTTAGAATACTTAAATATATTGTTGATACCTTCTTGAAGAATACGGTATAAGGTCAATCTTACTTGTTGGTTATTTATTTGATGCTCACCAAAATTATGGAAGAACTCAAATTCGATGCTATCTGTACTTTTATCTACCTCATATATCAAATCTTCAAAGGCTTTGATTATTCCAAAATCTACAATGGCTTTAGGCATCAAATTATGTGCTACATGGCGACTTTCGTTAATCGACTTTTGAAGGTAATCATAACCTATTCCAAAAGTTTCTATTACTTCAGCCGGTAAATCATCAATGCTTTTTCTTACTTTTTGAAAATTCAATGAAGAAACTGTTAGCGTTTGCTGTAAACCATCATGTATATCTTTGGAAATTCTATTTCTTTCTATGTCCTCTGTTGTCATCACCGCATTTAGAATATCCTGTGCTTTTTGTTTAATTGATGTAATGTCAGTGAAGGTGCCAACCACTCTATCAGGGTTTCCGATATTATCCCTAGAAACTACTTTACCTTTGATTTGTACCCAAATATACTTTCCGAATTTATTTTTTAATCTGGCTTCTGTAATCAAATTACCCTCTTTGCTCTGAAGGATTAAATCCAAATAAGAATCAGCTTCTATTTTTTTAAGATCATCTAGATGAATACGATTTTGTATTTCTTCCCGTGTCTCTTCAAACTCATAAGGTACATAACCTAACATAGTGTATAATGCAGGACTGAATATCATACGATCAGATTTCACCTTCCAATCCCAAATACCATCATTAGAAGCTTCCAATGCATACCTTAGCTGTTCCTCTCGATCGGCTATCTTTTGTGATCGCTCGATGACTTTTTCCTCTAAGTTTTCGTTCAGCTCATTCAGTTCTACAACTTGTCCTTCAATAATTTTCTTTTGACTTCTTATTAATAGAACTCTATTTATAGCAAAAATTGTAAATATCGTCACTAAAGCTAAGATGATGATTAATGCGGTCTTTTGATTTTTAGATTGAATTAGTTTTTCCTGTTGGATTTGTTGCTGACTTGCATAATTTAGACTATCTGATAAAGCCCTTTTATCATTCTCATACTTATACTGTTGATGCAAAACTACCTTTTGCGTTTCGAGGTTATGAACGCTATCTTTTGAAGTGACAAAAAGTTCAAAAGCCTTTAACGCTTCAGTACTATTATTTTGCATTTTATATATTTCATAGATCTTTTCAGAAATATCTTTTGTTTGCTCAAGATCTGTCTCTTTAGCAATCTTCAATCCTTTTTTGTAATAAATCAGTGCTTTTGAATTATTCCCTTTTATTTTGTAGTAATTTCCGTAAGCTTTATTACAAAGTGCTATTCCTAATTGGTTTCCTAGTTTCTTATTTATATTTAAAGCATCATTAATAGTGGCCAAAGTGTTTTCAGTTTCATTCAATTTCACCTGAAGAAAAGCTAAATGAACTAAGATATGAGCTTCCGAGTTTTTATCATCAATCTCTTTGGCTAAAGCTAGACTTTCTTCTAAAATTGGTAATGCTTTTTCATATTGATCCTCATTGGAATAGCCTAACCCCAAGTTCAATGTGTTATTTAAAATACCGGCTTTATCTCCTAGCTTTCTTCTAATTTCAAGACTTTTATTAATGTACTCTTCATACCTTTCAAAATCATTCAAATCAAAATAAATATTGGCGATATTAGAATAGGCAAAAGCGTTAGAGTAATCGTCTCCATTTTTTTCGTTTATTCTTACTGCTTGGAGATACAATTCCATTGATTGGATAAGGTCGCCCTTTCTGAATTTTAATACTGCAAGGTTCGTTAATGGAGCACTTCTTTGGTCACCTGCAGCCATATATAACGAATCGCATTTCTTTAGACTCTTCTCTGCTCTTTCATAATCTTTCTGAATCACATTAATGATTCCGATATTATTCATCACATCACCCATCAGAATATTATCATTTAAAATAGAAGATATCGCGTAACTTTTTTGATAATAATCAATCGAAGTTTCATATTCTCCTCTAGCATAATACACCGTTCCAATGCCTTGAAAAGATGTGGCAACCAATAAACTATCCTCCGCTTTTCGTCCTAGAATAATCGCTTGATTATAAATTTCTTCGGAGTCATCATACTCTCCTTTTCTATACAATGTTTTCGCCTTCAGGTTTAAGGCTTTTGCTTGATAGTTTAATAGATTATTTTCCAAAGCATATTGATATCCCATTTCAGAAAGTATTAATACACTATCTGAATTTGTTTTTGCCATTTCACCTCCAAATTGAAGAAGAGCCTCTAAACGTGTGGTATCTTCTGCTTTTAGGTCAGTCCAAACATCCCACAAAGAATCCGTCTCTGTCTGGCAAATTGATACATTTGACATCAACAGCAGTAGAATACTTATCAAGAAATATTTGTTCTTCCAATTCATACTAAAAGTTCTTATTAATTTCTACCAAAATTGTCGTTCCTCTTCCTTCTTTACTTTCCACTTCTAAAAATCCATCAATAGCATCCAATCGATTTTTCATTCCTTTAAATCCCATACCCGACTCTTCCTTCAATACTTTTGGAGCATCAAATCCTACTCCATTATCCTCAATAGTCAGCATATAGATATCTTCATAATTTTTTAATTGGATGTCTACTTTTGTCGCTTTAGAATACTTAAATATATTGTTGATACCTTCTTGAAGAATACGGTATAAGGTCAATTTTACTTGCTGGTTATTTATTTGTTGCTCACCAAAATTATGGAAGAACTCAAATTCGATTGTATCAGCACTTTTATCTACCTCGTATATCAAGTCTTCAAATGCTTTGATTATTCCAAAATCTACAATTGCCTTTGGCATTAAGTGGTGAGCAACACTTCGACTTTCTGTAATGGACTTTTGAAGGTAATCATAACCTATATCAAAAGTTTCAATAACTTCAGTTGGTAACTCATTAATACTCTTTTTTACTTTTTGGAAATTCAATGAGGATACCGTTAGCGTTTGCTGTAAACCATCATGTATATCTTTGGAGATTCTATTTCTTTCTATATCCTCCGTTGTCATTACAGCATTCAGAATATCCTGTGCTTTTTGTTTAATTGATGTAATATCAGTAAATGTTCCAACCACTCTATCAGGATTTCCACTAGCATCTCTAGACACAACTTTACCTTTGATCTGTACCCAAATATACTTTCCGAATTTATTTTTTAACCTGGCTTCTGTCACCATATTTCCCTCTTTGGTTTGAAGTATTAAATCAAGATAAGAGGCCGCATCTATTTTCTTTAGATCATCTGGATGGATACGATGTTGAATCTCCTCCCGTTTCTCTTCAAACTCATAAGGTGCATAACCCAGCATCGTGAATAATGCAGGACTGAATATCATACGATTTGATTTTATATTCCAATCCCAAATACCATCATTAGAAGCTTCCAATGCATATCTAAGCTGTTCCTCTCTGTCGGCAATTTTTTTTGATCGTTCGATCACTTTCTCTTCCAAATTATCATTCAACTCATTCAATGCTACAACTTGCCCTTCAATGATTCTTTTTTGTTTTCTGGTAAAACGAACTCTATTGACAGCAAAAACAGTAAACATTGTAACCAAAGCCAATATGATAATTAAAGCTGTTTTCTGATTTCTTGATTGGGTTAATTTCTCTTGATGAATCAGTTGCTTATTTGCGTAATTCAGACTATCTGATAAAGCCCTCTTTTCGTTTTCATAAGTATATTGTTGATGTAATACATCTTGTTGACTTTCCAGATTTAATACACTATCTCTAGTTTCAATATAAATTTCATAGTTTTTTAAAGCCTTTTGATTTTGCCCTAGTTTTGAATATATTTTATATAACTCTTTTGAAAAATCTCTAGTTTGTTCAATTTCTAATCCTTCAGCTAGCGTCATAGCTTTATTCACATAATAGAGCCCTTTATCATAGTTTCCTTTCTTCTTGTAATAGATACCATAACTATAATAACAGTTTGCAATCCCTTTTTTGTTATCCAATTTTTTATTGATCTCTAAGGTATTATTGATCATCTCCAGAACACCTTCTAATTGATCGGTTCTTAATTTTATCAGTGCTTTATTAATAAGAATATTGCTGATGGAAAGTTTACGATCTAATTCTAAAGCAATCGATAAAGCTTCATTATAATATTCTAGGGCTTTATCATATTCTTTCTTTTTATTATAGAATATACCAAAGCCAGATAAACACCTTAACATCCCTGCTTTATCATCAATTCGTTTTCTAATATCATAGCTTTTCTGAGTATATTTCAGGTAATTTTCATCGTCTTTAAGTTGAGAATAAGTATTCGCAATATTCATATAGGTGTATGCAATAGAATAGTCATTCTTCTTTTTCTCATTAATTTTTAATGCTTCAAATTGTAGTTCGACCGCCGCTCCAACATCTCCTTTTCTTGATTTTAATATTGCTAGGTTATTTAGTGGTGCACTTCTCAAAATACCAGCTTCTGTATAAAGTTCGTGACATCTTTTTAGG
Source organism: Flammeovirga yaeyamensis (assembly GCF_018736045.1). NCBI lineage: Bacteria > Pseudomonadati > Bacteroidota > Cytophagia > Cytophagales > Flammeovirgaceae > Flammeovirga > Flammeovirga yaeyamensis. Next base: position 400,036 of record NZ_CP076132.1, on the reverse strand, counting down.
TTCTTCTCCGCTTCTTCATAGTCTTTTTGGATCAGGTTGATTATGCCAATATTGTTCATCACATCAGCCATACGAACTTTATCATTTAGCAATAAAGAGATAGCGTAACTTTTCTTATAATATTCTAATGTGGTATCGTATTCTCCTCTGGCATAATAGGTAGATCCAATGCCATATATTGCTCTTGAAACCGACAAACTATCTTTGGCCTCTCTACCTAAAATTAAAGCTTCATTAAATGTATTTTCAGCTTCAGTATATCGTCCTTTTCTATACAAAGCTTTCCCTCTTATAACTAAGGCTGAAGATTGGTATTTCAATAGTTTTTTTTCTTTGGCAAAATGATAACCAATATCTGATATAGTGAATACGCTATCTGTATTCTTTTTAATAATTTCCCTACTATGTTCGAATAATGCCTCTAGACGAGTGGTGTCTTCTCGGTTAACATCAGACCATATATTCCATAAAGAATCAGCCTTGTTTTGTCCGAAAGCAAAACTAAAATTGAATATCAAGAAGATACTTATGAAAATATTTTTGTTCATCCTTTTCATATTAAAAGTTCTTATTGATTTCGATTAATAATGTCGTTCCTCTGCCTTCCCTACTTTCCACTTCTAAGAAGCCATCAATAGCATCGAGTCGATTTTTCATCCCTTTAAAACCAAGTCCTGTATTCTCTTGCATCACTTTAGATACATCAAACCCAACCCCATTATCCTCAATAGTTAACATGTAGATATCCTCATAATTCTTGAGTTGAATATCCACTTTTGTTGCCTTAGAGTACTTAAAAATATTATTGATTCCTTCCTGAAGAATTCTATAAAGTGTAATTTCTATCTGATGATTTTCGATTTGATGCTTTTTGAAATTATGGAAAAACGAAAACTGTATTTCCTCACTACTTTTATCAACTTCGGTAATTAAACTATCAAAAGCCGATATGATCCCGAAGTCAACAATCGCCTTAGGCATTAAACTATGAGCTACAGAACGACTCTCAGTAATTGATTTTTGAAGGTACTCCCAACCCGTTTCAAACTTTTCCAACAAACTATTTGATACTTCCTTCAAATTCTTTTTTACAGATTGAAAGTTCAATGAAGCAATCGTTAAAGTCTGCTGTAATCCATCGTGAATATCTTTAGAAATACGTTGCCTTTCGTTGTCTTCGGTTCTTATAATCGCTTCTAAAATCTCTTGTGTTTTCTTTTTCTTTTCGGTGATGTCGATGTACGTTCCTACAATTCTCTGCGGTTGATGTCTACCGTCCCTTTCCACAATCTTTCCTCTCACCAACAACCATATCAAACGGCCATCTTTATGATGAAACCTAAATTCTTGGTCTTCTATTTCATCCTTATCCATCTGATGTTGAATCGTATTATAGTAGTTCAACCAACCTTCAATATCATCAGGATGGATAAAAGGATGGATCCCTGTCGCTTTATCACAATCGTTTAATTCATAACCTAAAAGATGGGCAGACGCCTCACTAATCATTAAGGTTTTCTCCTTTAGATTCTGATCCCAAATACCATCCTTGGAAGCTTCCAATGCATATTTTAAACGTTCCTCACTTTGAGTTAGATCTTCATTTAACAGAGAGATCTTTTTGGTTCTCTCTTCCACTAAGTTTTCTAAATTTTCATTTAGGTATTGAAGCTCCTGAGTTCTTTCATCTACTTTTAACTGAAGCTTTCTCCTTTGTCGTTTTAACAATTTTAATCGCCATTGAAAAACGACAACAACAATAAAGAAGATGACCAATATATAAATCAGTTTAGCCCATATGGTTTTATACCAAAACTCCAGCTTTTGAAAAGAATAAGGAGTTGATAAATAAGAAAACGTATTATCAGAATTTCTGATTCGTGCTTTAAATATATAATTGCCCGCTGGTAAATCGTTATAATAGGCAATCGATCTGTTCTGCATATTTATCCACTTTTTATCGTATCCTTCAATCATATAATCATAAGTAAGGCGATCTTCCTGAGTAAAATCCAATGTGGATAAATGAAACTCCAACTGTTCCAAATCTGCATCTATAGTAGAAGGGAAACGTTCCGATTTTTCACCGTTCACCACCACTTCCTTTAGCAATACTTTGGGTTGAGAGTAATTTACTTTTCTTGGTTGAAAGAGATACAGATTATCTTCGGTTAATAAATAAAGTTGACCATTGTAATTGACAAACTTCGGATCGTAACCCACCTCATGGAAAGCATCATCGGCAAAATTCCACTTAAACTTTTTTCCTAGATGCAGTGTTTGTTCCCCATTGATAGTTATAGGAAGAATCTCTCTTAAATATTGCTCTTTCTTGTGTGTAACAAAGAACCAATTTCCTTGAGCTTTAGATGTAGCGACCATCATCGCCTGATTTGCTGGTAAATTTGTTCTTGTATCATAATGAATGACATCATTTTCATTTTTAATATGAAGTAATCCACTACCATAGGTACCTATCCATAAAGTAGAATCTTCTCCTTGTGCGACACTAGTGATATATTTTGATAATGATGGGTGTTTATCAAATAACCTTAATGTATCCGACTCTATCAAATAGACTCCTTTATTGGTGCTTATCCAATCTTTTCCTAAGGTTCGATTAAATCCTTCAATTTCTAAAAAAGGTTTCCTCAGGCTCGTGCAAGTATCCTCTTTTGAAAGGTAAAATCCTTTAGGCGTATTAATTATAAATCGTCCATCTGATAATTGAAAGAGATCCTTGGTTTTACCATCACAAATCTTTCTAACCACTGTCAAGGATCGTTTATCAACACTTACTTCAAAACCTCCCAAATTTGTTGATAACAATAGGTTTCCATTTAATGCTTTTGAGGTTTCCAGAATGTTATCCCCAATAATCTGATCAGAAAACATTTTTACTACATTTTCTCCATCGTAGGTAAACATCCCTTGATTTAATGAGCCAAATACAATTTGATTGTTGATAACCAATGGACGATGAAAAGTAGCATTTTTATTAGTTGCTGATTTTGGAATTTGCTTAAAAGGAGTATTCGATAAATAGTTTAAACCTGCCATTGCGCCTACCCACAAGTTCCCGTCTTTATCAATAAAAGTACAACGAACTTTATTATACGATAAACCATTTTCTTCAGTAAGTGTGCTTACTTTATTGTTATAGACTCTATGCAAACCAAAACCTCCTGCCCATATTGCACCATCACTCTGAACAAGAATATTTCTTATAGAAGTCTTAGTATCGTTCTTCCTCACCCAATAATGCAATCTATTATTTATTGGATTGAACTCGCACAATTCCCCCCATTGTCCTCCAATTAACAGTTTATCATGGTACTGTTTTACTGTAAAAGCCATCACTGGAATAGGCTGTTTACTTATTTTGGTTGCCTTATTAGTCTTTGGATCCCAACGGTAGACAATTGATTCCTGATTATTTAAATAAGTATGCAAAGCTAGGATTTGTCCATCCTCTCCAGGCATGATGCGAAATAAAGCAGGTATGGGATAATCGTGTTCTTTTATCTGATTGTTTTCTATAGAATAGATTTTCCTTTGTTTACTAAACCAAATCACTCCGTTTCCATCAGAAAACATGCTGAAAATACTTTTCACCTTGCTTCCATCTTTATGAAAAACCTGAACAGCTTTGTTGTCCTTTAAATAAAAAAGTCCCCTTTTGGTGGCAAACCAAAGACGGTCATTAACATCAAATTCTATAAAAACAATGGATTCTGTCTCTATTATAGGGTCAGTTTTAAGGTTGAAAACTTTCACCTGACCTCCATCAAACTTTAATAATCCTCTATCCGATCCAATCCACAAAAAGCCTTCTTTATCTTGTCGGATAGTAAACACTCTGTCGATGGGTGTTTCCTGAATTTCTGTCCATGATTTCAATTCATTTTCTCCAATTGGCGTGGAAGGGCTTAACGTCTGAGCACACAAAAATCTTGTTGTGAAAACAACAAGAAATACTACGATTTTGAAAGTTTGACATAAAAAAATCAGTCGGTGCATAGTAACATGAAGAGGATAATAGAAAAGTAAGATGAATATAGTGTGTTCTCTCATGAAATGAAAGAAGGAAGATACCTTTCGATACCTTCCTAGAATGAAAAACTAAACAATCTCTAAATCCACTTTTTCTTTAAGTATTTTTCTCGCTTGTTTCAGCTTTAACGACACTGCTATTTGATAAACACCTAAGAAGATGAAGACCGCACCAGTTAATGATATAATGGTAAACCCTGCCCAAACCGGATTCCATATTAAGATCATTGATAGAATTAAACCAACGACTCCCACATAGAATAATGGGTCTCTAGTGATGAGTCCAAAACTCTTGAGTATTTGTGAGAATGATATGGCTCCAATGGCTCTAATCATCAATGTAAATCCAACATACATAGGTAATGTCTGCATTGAGATTGCCGGGTTTTTGATCAAAAATGCACCTAATAATACATTAATCAGTCCCCAGAAAACTGACCATCCCCAGCCTTTTACTGTCTTTCTGTTGATAATGGAGAAAGTAATATCAGATAGTCCGGTAACAATAAAAGTGATACTGAAAACAATCGATAAAGCGATATAACTTTCAATCGGATAAGTAAAAGTAAACACACCTGCTGCTACTAATAAGAATCCAGATACTAATAATAACCACCAATGTTTTAAAGATTTTTGCAATGAGTTTTTCATTTGATTTTCCATGATTTTTTGATTTTTGAGAGATTAATTAAACGATTTTATTATTTGAAAATTGATGAGGTAAGTGTCGTAATATTCGAAACAAACTCTCTACCTACATCAGTAGATTTTTGTAAATATGATTTTGTATCATTATTCATATCCTCCAACTGAATAGATATTCTAAGAATCATTTCCTCTACGCTATTTTGAAGCTGATAGATATCCAGTAATGATTCTTGTAATTTGATTTCCTTTTGAGCTTCTGTAAGGTCTCCATCACTCATTATTTTCGCCATCACCTTATATCTCATGTTGTTAAAGATGACGTCTACTTTTTCGCTTACTTCATCAAAGTTTTGTTCTTCTTGAAGTGCCGCTTTACCTAGAACCTGTAAACTATCCGATTCCAGTGTTTTGATTTTATCAGCAATAGTGATTTCATTTTCCAATAAAAAATCATCTATTCTGTTAGAGATTTCTTTTTTCACTTCCATTAAACTTAATGGGTAAGAGAGCGTTTTTCTTTCTGTAGTTTCCATGATAGCAATTGATTTAAAAGAGCTTTTGATTACATTACAAAAGTGCATTAATCGACTTCCATTTATATTGTAGGGTTACCTAAATAGACAGATTAGGTAAATTACCTAAGGGGGGGTATAAAAAAAGAGGACACATTATGTCCCCTCTTTAAGGTAGTACTAATTGTACTTCTTTACCCTAATAAATAAATACTTCAATAAATTCAGTGTTGTCCTCTCCTGCTGATGATATCTCTCCAAAAAAGATCATCATTAGCAATAGAATTATAAGTGTCACAATTTTCATTTAACTACGTAATACGGTTCACATCTAATATTATAAGTCACACAACATCAATTATTTCATAATTTTAATGTCATGTCTAATTTCTTTTTCTGAAGTGTAAGGATACTTCTTCACTATTTTGATACTTTCTCCTTTTTCCAGCTTTTGATCTGCTTTTTTATCGTTTAACACCTCTATCAATTGTATATCAGAGATATTACCACTTCGCTTACAAAGTTTCTGTAAGGTTTCTCCTTTGTTTGATTTCACAATAGAGATTTTCTTTGTCTTTATTTTTTCATAGTCATCATCACCCATTTTCTTAAATGATGCTATCACTTTATTGAAATTTTTAAGTGTAGGAGAATCAGAAAAATTACTTATTCTATATACTTGCCCATTCACCTTCACCCAACCAATATTGGCGTAATTCTCCTGTTTCTTTAATGTTGCTCTAAACGACATTCTAAAACCTTTATCATTACCATGGTCGAAAGCAACTTTTTCAACCAACAAACTTTTCTCTTTATCAGATAATTTTTCTGTAAATGATAAAACCGCTTGGGTCACATCTGTTTCCTTCTCTAAATTGATAATGATTCCCTCTTTATAGTTTTGACTGTATCCACCAAAATATTCATCCGTATTGGTCAGCATCCATTCTTTAGGAAACGTGACTTTGAATTGTAAATCTGGATGCAAAAATTCATACCTATTAAATACTCCTTGATGAATACTATTGCCAAACAAGACCCCATCAACCTGATGTAAATACTGTCCATTTTGGTCATTCTGTTTAACCAATGGCATAAAAGAAGCCTTTAATTCAATATCACTTTCTCGATTCGGAGTGTAAGGATGATCGTTAAAGTAACTATGCTGTTCTTGTTCGCCGGTAACCAATTCTATTGAGGTCGTCATCCGGTGAAGAATATCTTTTAAAGCTGTTGGTGTATACCCTGCTTTTACTGCTAACTCCATCCCTTCTAGATCTGCTTCGGTTTCCTTTTTACGACCATAGGAAGCCATATACAAAGCATTGGTTGTTTTGATTGGAGCATTAAAAATAGCTCCTAAATCTTTACTGATAATGCTGATAATATCACCAGGTAATTCTAATATTTTAGGCAAAATACCTTTCTTCATTTGAGCAATGGAATGTCTGTTATGTGCATGAATAATTTCATGCGATAGAATTCCAGCTAACTCATCTTCTGTACGGATAATACTTAAAAGACCTGTTGTGATAAACACATACCCTCCTGGCAAAGCAAAAGCATTAGGTTCTATTTGAGGAACAATTCTAAACTGATAATCAAATTGTCTTTTCTCTAATTGATTGACCAACTTTTGTCCAACTCCATCAACATATGCTGTTAACTTTTCATCTTGATAAACCCCTTGTTCTTGAATCACCTGATTAGCATATTCTAGTCCTAGGGTTTTGTCCAGCTCAATACTTTGAGCGTAAATAATGGAGCTTTGAAATATAAAAATGATCTGAAGAAGTATAGTAATTAGTTTCATAGCAAAAGAGAGTTTAATTCTAATTTGAAAGGGACGCTATATACAGCGCCCCTTAGTGTAGTATGCGAATACTTCTGATTAAATTATTCTACCCAAGAAGCTGCTGCCTGTCTTGGAGGGAACTCTTTGAAAGTACCCATATATTCTTTTACTCTTTCAACAGTTGGTGACATCAAGAACATGTGTTCAATCCAGAAATCCATGTATCCAGCCTCATCAATTGCTCTTTCGAAAGGATCTCTTCTCAGATTGATGATTAATGGAGCTCTTAACTTTGTGAAAGGTCTAATCCAGACATCCAATCCCTCATGTTCTTGAATGGAGAACATAAACTTCCAATCTCCCATTCTTACTGCGGATAAATCACCTCCATCAGTGAAGTAGAAGAAATCTTCTCTTGGTCCTTTATCTACTTCTCCTAAGAAATAAGGCATAAAGTTGTAACCGTCTAGGTGAACTTTATAAGTCATATCACCTGCCTTATGACCTTTTAATAATTTTTCTTTGATTTGAGAATCGCCCGCTGCAGCAACTAATGTTGGCATCCAGTCTTCTAGAGAGATAATCTCATTTGATACTTGAGGAGCAATTGTTCCAGGCCAGCTCACCATCATTGGCGCTCTGAAACCACCTTCCCAAGTCGTATTTTTCTCTCCACGGAATGGAATCATACCACCATCAGGCCATGACAATACCTCTGCTCCATTATCAGTAGTATACACTACAATAGTGTTTTCTGTAATTCCCAACTCATCTAATTTATCTAATAACTGACCAACATGACCATCATGTTCTACCATACCATCCGCATAGATACCTTGGCCTGTTTTACCGTCGGCTTCTTCAGTAAGATGAGTGACCACGTGCATTCTTGTAGAGTTAAACCACACAAAGAATGGCTCGTTATCATTATGTGCATTGTCGATAAAGTCTAAAGAAGCTGCTAGGAATTCTCTATCTACAGTTTCCATTCTTTTTTTAGTTAAAGGACCTGTATCAGAAATACGACCATCAGCATAAGAGTGGATTACACCTCTTGGACCAAATCTTTCTTTAAATTTTGGATCTTTTGGATAATCAGGATGTTCTGGTTCCTCTTCCGCATTTAAATGGTAAAGGTTACCAAAGAACTCATCGAATCCATGGTTAGTGGGTAAGAACTCGTCTTTATCACCTAAGTGATTTTTACCAAACTGACCCGTTGTATAACCCATATCTTTAAGGATTTCTGCAATTGTTGGATCTTCTTTTTGTATTCCTAGATCATCGCCAGGTAAACCCACTTTAGAAAGACCTGTTCTTTTTGCACTTTGACCTGTAACAAAAACTGAACGACCGGCTGTACAACTATTCTGTGCATAACTATCGGTAAATCGAATTCCTGAATTGGCAATCCTATCGATATTTGGTGTTTTGTATCCCATCATGCCATCGTTATAAGCACTGATATTAAACATCCCAATATCATCACCGAAAATGACTAATATATTAGGCTTTTGATTGGATGACTTCTTTTTCTTTTGAGCCATCATTTGTTGTGAGAATAAAGCAACAAGAATTAATAAAATAAACTGTTTCATCGTTTCTACTTTTTAATTTTAGAGAGCAACTTTTTTTTGTTTCTATGATCATTGATCACATTACAAAGGTGCAAGGTGGAGGACTCTTATAGGTGAGTAGAAAACCTAATTGAACAGTTTAGGTAAATTACCTAGGCATATATAAGTGCTTGATTATTGACCATAAAAAAACACCTTCTTCAATATCAAATACTGAGGAAGGTGTTTTTTTATACAATAAGGAATTAAACTTTACTTTAATTTCTCGTTGTTTTTATGTCTGTCTGCATCACGAATTGACTTCTTTTCTAAGTTTTTCTTCAATGCTTCCGTTAAATCGATTCCCGTTTGATTGGCTAAACACACTAAAACAAACATTACATCCGCCATTTCATCGGCTAGATCAACATCCTCATCCGATTTTTTGAATGATTGTTCTCCGTATTTTCTTGCCATAATACGAGCAACTTCTCCTACTTCTTCCATTAGAATAGCAGTGTTCGTCAACTCATTAAAATATCTAACGCCAGTAGTATTAATCCACTCGTCTACCACTTTTTGTACTTCCTCTAAAGTCATGATGTCTTTTTATTTAATTGATTGCCAAACTTAATAATTTGGGTATTGATGAACAAAATTAAGGAATAGAGTAAAAGGTCTAAATCGAAAGTATATTCGTTTTTGAATAATTTTTGAAATACTTTTTTTGATAAATCAAATTGGTACGATTAATTCAATAGTAATACTATACGACTAATCAACTCAACGAACTTCTAATTTCATGACAGCTAGACAAAGACTTTTTGATATTATCGAAAAGAGCAATGGTACAAACAAAACCAGTAAAATATTCGACATAATTATCATGTCGTTAATTGTATTAAACATCATTTCCATCGTATTAGAATCACATGATTGGATATATGTTCAATACGAAAAAGAATTTATTCTATTCGAAAAAATCTCTGTATTGATATTTACTTTCGAGTATATATCAAGAATAATTACAGCAAAGTATAAGTATCCAAGTAAATCAAAATTAGCGGCACCTTTTGCTTTTATTTTCTCATTTTATGGAATCATTGATTTACTCGCTATTCTTCCTTCCTATTTGTTCTTATTACACCTAGATCTACGATTTATTAGGATATTTAGATTATTCAGGTTGTTTAGACTTTTCAAATTTGGTCGATATAACAACGCTTTAGGAATCCTGATTAATGTGGTAAAAGCAAGAAGAGAAGAATTATTGCTTACTCTATTTATGACCTTTATTCTCTTATTATTTTCTGCTTGTTTGATCTTTATCGTTGAACATGAAGCTCAACCTGCCATCTTTAGTAGTATCACTAAATCAATTTGGTGGGCAGTGGCAACGTTAACTACAGTGGGGTATGGTGATATGTACCCTATTACACCAATTGGAAATGTAATTGCAAGTTTTGTTGCTATTATGGGCATCGGGTTAGTTGCCTTACCTACTGGTATTATTGGAACTGGGTTTATCGAAGAAGTTTCTAAAAATAATAAAGAAGAAAGATGTACTTGTCCGAAATGTGGCAATGTGTTTTAAAATATACTTTTTCTAAAAAGTTTAGGGCATAAAAAAAGCCCTCATGGGCATCACATATATTATTTATGGTCGGTTTCTTTTTTCGACCTTCTTACTTTCTTAAAAGTAATGCTTAAGCAGATTGCTTTACATTACCTTTCAGTTCTTTAACTTCAGTTTTCTTTGTTTCTTTTAGTTCACTTACAGGAATTAAAACTGGGAAACCTGTGGCAGTTGCCGTGATAATTTGTCCTTTAATTGTTTTCATAATTTTGTTATTTATTTGTTTTAATAATAATTGGAAAGCCTGTGGCTGTATGTGTTACGATTGTGTTTTGTCTCGTTTTCATAATTTCTAAATTTTAAATTTTATTGTATTAATTACTTATTTGTTCTTACGATCACTGGGTAACCTGTTGCTGTTACTGTGATGATATTGTTTTGATTTTTCATGTCTTTAAATGTTTAATGTTTATACTTTAATTACTTGCTTGTTTTCACGATTACTGGAAAACCTGTTGCTGTTACTGTGATGATATTATTTTGATTTTTCATGTCTTTTAAATTTTAATTTTTTGTTTTGTTTTCTATTTGATTACACGACAAAGGTGAGAATAAGTTTCGGTTTATTATAGGGCATTTATACAATTAAAGGCTATATGAACAAAATATTATTAATATCATATTCGACACTTTATTATATTTTATTCTGTTTAATACTCTTCAGTCAGTATATAAAAATAGAAGTGTACTTCGATCACCCTTACCAATGTTGTAAGTGTCCACCAATACACTTCTACTGAATTTTTTATATTAATTAATTGTTAATGTTTTGATTTTTCTTCAGGAGGCCGTTTTTGGATATAAATCCCTCTGTTTGTAGGAGATAATATTCTTAGCCATCCCAGGAAAAACGAACCCATGAAAAGGGTAAACAGCATACCAATACATTCTTCCCCAGATACCTAAAGGTCTAAATGTAGCTTTTTGCTCTAACCATTTTTTACCATCCTTTTCCTTGATCTTAAATTCTAACCATGCTTCTCCAGGCAGTTTCATTTCGGCAAACAGTAATAATCTTTTGTGTTTTCGATCGGCAAGTATTACCCTCCAAAAATCTAAAGCTTCTCCTGTTTTTAATTCCGTTGGACTTCTTCTTCCTCTTCTTAAACCAACACCTCCAACAAATTTGTCCATGATCCCACGAATTCTCCACAGCCAAGTACCATAATACCATCCACGATCTCCGCCTATCGACCATATGTTATCCAATACCTCTTCGTCGGGACGATCGAATTCAAACTTACGCTTATCGGTTAGGCATCCATATTTAGGTACTTGAATTAAATCGAGAAAGTCTTCTCTTATTGGTCCAATAATCGATTCTTTCCAACTCGACACTACTGCATTTTGTTCAATTCTTTGGAAAGCCATTTCTAAAGCTTCCTCATAACTGTATAGTTTTACTGGTACAATTTCTTGAATATTTCCATTCTGACAAACCACTTCATTGTCCATACTTTCTACCAAACTTCTAGCAAGAGTGTAGGTTGTAGAAGTCACAAAATACAACCAATAAGAAGATAGGTTGGGTGTAAAAACGGGAACCACTAATATCTTTCTATTAAGTTTTCTGACTTTTGAGAAACGAAGTAACATCTCTTTATAATTAAGAATACACTTGCCTCCAATATCAAATACTCTGTTGTAGGTTTCTTCTTTTAGAATTACACCTGTAAGGTAATCCATCACATTTCGAATACTAATCGGCTGACATTTCGTTTTCAACCACTTTGGAGCAATCATCACAGGTAATTTTTCTACTAAGTCTCTGATAATTTCAAATGATGCACTACCTGACCCAATAATAATTGCTGCTCTCAACACAGTTAGTGGCACTTTCCCACTTCCTAATATCTCTTCCACTTGCAGTCTAGAACCCAAATGTCTTGATAACTTTTTCGCATTTACTATTCCACCCAAATAAATCATTTGCTGACAATCGGACCTTGAAACATAGTTCTTAAAGTTGGTCGCCGATTTCTTCTCTAGTTTTTCAAAATCATCAAAAGAATTACTCATGGAGTGTACCAAGTAATAAGCGACATCAAAATCTAAGGGTAAGTTTTGTAATGATGATTCGTCGAGTAAATCTCCTTTTACCACAGTAACATTTTTCATGAAACTATCATCAAAATCTTCATAATCGAACCTTCTGGGATCCCTGCACAAACAAATTACATGATGGCCTTGCTTAACTAATAACGGTAGTAATCTTCTGCCAATGTATCCTGTGGAGCCGGTAAGTAATATTTTCATAATTTAAATGATTGGGTTAAGTCTTGAAGAGTGGTAAACAAATAACATCGTTCTACTCTACTTTGTTATTCTTTGATTATGAAATGACAACCTTTTATTGAAATATGAATGAAATCGATAGTTTTTATGAAAAAAATCCACTTTTTAATGTAAAGTACTTAACTTAATAGTTAACAATCTATCTATTTCAATTTTAGCTTAAAAGTCTATTCAATTGATATAATTTACCTCAATAGTCAAACTTTATACTTATCTGTTCAATCTTTCTTTGTTTTTCAACTTCACATCAAAATGTTAAGTATATCAATACATGTAGGTGAAATACCTAATTTAAATCAAATGGTATTTTACGCATTAAACAATAGCTATAAAACAAGACCTTTGAGGTGTTGGGAAAAGACTTCAATTGGTCTAAATAATTCTTAACAATAGCATCTCTCAAAATAAGTTTTTCGTTATTTTGTTTAATGTCAAACAATATAAATTATACTACCGTGTCAGCACTAACCTCAATACAAAAGCTACAGGAGCTAATGGCCAAGTCGATTATTGGTCAGGAGCAAGTAATCAATAGAATTATTTCTTGTTTAATATCAGATGGTAATTTATTGCTAGAAGGTTTGCCTGGTTTGGCAAAAACAAGAGCAATTAATGCTCTTGCCAAGAATATGGACTTGGGTTTAAGTAGAGTTCAGTTTACGCCCGACCTTTTACCTTCAGATATTACCGGTACCGAGATTTATCAAAATCAAGGTGAAGAAAATTTTGTCTTTCAAAAAGGACCTATCTTCAATAACTTGATTTTAGCAGATGAGATCAACCGTGCGCCGGCAAAAGTACAATCGGCTTTATTAGAAGCGATGCAGGAACGTCAGGTGACCGTTGCAGGTACTACCTATGAATTGCCTTCACCTTTCTTTGTGATGGCAACTCAAAACCCAATAGAGCAAGAAGGTACTTACCCGCTTCCAGAAGCACAAATGGACCGTTTCTTAATGCATGTCATCGTTAATTATCCTTCGATTGATGCAGAGTTAGAGGTATTACGTTTGGTTCGTTCAGAAGAAAAATTAACTGCCGAGAAGGTAAAGAAAGAAGTAGAAAAATTACCGAAGGACATTATCTTCCAAGCGCGTAAAGAGGTGCAAGAAGTACATGTTTCCGAGGCAATCGAAAAATATATTGTAGCATTAGTGTATGCTACTCGTACTCCAGAAAAGTACAGTGAGGATTTAGACAAGTGGATCGACGTAGGATGTTCTCCACGTGCTACCATTGCTTTGGATAAAGTAGCAAGAGTTCAGGCTTGGTTAAACGGAAGGGATTTCGTAAAACCTGAGGATATTCAGACAGTCATTAAAGACGTGTTCCGCCATAGAATTGTGAGTAGCTTCGAAGCAAATGCTTTGGGGATCTCTAAGGAACAAATAATTGATGAATTGTTGAGTAAAGTTGCTGTTGCCTAAATCTTTAATACGATGAAAAAGATCGATAAAAATGGAGATTTAAATCCGGTAAATGTGACTCTAAACGAGTTACATGGTCTTCAGTTCGAAGCGTCTGGATTTAGTTTTCTACCCAAATACAAAGTTCAATCACTTTTAGCGGGTCGACACAAATCGGCAATGCGTGGTCGTGGTTTGGACTTTAAAGAAGTACGTGCTTATGTCGCTGGAGACGATATCAGAAATATCGATTGGAAAGTGACTGCCAGAACTCAGAAAACACATACAAAAGTATTTTCTGAGGAAAGAGAACGTCCTGTTTTATTGGTGGTAGATCAGTCTTCTTCGATGTTTTTCGGAACACAGCAATTCTTAAAATCGACCATCAGTGCACACCTTTGTGCTTTGGGGGCTTGGAGAACTGTAGAAGTGGGCGACCGTGTAGGGGCGTTTGTTTTTAACGACACGGAATATCAACAAATTCGTCCTCAACGTAGTACCACTGCGATTCTTCAGATGTTGAAAACGGTCGAAGTCTATAATCAAAAACTCAGTGCGGAGGAAGCACCAAAATCGAAAACTGCTTTATTGGAAAGCGTTTTTCAGAAAATCCGCTCGAGTGTGAATCACGATTACCTTATTATCATCATCTCTGATTTAAGAGGAATTTCTGATAAAAGCCTTCATCATATCTTCAATTTAAAAAGACATAATGATGTGATGGTTTTCCATGTGGAAGATGAATGGGAGAAGGATTTGCCTATGACGACCCTATCATTATCTAACAGCGAAAAACAGGTGTCTATTAGTAATTTGATGAAAAAGGAAAGAGACCGTCAGTCGAAATCTTTTGCAAATGATAAAGAGTTGCTGACAGATCAGTTCGCCGAATATGGTATTCCATTACTTACGTTTACCACTAGCGAGCGAGCAAGTGCTCAGGTGAGAACACTCCTAAAAGACCATTAAAATGAATGCTCAAGATATAAATACCGTTTCTGATTCTACGCAATTGGCCAATCAGGTATTGGATTTCATTCCTCCGGAAAAAGTGGATATGACACCCAACGCTATCGGTTGGTGGATAATAGCAGGATTAGTGGGGTTGGTAGTGTTGGTAATGATCGTCAAATGGTACATTAATTATTTGAATAGCACGTATAGACGTACCGCTATTCAACAAATTGATGAGATGATTGCACAGCAAACAACTTCCAACGACAAGGTATATCACATCAATCAGATATTAAAAAGAGTGGCATTAACGACCTATTCAAGAACTGAAGTCGCTTCTTTGCAAGGAGCAGAATGGGTATCGTTTTTAAATGATCATTCTAAATCAAAGTTCAATTCCCAGGAAGAAGAACTGATGATCAATGCTCCATACATGAAAACCGAGCAAATAAATAATGTTGAATCTTTGGCTACGTCTGCCAAAAAATGGATTAAGAGTCATGTATGAGTTAGCCTACCCTTGGATGTTTGCCTTGCTGCCTCTCCCCATTTTAATGTGGTGGTTGTACCCTGCCTATAAGCAGAAAAAGGACGCATTGTATTATCCTAAATTCGATGAATTGACGGAGGCGACGAAATTGAAGCCTCAAAAAAGTGCGACTGTTTTAAAAAGAAAGTGGTTCCAATACTTAGTCAACTTTATTTGTTGGTGCCTGGTGGTGACCGCCCTTTCGAATCCACAATATATTGGCGAACCTGCCAAGAAAGTAAAAGAAGCCAGAAATCTTCTGATCGCTGCCGATATCTCTATGAGTATGGAAACGCGTGATTGGGTGGATGAAAATGGCAACCGTATGTCGCGCTGGCAAGCCGTACAAGGTGTACTTCACGATTTTATTGAAAAGAGAGAAGGTGATCGTATCGGTCTGATGCTTTTCGGTAGTGATGTCTTTGCAATGCCTTTTACGCCTGATTTAGAAATTATTAATCATACCATCAATGAAGCGGGAATTGGTATGGCAGGCCACAAAACCACTATTGGTAATGCCATTGCCCTATCGACCCAAGTATTTGATGCCGACTCCATCGATCAGAAAGTAATGATTTTATTAACTGACGGTCAGGATAGCGGAAGTGAAATCGTTCCTATTACAGCATCCCAAATGGCGGCAGATGATTCTATTAAAATCTATACTGTCGGTATCGGAACAAAGAAATCTGCAGCTTACGAATTGGATGATAAAACTTTAAAGATGATTGCCAAGAATACAGGCGGTGATTACTTCTTCGCCGGTAATCTAGAGGAGTTAAATCAGATATACGATAAACTGAATGAGCTAGAACCTATCGAATTTGAAGACGAAAGCTATCGTCCGACGCGATTGTTATTTTACTACCCTATTTTAGGATGTTTGGCATTAGTGTTCTTCACTCAGTTTACCACGATTATAGTTCAATTGATTATATCACTTAACCGTAGAGCTTCATGAAAGAAATAAATGAGTTTTTCGAAGGGTTCTCTACCAATATTCACTTTCTCCGTCCGGAATATTTATGGGCATTAATTCCTGTAGGGATACTGTTCATCATTACATGGATTTCTGTAAGAGAAGCAGAACATTGGAAAAAGTTAGTGAATCCTCAATTGCTAAAAGTCCTTCTGATTAAGGGCAATAAAAAAGGTGCATGGTTCCCTAAGTTATTAATGATTTTTACGATGGCTATTGCAGTCTTTGCTGCTGCTGGACCAACTTGGAAAAGAGTAGACAAACCGGGAAATCAGACGGAAGCCAAAGTCATTATTGTTTTAGATTTATCACGCTCGATGTTGGCCACCGATATTGGTCCGAACCGATTGGAAAGAGCCAAAATGAAAATCAAGGACTATCTTGAAATGAATGAAGGCGTAAATACAGGTTTGATTGTCTTTGCTGGATCTGCTCATGAAGCATTGCCTCCAACCAAAGATTTCAAAACATTCCAATCAACATTGGATGCTCTATCACCTTACAGCATGCCTTTAAAAGGGAGTCGCCTAGAAGAAGCCTTAAAGCTATCTGATAACATCTTAGAAAAAACGGACGCCCCAAGTTTTGTTTGGGTAGTTACGGACGATGTGGACGCAGAAGCTACTCAAGCTTTGGCTAAACGTGCAGATTCAGAAGATAAATACAACCTGTTGGTTTTGGCCACTCCGGAAGGAATTCATGTTCCTCTTTATAGAAATAAGCTACTTAGAGATAAGAACGGCAAGGCAGTTACAGTAAATTTAAATACCAATCAGCTGCAAAAGACATTGGCGATCCCGAATGTTTCTCTTATTCCTTTCACATTAGACAAGACTGATATTGAGTTGTATGTGAAGGAAATCAAGGAGTCTTTAGTATTTACCAAAGACAGTGAAAAAGCTGAGGAAGATTGGGTAGATGCGGGTTATTATCTGGTCTATATTATGGCTGTACTTGCCTTATTCTGGTTCAGAAAAGGACTTCTAGTACAATGGAATTGGATGATCATCCTTCCTTTTATTTTCATCTTCACAAGTTGTGACGGAGTACAACAATTACCAAAAGATGATCTTACTGTAAAGGATTTCTTTTGGACACGAGATCAACAAGCTCAACAAGCCTTAGATAAAGGAGACACCTTACAAGCCACCGAATTGTTTGATGATAACTCTCAGAAAGCATATGTACTTGCTCAAAATGGAGAATACGAAAAAGCCGCGGATGCTTATGCTGAAGATATCACTGCAGATAACATGTATAACCTTGGTGTTTCTCAAGCGAAATTGGGGAATTGGGAAGCGGCACAACAAGCCTTTCAAATGGCTTTGGATATTGACCCCACTTTGGAACCTGCTCAAAAGAACCTTGTCATTGCTAACGAACAGTTGCGATTGATCAACATCAATATGTCTGAAGAGAGCAGTTTAGGAAAAGACAAAGCCATGCAAGGTAAAATCTATGAGCCCGAAGCAGGTGAACTAGAACAAGAATCAGCTCAAAATTCGGATCGTAAAGCAGAAGGAGAATCTGAAACCATCCAAGAAATGGGTGAGAAAGAAATAAATCCAAGCATGGAGGAGCTTTTAGAGATGCAGTTTTCGGCATCAAAGAGTCAATCCAAAGCAAGTATGATTCGTCAGGTAAAATTGGAACCGAGTACGTTCTTGAAGAAGAAATTCAAATACCAATACTTAACCAACGAGAATAAACCTAAACCTACTGATCAAAAATGGTAAGAAAGTACATATTTACAGCAATGTGCCTACTGTTGGGAGTATCGGTTTGGGCACAAGAAAGAGCCACTTTGTTTACCACCACTAAGGTAAATAAAAAACAAGTGATGGTGGGAGAGCCATTTAAAGTGCAGCTATCCATTTATACCACTACTTGGTTTACAAAAGGTCTCAATTTCGAGGATTTCCAACTACCCAATGCCTTGATGGTAAAGGATGGCAGAGCCGTCCCCAACTCCATGCAAATTGGGAAATATAAATATGCAGGCGTTCAGCAAACCTATTGGGTATTCCCTTTCAGTGCGGGCGACAACACTTTCCCTTCTCTAACTTTAGAAGTGGAAACACCCGATCCAGGCGATTACAAAGGGAAAAAGAGAATTCTTAAGACGAAAGAAAAGACCATAAAAGTAGTCCCTCCTCCATTAGGCGAAGATCCCAAAGAGTGGTTGGTTTCTACTAATGTTCGTTTGAAGGATACTTGGAACAAAGATTTGTCTAAAGTAAAAGTAGGTGATGTGCTGAAAAGAACCATCACGATTACAGCAGGCAATACATTGGGACCACTTATTCCCGTGAGAGAATTTGATTCTTTATCGTGGGCAGGTGTATACCCTGAAGCACCAAGTAACTCGAATTATAATAATAACGAAGGGTATATATCAGGTACTCAAAGACAAGTAATTACTTACTTAGTTCAAGAGGCCGGAACTTTTGAGATTCCAGGTATTAAGGTGAGGTACTATCACCCCTACAATAAAAAATCAAAAGTTGTCACTTCTAAAGACAGAAAAATCACAATTGCTGAAAATCCTAACTTAAGCATGTTAGCTTCACTTCAGGATAGTTTAAACAAGTTGAATCAGGTACAAGAACCTCAAGAAGCGGTGGAAGAAAAAACTTGGGAGGATTACGTACCAGTTCAGTGGAAAGAAATTCTTGCGGTATGTATCATTTTATTGATGGTTTATCGCTACCGCCCAGATCAAAAAGTGAGTACCTTCATTCAGAAGAAAAAATCCACTTTCAGTTATCAAGAATCGGTCGCTTTCGGCCATTTGATATCCGCTATCAAGAAAAAGAAAATAAATGAGATCCTTCAATTATTTACTATTTGGATCAACTTACTTCCCAACCAGAGTGTGAGTAATTACAAGCAGACATTATTCGAAGCTTTACTTTCGCATCAATTAAGTGATTTGATAGATGAGGTATCGGAAGAAAAATACAAAAAAGGACAAGAGTCCATATCGGATGAATTAAAAAGTCGATTGATCAAACAACTAAAGTGGGATAGAAAAATCTTACTGAAAACGGATAAGAAAAAAAGTTGGAAGGAGAAAAAGACAAAAGAATTGGATGATTTGAATCCGTAAAGGAAAAAAGGTTCTTGTAGCAATGCAAGGACCTTTTTTATAAACACTTTTTTCATTCACTTTATGAAAAAACAGAACCCTTACATTTAAAAATAAAAATTTAACATTTAGAATAGACTTTTAGATAACATTATCTACTCGCTAGTCATTTCCAACTGAATATACTATTTTCGACGAATTTATATCACAATTTATATTTTAAATTATGATATTCTAATAAATACATTATCAATTTATTAGAAAATAAATATCTAATAATAAAACTTGTCATACATAATAAAAAAGGATCATTTTATCCCTTAATACTCAAAAACATTCATTAACAAAAATAATTAAGAACGTTAAAATTTTATTGCGACATTTAGATTGTTATACAAAAAAAGACCTTCGTATAACACTAAAAACTTTACTCAAAAATCCAAAAACTAATTGAAAATATAGATAACTAATCATATTCTTTACCCCAACTCGTCGTAAGCGATGAGTACCCTTCTATTCGGTGTTTCAATCACAATAAGATAATTTCTATTGGATCGTATTTGATATCCTACATTCATCGAATGTGTCTTTTGTTTTTCTTCTATCGGATAGACATCAATTATTTAATTTTAATCAGTATTACTATGTAGAAAACAATTTTCTAGCAAATTCACCTACCCGAAGACTAAAGTAACATCGTTTCTTTAGTGGTCACACGAAACCTAAACCCTTGAAATTATATTCTTTACCTTATATAGTTTCAGCTAAACAAACGATAGAAATCTTTCTATTGTATTTACTAAAACAACTTTAAATTCAATCATTAAAAATGAAAAATTTACCCTTATTTTTAGGTGCTTTATTAGCATCTTTCATGTTCTCATGTACAAATCAAGATGAACAACCTGAAGTAGGTCCTGAATTAGAAACAGTAGATCTAGCTGTTAAAGTAGGTGCACCTACACTATCTAATGCAAGAACAGCTGCTGTAGATTGGATTAACCAATCTGAAATCATGTTTACTATTGATGGTAAAACACAAGATGGAGAGCCTTGGGCATTTGTACCTCCAACAGACACAGAGGGAGGAAAACTAATAGATGTTCCTTTTGGTAACGCTAGAGAGTTTAGTGCTTCTTACAGCTATGATTGTGGTTCTGCAGATATCATGATCATGAATAGAATTAATGAACTGGACCCAAACATCACAATTTCTGAGGTGTTAAATGTTGCAAGATCTTCTCGTAACCCTATTGTGGCATATGAAGCAACACCTCAAGTAAAAGATGTGAATACAACAACAACTCTTGAAACTTTTGAAATGAATCCTCAAAACGGTAGAATGACTGTTGCTGCTATGTTTGAAGATCAAGAAATGCCTCGTTTCTATCAAGCAATTTTAAATGTTCACGCCTATGATGCAGATGGTAATGTAACTGACAAAACTGCTCCTATGTTCTTCTCTGGGTCAGCAGGTTGGATTGATGTTTCTAGCTGTGTTTTAACAACAGGTGCTAAGATCAAAATTGCTTTAACTATTAGAGAAATCGATGAAGAAGGCGAACTAGTAGAAGGTGGTGTTAATAAAAGATGGGACTTCAAAGCAGAAGATTATCCAAATCAAATGGTTACTCCTGGAAAAGCAAAAGGATTTGGTCTAATCATCGACAAATCTTTAACGCCAAGAGTAAAGACTTTTGAAGGTTTAAACTTTGCTTTCGAAGATCTTGAAGAAGTAGATGACACTATAGTAATAGAATAATGCGCCTCTTTGTATTAACTATTTTAATAACCTTATTATCAATTTCGTGTGATCGGTGCAAATCAGATGAAATAGAGGATGACTTTGAATTCAAAAAGTTAGTTGAAGAAGACTCCTCCATTCATGTCGATTGATACTGATTATTCAAGGCTGCTCACTTCGGAAGTAGCCTTGTATTTCCTTAATAAACCAAATAACAAAGGCTGCTTTCAAATGGAAGCAGCCTTTTTCTCATCATCAAAATACCATGAATTAGTAACTTAGACCATTCAATGTGAAGTTCACTTTTTCTTTATTTGAAGACCACCCAATTCTTACAATAAAGTTACAGTTTACTTTAACTCCTTCGATCCAAGTTGTAGTAATTGTTACATCTGGGTTGGCATTAGCGAATTCAGACCAAGAATTATATAACTTATCACCTACAGTATCTCTAACTGTTCCATCAGCAAATAAAGATACTGATTTTGAGGAGTAGTCATTTACATAAATAGACATATGTAATTCTTTTGAGTTCGTTTCAACATCAAAAGATGGGTTAACATCAGATAAATGAATTACCTCTTTTCTATCCATTCCAGTAGCACCAAAGAAATGTACTTGGTGTGTACCGTCTCTTCTTTCTGATGATATACCTGTCACCACACCAGTAAAATAATCAAATGATAGGTCTTCAGCTCCTAAAATATCTTCAAAAGCTACGATAGGTTTCATTGGATTTGTAATAGGATCAAATTCAATAGGATCACCATTAAAACCAGGATCAATGATAATATTTCCATCTGTAGAGAAGTTTACTGAGTAAGTATATTGAATATCAGCTACTGCATCTACAGTAATACCGGCATACCCTCTTACAGTATTAATCAATACTTTATGAGAAGTACCTCCTTGGATATAGGCATAGAAATTCGGATACATTTCGTCGCTTTCTGGTAAAAACTCGAATCCATCAATTGAAGCACCTTTCACTTCATCCTCAGCTCCATCAACAAGGATATAAGAGAATTGTGTATTTTTCATACGAACAGTAACCACCTCATCAACGTTTGCTCCTTCAGCTTTACCGTTTAAGTAATACACTTCAGAAACCAATACATCTTTGTTTTGGTGATAGAGTTCTAAAGTAAAGTCGCCAGTGACATTATGTACATTAATATCATCGTTTAGGGATACATTCTCTTTCACAATTTCTGTAACCTCATCTGTGACTTTAAGTGTGTACCCATTGTACTCCAACCCTTCTTCTGCATTTCTCATTGGTGTAATCTGCTCTTCGATTACAGGTCTAACTGTTATTACTCTTCCTTCTTTTTCCGGAGCAATAACATTCTCCTCTTGTTCACTACATGATGTAAAAATTGTAGCTACTGAAAATAACATCAAAAATGATAGTAAGATTTTTTTCATTTTCTTCGTAAATATTAAAATTAGAAACATTGTTACCTTTTAAAGCAACATAAATTGATAAGTAGACAGAACAACTAAATATTATTGATAGTCAACCAAGAATATCAAAATAAATTCTGATCACACCTACTCTAACTCAGTTAAAGGTAACATTGTTTCATTTTGAACGTTAACAAAAATCATGTAACCAATAACTGTTATGTTACCTTCATTAAAATCCGATAATATCATGATGCTAAACCGTTTGCAGAAAAAATAATGGCAATAAAAAAAGGTGATGAAAAAATCATCACCTCATATATTTTATTATTCTACTAATTAGCTCTGAGGAAAAGTATGTTTCTTTTCATATTCAGAGAAGTAGAATTTCGTATTTCTAAACAGATTGATATTTAGAGAAACATAGAAAACGTTTCCTGTAATTTGGTTATACGATAAATTCGTTCCTTTCATATTCACCTGATTTCTACCCCAAGAAGAATTAAAGTAATCATTCAGGTAATATTTAAACTTCAGGTTAGTTCCATAAGGAAACTGTACACCCAACATTAATGAATGCTGTAGATTGACACGATCAGTAAACCAAACAGAAAAACGATCGTCCTTTCTCTCAGAAACAAATGTTTTTTCTTTGTACTGAACAGGAATTTCAAACTCATACCCACCATAGAAAAATAATCCATGAAGGTTACCAACTTTAAAACCTACAGGAATACCTAAGTTATAAGTTCTAACTTTTTTTCTTACTGGTCCTTGAACAGAAGAATCTACAAATTCAGAAGGCACGTCGAAAATCATTCCGACATTTCTAATTCCAAAACCGGTATAAAGACCAAATCTTGGGCTAAAATCGAAATTTATAAGTGATTGCCAGTTAAACACAGGAGCAAAACGAAGCACACCTCCATTGATTTCCTGTCCTGCCATTTGTAGTCCAGTATTTCCTGAAAAAATTATTTCTAAACCTCCAGTCACATACACATCTGCTTTCTGAATTTTAGCTTCTTGAGCATAAGTATGTCCTCCAAATAGAAAGATAAAGGTAAGTAGAGGTAGTATTTTAGTTATTTTAATCATATCGCTAAGTGATAATTTCAATTACCACAAAAATGCAAAATTTTATTAATTATTTATCAATGAACGTCATCTAATCTTAAATACATAGAGATAACATCAAACAAGATGGGTAAATATCAAAAAGCCTGTAAATAGTACTTGATATTGAATTTAATATCAAATTGAAAACTTATTCATTGATTATAAGAATATTAAATAGTAAATTCTGAACCAATTCAACCACTTGATTTTCATTTGAAGTAAATTTTCCACTTCAGATGTTCATCTTTAATTTAATTCACCCAACTTAAAATCTAATCATCGTGGCAAAGAAAATTAGTCTTTCGCACCAAAGAAATATTGGTATCATGGCACATATTGATGCCGGAAAAACTACCACAACAGAACGTATTCTTTATTATACAGGAAAATCGCATAAAATTGGAGAGGTACACGACGGTGCCGCTACCATGGACTGGATGGAACAAGAACAAGAGCGTGGTATTACCATTACATCAGCTGCTACTACTACGACTTGGAATTACCCCACTGAACAAGGGAAACCCACTCCAGCTTCCGAAGAATATAAAGTAAATATTATCGATACTCCCGGTCACGTTGACTTTACCGTAGAAGTAGCTCGATCACTTCGTGTACTGGATGGAGCCGTTGCCTTATTTGATGCAGTATCTGGAGTTGAACCTCAATCGGAAACGGTATGGCGTCAGGCCGATGATTACAAAGTGCCAAGAATCTGTTTTATCAATAAAATGGATAGAGCGGGAGCTGACTTTTTGAAAGCCGTAAAAACAATTGAAGATAAATTAGGAGCGACTCCTGTCCCATTACAATTACCAATTGGTGCAGAAGAAAACTTTAAAGGAGTGGTTGATTTAATCACCAATGAAGCCATCGTTTGGAATGAGGCTGACCAAGGATTTACCTATGAAGTCATTGAAACTCCTGCGGACATGGTTGACGAAGTAGCTGAATGGAGAGAAAACCTAATCGAAGCTGTATCTACACACAACGAGGAATTAATGGAAAAATTCTTCGATAATCCCGATTCGATTACTCCCGATGAAGTTCGTGCCGCTGTTCGTAAAGCAGTGATGAATATGGAGTTTTCCCCTGTAATGTGTGGTTCTGCATTTAAGAATAAAGGTGTTCAAGCACTTCTTGACGCAGTTTGTTCTTACTTACCATCTCCACTTGATTTACCGGATACGATTGGTACCAACCCTGAAACCGGAGAACAAGAAACTAGAAAAGCAGATGCATCTGATAAATTCGCTGCATTGGCCTTTAAAATTGCTACCGATCCATTTGTTGGTCGACTATGTTTCTTACGTGCCTATTCTGGTACTCTTGAAGCGGGCTCATATGTATTGAATATGCGTACTGGTAAGAAAGAACGTATTTCCCGTTTGATGCAAATGCACTCCAACAAACAAAACCCAATCCCTCAAGTGGAAGCCGGCGATATTTGTGCAGGCGTAGGTTTTAAAGATATCAAGACGGGTGATACTTTAGTTGAGCTAGGAGCCCCAATTGTATTGGAAGAAATGGTTTTCCCAGAACCTGTAATTGGTATCGCCATCGAGCCTAAAACAAAAGGTGACGTCGATAAATTAGGGGTAGCCATTGCGAAATTAGTAGAAGAAGATCCTACCTTAACAGTAGAAACCAACCACGAAACGGGTCAGACGATCTTGAAAGGTATGGGAGAGCTTCACTTAGAAATTATCGTAGACCGTTTAAAACGTGAATTTAATGTCGAAATCAACGAAGGTGCTCCTCAAGTTGCTTACCGTGAAGCCATTAAATCGTCTACAGAACATAGAGAAACTTATAAAAAACAAACCGGTGGTAAAGGTAAATTTGCCGATATCCAATTCGAATTAGGTCCAGCTGAACCCGATGAAAATGGCGTTGTACAACCTGGTTTACAGTTTGTGGATGAAATTAAAGGTGGTGTCATTCCAAAAGAATTCATTCCAGCTGTTCAGAAAGGTTTCCAAGCAGCCATGGGAAATGGTACATTAGCCGGATATCCAATCGATGCAATACGTGTTCGTTTATTCTATGGATCTTATCATGATGTCGATTCGGATGCTTTATCTTTCGAATTAGCGGCAAAACTAGGTTTCAAGGAAGCAGCTAAATCTTGTACACCAATCATCTTAGAACCAATCATGGATGTATCTGTCATCACTCCAGATGAATACACAGGTTCCGTCATTGGTGATATCAACAAAAGAAGAGGACTACCAAAAGGACAAGAAATGTCCAACGGAGCAGTAGTGATCAAAGCCGACGTTCCATTATCAGAATTATTCGGTTATGTTACTGATCTTCGTACAATTACTTCAGGTAGAGCGTCAGCTACTCTTACTTTCTCAGAATATAAAGAAGTACCTAATAATATCGCTCAGGAAGTGATTGCAGATGCGAAAAAGTAATCACGTGTTATTAATTTAATATATCATAGGCCAATGGGAGATTCTCATAGGCCTTTTGTTTATGTATGTAGATGGTCTCTCAACATCAGTGACTGTGCTCGAGGGGCTAAAGCCGCCTCGTTGAAGACGGAGATGTAAATAATCTGCCATAAACACATAAATCAAAGTCATGGATGCTATTGTTATTTCTACATTGCAATTCCTAACTCCTCATTCCTAACTCCTAACTTCAACAAAACCCGATAGTATTCGAGGGGCTGAAGCCGCCTCGTTGAAGACGGGGATGTAAATAACCTGCCATAAACACATAAATCATAATCATGGATACTATTGTTACTTCTACATTGTAATTCCTAACTCCTCATTCCTAACTCCTAACTTCAACAAAGTCCAATAGGCCTTTCCCTCTTACTTTTTTACTTCTTACCTTATTTCTCTTCATAAATCTCTCTTAAAACCAGTGAATTACATTTTATTAACAATCAAATTAATAGATGATAACAAACTCATAACAAATAGTTTATATAAAAGAATGGAAAAAACAGAATAAATTAATACCTTTGCCCACTGTAAAATTTTTGCATTCGAGAATTAATAGTATCGAACGTTAGACGCATTTAAATTAAAAAGTTAAGTAAATGCCTACTATTCAACAACTTGTTAGAAAAGGAAGAAAGAAGATTGTTTTAAAATCTAAATCTCCTGCATTAGATTCATGCCCTCAACGTAGAGGAGTATGTACAAGAGTTTACACTACTACGCCTAAGAAGCCTAACTCGGCGATGCGTAAAGTAGCAAGGGTTCGTTTGACTAACGGTAAGGAAGTCAATGCTTATATCCCAGGTGAAGGACACAACTTGCAAGAGCACTCAATCGT
Source organism: Flammeovirga yaeyamensis (assembly GCF_018736045.1). Taxonomy (NCBI): domain Bacteria; kingdom Pseudomonadati; phylum Bacteroidota; class Cytophagia; order Cytophagales; family Flammeovirgaceae; genus Flammeovirga; species Flammeovirga yaeyamensis. The sequence goes on along the minus strand of NZ_CP076132.1, from coordinate 373,018 downwards.
TTTGATTCGTGGTGGTCGTATTAAAGATCTTCCTGGTGTGAGATATCACATCGTTCGTGGAGCTCTTGATACAGCTGGTGTTGAAGGACGTGGTCAACGTCGTTCTAAGTACGGTACTAAAAAACCTAAGAAGTAATAGGTACCTACTTACTTAAAAAAAATTATTAAAGTCCAAGTCCTGAAGTAAAGACATCTTTGTCAGTAAGGACATCTCTTAAATTATTTATTCTTTAGAGAAATGAGAAAGGCGAAACCTAAAAAGCGCTACGTATTACCAGATCCAAAATTCGGTGATACTATGGTAACAAAGTTCGTTAACAACTTAATGGTTGACGGCAAAAAAAGTATTGCATACAGCATTTTCTACGATGCGTTAGAACTTGTTGGTAAAAAGCTTTCAAAAGAAGGCGAAACTGTTGATGCATTGGAAGTATTCAAAAAAGGACTTGCCAACGTAATGCCAACAGTAGAAGTTAAAGCACGCCGTGTTGGTGGTGCAACTTTCCAAGTGCCAGTTGAAGTACGTCCAGATCGTAAGCAATCTCTAGGTATGAAGTGGATGATCACTATGTCTAGAAAGCGTAACGAGCGTACTATGATGGAGCGTCTTGCTGCTGAAATCATTGCCGCTTCTCGTGGAGAAGGTGCTGCAGTGAAGAAGAAAGACGATACTCACCGTATGGCAGAAGCAAATAAAGCATTTTCACACTTTAGATTCTAATAATCCGTGGCTAAGAAGATCCATCTTTCGCACCAAAGGAACATCGGTATCATGGCTCACATTGATGCTGGTAAAACAACGACTACAGAGCGTATCCTTTATTACACAGGTAAATCTCACAAAATTGGTGAGGTACACGACGGAGCTGCAACTATGGACTGGATGGAGCAAGAGCAAGAACGTGGTATCACTATTACGTCTGCTGCTACAACCACTACATGGAACTACCCTACTGAACAGGGTAAGGCTACTCCAGCTTCAGAAGAGTACAAAGTAAACATCATTGACACTCCTGGTCACGTTGACTTCACAGTAGAAGTAGCGCGTTCTCTTCGTGTTCTTGATGGTGCTGTAGCACTTTTCTGTGCCGTATCTGGTGTAGAACCTCAATCTGAAACTGTATGGCGTCAAGCTGATGACTACAAGGTACCTCGTATCTGTTTCATCAACAAAATGGACCGTGCTGGTGCAGACTTCTTGAAAGCAGTAAAAACAATTGAAGAGAAATTGGGTGCAACTCCAGTTCCTTTACAATTGCCAATCGGTGCTGAAGAAGGTTTCAGAGGTGTTGTTGACTTGATTACAAACGAAGCAATCGTTTGGAACGAGGCTGACCAAGGATTTACTTACGAAGTAATCGACATCCCTGCTGATATGGTAGACGAAGTTGCTGAGTGGAGAGAAAACCTTATCGAGGCGGTTTCTACTCACAATGAGGAGTTGATGGAGAAATTCTTCGAAGACCCAGATTCAATTACTGCTGAGGAAGTTCGTGCTGCAGTTCGTAAGGCTGTTATGAACATGGAATTCTCTCCAGTAATGTGTGGTTCTGCATTCAAAAATAAAGGTGTTCAAGCACTTCTTGACGCAGTTTGTTCTTACTTACCATCTCCACTTGACTTACCTGATACAAAAGGTACTAACCCTGAAACAGGTGAAGAGGAGACTCGTAAGGCAGATGCTTCAGATAAATTCTCAGCGTTAGCATTTAAGATCGCAACTGACCCATTCGTAGGTCGTCTTTGCTTCTTAAGAGCTTACTCTGGTACTCTTGAAGCTGGTTCGTATGTATTGAACATGCGTACTGGTAAAAAAGAGCGTATCTCTCGTTTGATGCAAATGCACTCGAATAAGCAAAATCCAATCCCTCAAGTTGAGGCAGGTGATATCTGTGCGGGTGTAGGTTTCAAAGACATCAAAACTGGTGATACACTTGTTGAGCTTGGTGCTCCTATCGTACTAGAAGAAATGGTATTCCCTGAGCCGGTAATCGGTATCGCTATTGAGCCTAAAACAAAAGGTGATGTAGATAAATTGGGTATGGCTATCGCTAAACTAGTAGAAGAGGATCCAACGCTTACAGTTGAAACTGACCACGAAACTGGTCAAACTATCTTGAGAGGTATGGGTGAGCTTCACTTGGAGATTATCATCGACCGTCTTAAGAGAGAATTCAACGTTGAAATCAACGAAGGTGCTCCTCAAGTTGCTTACCGTGAGGCGATCAAAGGTTCTACTGAACACAGAGAGACTTACAAGAAGCAAACAGGTGGTAAGGGTAAATTCGCCGATATCCAATTCGAACTTGGTCCAGCTGAGCCAGATGAGGATGGTGTTGTTAAGCCAGGTCTTCAGTTTGTTGACGAAATCAAAGGTGGTGTAATTCCAAAAGAATTTATTCCTGCTGTACAAAAAGGTTTCGAAGCAGCTATGGGCAGCGGTGCTTTAGCAGGTTACCCAATCGACGCAATGCGCGTTCGTTTATTCTACGGTTCTTACCATGATGTCGATTCAGATGCTTTATCATTCGAATTGGCAGCTAAATTAGGTTTCAAAGCGGCTTCAAAATCTTGTCAGCCAATCATCCTTGAGCCTATCATGGACGTATCTGTAGTTACTCCAGACGAATACACTGGTGCGGTTATCGGTGATATCAACAAACGTCGTGGTCTTCCGAAAGGACAAGAGATCTCTAACGGTGCTGTTGTAATCAAAGCTGATGTACCTTTATCAGAGTTATTCGGTTATGTAACTGACCTTCGTACAATTACTTCAGGTCGTGCGTCGGCTTCATTAACTTTCTCTGAGTACAAAGAAGTACCAAGAAACGTTGCTGAGGACGTAATCGCTGATGCTAAGAAGTAATTTTAGATAAATGTCAATAATCATGAATTTCTGAACCTACAACGGTAGGTTCAGGGTTTATGATATTATAAATTCTCGTTAGCGGACGGCTAACCTTATCAAAAAAAGATATGACACAAAAAATCAGAATCAAACTTAAGTCATACGATCACAATTTAGTAGACAAATCTGCTGCTAAGATCGTTGAAGCTGTTAAGAAAACAGACGCAGTTGTTGCAGGTCCAGTGCCATTGCCAACTAAAAAGGAAAAATTCACAGTTCTTCGTTCACCACACGTAAACAAGAAATCACGTGAGCAATTCCAACTTTGTACTTACAAGCGTTTGATCGATATCTTCTCGTCTTCTCCAAAGACAGTAGACGCATTGATGAAACTTGATTTACCATCAGGTGTTGATGTAGAGATCAAAGTCTAAGTTTGATAGTCTAAGACATATAAAAGCCTTGTGCTACTTCGGTAACACAAGGCTTTTTCTTTATCTATACTTTCGAAAAAAATAACTTCTGAAATACTTAAATAGAGATTATTAAATTATAAATCTTCTTCAACTATTTGTTTCAATATCACTTTTTCTCCCTCTAGTATAAAGTCCATATCTATACTCTCACATAAAGAAGCGACTGCTTTTGTGATATCTTCATCTTTAAAACTACCTGTATACAACATATCTTCAATCTCAGCGATTTCATGTTCGACAATCACCCCAAATTGATTCTCAAAGTCTTTGATAACCATTTTTAATGGAACTTCATTGTATACAAAATGTCCAGAAGGCCAAGAAGAATGAGAAGTACCTAAATCAAATGTATTACCAATTCTCTTTGAGGTAGATTTTAATGAATGTCCGTTCTGAACGATAGTTCTATTTCTTTCATCAAGATGATGAGGAGACGTCACATTCAAATGTTCATCACCTAAATTAGTCAAGTGATACAGGAAATTATCATCACGAATATCAAACGATGATCCTGTATTGGCAAAAATAACAGAGCGATCTGTTTTTACTTCATAAGAAACTCCTCCTTCTGCCGCAGGCTTGATATGAAATTGTGCATGACCATTCAGATAGATATTTCCATCAAACCTGTGTTTAAGGTAATCTATAGTTGATCCTTTTTTCAAGTAAGCCACTGATCCATCAGGAAAGGTATATTCAAGTGTTCCATCCGATGGAGAAATAGTTTGAATTCCGTTCATGAAAAACCATAAGGCATAAATACCTACAAAGACAGCAGCAACCGCAGCCACTTTTCTAATTTGTTGCGGATTGAAAAATACTTCTATCACACCTCTTTTTTCTTGTTGAGGTGCTTCAGTTCTAATTTTTCCTTTAATATCCTTCCAAGACTCTTTTTTTGATTTCTTAGCGTCCGGAATCTTCATATTATCTACTTCATCCATTGCTTTGTGAAGGGGTGACAATTCCTTCTCAAATTTTTTATTCTTGGGATGATTTAAATCGTGAAGTGCTTTATCTATAAAGTCTTTTTCTTCTTCTTCAGACATTTCACGTTAATTTTATGGGGTGTAATGTAATAATTAACCGTTAAAATAGATTAACATTTATTAATATTACATTTGAAAAGGGTTTTACCCTACTAAATATCAAAAAAAAAATAAGTTCTTTTAATTGATGCTTAATAAACCCTATATTTATTAGAAATAATCTCTTGAGCAAATTGTGCTAAAAATTTAGAACAATTACTCTTAACTATTTTTTGATGGTATCTGATTATTATCTCTTGAGTAATAGAAATATTAGTTAGATACTAATGTTATAAAAACAACTTCTTTTATATGAACGATGTTTGGTATCAATTCATTCAAAACCTACAGCAATATATCTGGTGGTGGATCGGTTCAATATCTATAATTCTCATATTATTATGGGTTTACATCTACTTTCCTTTTAATAGAAAAAAGAAAGTATTTAGCCATGAGCAGTTAGGTGATTTATTTCAAGAGTTGAAAGACTCTCAGGATAGTGTTAAAGATGTCTTCAACAGTTACCAAGAAATAATCGAAGACAAAAATAGGGAACTTCAGGAATATGACGAAAAAATATTGCAAAGAGAGAATAAATTACTCTTAATTTCTGACCTTCCAGATGAAGTTGAAGTTGAAATCCAGCTCAGAGATAGAAAACATAATCAGAGAATGCTTTTAATAGGAATGTTCCTTGGAGGAATTCTTGGTGCAACTCTATTATGGACATTCATTCATTGGGAACGTGTGCTTCAATATATTCTTTAGTGTTTCCTACAATTAACTAACATTACAATGTCGAAAAAAACAATCATTGTCTCTAACAGACTTCCAGTTACGGTAAGCAGAAATGCAGACAAAGGAATTACATTCAAACCAAGTTCGGGAGGGTTAGCCACAGGCTTAAGTACTACTTATAAGCAAGGTGGAAATTTATGGATCGGCTGGCCTGGCACCTCAGATCACGACCAGGCAGAAAAAGACCATATTACAAGTGAACTTAAAAAAGACAATATGGCCCCAGTCTTCCTTACTAGCGAAGACGTTAATAAATTCTATGAAGGTTACTCTAACAAGACACTTTGGCCATTATTCCATTACTTTACAGAGTATGCGACCTATGAAATGGACCTTTGGGAGTCTTATATTCATGTAAACGAATTATTTAGAGATGCTATTTTGGAAGTAGCAGAGCCAGAAGATAAAATTTGGGTACACGATTACCAACTTCTTTTATTACCGGGCATGTTAAGAGAAGCACTTCCAAATGCAACCATCGGTTTCTTCCAACATATCCCATTCCCTTCTTATGAGATCTTCCGTTTACTTCCTTGGAGACAAGAAACGTTAGAAGGTGTATTAGGCGCTGACCTTATCGGTTTCCATACTTACGACGACATGCGACACTTTTTAAGTTCTGTCAATAGAATCGTGGGTTACGATAGCTCTTTAGGTCACATTAAAGTGAAAAATAGATTGGTTTCTGTTGATGCTTTCCCTATGGGTATCGATTACGACAAATTCGAGTCAGCAGCCGATTCTGAAAAAACGAAACAAAAAGTAATAGCTTATGGCGATTTACTAAGTAAAAATAAATCGATTTTATCAATTGACCGACTGGATTACAGTAAAGGTATTAAGCATCGTTTGATCGCATTTGATAAATTTTTATCCAAATATCCGGAATACCAAGGTCAGGTTTCTTTGATTTTGCTTGTGGTTCCATCAAGAGATAAGGTGGACCAATATCAGCATCTAAAAGAAGAAATTGATACACTCGTAGGTAAAGTAAACGGTAAATACAGTCGTATGAATTGGTCTCCGATTCATTACTTCTACCGTTCATTCAGCTTCGAAGGATTATCTGCTTTATACAAAGCCTCTTCAGTAGCCTTAGTAACACCTCTAAGAGACGGCATGAACCTAGTTTGTAAGGAATTCGTGGCAAGTAAGACAGACCAACAAGGTGTGCTTATTCTAAGTGAGATGGCAGGTGCTGCAAAAGAGCTTTCAGAAGCTATCCTGATTAACCCTAATGATGAAAATCAGATTGTAGAAGCACTTTATACTTCTTTGACAATGCCTGAAGAAGAGCAAAGAAGTAGAATGAAAGAAATGCAAAAGAAAGTAAGAAGATACAATGTACATCGTTGGGTAGAAATATTTATGAATCAACTTGATAATATAATAGAAAGACAAACCGCAATGAATATGCGTTTACTATCAGAAAAGTCAAGAGCTAAAATGCTCCAAAAATATACAGATGGACAAAAGCGTATTATTTTCTTAGACTACGATGGAACACTTAAAGGATTTGCTGCAGATCCTCAATCTGTTTCTCCTGATCAAGAATTAAGAGACATCATGTTTAATCTTACTGCTGATCCTAAAAACAGAGTGGTTATAATCAGTGGTCGTGATAAAGAAACATTAGAAACTTGGTTTACCGACTTTAAGGTAGATATCATTGCAGAACACGGTATTTGGTTAAGAAGCGGTGACGAACCATTCCAAATGATCGACAACTTAAATTCTGATTGGAAAGGCAAGATCAATGGAATTCTTGATCGTTATGTAGACCGTACTCCTGGATCGTTTGTAGAAGAAAAAGCTTATTCTGTGGCTTGGCATTACCGTAAAGCAGATGCTGACTTTGGAGATTTAAGAGCGAGAGAGTTAGTAGGTAACTTAAACTACTTGATTTCGAACATGAACCTGCAAGTAATGCACGGTAATAAAGTAGTAGAGGTGAAAAACCAAGATGTTAACAAAGGAAAGGCAGCACTTAAATTCTTATCTGAAGATAAATATGACATTGTACTTGCCATAGGTGATGATGTGACTGATGAAGACACTTTCCGTGCGATGCCTAAAAAAGCATACACTATTAAAGTTGGTATGAGTGCTTCTGAGGCGAGATACAACTTGAAAACAGTTGCTGATGTTAGGGAGTTGTTGACCGAGTTTACTAAAATTAAGTAGATAGTAGCAATTGCTTCTTCAGAAGCTTATCTAAATAATATAGAAAAATGGAACGGCCAGTTATCCTTGGATAGCTGACCGTTTTTTTATTCATTCCTTTTATCAGTAGTAAATCTTAAAACCGTAGATACTGATAATTTTCGATACTTTATTTATGAATAGTTATAATCAAATTGGTTGATCTCAAATAAAAGGGCACATCCCCATAGACGCACCCTTTTGCACTTTTCCAAGATTAGAAAAGCATATTTCAGATGAATAGATCTTTATTTCCTAAAAAAAGGAAAATAAAGTTAATTAAAATTGAATTCCATAACCTTAATGGCGTACTGCCGTTAAGCTATATGAAAGCAATCTTAAAAGATTCAGATGAATAGATGAAGAGGAAAAGAGGAGTGATTGCTTGTACAGTCGTTAATTAAATGTCAGAGGAATAGACTGAAGAGACTGTTTACAAATAGATACGAAAAAAATATTTTTACTTAAAATTTCTAATAACTAGTATGTGTTAGTGAATACGTTAGTAAAAATAATAAGATATAAGTTTAGCGAAATGAACAGATTGAAGAGGAGTTGGAGTAACCCTTTGCCTAATAGGCGAAGGGTTCTTTGTTTCTTCAACCTTGATGTTTCAAAGTAACGACTAAAATTTTACTATTCCAAGAATAGATAACAAAAATTAGTAAATAAATATAAATTTAATGTTTAACTATAATCAATTTTAACATCTTTAGATACCGCATGGCTAATACATGTTAAGACATAGCCTTCATTTTTCTCTGATTGAGACAGTGCTACGGAGTCTCCCATTTCTACTTTTCCAGATACACACTTGCCTTTACATGCAGTACATACACCATTCTGACAAGAATAAGGTATATCTAGTCCTGCATCCAAACCTGCATCTAAAATGCTTACTCCTGCTTTAGCTTCGACTTGATGTTCTTCTCCATCAACAACTAACGTAATCATTTCATCACCTAGATCGACATTTACCGATTCTGCGTTGTCTACAGGAACAAAACTTTCTTTATATACTTTAGATGCTGGCACTTTAAATCTTTTCAAAGCACTTTCCACACTTGTCATCATTCCTTCAGGACCACAAAGGAAATGTTCCGAATTATCTAATGTTAAACGGTTCAATACATTTACCGCCATTACATCATCAATTCTTCCTTTAAATCCACCCCATTCAGCAGAAGGCTGACTCAATACATGAATGATCTCCAGTCGTCCCTCAAACTTTGATTTCAATTCATTCAAATGTTCATTAAAAATGATGCTGTCCTCATTTCTATTTCCATAAATAAGATACACATTAGAATTTTTCTCAAAGAATAGAATACTTTTCAACATGGAGAACAAAGGTGATATACCTGACCCTGCCGCCCAAAGAAAAATATTTCTAGTTTTGGAATTATCAGCTTCCAAAACGAACGTTCCCATTGCATCACTGATTTCCAGACTATCTCCTGCCTTTACTGTATCATTTAAATAATTGGATACTAAACCTCCTTCTACTCTTTTAATGGTGATATCCAAAGTTGCATCTAAGTGAGGTGCTGATGATACAGAGTAAGAACGTATCGTCTTCTTACTATCAATATCGTTATATACCGAAATAAACTGTCCAGCTGAAAACTGAACTTTTTTGAATAATGGTTGCTTTAATTTTATGGTAACAGCATCTGATGTCTCTTTAACAACATCTTTTACTTTAAGGGTGTACTTGTTCATTTTTACTAAATTTTCTCACTATTTAGGTTCATATAATATTGCCGACCTTTCTAGTGAATTAATGTAGGGATCCGTGGCAGAATAAATTATTCTGTACCCAAGATTTTTTCTCCCAAAAAATACTATTTTAACATCTACCAGATCATCTTCATCTATGTCGATATCTGATTTCAACTTTTTTATATTAGAGTAATTATAATCGTCAGTTAAACTTGCTTTTGCATCAAAAGTATATGCTCTACGTCCTGCAAAAACAGTGTATTTACCGTTACTCACCAATTTTGATCTTTCATAAAATCCTTGGCCAAATTCGGCAAAATCACCTGCACCACTCCATTCTATGGATTTATCCATGTCATAAACATCAAAATATGAGTAAGTTGTTTTATAACGATACAATAAACCTTTTTCAACTAACTTTTTATCAATTTCCACCTCGTTAAACGTAACATCTCTTTCCGAAGAAAACATCACACCGATGTTATCAAATGAGTAGGTTTTAAGGTTACTCACTTTTTTTTCTTCTTCGGTTAAATCAACCTCAGTAGCATCAACAGATGCTTCTTCTGCCTCAACTTCCTCTTCAGTCAAGCTTTCTTCTTCGGATAACTCTTTGTGTTCTACTTTTGTTGTTGCTTTTTGGAGAGTTGGCTCCGGACGAGCTTCTACTTTTTTGGGTAACAACTCTTCTTTTTTTACTGTTTCTTCAGTATCATCATCAAACCATCCTTCAAATCCATCGAATATAGAATCGTCTTTTTCGACTTCATTTTGGTTTTCACTTTTATTACACGATCCCAACATCAGAAATAGTGAAACAACGCAGAATAAATATTTTAATTTCATCAGATATATGAAGATTGGTGTTTGTTTGGAAAATTAAGAGTGTACTTCTTCGTCACCTCAAAGTTCTAAGATCTAATCAAAAAACTCAATGTATCTAGTTAAAAAGTAATGATAAATCTTTGAATTTGATAACTATTTAGCTTTCTCATACAATTATACTCCTTTTTTCAAATGCTTTTTCTTTTAAATCCAGAACAATCCATCATTTCTTTTTCTTCGCAGTCAGGTTTTTAGTAATTTACTTTCGCTAACTATTTTACTGCAAAACATGACGATTCGACAAGCACCTTTCTTTTGGATTAATATCTTTTTTATACTCGGTATTCTGATTGCTGAACAATGTACTACCAATCATCTCAACAATTGGAGTGTAGTAAGCATTGGACTATGGAGTCTATTTTTGCTGCTCTTTTATATCAGAAAGTATTTCTCTCCTGTACTCCTGCTATCTTTTCTTTTTTGTAATATTATTCTGATCGGATTTATCAGTGATAAACATCAAAAAGTAGCTATAGAAAGTGATACTTTTTTAGTAAAAGTCTTGAAAGTAAAGTCATCAAAGAATCATTATGTCGAAGGAGAAATACTTCATTCAGATCAATTCTATTCTCCAAAAGTCTATTTCTACCTACCCAAAGATTATTTGATACACACCGATGATCAAGTGTATATAAAAGGCAGTCTTGAAGTCATATCAAAACCCAAAAATTATCACCGGGCTAGAGGGATATTTTATAAATTAAAAGCCGATCAATATTGTTTAAATGCCCAAAAGGATCTGAATTCTTGGACATCAAGATATAGACGGTTCGTACAAAATACCTTCAGTTCCTCCTCTAAAGGTATTGCAATGGCTCTTTTTTGTGGAAATAAAAGTTATTTAAGCACCTCTACGAAAGATATTTTCTATAAAAGTGGGAGTATGCACCTATTGGCTTTATCGGGAATGCATATTGGAATATTGGTGGTGCTACTTCACTCATTATTATTCTGGTTTCGATGGTTGCCCAAGAAATACCATATTATTAGATGGGTGCTTACATGTATTGGTGTCTTCATTTTCTGTATGTTCGTTCAAGAAAGTGCTTCTATCTACAGAGCCTCTTTGATGTTGTACCTCAGTGCTATTTCATTACAGGTCAGAAATAAAATAAACCCCATTAACGTTATCTCTTTCACCTCTTTTGTGCTATTACTGCAATCCCCTTATTTACTATTTTCCTTAAGTTTCCAGCTCTCATTTTTAGCCGTATTTAGTTTGTGTTTATTCCCTTATTGGTCGATGATCGATAAATGGAATTGGGTATACAAAACTGTATTTTCACTTTTCTTGATGGGCATTTTGACCAATTTATTCACCTTTCCTATCGTTGTTCATCACTTTCATTACTTTGCGGTTTGGGGAATGATCTCGGGTATCTTATCTGGAATTCTTATTACAGTGATGGTATATATTGGAGGGCTTTGTTTATTGTTTTCTCAAATTATCGACCTCACTCTACTATTTGATCAACTCTTTGAACTCCTGCTATGGTGGCTAGAAATATTTAATCGTTTACCTCAAATTTCTTCTATTCAATTACCCTCTGTCCTAGCGTATGGATTAGTCGTTTGTTTGATTTGTTTTGCTTACGGTTTTTATCAAAAAGACCGGACTTGGAATAAAATAGGACTGTTCTTTGGCCTGTGTTTTCTCTCCTATCATTTTTTCCTATTTGATAATTCATGAAAAATTTAAGTCCAATTATCTCTCTATCTCAAAACTATGATTAAAAATCTGATCATTAACTTCAATTTTGATTGTTAATTTACTTCATCATATCATTAATAAGTTTAATTTTGTGACTTCATCAAATTTTTTGAGACTTTGACATTAATTAAATCAATTTCCGGTATCCGAGGAACTATTGGTGGTTCCGCTGAAGATTCTTTGAATCCAGTAGATGCGTCACGTTTTTCTGCCGCTTATGCAAAATGGATTCTTGCTAACGCTGAAGGAAGCAACAACAAAGTTGTTTTGGGTAGAGATGCTCGTGTTTCTGGCGGATGGCTATCTCAGATTGTATCGGGAACTTTACAAGCAATGGGAGTAGATGTGCTTGATTTAGGTTTATCTACAACACCTACTGTTGAACTTGCTGTTGAAATGGAAAATGCTGCTGGCGGTATTATCTTAACGGCAAGTCATAACCCTGCCAACTGGAATGCCCTAAAACTATTAAATTCAAAAGGTGAATTTATCTCTGCTGACGCTATGAAAGAAATTCTTGACGATGCTGAAGCGGGTAACTACGAGTTTGTTGACTACAAAAAAACGGGTACAGTAACAGAAGACGATACGTATATTGACAAACATATCGAAAAAATTCTTGCACTTGATCTAGTGGATGTAGAAGCGATTAAATCGAAAAAGTTTCGAGTTGTCATCGACTGCGTAAACTCAACGGGTGGTATTGCTGTTCCAAAACTTTTGAATGCTTTAGGAGTAGATCATACAGAAGAATTATTCTGTGAGCCAAATGGTCGATTCCCTCATAACCCTGAGCCGCTTCCTGAGCACATCAGCGAGTTATGTAGAACGCTAGAAAACGGAAACTACCACTTGGGTATTATTGTAGATCCAGATGTAGACCGTTTAGCTTTAGTCACTGAAGATGGTACTCCTTACGGTGAGGAATATACTTTAGTAACTGTGGCTGACTACGTTTTAGGCAAAACAGTAGGTAATACAGTCTCTAACATGTCTTCTACAAGAGCATTGAGAGATGTTACTGAAAAACATGGTGGTGAATATACTGCTGCTGCTGTTGGTGAGGTAAACGTGGTAAAAATGATGAAAGATACCAATGCTATTATTGGTGGTGAAGGTAACGGAGGTGTGATTCTTCCTGAACTTCATTACGGTAGAGATGCATTAGTAGGTATCGCATTGTTCTTGTCTAAGTTAGCTACTTTTGAAGGTTCTGCGAACATGCTTCGTGCTTCATATCCTAGCTACCATATCTCTAAAAATAAAATCGAATTAACTCCAGAAATTGATGTTGATTTGATTCTTGAGAAAATGCAAGAGCGTTATGCTAACCAACCTGTCAATACTTTAGATGGTGTAAAAATTGAGTTCGGTAAAGAATGGGTACACTTGAGAAAATCCAACACTGAACCAATTATCCGTATATATTCTGAATCTGAGACTGAAAGAACTGCTGAACATTTAGCACAGAAAATCATTTCGGATATCAAGGAAATTCTACAATCGAATAACGAAGTAGAAGAAGAAGCTTAATAAAAGAGTTAAATTACTGATAATCAAACTAATTTAACTTCAAAAGTATCCTAATATAACTTAAAGAGACGGGCAATCGTGAATAGGTTGTCCGTTTTTTTAAATAACTTTGCAGTCCGAAAAGGATTGTGATTACAACTACACACAACCAATTCAAATCATTTTATAACACACTATGAGCATTTACTTAGATAGCGCTGCTAGCACAGCCTTAGACCCTCAAGTAAAAGAGGCAATGATCTCGTCTATGGATGCCGTTTTTGGTAATCCTTCTTCAACACACGCACACGGTAGAGCATCAAAAGCTGAATTAGAAAAAGCAAGAAAGATGATCGCTCAAAACATCAATGCCCTTCCTTCTGAAATCATTTTCACTTCTGGAGGTACAGAAACTGACAATGCCGCTATCAAAGGTCTTGTGCATGCTTATGGCCTTAAAAGAATTATCACTTCTAAACTAGAACATCATGCGGTGCTTCATATTACTGAACACTTAGCACAAGAAAATAATATCGAGTTAATCTACTTGGATTGTGACAATAAAGGTGTTTTAGATTTAGATCAACTAGAACAACTTCTTTCTGAAAAAGGAGAAGAAACACTAGTAACTTTAATGCACTGCAACAACGAAATCGGTAATATCTTAGATATTAAAAGAGTAGGCGATTTATGTAAAGAAGCAGGAGCCTATTTCCACTCGGATACAGTACAAAGTGTTGGTCACTTCCCTGTAGACGTAAAAGAAATTCATGTTCATACTTTAGCAGGTGCTGCACATAAATTCCACGGACCAAAAGGTGCTGGTTTTATGTACATCAAAAAAGGCACTAAAATGCCTGCACTTATCGAAGGTGGTGGACAAGAAAGAGAAGTAAGGTCGGGTACTGAAAATGTTTGGGGTATTGTTGGTCTGGCCAAAGCATTAGAAATCGCTACTGAAGAGATGGATGCACACACTGCACATATCAAAGAAGTAAAGCAACACATGATCGATCTTTTAAAAGAACATATCGACGGTGTTGAATTTAACGGTATGAGTGCTAACCTTGATAACAGTTTATATACAGTATTGAACGTTAGCTTCCCTCCTTCTCCAAAAAACAATATGCTATTGTTCGCTTTAGACTTACAAGGTGTTTCTGTTTCTGGCGGATCTGCTTGTTCTTCTGGAGCATCAGTGGGATCTCATGTTATCGCTGGGATTGGCGGAGCATCAGATAGAACTTCTGTTCGTTTCTCTTTCTCTAAATACAATGAGAAAGCGGAGATTGATACTGTGGTTGGTAAGCTGAAAGAGATTTTGGGGCTTGTAGAAGCCTAAATTAGGTAGTAAGTAGCAGGTAGTAGGTAGCAGGTTTTCTGAGTTTACGCTCGTTTTTAGGAACTAAGGAACTAAGGAACTAAGGAACTAAGCTAATGGCTTTGTTAGAATAGACCTATTACTTTACCAATTATATTTATAAATAAAAACGGTCAGTTAACTAAATTAACTGACCGTTTTTTTATGATCTATTTTTAGAGTAAAAATCACTGCTACTTGCTACCTACTACCTACCCTGCTTTTTTCGATTGCTTCTTCATAAACGTCTACATAAAGCGGACACACCTTCTCGATAGAGAATTGTTGTGCTTGCTTCAGTGCGTTTTCTTTGAAGTAAGGTAAGTTTTTATCATCAAGAATGTGAAGTGCATTTTGTGCCATATCATCTACATCTCCGACTTCAGACATCATACCTGTTAAGCCATGGATGTTTACTTCAGGAATACCTCCAGCATTGGATGAAACGACTGGTACTTGGCAAGCCATTGCTTCTAAAGCGGCTAGACCAAATGATTCCTTTTCTGATGGCATCAAATATAAATCGGCAACAGATAAGATTTCTTCTACTTCGGCTATTTTTCCGAGGAAACGGACATCAGCACAAGTGCGAAGTTCTGCACATTTTTCTTCCAATTTAGCTCTTTCAGGACCATCGCCTACCATAAGAAGTTTACAAGGAATTTTCTCTCTAACTCTCTTGAATACTTCTAAGGCATCACCTGCTCTTTTCACCTCTCTCATGTTGGATACGTGAACCAAAAGCTTTTCTCCAGAAGGACAAATAGCTGTTTTGAAGTGATCTTTTTTATGCTTGGTAAATCTGCTTAAATCAACAAAGTTGGGAACTACCTTGATATCCGTGGTTAAATCAAAGATATCATAGGTTTCTTCCTTTAGACTTTCTGAAACAGAAGTTACACAATCCGATTCATCAATTGAAAAGGAAACGACAGGTTCAAACGTTTCATCTTTACCTACCAAGGTCACATCAGTACCATGCAAAGTAGTTACCACAGGCATATTGATTCCTTTCTTCGCTAAAATCTGCTTGGCAGTGTAGGCTGCAGAGGCATGAGGAATCGCATAGTGAGCATGTAAAACATCTAATTTTTCTGCTTGTGCTACCTCAACCATCTTACTTGTTAAAGCAAGCTCATAAGGAGGGTATTTAAACAACGGATAGGTTCTGATATCGACTTTGTGATAAAAAATATTTTCATCAAAAAAGTTTAATCGTGTGGGTTGTTCATAGGTGATAAAATGAACTTCGTGTCCTAGCTTAGATGCTAAACACTTTCCCAATTCTGTTGCTATCACCCCACTACCGCCATAGGTAGGATAACAAATAATGCCGATTTTCACAGGTTAATACGTTTAATGGTGCAATTAGGCTAAAACTTCGTTGTAAGAAATGCCCATGTGTGAAGCAGTGTACACTACTTTACCATTTTCTAAAACAATTACTTGAGGAGATTGATGTTCTACCCCAAATTTTTCTGCAATTGTATTCGAAATAGGTCTATACTGAATAAGATCTAAATAGTAAGGAGTAACGTTATTGTCTTCTTCCCAAGATCTTTCTAATCTATTCAATGCCATTGAACTAATCGAGCATCTTGTAGAATGTTTTAAAATCATCACTCTATGTTGATGAGACTCTTCTACTATCTGATCCAATTGATCTAACTCGTTTAATGTTTTCCAGTTCATTGTACTTTTCAAAGTTCGTTTAAACAACATTCGCAATGTACTCAAAATTTTATAGAATATCATATCTATTCAACATTTGATCATGCACCATAAAAACCGCTAATCTGCAATTTTTGTTTTAAATCATCAAATTCTTGGGTTTATCTAATTTATTTTCAAATTAATGACCTTAAACTTCTACTAATTATTTGTTTTGAGATACTGAATTTATCTCAGACTATTTTTCAATTTAATGTTACTCTTAGTATGAAACTAACTACACTATTATTCTTACTTCTTCCTTCATTTCTATTTGCACAAGAGTTGGTATCCGAATTAAACGGATTTAAACTAGGGCAATACAAAATCACCACAAAAAATGAATATGGAAAGCCTTACGATGTTACCAATTTTGAAGATGGTTTTGTAGCAGAGATCTTCTTATTGAAGGCTGATCAATCAGCTTACACTATTTTTGAATATTCCAATTGGAATAAAAATAGTATTTGGTCGATACAAGTCTATGGTACTGATCCAAGTTTGGGTACTTTCTTTAAAGGTATTCATTTAGGAATGAAAAAAGCTGACTTATTGGCTAAAGTTGGGCAACCTACAAGCTACAAAAATGTGGGTGAATATGGGGAAATGCTCATTTATGAAAATACAAACTACTCCTTTGAAGTAAACACCCAAGGAGTACTATCCTCCATTAAAATAATTGATACCACTTTAGAAAATTCGTCTGATGAACCAGAATTTCAATCATTTGATATTTTAGCAAGGAAACTCACTTCAAAAAATAAAAGTGAGGTAGCTTCTGTACTTTCCCCCTCCTTAGAAATTTATAAATATCAACAGATACTATTCTTCAAAAACTCTTGGGAAAAGGAGGTTAAAAATGATAACAGTGAGATTTTTAAAACCATCAAAAAAATTTCTAAGAAGCTGAAAAAAGTAAATCAAAATAAAAAAGAGGAATTCATCTCTAGTTTAAGAGTTTTTTCAGAATACCCTGAAGCTATGTTTGTGATTAAATTACCCAAACACAAGTACATCAAAGAAATCGTTTTGAGAAATGAACTTGGAGAATATAAGGTATATGAGATAAAGTTAAAGTCGGCTGAAGTTAAAAATGAAAAGCCAAAAGGGACTTATTTATAGATCAATAAAAAATTACGTATCATGGGTTCAAGAGTAAAAACCTTGACTCATGATACAAGATAAATGGACTCTTTTAGTCTACATTCTTATGTAACCCTTTCTCTCTCAATTTTCGTTTCTCCGCCATCTCTTCCTGCTTTTGCTTCTCCCACATCTGCTCCCTCACCTGCCATTGTTTTACAGCCACTCGTTCTATCACCTCATCCAATACTTTATTGGTCAATTCTGCCACAAGTTGAGAATCCTCTGATTTATCTTTAGTAAATAGAACGCCTTCTATCACTTGATAGACCACTTCTCTAAGTACTTCTTCATTTTTAGCAGATGATAAGTCTTTCAGAATATCGTTGACTACTGTGTTGACAATATCAGAAATAGCTCCTTCTAGTCTTCCTGCAGCGTAGTTTCCCACCACAGGAATCAATTTGATATCGTTAATTTCTTGATTCTCCTTTACAGCATCCTCTATGAGCACATCCACATATTGCTTAAGATCATCTTCTCTATCCTTGTGCACTTTTCTCACCACATTCATCACTTTAGAGGAAGCAAGACGTGAAATATTATCTTGATAGGGCTTGACGACATCATTTAAAAATTTATTGTTGCCGTATTCCCCTGTATTGACTTCATCTTTTACTCCTTCTAATACATTAATCACCACCGCATCCGAAATTTCTTCTACCACAATTTCTTTAATGTGAAGAATGGTTCTGTAAATACTTAAATTTTCGAGGTTGATTACTTCCTGACTATGCCATCTAAACAGCATGGCGAAAATTCTAAGTAAACGGAAAAAGTGCATTCCAGGAAAACTACCTATTAGGTCGTAGAAATGGATAAATGGGTAGAAATACCATTTCGCATACGTCTTTAATTTTGTGGCTTCCCACCAAGAAAATAAAAACTCCAACAAATAGAAACACATAAATGTAATCTCTATTATATAGAAGTTCTCGAATACATAATCTTGATATAATAACGTAGGATAGGGTAAAATATAAAACAAAGCATCTCTAACAATTTCTGTTTCAAAGAGAGAGTTAAAGACCATCCACAAAAGGTTAAAAATGATGATATTCAACATAATGATGTCGCGTACCAACCTTTTGTATTCTTGCTTGTCTAATTTATCGTAATTAAAATGCTGTTTTATATTCAGAAAAATGTTCATCTCAGAGTCTTTGATATTATCTAGCAAAATACCAATAAATACTGACTCTTCTGAAAATAGATTATTAAGAATCTATAATTTGATGTTACTTATTCAACCACTCCTTAAACTTACTCACCTTATCTGCAGGTACAAATAACTCCGAGGGCGTTTCTGGCTGAGTAAATATTCTCAGTTTTGTCTTAGAATACCACGTGACATTATCAATAGCATTGATGTGAACTATGTACTTTCTATTGACTCTAAAAAATTGTTTAGGGTTGATCTTTTGCTCAATCTGATCCATAGTATAATTCACATCATACATTTTTCCATCTTTCACTTGGATGAAAACGGCTTTACTTTCAGCAAAAATATAGGCGATATCTTCTACTTTGATCGATCTAAGTTCATCTCTATAACTCACCATAAATCGCTCTTTGTATTCTTGATGCATCTGTTGAGCAACAATTTGCCCCAGCATATCATAATCGATTTTGTTCGATTCCTGTTTAGTCGAATATTGCTTTTTAAACTTCTCTATACTTCCCTCTAATTCTGCAAAACTGATGGGTTTTAATAAGTAATCTACACTGTTTTGCTTAAACGCTTTAATAGCGTATTGATCAAATGCTGTGGTGAAAATAATGGGTGTATCCACTTGCATCTGCTCAAAGATTTCAAAGCTGTTGCCATCCGATAAATGAATATCCATAAAGATGAGCTGTACTTCTTCACCCGACTCAAAAAATTCGATACATTCCTCAATAGATTCTATAGCGGCCACTACTTCAAAATCATCTTCCAATTTCCCTAAAAGCAATTTGAGTTTTCTTGCACTTGGTGCCTCGTCTTCTACAATCAGAACTTTATACATATTTATTGATTTATAAGTGGTAACTCTGCTATATATTGATCCTCTTTAACGCCAAAACGTGGGGTGAGATCAGAAATTAATTTATACTTTTCTGTCAGATTTTTGAGGCCTGTATGAGTGGATTCTATTTCTTTAGCATCTCTTAATTGATAATTATTCGACACTATTATCTGATCATTTTCCTGATAAACACGGATCTCTAAAGGGTTTCTTTTTGATATTTGATTGTGCTTAATCGCATTCTCAATCAATACTTGAAGCGACAATGGTGGAATTAATTTTTCGGGAATATCGTTATCCAATTCATTTTTGATGATCAACCCTTCTTCAAAACGAATCTTTAGGAGGAATAAATAAGCGTCGATAAAATCAAGTTCTTGTTCGACAGGTACTAGAACGTCCTCACTAATAGTAAGTACATAGCGATATACTTTGGCAAATTCTTGAATAAATTGATCCGACTTTTCGATATCCTCATAAATTAAAGAGGATAAAACACTCAAATTATTAAATAGAAAATGATTGTCTAATTGATTCTTTAAAGCAGAATATTTCGTTTGCAATTGAGCTTTCTCCATCCTTTCAAGGTTCAGCTCTAATTCGTTTCTTTCGTTAATTACCTCAATAGCTTCAATCGCTACTACAAATAATATGTTTTCGATAAGTGGAAGGGCAAACATTCCCTCGACGGGTGCATCAAATTCTTTGAGAGCGATAAAACGTTGCACAAAAGTATCGCTACCAAAAGCATAGTGCATAAACCACATAATCAATGAAGTCATACCTATAACCAAAAGAAAATCAACCAATCCCCTCAGTATTAAATTCTTCTTCCAAGGAAGGATTTTATTCAGTTTTTCTATTACAAAATAGTAGGTGAATACTGCCAATGTAGAGAAAAATAGAATCATAGGGAGCATCTCTGTAAGAAAATGCCTGATTTTATTTTCAGATATATAGCCACTAATCGCCAATGTCGACATTGGGATAAGTATGATACAAAAAACAGTTAGTGGCAGGAAAAAGAGCCACATTAAATTCTTTTTCTTTTTCATATACATCAAATATAAGCAATAGCACTTAGAGCCTAATTGTCTAAGTGCTATATACTTTGGTGTAAATTCAATCAATCTATTTTTCTCACAGAAAATAAATCCTATTCATTAATTTGATCTAGTAGATCACCCGAAAGTTGAAGGATAGAATACTCAGCCACTTTGGCGTTGTACAAAGCATCGTTCAATCTATTCTTAGCGGTTTGAAGGTTGGTTTGTGCCGTACGGAAATCGATGCTTGTTACCTGACCAAGCTCATATTGTTCTTTGGTCTGTCTGAAGTTCATTTCCGCCTGCTCCATACTTTTCGCCTCCATATTGGCAATGCGTTGTTTGTAATCGTAATCCGACCATGCATTCATTACGTCTCTTTGCAATTCTTTGGTCAACTGCATGGTCGTTTCTTGTTGAGCGATTACGTTTAACTTGGCATTCTGTTCTTTTTTCTTCTGTTGATGTCCGTTAAACACATTAAAAGACATCGTTACTCCGGCTTGCATTCCCAGGTTTTCGCTATATAAAACCTGACCTGCATCGTTGTTCATTCTATTGTATCCGTAAGAGGCATAAGTAGATACTGTTGGTACTTTTGATGCTTTTGCGATCTTCAAATCCAATTCCGTAATCTCTTCTTGTTTCTGTTGTGCTAAAAGCGATAAGTTCTCCGTCATTGCCTTATCCAAAATCACATCGGCAGATAAACCTTGAATGAAATCGAAATCAGAATCTACTTCGTAAAGTGCATTTACCTCGCCTCCCAATACTACATTCAGTTTTCTAATTGCCGTGTAATAAGCTTGTTCAGTTTGAAGATATGAAGTGCTATCGCTATTCAAATCCACCTCGGCATTTAATACTTCCAACTTTGTCGATTGACCCAATAGGTAACGGTTTTTCAATCGTTCCAATCGTTTATTTGATGTCACAATTGTCTCCTTGGAAATATTTAAATTCTCTTGTTCACGAGAGATATCATAAAATGCTTCTACCACTTGAAGCACCGTTGTTTCTACTTCTTGCTTAAAACGAATCTCTTCCAAAGTGGCACTCTCACGAAGTTGGTTCAAGGTAAATCGATTACCATTACCGTTAAAAAGCACATAATCCATTCTAATATTGGCATCGTAAGTAGTCGATGCAGCATTGTCCAAGACCATTCTATTATCGGAATCAGAAGGAGCTCCAGTGTTCATAAACTCCATTTCTGTATCGTTATTGCTGTAATCTGCAGTGGCATTTGCGGTAACAGAAGGAAGTAATCCCGCCATTCCGGCCGTCGCATTATTATTAGCTTGTTCTTTATTTACAGCAACTGCTTTTAAATTGTGGTTGTTGGTTAAAGCCAATTGAATGGCATCGTTGATACTCATTTTTTCCTGAGCAAAGGTGTTTCCTGCCAACATCAAGAAACTAAGGATAATAATATTAAGCTTCTTCATAGTCGTATGCCAATTCTTTGATTGCTGATTCTACTGATTCTTTTTCTACTTTCACTCCCGTGTTCAACTCTTTCAGCTTCACCTTAATTTGGTTGAACATCTTGATACAAACTGGGAGAATAATCAATGTAATGAGTGTCGCTCCTGCAATACCGTAGGAGATGGTAATCACCATTGGAATCAGGAACTGTGCTTGTAAACTTTTCTCTAATACCATCGGTCCCATACCTGCAACTGTGGTTACAGTGGTTAAGAAAATCGGACGGAAACGAGAAACACAGGCTTCGATTAACGCTTCATCGAATTTCATCCCTGCCTTTAAGTTGAGGTTGAAAGCATTAATCAATACCAAGGCATCATTCACCATCACACCGAGCAAAGCAATGATTCCCATAAACGACATCATACTGATTGCAAATCCGTGGATATAGTGTGCTAATACTACCCAAATGAAGCTCAGCGGCACTAAAGCAAATACTGTAAAGGCTTGACTGAATGATCTTAAAGTGAAGACCACTATCGTAAACATCAGGATAAACACAATCGGAATCACTTTGGCTGCAGAATTGGAAACTTTCTCTTGCTCTCTCTTTTGGCCATCGAAATCAGCTTCCACCGTTTGATGATCATGAAGAAGATCCGGTAACAATTCTGTTTTTATCTTATTGAGGATATCTGGAAGGGCATCATCTGGATTTTTCAGTTGAGCCGTTAACTTCATTTCTCTGTTAAAGTCAATGTGATTAATTGATGAGTAACCGTCTTCTATTTCGAAGTTGGCCACTTCAGAGAAAGGATAAGCGACTCCATTACCCATTCTGATTTTCATCTTTTCTAGGTCTCCAAAGCTGTTTCTGTTATCCATGTCGTAACGTACCCACACCTTCACTTCGTCTTGTCCTCTTTGTATTCTCTGAATCTCGTACCCAAAGAAACCCTGACGAATCTGTGAAATCACTTGCTGTTCCGTTAAGCCTAACTGATAGGCTTTTTCTTTTAATGAGATATGGATTTCTCTATTCCCTGTAGGGTTATTGTCCTTTACGTTTCTCAACTCAGGCATTTTTTCCATGCGGAGTTTCAATTCCTTTTTCACCACTTCTAGCTCTTCCAAATCGTCTCCTCTAAGAGAAACTACTACAGGGTCTCCGAAAGGTGAGAATGAGGCAAAACTGATGGATTCAGCTCCAGGAATTTTACCAATTTCTTCCGACAACATGTTACTTACATCTGCCGTAGAACCCTGACGAACTTCTGCTCCTAATAAAGTAAGGTTAAACTGTACTTGATGTCCCGATCCCATATACACCATATTTACCATCTTGATAATATCCTTATCGCCTTGCTGATTAGGTCTCATTTTATCGTTGACAACATCAATGGCTGCTTCGATTTGTTGTACTCCCTTTTCAGTAACTTCTTGCTGTGTACCGTTCGGCATCACCAATGTGATAGTTACATCATCTCCTTCAATGTTAGGAAAGAAAGTAGCAGGAACGACTTTTTTTGCCATCATTCCTACTGTGAAAATAAACAGGGCTATAGTGATACTAAACGTGATGGCTTTATTCTTAAGAGCGAATGCTAAGACGGGTTTATATACCTTATCCCTAAATAAGAATAAGTATTTATCTACCGTTTTGATAATGATATTCGACTCGGTTTTCCCATCTTTTTTAAATGCTTTTGAGAAGGCTAAATGCGCAGGTAGTACAATCAGACATTCGATAAGCGACACGAATAATATCAATCCTACGATCCAGGACATGTCTTTAAAGAAATCTCCCATTGTACCGTCCAAGAACAAGAAAGTGGAGAACGCTACGATGGTGGTCAATACAGCAGAGATCACTGCGGGTAATACCTCCATGGTACCATCAATTGCTGCTCTGATCGCTGGTTTTCCCTTTTCGTAATGCTGATAGATATTCTCCGCCACAACAATTGCGTCGTCCACCAGAATACCTAGGACTACAATCAATGCAAAAAGAGAAATCATATTGATGGTCACCCCTGTAAAGGAGATCAAAATAAACATTCCGAAAATGGAAAATGGTATTCCTAGTGCTACCCAAAAGGCGATTCTTGGGTTTAGGAACAAGGATAAAACAACCAATACAAGGACAATACCCATCACACCGTTATCAATTAGTAAGTCCAAACGCTGACCTAATAAATCAGATTGATCTCTGATGACATCAATGTGTAATACCTCGTTTTGTTCGTTAAATGTTTCGATATAATCGTGAAGCACATCTGCTGTTTGAAGAATATCTTCACTGAAAGTATTATTGATAGTAACCGTTACCGCTCTTTTACCATTTAGTGTGGCTCTAGCGGGAGCATCTTCCCATTGATCGACTACTTTTGCCACATCTTTCAGACGAATCACACCTCCATTTTCCGTTTGACGAATAATAATATGGTCCAACTCTTTTGATGAATACCCTTTGTTATTAGCTCTAATGTAGAACTCCTCTTCACCATCTTTGATGCTACCGCCTGTCATGTCCAAGTTTGCTCCTTGAACAGCCATGGCCACCTCTTCGAAAGTCATGTTATAACTTTCCAAGGCATCTTCCTGAAGTAAAATAGCAATCTCTTCGCTTGGGTAACCTGAGATTTCAATTTTAGAAATCCCTTTCATCGCCAATAGATCTTTCTCGACTTTTCTAGCCGTTTCTTTCAACGATTTTAGAGAAACACCCTCTCCTGTAATCCCAAACATGAAACTGAAATTGGAATCTTCGTGCTTAGATGAAACTACCGACTCCACATCCAAAGGGAAAGAAGAAATACCTTCAACAACATTTTTCACACGAGTAAGGGCTTCGTCCATATCTGTTCCTTTGAACATCTCCAACGTAATCTTACCTACATTCTCCTGAGAGTATGAAGTGATCTGATCCAACCCTTCCAATCCTTTTAATTCTTCTTCGATTTTCAGGATCACTCCCTCCTCAATCTCTTCCGCAGATGATCCAGGGTAAACAACATCTACATAAATAAATCGCATAGGAGCGTTGGGCATAAACGTACTCGTCATATTTCGAGCCGCCATAAAACCCAGTACCAGTGTCAGTGCCATCACTAAGTTGACCGCCACTGGAAATTTGATAAAATAGGATATTAATTTCTTCATGATCGTTCAGCTTAGTTCAATACTTGTACTTTCATTCCTGTGTAAGGGTTCTTAATGTTGGTCATCAACACCGCCGTTTTCGTTGGCACTCCTTTTACAATCGCATCCGACTTAAAGGTTTCCATCACTTCGATTTCTTGCACTTCCAACTTATTGTCCTTCACTACATAAACATGATTGTCATTGAATATCAATTTTCTTGGGATCAACATCGCATTCTCATAAGCGGCGCTATTCACTTGAGCCGTTAAGAACATTCCTTCTTTTAAATCTTTTCCAGAAGTTTGGATATAGACTTTCACACTCTGAGAATTCGCATCCAAAGTATTTCCAATTCTGATCACTGTACCCGTCCATTCTGAATCTAATTCTGAAGAGTACAGCTTTACTTTATTTCCTTTTTTGAAGTGTTCGATGTTTTTCAAAGGAGCTGTCACTTCTAACTCATAAGATGATAAATTAACCATCTCTCCTAGTTCCTGACCTGCTCTTACAGCAGTTCCCGCTTCCACATCACTTTTTGATATTACCCCGCTGAACGGTGCATAAATAGTGTATTTACTTAATTTTTCTTCTGATGATTTGATGGTATAGTATGAGCTATAAATCCCGTTACCAGCAATGAAATATTTTTCTTTTTCCGTCTTCGGTTCAGGCAGAATTTTCAAAGGCTTTTTGATATCCAATTCTTTCAGGTATTGATTCCAAGTAGGGTAACTTTCTGTAAAATCTTCTTTTAAATCAGGGAGAATAGCCGTTAACTCAGTCATAAAATTACTTTTGTCAGCCAACAACGTCATGTAACGTTCTTGCTGATCGATTTGAAGTAAAACCTGACCTTTTTTATAATAATTTCCTTCTCTAAATTTCTTAGCCGATGGTAATAAGCGACCTTCTACTTCAGCATAGATTTCGTATCTATCTTTTGCCTTCAGTTTTCCGGTTACTTCTATATTGTTTTGTAAAGTCTGAAGTTCAGCATACTCCACATTGACAGCAATGACGCTTTTGTCTTCGTTGGGTGCTTCTTCTTTCTTTTCTGGTAAAGCTTTTACTGCAAAAAATGCAGTGGCGATAATCACAGGACTTAGTATGAGGTATAAATGTTTGATCTTCATTTCCGATTAGATTTTCTGATATGTTTTTGATGATTGATTACGATACAAACATCCTCAAACTCTCCCTCTATATAAATTAAAGGTAGACGAAGCCTGAAAATTGGGGGATGAACCATGAATATTGAGGATGAATCAAAAAGACAGTTTTGAGTAAAATCTCATTTTTTGAGGTAAATTCTAGGTATTCAAAATGATTCCTTTTTATATTAGTTGGGTAAAACTTACTATACCTATTCGATTACAAACCAATAATCAACATGTACAACGAACCTATGTTAAGGGACAATGCACTCCAAGGAAAAAACTACATCGTAACTGGTGGAGCAACAGGATTGGGCAAGTCCATGACAAAATATTTTTTAGAACTCGGCGCTAACGTAACGATCTGCAGTCGTAAAGAAGAAAAGCTCAAAGCAGCCGCAGATGAATTGGAAGAACTAACAGGCAAACGACCATTTTATGTGGTTTGCGATGTCAGAAAGTATGATCAGATAGAAAATGTCATCAAAGAAGCCTCACATAAATTTGGTCAGATTGATGGCTTATTAAATAACGCTGCAGGTAATTTTATCAGTCCTACAGAACGCCTTAGTCACAAAGCTTTTGATACCATTGTTGATATCGTTTTAAAAGGAACCTATTATTTCACTTTGGCGATTGGTAAGCATTGGATCGCTAATGGTATTAAGGGGGTAATGCTGAATATAGTCACTACTTATGCTTCTACCGGATCAGGGTTTGTGGTGCCTTCTGCTTGTTCAAAAGCAGGTGTTTTAGCTCTAACAAGGTCATTAGCGGTGGAGTGGGCAAAGTACGGTATTCGTGCGAATGCTATTGCGCCAGGGCCATTCCCTACAAAAGGTGCTTGGGATAGATTGTTCCCTGAAAATATCAGAGAACAATTTGATGAAGCAGGTAGAGTACCTGTAGGCCGTGTGGGTGAACATCAAGAACTTGCTAATTTAGCAGCCTATCTAATGTCAGATTTCTCTGCGTATATGAATGGAGAAGTGGTGACTATTGATGGAGGTGAGTGGTTAAAAGGAGCCGGAGAATTCAATCATTTAGATGCAATACCTTCTCCTGTTTGGGATGATATCGCCTCATCCATTCGTCAATCCAATAAAAAGAAATAAATGGCAGAAGCCACTGCTTCTGAAAATAAAATCCCCTTGAAAAATGATTTTTCAAGGGGATTTATTTTTGATATTTTTTATTCTTGATCTGGAATCAATAACACTTTACTCGAACTTTTTCCTGATTCAAGAAATTCGTGAGCTGCTTTTCCATCAGATAAACTAAATTCTACTGGCTTTTTGATTTTGACAGATCCATTGGAAATCATATCAAACAATTCTTTAGACCTTTGAAGCCTTTCTTCTTGATTGATCAAATAGCTCCATAAATCACCCCCAGTTAAAGTTTTACTTGTATCCATCAACATTCTCGGGTCTACTGGCTTTGGATCTCCTCCACTCATCCCGTAAAAAACCACATGACCACATTCTTTGGTGACTTCAAAACTGTCTTCTAAAGTAACTCCAACGCTATCGAAAACTACATCTACACCTTTCTGATTCGTAATCTCCATTACTTTAGCTTTCCAGTTTTCGTCTAACTGAACTGCATGATCCGCATCACAATCAATAATGGTTTGTAACTTATCAGCACTTCTTGTTAAGCCAATGACAATACCACCTTTTGCTTTACAGATTTGCGTAAGAATTTGTCCCACTCCTCCTGAGGCGGCATGTACCAACACATATTCTCCTTCTTGGACATCATGACTGTCTTTTGAAAGGTAATGTGCCGTCAAACCTTGGAGAAGTACAGATGCTGCCAATTGAATATCAATTTCTTTGGGTAAAGGAATAGCATGCGTTTCTGGAACCACAATGTATTCGGCATTTGCAAAAGGGACATCAGCGTAAGCTAATTTATCGCCTACTTTATAAAGTTCTGATTTTGATTCTACTACTGTTCCTCCCCCTTCATAACCTGCTAAATAGGGTGGATTTCCCTTTAAATGATAGTTTCCTTTTCTACGGTAAACATCTGCATAGTTTAAACCTATCGCTTCATTTTTAAGTAAAACTTCTCCCTTTTTGATAGATGGTTTTGGAAGATCGATGTATTCTAGAACATCAGGTGAACCGAATGATGAAAATGTGAGTGCTTTCAAAATGTTTATATGATTAGTGTGTAAGTCTTGATAAAAAAATAACTGAAGAACATCATTAAGACCTTCTTCAGTTAAACTATAGTATAACCACCAACTATTTGATGATCAATTAATCATTACTTTCTTTCTCGTCTTCGCCTAATTCTGCAGCTTCTTTTCTAGCTTCAGCTCTATCGATACGAGATTGAACATCTTTTACATCCATTTTTTCCTTTAGAAGAAAAGCTGTTCTATATTTCTTTTTTATTTTTGTGTGCTCAGCATGAGCTGTTAATCTATCGTAGTAGTAACCTGCTTTCACTTTATAGTTCGGTTGCTCGAAAGTAAGGTCAACTTCGTAGTTGCCAAATCTTTCTTTAAGGTTATACACTACATCTTCTGCTCTAGCTCTATCTCTACCCGAATACACTAATATTCTATAGATAGGAATACCACCTAAATCTCTTGAAGATAAATCTCCTAAAATAGTATTGACCTCTTCATTTACATCACCTGTAGGCAAAGTAGTAGACGTTACCGTTTCTTCCACTTCTTGAGGTTTTGAAGCTTCCACTTTTTCTGGGGTTGGCATGTATTTCGAAAAATCAGTATCAATTAAATCTGCCGAAGAAGTGGTCGTGGTTTGAGAAGGTTTACAGCTTATTGCTCCTAAAAATAAACCAACTAAAAAAAATCGTAAGAGTAACTTCATAATAATGATCAGATAATATTCTATTTTCTATGGAGTTTGAATGTAAAACAGGAGTGGATTCTCCTAAGAGTCCACTCCTGAATATATATTTTTGAACGACTATGATTCTAAAATCACGCAGTTTCCTTTTTCTACATCCACCTCAACAGTTTTGTATTTCACACCTTCTTTTACCGTACCGTCTTGATACTTTACAGTCACACGGTCGTTTCTTTGGTATGTTTTATCACTGTGTCTAGGCTTCACCACCTCTACAGGACCTCTCGGTGCTTGTGGAGGAACACCCTCACCTTGTTGAGGTTTTGGATCATTTCCTAAAGCCGAACCTGCTTCTGCTTTCGACGCTGTCACTTGTGGTTCAGGACGTCTTGGCTGTTGAGGAGCCGCTGGCATAGGAGGTTGCTCTTGTACAGGAATTCTAGCTTTTGATAAGAACGAGATAATCTCGTCGTTTACTTCTGCCAAGAATGACTTGAACAACTCAAATGATTCAAATTTATAGATCAATAATGGATCTTTTTGTTCGTGAACGGCGTTTTGAACTTGTTGTTTCAACTCGTCCATTTCACGTAAGTGATCTTTCCACAAGTGGTCGATTACTGCTAAAGTAGCACTTTGACCTAAAGCGGCACTCACCTCATCTCCGTCAGAAGATAATGCTTTCTCAAGGTTTACATTGATTTGGAACATTCTGTTACCATCCGTAAATGGCATCACGATGTTTTCAACTACTCCACCTCTTTCTTCTTTTACTTTTTCGAAGATTGGTTTTGCTTTCTCCCAAATCGATGTATTTTTCGCCTTGTAATGCTCTAATGCTTCTTTGTATAATTCTTGAGTTAAATACTCTTCATTATGTTCCTGGAATCCTTCTTCACTAATCTGAGTGGTTACACCAAGAATTTTTAAAGCATCTAACTTGAATCCTTCGTAGTTACCTACGTGAGTTTCTGAGATATTTACACAAACATCAAAGAATGAGTTCATGATATCTACTTGAAGACGATCTCCAAATAAAGCATTTCTACGACGACGGTAGATTACCTCTCTTTGGTAGTTCATCACGTCATCATATTCTAGTAGACGTTTACGAATAGCAAAGTTGTTTTCCTCTACTTTTCTTTGTGCTCTTTCGATAGATTTAGTAATCATTGAGTGCTGAATTACTTCACCCTCTTCCAAACCTAATCTATCCATTACAGATGCAATACGATCAGAACCGAACAAACGCATCAAGTTATCTTCCAATGAAACGAAGAATTGAGACGATCCTGGATCACCTTGACGACCTGAACGACCTCTAAGCTGACGGTCTACACGACGTGATTCATGACGTGATGTACCGATAATTGCTAAACCACCTGCTTCTTTTACTTCTACAGGTAACTTAATATCCGTACCACGACCTGCCATGTTGGTTGCAATAGTTACTGCACCTGACTGACCTGCTTTGGCTACAACCTCTGCTTCACGACCGTGTTGTTTCGCGTTTAAGACTTGGTGCTCAATACCTCTCATCTTCAACATACGAGACATGATCTCTGAGTTTTCTACTGAAGTTGTACCCACAAGCACTGGACGTCCTTGTTCTACCAACTTCAATACTTCTTCAGCTACAGCGTTGAATTTCTCACGAACAGTTTTGTAAACAAAATCCTCTCTATCCGCACGAACAATCGGACGGTGAGTTGGAACTGTTACTACATCCAATTCGTAGATTTCCCAGAATTCACCTGCTTCAGTAATTGCCGTACCCGTCATACCTGTTAATTTATGGTACATGCGGAAGTAGTTTTGAAGCGTTACTGTTGCATACGTCTGAGTAGCATCTTCGATTTTTACGTTTTCTTTTGCTTCTAGTGCCTGGTGAAGACCGTCAGAATAACGACGTCCTTCCATCACACGACCTGTTTGCTCATCGACGATTTTCACTTTATTGTCTACTAAGATGTAGTCTACATCTTTTTCGAATAAAGTATAAGCCTTAAGCAATTGTTTCATTAAGTGAATACGTTGAGATTTCGTATCGAAGTCCGCAATCAAAGCATCTTTTGCTTCAATTTTAGCTTCGTCTTCCATCTCAGGATCATTTTCAATTTTACCAATACCTGTTGCCAAGTCAGGTAAAATAAAGAAGTCTGGAGAGTTGTGACCTGTTACGGTTTTGATACCTTTTTCAGTCAGCTCCACACTATTGTTCTTTTCCTCAATCACGAATAACAAAGGCTCATCCGCTTCAGGCATACGACGGTTATTGTCTTGCATGTATTCGCCTTCCACTTTTTGAAGCAATTGCTTCATTCCTTCTTCACCAAGGAATTTAATTAGAGGTTTATATTTTGGAAGTGATCTATGTACTCTTAGTAATTGTAAACCACCTTGAGTCTTATCACCTTCTTTGATCAATTTCTTTGCCTCGTTCAACATTTTTTGAGCCTGCTTACGTTGCTCATCTACCAATGTTTGAACTTTAGGTCTTAATTCAGCAAACTCTTCTTGTTGATCGCCTTTAGGTACAGGACCTGAGATAATCAAAGGAGTACGAGCGTCGTCAATAAGAACAGAGTCGACCTCATCAATCATGGCAAAGTGATGCTCTCTTTGCACTAGATCGTCCTTATCTCTCGCCATGTTATCACGTAGGTAATCGAAACCGAATTCGTTGTTTGTACCATAAGTGATATCAGAACGATATGCTTTTCTTCTTGATTCAGAGTTTGGTTGGTGCTTATCGATACAATCTACCGATAAACCATGGAATTGGAATAAAGGAGCATTCCATTCCGAGTCACGCTTTGCAAGGTAGTCGTTCACAGTTACAACGTGAACACCACGCTTAGCCAATGCGTTAAGGTAAGCTGGCAATGTACCTACGAGTGTTTTACCTTCACCCGTCATCATTTCACCTACTTTACCTTGGTGAAGGAAAATACCACCCAATAACTGTACATCGTAGTGGATCATGTTCCATTCTACTTCGTTACCTGCAGCCAACCACTTGTTTGACCAAGTAGCTTTATCTCCATCGATGGTTACGTTCTCGTATTTTGCCGCCATTTCACGGTCATAATCCGATGCAGTAACAGTTATTGCTTTATTTTCTGTATATCTACGACCTGTTTCTTTTACTACAGCAAACGCTTGAGGTAAAAGGTCCATTAAAATTTCTTCTAATTTCTCATTTCGGTCTTTCTTTAGCTTATCAATATCTTTAAAAGCTTTGTCCTTGAAAGCCAAATCCAATTTTGGATCGTTTTCAACTGACTCTTTTAAATCACCAATTTGCTTGTCGATACCTTGTAATCCTTGCTCAATATAATCGATGAAATAAGCAGTCTTAGCTCTTAACTCATCATCGGAAATATTTTGAAGCTTTTGATATTCAGTATTAATTTTATCAAGATAAGGGGTAATTTTCTTTAGGTCCCTTTCTGATTTTGTACCAAAAACCTTTGAAAATAATTTGGTTATGGAATCTAACATATATGTATTTTAATTGTATGATCTTAACGATTGAACTGACTACCTATTTTAGTGCTTAGATAATCGCAACAAATTTAATGTAATTAAACGATTTTCAATAGTTACTAGATAGAAGATATATATGATTATTCACATTTTTTACTATGAAGCAAAAAAAACCGAAGAAAATCAGAGTTTTCTTCGGTTTTTCATTTATTTCTTAGACTTTATTGTTCGTCTGTTTTCCATAAACTATCCACTTGCATGGTAAATACTAATGATGATCTACCTGGAATACTTGGAGGACTCCCGGCCACACCGTATCCATAAGTTGAAGGAATGACTACCTTCGTTTTTTCATGCTCGTGCATTTCAAACAATGCAATATTCCACCCTTCGATAACAGAAGTTTTTCCAAGTACTATTTCAAAAGGAACACCTGTTAAAACATTACTATCAAAAGGAACAGCTTCAGGTCCCATTACCCAACCCGTATAAGTTACGTGAATAGAATCACCAAAAGAGATTTTTCTATCCGGGTTAATAGGCTCTCCAGTAGTCGTACCAGTTGATGTCATATACACACCAAACTTAAAGTATTGATCTACTTCGCTATCATTATCTGCAACAAATACACTATCCGCAACAATGTATTGTCTGATTAAAAAATCTTCGGCAGCTTCTTCGTTTATTTCTTCAAGTACTTCCGTTTTTGTTGTACAAGAAAAGATGCTGAAACAAGCAGCGAATACTAAAAATAAATATGGAATGCGAATTTGCATAGTTTTATAAAAATTGACTGATTTTATTAATCTTCGTCTGCTTCCACAGTGATTTCAAAAACCAACGTTTTGAAAGGACGGATTTTTTTGAACAAATCAAAAGTTTGTGCGTTATCACCAGTATCCCAATACGCAGTATGCGATGGTAATACAAAGATAGCAGTTTCTCCTTTTTTCATTGTTCTTAATGCTTTGTACCAACCATTAATTACTTGAGATGAAGCGTTGCTATCATTAGCATCTTTACTACTTTCGTAAACTACAACATTTAATGGAGAATCAGCATCTTCATTAGAATCAAATACGATATTTTCTCTATTAGGCGATGTTACACCGATAAATTTACCTTCGTAACGAACATTAACTGTATCTCCTGCTGCAATCACATCACCTGATCCTTCTGTTACTACCTTTTTAACGATGTAATCTGGTAACTCAAGTAATTGACCATCTTTACCATATTCTTCTTCAACAATAGATTTGTTTGTGAATAAAGTATCTGATACATCTACATTAATCCCTAAAGAATCTTTTGCATAAGTAATTGCCAATTGCTTTTCGTGTTCTGCTTGAGTGTACACATTTCTCACAGCTTTAATTTTTAGATTCTCAGCTGTAACAATATCATTGAATTCTAATCCAATACCTGTAGAAGCCGTACCTCCAAATGCTAAATAAGATGGAATATAAACTCTTTCTGGTACTTCAATACCATTTAGATTAATTACTGCATCCATGTAGCCTAAGCAAATTGCACCTCTACGCATTGCAAAAGTATATGTAGAATCTTTTAAGAAAACTTGTGTAACCAAGTTATCAGGATCAGTATCAACTTGTTCGTTACCGATAAGCGATTGATCAAATCTTCTAAGGTCTAGAGTAGTTTCAATAATACGTGTATCATGACCACTTTCGTCTGGTTTAGCAGGTGGGAAAAGGATTCCCGCGTTAGGAGTAATGTATACTCCGTAACCTGAACCTAATGATGAAGTTTTGAAATACTCAATATCATTATCGTTCAAGTAGTTTTCCAGGGTTTGAGTATCCTGAGCTACGTAATCGACAATGTCATTTTTAAGACATCCTGATAAGGCTAATAAGAAGCCTGCAGATGCAATAAATTTAAAGAACTTGTTGTAAGTATTGTTCATAAGATAAGTAGGTTTTATTAAATTAGATTTCAATCATTTCACCTCAAATTAGAGGAATACAAATCTACCCTATTGTATGACAACAAATTTACCACTCTTGACAGTGGTAAATCTGCTGTATTTAAATATGTTATAATTAAATAAGTCTATTTAAGAAACTTATCTTAATCCTTAAATTATTTTGAAGCAGGAGTTTCAGCTTTCGTGAAGTCAACTAACTCAACGTCAAATTTAAGAACAGAATTGGCAGGAATTTGAGCACCCATTGCTCTTGGTCCGTAAGCTAATCCAGAAGGGATATACAAAGTAGCTTTAGCCCCTTTGTTTAACAAAGCGATACCTTCGTCCCAACCTTTGATTACTCTACCTTGACCCAATACAAACGGTAATGGTTGCCCGCGATCTACAGATGAATCGAATTTAGAACCATCTAATAATGTACCTGTGTAGTGTACTTTTACATTATCACCTGCTGTAGGGTTCTCACCTTTACCTTCTTTAGTGATGATGTAATATAAACCTGATTCTGTTTTCTGAACACCTTCAATTTTGTTTTCAGTTAAGAAATCAGTGATTACTTTATCGTCTGTAGCTTTTTGTGCTTCAGCAGCTGCTTCCATTTCAGCCTCTTTTACTTGAGTATAGTCCTCTCTGTTATCAAATACTCTTGAGATACGAAGACCAACTTTTACTACGTCTAAGCTGTCTTTTACGAATGGAGGTAACATTTTACCAAAGAAATCTTTAGCAACAATAGACATTTGAGTTGAATCACCCTCGTGAGCCATTGTTAACATCTCGATAATTGGATCAATTTGTTGACCTTCAGCAATTGCTTTTTTGAAAACTGAATCTGGAGGAAGAACGAACATTTCGTACTCACCTCTACCCATCATAGAGTTTTCGAATAATGTTGAGTCTTTATCATCAGAAATACTGAATTTAAATTCTACTACATTGTTTTCGATTGGTTTCACTCCATTTCCGCTTTCAACAATTTTAAACTCTTTCCCTGAAGGAGTTTTCTTAGCACAAGCAACAGCTCCCAACATAAGGGCAGCTACTGCAATTTTTTTAGTAATTTGCATATTTAGTTCAATAAAAAATCTATTTCAGTTTCTCTTCTAAAACTTTCTTAAACAAGACTACTGCCTCATCTATTGTCATTCCGTCCACTCGGCCTCCTGCTGCGTTTTTGTGTCCACCTCCATTAAAATGTTCGGCAGCCAAATCGGCAACAGAAAAATCTCCAATTGAGCGAAGAGATACTTTAATTCCATCTCTTTCGTCTTTTTCTTTAAAAATAGCAGCGATTTTGATTCCGTTGACAGATAGTGCATAGTTCACCAATCCCTCTGTATCTCCTGACTGCAATTTAAAGTGATCTCTATCGTCTTGTGAAACTGTAAAGAAACCAGTATTTAACTCTGGCCAAAACGTTAGATTTTCTTTTAATGCATGACCAAGAAAACGTAATCTTGTCTCTGTATTATTATCATAGATTAGATTGTAAAGACGAGCTGTGTCTAATCCTGTATCTTTAAGTGCAGCTGCAATTCTTAATGTACGGCTGCTTACACTAGGATATTTAAACGACCCAGTATCAGTAACAATACCTGCATATAAACATGCTGCGATACGTTGGTCAATTTTATTTGTTCCTTCGTCTAAATCTATAAACTCATAAATCAACTGAGCAGCAGCGGCAGCATCAATATCCCAAAGTTCATAGTCGGCGAATTCTACTTTTCCTCTATGATGGTCGATCATGACAATGGTTTTATTGCTCAATTGCTTTTCAACCATTGGACCTAAATCTTCTATTCTACTTAAGGCAGAAAAATCTACACAGAAAATGGCATCAGCATTATTAATTATTTCTTCTGAAGCCTCTGCGTTTTCTTTATCATGAATAACAACTTCCTCATGTCCAGGCATCCAATGTAAAAACGAAGGATAGTCGTTCGGTGAAAGAACAGTTGTTGTATGCTCGAATTTTCTTAAATACCACGATAAACCCAAAGCTGACCCTATTGCGTCGGCATCCGGTTTAGTATGTGGTATAATCACCACATTTCTTGGCTCTTCTAAGAATTCTTTAAGCGTATTAAAATTATGCATAAATTAATTTCTCGTAGCATGATTACCATAAACAATCAAATCGTCAAATAAATCATACTGGTGCATATGAATTAGCACACAAAAGTCTTAAAAAATGTACTCTTAATCAATTTATTATCAATTATCTAACCTGTTTATGTACTTTATTTAGTTTTTTTTGACACTAAACCACAGAACTTCAAGGTTTTAAAGCAATAATAAATCTAAATTAAATTCAATTCACAATTGGAAATAAAAGGTAAAAACAGACCTAATTTGTTAAAAAAAAGAAATTCTACAACCTTTTTATTAATCAATCGTTCGAATAAACAAAGGATAATAAAAATTGATTAGGTAGTAGATTAGTTAAGATCGTGCGAAAAAGGGACTTCACTTTGTGATATCCCTTTTTTTTATTTCAAAAGTTACCTAATTCTGATTTCTAAGCTTGTATTTGATTAGTTAGTTAATCACTCATTACCTAAATTTGTCAACTTAAGTATATTGAGTACCAACTGAAGTAACAGTTGGTGATCTAAAAGTGAATTAAATTAACGGAACACATTGGCGAAAGGGAAATCTAAAGCGAAGAAGGAAACTCCAATGATGAAACAGTTTAATGCGATTAAGGCAAAGCATCCGACAGCGATGTTACTGTTTCGTGTAGGTGATTTTTATGAGACATTTGGTGATGATGCCATCACAGCTAGCAAAATTCTTGATATTGTCTTAACGAAGCGTTCGAATGGAGCAGCTTCCGAAATGGCATTGGCAGGTTTTCCGCATCATTCTTTAGATACCTATCTACCAAAATTGGTAAAAGCAGGGCAAAGAGTTGCTATTGTAGACCAATTAGAAGATCCTAAAACAGCAAAAGGTGTTGTTAAAAGAGGTATTACAGAGTTAGTAACTCCTGGTGTTTCTATGAATGATAATGTACTGAACGTAAAACAAAATAACTATTTGTGTGCAGTACATATTGTGAAAGATCATTTAGGTATTTCTTTCCTTGATATTTCGACTGGTGAGTTTTTCGTTGCTCAAGGCGATCAAAATTATATTGATAAACTACTTCAAGGATTTGCTCCTTCGGAAGTTTTGTATTGCCGAAACGATCAAGAAAAATATAAAGAACTTTTTGGTGATGCCTACCCTACTTTCCGTCAGGACGATTGGGTGTACACTTCTGAATATGCTTATGAGAAATTAACTGGTCATTTTAAGACAAAAAACTTAAAAGGATTTGGTATTGAAAATCTTCCTCTTGCGATTATCGCTGCGGGTGCGATTTTAAATTATTTAGAGCTGACGGAACATCATC
Source organism: Flammeovirga yaeyamensis (assembly GCF_018736045.1). Lineage (NCBI taxonomy): Bacteria > Pseudomonadati > Bacteroidota > Cytophagia > Cytophagales > Flammeovirgaceae > Flammeovirga > Flammeovirga yaeyamensis. Next base: position 335,171 of record NZ_CP076132.1, on the reverse strand, counting down.
AGATCGAACATATTCATCAGATCAGTAGGATTCAAGAAGATAAATATGTTTGGTTGGATAAGTTTACTGCAAGAAGTTTGGAGTTGATTTACCCTCAGAACGATGGTGGTATTCCTTTAATTGATATTCTAGATCGATGTGTGACTCCTATGGGAGCACGATTGATGAAAAAATGGACAGTACTCCCTCTTAAAGACAAGAAAAGTATTGATCATCGTTTAGCTGTAGTCGATTACTTTGTAGAAAATGAAGACACGGCAGAAGATGTCTTAGCTCATTTAAGACAAGTAAATGATATTGAGCGTTTGATATCAAAAGTGGCGGTTGGAAGAGTCAATCCAAGAGAATTAGTCTATATCAAAAAGGCTTTACAACATTCGGCACCTATCAAAAAGTTGTTATCGACTTGTCAGGCTTCCGAAATTAAAGAGATTGCTGATCATATCAATACTTGTGATGTGCTTGTCGAACGTATCGAGCAACAATTACAAGACAATCCTCCTATCAACCCTGCTCAAGGAAACATGATCCGAGAAGGGGTAGATAAAGATTTGGATGAATTACGTATGATCTCTCATTCTGGCAAGGATTTCCTTCAGAAAATTCAGGAAAGAGAAAGTGAGCGTACGGGAATTCCATCCTTAAAAATTGGTTATAATAAAGTATTCGGCTACTATTTAGAAGTTCGAAATACGCATAGAGATAAAGTACCTCAAGAGTGGATTCGTAAATCGACATTGGTCAATGCAGAGCGATACATTACGGAGGAATTAAAACAATACGAAGAAAAAATTCTGAATGCGGAATCACAGATTTCGGTAATTGAGAATAAAATCTTTATGGATTTGGTGCACTCAGCCAATAAGTACATCACTCCTATTAAGCAAACGGCTTCCACTTTAGCTAAAATCGACTGCTTGCTTTCGTTTGCTATTAATGCGATCGAATATCAATATGTTCGTCCGAATATTACAGACGATCAGGCGTTGGATATTAAAGAAGGACGTCACCCGGTGATTGAAAGACAATTATCCGCCGATGATCCTTATATTCCTAACGATGTCTTCTTGGACAATCAAGAACAACAGATCATGGTGATTACCGGGCCTAACATGTCGGGTAAATCCGCATTGCTTCGTCAGACAGCTTTAATTGTTTTGATGGCACAGATGGGATCGTTTGTTCCGGCAAAAGGAGCCAATATTGGTATTGTAGATAAAGTATTTACCAGAGTAGGTGCCTCAGATAACTTATCGAAAGGTGAATCTACATTTATGGTAGAAATGACGGAGACAGCGAGTATTCTAAACAATATATCTGATAGGTCTTTGGTCTTAATGGATGAAATTGGTCGTGGAACAAGTACATACGACGGTGTGTCTATTGCATGGGCAATTGTAGAGTATCTGCATAATCATCAAAAAGCAAGAGCGAAGACGTTGTTTGCCACTCACTACCATGAGTTGAATGAATTGGCGGAAGATTTTCCTCGTATCAAAAACTTCAATGTATCTGTAAAAGAATATCAGAAGAAAATTATCTTCTTGAGAAAACTGAAGGAAGGAGGAAGTGAACACAGTTTCGGTATTCATGTAGCTCAATTGGCCGGAATGCCGAATAATGTGGTGAGAAGATCTGAAGAAATTCTTGATCACCTAGAAAAAGATAAAAGAAAGGAAAAAAATAAAGAAAAAATCAAAGAGGTTCCGAAAGAGAATTATCAACTTTCTATATTTGATACAGCTTCGGACCCTGTAGCTAAAAAATTAAAGGAAGAAATGGAACAATTGGATATCAATACCATGACTCCTTTGGATGCTATGATGAAGTTGAATGAACTAAAAAAGCTTTTATCTTAAATTATTTTTTTAGTCAAAAACAATCTATTAAACTATTATTTGATATGAATTTGAACGAAACAGAACAACCAAACAAGTTTCCAGTTGCCATGAAATATGGTGCAATTGCAGGTGTATTCTCATTTGTATACTATATTTTTTTAACGGTATTGGATAAGTCACAAGATGGCCTTCTTTCCTCTCTAGGCATGGTTGTAACGATTACCGCTATGTTTATGGCAGTAAGGGAATATAAATCTGAGACTAATGGATATTTACCTTTTGGACAAGCATTTAAAACAGGTGCTTTTATGGGGGTAATCTCTTCTCTTATATCCTCTGTTTTAAATTATGTCTACATCACTTTTATCGATGATTCAGGTATTCAAACTGTATTAGAAGAAGCGAGATTAGAACTTGAAAAAAATCCTCAATTAACCAATGATCAAATTGATCAGGCAATGAGTATTACTGAGATGTTTGTAAATACTCCATTAGCATTAGTAGCAGGTATTATTAGTTCTGTTATCATGTCTTGTATTATTGCTTTGATGATTGCTTTCATCTTAAAACAAGAAAACCCTGACGCAGTTTAGTATTTAAAATAATTAATGATATATGTCTTCGGATAAAAAAATAGATGTTTCTGTTGTTGTTCCATTACTAAATGAGTCGGAATCTCTTCCTGAACTTATTGAATGGATCGATAGAGTTTTCAAACAAGAAAGCTTAGTGGGAGAAGTGTGTTTGGTGGATGACGGAAGCACTGACAATTCCTGGGAAGTCATATGTGAATTAAAAGAGAAATATAATTGGATTAAAGGGATTCGCTTTTTAAGAAATTATGGTAAATCCGCCGCTTTACAGATGGGTTTCCAAGAAGTTTCTGGAGAAGTGGTGATTACCATGGATGCCGATCTTCAAGACAGTCCTGATGAAATTCCTGAATTAAGAAGAATGATTCTTGAAGATGGATATGATATTGTTTCCGGCTGGAAGAAGAAACGCTATGATCCAATCACTAAAACTATTCCTACCAAAATCTACAATGCAGCCACTCGTGCTTTATCGGGAATTAAACTACACGATATGAACTGTGGTTTAAAAGCCTACCGATTAGATGTGGTGAAGGTGGTAGAAGTATATGGTGAGATGCATCGTTATATCCCTGTCATTGCCAAATGGAATGGCTTTGGTAACATTGGAGAAAAAGTAGTCGAGCACCGTGCTCGTCAGTACGGATCTACTAAATTTGGTTTGGAGCGTTTTATCAATGGTTTCTTAGACTTGATGTCGATTACCTTTGTATCCCGCTTTAAGAAAGCACCAATGCATTTCTTTGGATTATTAGGAACATTATCCTTTTTATCTGGTGCAATTGCTGCAGTATGGTTATTGGCAGAGAAAGTATACTTATCTATAAATAATCTAAAAGTAGCTAGAGAAGTAACCGAACAGCCTTTGTTCTATCTGGCTTTAACCGCCGTGATTATCGGTACACAGATGTTCATGACTGGATTTATTGCTGAAATGGTTTCTCTAAATCAACCGAATCGAAATGATTATCATATTAAAAGTAGAATTGAATAATCGTCTCTAGATAAATTATTTATAATGCTCATCAGATGGAATTGATCCTTTGATGAGCATTTTTTTATGCTCTTTTGTAGGAGATTTATCACATCAAAAACACATCATCGATTGTATACTATTTGATCACCCTTTCTTATCTACTACTTTTACATCAGTTACTAACTAATTAAGTGTGTAGACAATACGCAAAATCAATTATCCATCAAGTTTAAATAATGCATTAATTAACAAGGACTATCCAATATTGATATTAACTATAGTGACGCCATTATTTTTCTAAACACCATTGAAAGGAGTTTGTGCTCTTATCAACTTTAGAACTTAACTAAAATGAAAAACCTAATCATCACCTTGTGTGTATTGATGACTTATGTCTCAACTTTTGCACAAAAGATAAATTCCCACAACGATTTCCAACAAAAAGCACCTTTCTGGACGGCTTGGAGTCAGGAATCCGGATCGATTGAAATGAATGTTCATCTAAAAAATGGACAGCTGTATATCGCTAAAGATGAAAATGAAATTGATGAAAAATTAACGATTGAGAATCTATACTTTGAGCCGTTAAAAGAAGTTTTCGCTCGACAAGGTAAAGTATATGAGAACGATCAACCCCTTATTTATTTGATCAATATTAGTGCAAATGCTGATAAAACCGTTCTTGCTTTAGGTAAAGCCATCAAGAAGTACAGCCAGCTATTTGATGTTGACAAAAATAAAAATGCTGTAACCATAGTATTATCAAATCAGTTACCATCAGAAGCTATTTATAGCAAAATACCATCCTATGTTAAGATCGATGGTAACAAAGTAGATGGTTATTCGGAGAATGAATTGAGTAGCTTGGCGAGCATCAGCTTAAACTTTAGAGATTTCTGTTCTTGGCATGGTAAAGGTGGAATAAAGCCTGGAGAAAAAGAAGCACTAAAAGCAGCGGTAGATCAGGCTCATGACTTGGGGAAAGAAGTACGTATATGGAATACGCCTAACAATACTCAAGTATGGAAACTAATAGCTGATGTTAATAGCGATTACATTAGCACAGATGAGCTTATTCGATTAAAAAAATATTTAGATAATAAGCCTACTAATATTTACACTCGTGTAAATGCACATGAAGTTTACCGTCCGACTTTTGAAAATGATGGAGAAGAAAAACGCATCAAAAATATCATTTTGATGATCGGCGATGGTATGGGATTGGCACAAGTGACTGCTGGACAAATGGCAAACGGTGGAGAATTAACCATGACTCAGTTAACATCAATTGGTTTTTCTAAAACACGATCTGCAGATGATTTCACAACCGATTCGGCGGCAAGTGGTACAGCAATGGCTACTGGATCCAAAACTAAAAATGGCCGACTTAGTAAAGATTTAGAAGGAAATGATCTACCAACCATACCGGAATTAATTAAACTTATGGGGATTAATTCGGGAGTGATCACTGTTGAGCCTATCACTGGTGCAACCCCATCTGCTTTTTATGCACATCAAGAAAGTAGAGGACAACAAAAACAAATTAGTCAACAGCTTCCTTACAGTGTAGTCGATTTATTTATTGGAGCTACTAACGATTTCTTCCCTGATTTGGAAGAAGATTTCAAAAAAGAGGGTTTTAAAGTGTACGATAACTACCAAGCGGTAGAAAATGCAACCTCTGATCGTTTAGGTGTTCTTGTAGACTGGAAAGAAGTAGAATTTAAAGTTTATGGACGTGGTGATTTCTTGCCATTCAGTACTAAAAATGGTTTGAAATATTTAGATCAATTGGATGGTGAAGGATTCTTTGTGATGATTGAAGCACCTAGAATTGACCACGCTGGACACCGAAATAAAACCAATGAAGTTATAGAAGAAGTATTAGATTTTGATTTAGCCATTGAAGAGGCCATTAAGTTTGCTGAACAAGATGGTGAAACACTTGTGATTATTACAGCTGACCATGAAACAGGTGGTATGTCTTTACCTTATGGTAATTTTGAGACAGGCGAAGTAGAAGGTCAGTTTTATCATCAAAAACATACTGGTATAATGGTACCTGTATTCGCTTATGGTCCGCACTCAAGAGAATTTGCTGGTGCTTACGAAAACACTGAGATTTTTGAAAGAATCATGAAGTTATTTAGAAAATATCATTCTGTGAATTAATAATAAATTTCTCCTTTATTAACCAAAAAAAGGCGATCCCTATTCGGTGATCGCCTTCTTCATTTATATCAAGTACTCTTTTAGTTACTACCCGGTTGCGTTGGATACTTTTTAAAGATGCTCTTTATAAATCGATTAATATTTCTTTCTCTTACTGTTGGGCTTTCTTGCTTTTCAGTTAAAGTACTTACAGCAGCTGCTTCCCAAAGAAGTTTCTTCGCTTGAGTATCAAAAACATCAATTACAAAAGTTCCTTCAGTATAATCGTATTCTGAGTAGTGAGTGGCACCCATACCCCAAGGGCCGTACCATCCACCGTAACCTGCGTTATACGATGTTACGCTTTTCTTTTCTTTTGTTGTGAATACCATACCTACTTGTAGATCGGCAGTGGTATCTTGCTCAGAATACGTGTATCCTAATCCTTGCATATTAGTGATCACAGCATTCTTAACTCTTTCTCTATCAAAAGCTGTTACCTTAGTCGAAGAAGAATTTCCTTGCCATGGCAATAAGCTGAATGTTTTATATTGTGTGAAGTTCGTTCCAGGATTATAATCTGTTGTAATCTTAGTGGAAGAACATGAAGTAACTAAAAACGCCAAACCGATAAACGCAGCGATAGTTAGCCAAATGTGTTTTATGCTTTTCATAGTCCTTTTTGTTTTTGACGAGTAAATCAAATTACTCATCCAAGTTTCAAATATAAAGATTATAAATACTAGTGAGATCTTTAATATTATTTTACTCTTTTGATAAATTAAAGATTTACAGTTTAGTAAAGATTAAGACCATATATTAAATCTTAACACAATTATAGAAAACTAAATGCTTATTTATTTAGTTGTCGCAAATAAAAATATTCCGGTAAATTTCCCATTTTAGAAAACTTACCGGAATATTTTTTTTATATCACCTAATTGTTTGATCCTATTACATATTGAGGTGGTCGATTTCCTTTCAATTGCTTTCCATAAGATCTAAGTCTACATCAAACAAAAAGACAATAATGCATCGCTTACCATTTTAAGATAAACGATGCTTTTTTTATTATTTGATTTGAATTTTGAAATACTCATGAATATCACTTCCGTGAACGTTCATCAAGTAGATACCTGATGGTAATTGACTAACATCAAACTTATCACCTGATTGATAATTTATGACTTTACTGATCAATACCTTACCATTCATATCGCTTAGAATAAACTCATAGCGACCATTCTTTAGATTGTTGAATTGAACCACATCATTGGTAGGCACTGGATATACTGAGATTTTATTTTTCAAATCATCTAATGATGATAAGATTTCTGCTGTTACCGTTACATCAACAGTGGCGGTGAAACTTCCATCTTCTGTAGTGACAGTTATTGTAGCTGTTCCTACTCCTTGGGCAGTAAGTAAACCTAACTCATCTACTGTTGCCACATTTTCATCTGATGATGTCCATGAATGCTTCTTATTCGTTGCATTTTCTGGTGCAATTGTCACCGATAATCGATGTGTTGCACCTTCTATTAACTCTAATGCATTATCAGATAAAGTTATACCTGTAACCAATATATCCTTGTTTTCTTCTTCACGTTCATAGACTGTGAATGCAATTTTATCCGTTAAATCGCCTGCTTCTGCTGTAGCAATCACTTCAGCATTACCTATACCTACTGCAGTTACTTTACCGTTAGCATCGACAGTCACTACATTTTCATCTGTAGAAGACCACATCACTTGACCTGTACAACCACCTGAGTAATTTAAAGTAACATTTACGTTAAAGTCATCACCAACAAATAGATTTTGATCTTCTTCTACTATACTGATACTTGTTACTTCACAAGGAGCTGCCAAGGCAGTTTTTAGAAGGATAATTTTATCCATATTCCATTGCCAATCGTGTGTACCTGAGGCATCAATTCTTAAAACATAGGTTCCATCCGTATCAATTTGTATAGAACCATCTGCTTTTAGTTCTTGATAATCGTCCCAACCTCCGTTGTTTGGAACTGGAGTCACAATAGATTGTTCGTTTAATGTAATAGTTACCTCTGCATCGTCTGATGGTGTTGAAATTAAGTATTTCACTTCGTAATTACCTGCTCCCAACTGAACATCAAATTCAACATAGTCTCCTGCATTTACCCAATTGATGCCAACCCCCTCGGCTCTATTTACGCCAAATGGAACGTTGCCATCATCGAATGTTCCTCCTGTTCTATCGAAGTCTTCGGCTTCTATTACGATTTCCTCTGCTGGAGCTGCAACTGACACTGTAGCTACACCCATTACCGAGTTATCAGCTTCTGAAGTTACTGTAATATCTACAGACTTCCCTGCCGAACCATCTTTCGTTTGAACCAAGCCATTTGCATCCACAGTAGCAATGCTTTCATCAGAAGAACTCCAAGTTACATTGGCATTACATACGCCTAATGGTAAAACTTCTGCCACCAACTGAATTGATCCTCCTTCGGATACCATTCTGTTTGCAGGTAAAATATTGATCGCTGTTGGTGCAGGTGCTTCTGTAACGGTTAACTGAATAGTTTCTTCTCCCAATTCTGTTGTTAATCGAATGATCGTTGACCCTGTAGTTACTCCCGTAAGCTCTCCACTTTCACTAACAGTAGCAATTGCATCATCATCTACCGACCATTGAACTTGTGTTGGATCACAAGCTGTTACAGGTACTTTTGTAAACGATAACTGTACTGTTTGACAAGCAGTGATTGACATATCATTGTCCATAGTAATTGATGTCAATTCCTGACAAGATACGTCACCACCGAATTGAAGTTCGAAATGTTCCAAATTCCACTGATAAGTAGTCGAACCTGATGCCACAACTCCAATTTCATGTATTCCAGCGGAAGTGATATTTACTTTTTGAGCCAACTCGTACGGTTCAAAGTTATCCCATCCGTTATTGTTAATTACGGTGCTTCCTTGCAACTGACTATTGACATACATCTCTAATTTTGCATCAGCTGCTGCTGTTCCAGCAAAGAAGGTAGCCGTATATTCTCCTGCTGCAGGGAAGTAAACAAAATACACTACATAGTTTCCTGTTTTTACTGCGTTAATACCTTTCACTCCTGGAGTTGGCTCGTAGATACCTAATTCATCTCCAAATTTTTCATCAAAATCTTCTGCTTCTATGTAAATCGTTTTTCCTACAGATACATCCAAAGAAGTAGAAACCGAAGGATCCGCTACAGAAGTAGCTGTAATTGTCACTGTTCCTTCATCAGCTCCGGCTGCAACAAGTCCGTTTTCATCAATACTCACTAAGCTATTACTTGCTGACCAAGTTACCTTTTGTGCATTTGTGTATTCTGGAACAAAACCAATAATTTCAATTGGTAATGTACTATTTGGGAATATTGCTGTTCTTTTGGCTAACAATATTTCTGTTGGACTTACGATTACTTCTGCATCCTGACAAGTTATTGTAATCACTGATGTTTCTACAGAATTATCTGTATTTGCTACGCCTTTCACTTCGGCTGTTCCTGCTTTCAATCCAGTGATGATACCATTTTCTATCGATATAATATCTGCACCAGAAATAATTTCCCAAGTGACTGTTTGATCAAATGCATCTTGAGGAGTCACTTTAGCTTCAATTGGTAGTGTTTTTCCTACTTGAACCGTTCTTAACCAATCTTTTGCAACAATAGAAGTTGGTAAAATTGGAGAAGTTACACTCAACATGCTTTCACAAGTAGATAATGTCGAACTTCCATCTAGCAAGGTTAATCGTAGAGTATAATCATTGCCTATCTCAGCCAATTGATCTAACTGAAGCGTAACAGTCATAAATTGTTCGCCATTTTTAGTCATCGATACTTCGGCATCACCCAATACACTCATCCCTTTCAACAATTCCGCTTTTAAAGTTCTACCTGATAAAGCATTTGCAGAAACATTAAATATATATTCATCATTACCTATTAAGGCCTCGTCGTAGTCATAGCAATACACTGTTTCATTACCATTGATCATCACAGTAACTTCCACTTCGTCAGTAAATACAGTTCCTCCATTTTCAGTATCCACCACAGTGGCCATAATTGTAGCAGTTTGACCGATGACTAAACCAGAAATTTTACCTGTTACATGATCTACCATCACAACATCCTCATCTGAACTTGACCAAACCACATCATAATTTGCAGCTGCTTCTGGCAATACGTTTACCGTTAAAGGTGTAGTGATATTGACCATAGTTTCAAAAGTTGCTCCTTGTGCGATTGCAATTTCTGTAATTGGTGTAGATTGATATGGTACAGCTGTTACAACAATAGATTTTGTAAATGATCCATCTTCTGATGTGGCCGTAATAGTTACCTCTCCAGCATCAGCAAGGGCTGTTACATTACCAAACTCATCAACTGATACACTTGATGCATCTGAAGAAGTCCAAACAATTTTCTTATTTGTTGCATTTTCTGGAGTGAATGCTACTTCCAAAGCTTCTGATTTACCATTCATCAAATCAAATGCTGTATTGGTAATAGAGATGTCCGTCAATGCCACCAAATTTGTAGGGTTCGATGAACGAGCTGGAGCAGTTGACATATCATATACTTGCAATGATACCGTTGTATAAGTCACTTTATTCCCATGAATCTCTATAGTCACTTCATTGTTTTCCTGTAAATATTCTATTGGAACATCCACTTCCATTGTACCGAACCAGAAGTTTCGAGAATCTTCATATTCGCCTCTCCAATCGGTATCATAATCTAAATTATTTCCGTTTACAGTGATGTAAGCTGGTACTAATGCATTTTCTGGGAATTTACCTGAGAATCTCAATGTAGCTTCTCCGCTTGCAGGCACAACCACACCATTAATGTTTGTCGTCATTGGTGTACGACCCGGTACTTCTTTTCTAAATAATAAACCACCAATTGATGTTGTTTCATTATTTAGTGCCACACTCATATATTTCTCTTCCTTAGAGGTTTGATCAAGAACCACGTTTTTATCAAAGTGATAAACTAAAATTACTGTACCTCCACCAGAAATTGTCAACGATCCTGGAGCGGTGTTTAATCTAGTTTCGTCTAATGCTACACCACCTGTCGTTCCTATATTTTCATCAAAATGCATGTATCTTTTCTCCACAAACTGAACCTTGCACGCTTGTGTATCAAAAATATTTAGATCTACTGTTGCTTCATCAAATTGCAGGTTATTGACAATAAGGTAGACTTTATTGTTTTCCACATAAGCATCTACTTGTATGTCTCTATCTGTGGCTTTTGTATCAATACGAGTACCATCCACATCTCTCCATAGTTCATACCATTTCACAAAATCTGACCATACCCATTCACAAGAAGCATCATATGCTTCGCAATTTCTATCGACTCTGTCCATTAAAACAGAACCATATCTAGTTGTCACATTACCGTTGGCATCTCTAACATCACCCCACTCTGCTTTTACCGGAGCAAAAGGCATTGAGTACACCACATGAGAAGGACGTTCTAAGAATTGCATGAACATCCCATTGAAAGGACGAAGATTTTCCCACGCTTTTCTTTCCATTTCCTGATCATTGATCCAACCCGAAACAGCACCAAACTCCGATAAAACGATGTCTTTTTTCTTTCCGAATTTTTGGATATCGTACCATTCCAACATATCCAACATAGCTTCAACATGTCCTCCTGTTCGTACCACGCCTTTACCTCTTTCGCCTACTGACCAATCGTAAATATGAATACCGTAGAAGTCCATGTTGTCACCGCAGTTATCAATAAACCCTTGCCACATCACGTCCCATTGGTACCAATCGTCAGTTCTGTAATCGTTTACCGTTGAGGTCGTCATTTCTTGTAAGTACGGCATAAGATCGTCAGAGAACCATTTTTCATATTGGTCATCGGCTACTCTATTGATACCATCTTTCCAATAGAAATCGTGCATACCCCAAGTCATACCACCAATTTTAGGTGCTTTAGCTCCTAAACGGTTTTTTACTCCTTCTGCTACAAGGTTATGGTATTCCCAAAGCTTTTCTTGGCTCGATGCATAGATCCAACTTTTACCACCTACCATCATTTCCATATCAGGTTCGTTAATTACTTCCCAATAGTGTGGTAGTGGCTCGCCTTTTTCTCCAGGTGATTTAGCAAAATAGTGATCCAAATATTCCGTCACCCATTCTGCAGAAGTTTCTATTTCTAATGATTGCCAACCATGCCAAGTTTTACCTCTTGGGCTCCAATCTAGTGTTGGATATGTTGGGTGAGGATTTGTTCCCTGAATCATGAAACCTTTCCCTTCGTATTGTTTCGCATTGAGTTTGCTTTCGTGCCAATTTTTTAACTCTTCTGCTTTCAGCATCATCGCAGAAACGTCTGGCTTGTTAGGTCGGTTAGGGTCTTGTGGAGTATCAGAAAATTTCCAGCTTGCTGCTCCATTATCTCTACCCCAATACACATCAAGATCATTAATAAAATAGTCAAGTTTGTCTTCCTGTCCATCCCAATCTCTTTCTGTTGCCGCTGAGTGAACAGTAATGTGTCTATCTCTTCCAAAGTCTGATATTCCTTCTACAGAGTGCACCATATTTAGGTTCACATCCACTTGTACGTTTTGAGCCGAAACTCCCATAGATAAGAAGAACAGAGAGAAGGATAAAACACTTGTCAAAAAAGTCGTTTTAATCTTCATCATAACACTTCATTTCAAATAAAAATACTTCGATTAGTTGTATGAAAAATGAGTGATTTGGATGTAAAAAAGAGTAGTACCATAGCTGAAAAAAATTTTATCATCCAAACGTTTTTCATCACACTCAAACATAGTAGGATAGGCGTTTTTTCTGCCTAGGTATTTGATACCAATGAGGTAGGTATTTACACTTTAAGTGTATATTTGACTCATTTTGATATAATTACAATAGTTTAGCTTTAGTTTTCCTTTTTTAATGGGCTTTCTTTTCTTGTCGCTTCTTGTGCAAATTCAGAGGGACTTACTCCAAACTTTTCCTTAAATCTTTTTCTAAATGTACCCAGATCTGTATAGCCTACTTGCCAAGTGACTTCTGAGATATTGGTATTGCCATTTCTAAATAATTCTGCTGCATGTTTTAAACGGACATTCCTTATAAAAGCAATGGCTGTTTCCCCTGTTAATGCTTTAATTTTTTTATTTAAATGATTTCTCGAAAGTCCATATTCTACTGACAATTTATCTACGTTAAACTCGGTGTTATCTAAGTGATTTTCGATGATTGAAAGTACCTTTTCTAAAAACTCTACATCCGGTGGTGTTTTGGAAATAAGTGAAGGATTGATCTTGATTTCTTTATCAAACTTTTCAATCAAACGCTCTCTATTTTTGAGGATAGAAAATACGATAGAATACAAGACATTTTGATCAAATGGTTTGGACACATAAGCATCTGCTCCTTCTATCAATCCTTCTACCTTGTTCTCGTTGGTACTTTTTGCCGTTAATAATACAATTGGAATATGGGATACTTTGATATCATTTTTAATGGTATGCAACATTTCGAGACCATTCATATTGGGCATCATCACATCACTAATGACCAAATCAGGCTGATGTATGATACATTTTTCGTAGCCCTGCTGTCCATCCTCCGCTTCAATTACCTGATGATATTCGCTAAATAATGATACGACCACTTCTCTCAATTCTTCATTATCTTCTACAATCAAAAAGGTATATTTCTTCTGTGTCGGCTGCAGTATATTTTGGACTTTTTCTATAGAAAATGGGGATGAAAAATCACCGGTATCTTCCTCTTTCTTCAACTCCAGATCTAAAGTCCCTTCATTGATTTTTGGTAATAGCACTTTAAATGTGGTCCCTTCATCTTTCTTGCTTTCTACTTCTATCCTCCCATTGTGAAGATCTACTAAGTTTTTAATCAGATTCAGCCCAATACCCGTACCGCCCCTGAATAGCATATTCTTATTGGTCCTTTGAAAATACCTTTTAAACAATTGCTTCTGATCATCCTCCGCGATACCTATTCCATTATCAGTTACTCTGATCGATAGCTTATTCTCCAAAGATTCCATTTCTAAAGTCACCTCACCATTTTTAGGCGTAAACTTTAAAGCGTTGGATAATAAATTATTGATAATCTTTTCCAAACAATCTGGATCAAACGACATCATTAATTCCTCAACATTTGCCTTAAAGTATAACTGAATTTCTTTACTCTCGGCCAAAGGCTGAAAGCCATCAAAAATATTTTTCACAAAACGGATACTATCCATCAATTGCATGGAGAGTTGAATTTTATTTTGCTCTAATTTTCTAAAGTCCAATATCTGATTCACCAATCGCAACATTAAATCGGCGTTGTATTTAATTATTTTCAATTGATGTTTCTTGTCTTCCTCTGTCAATTGTGCCCCATTAATTAGACGGTCTATAGGAATAGTAATAAGTGTTAGAGGCGTTCTAAACTCATGAGATATATTGGTAAAGAACCTCAATTTAGATTGTGCCGCATCTTCTGCGTTCTTTTTTTCCAACTCTGCAATAAAGACTTCCTTTTTCTGTTTTCTAATTCGATTATAGATGGTAAATATCAAACTGCATATCAAAACGAAACTGATGATATAAATACCAATCGCCACATTGCTTAACAAAGGATGTTTCGAAATGTATATTTTTAATGTAATTGTTTGATCCGACCACGCCTCTTCGCTATTCGCCGCATTTACCTTTAGAGTGTATGTTCCCGAAGGTATGTTGGTGTATTTCGCTTGTCGACTATTGTTTCGAGTTGGTGTCCATTCCTCATCAAATCCTTCTAAGAAATACCTAAACTTTACTTTATGATGATTATTGAATTGAAAGGCTTCAAAAGATAAACTAAAGCTATTTTGATCGTGCTTTAGGTAAATTTCCTTGGTATGCTCAATACTATTCTCTAAGATCACTTGATGTTCATATTTAGTATTGGGTACAATGGTTTCATTTAGAATTTGAAGCTCCGAGAAATAGATTTGTGGTCTTCGAGTATCTGACACTATTTGATCAGGATAAAAGGCATTCAAACCATTTACTCCTCCAAAAAGCATCTGACCATCTTTTCTGGTGAAACTAACCAAGTCTTCAAATTCATTTGCTTGTAAGCCGTCCGACTGAACATAATTGACAAATTGATTGGAACGTGGTTGATATTTTATCAAACCATGATTACTACTCAACCATAAATTCCCTTCGCTATCTTCTTCGATCGATTTGATGGAATTACTTGATAACCCATCTTCTAATGTAATCGAATTGAATCTTATTTTTTTGTCCTTAATCTCATCAAAATAAATTAAACCACCTCCAATCGTTCCCATCCAAATTTTCCCATCTTCCGCTTCAAAAATCTTTAATAGGTATTCGTTGGATAAGTCGACTACTGTTTTCCCCTCTTTATAATTGAATACTTTCGGGTGATGTTTCTCTAATTCATCAGCGAAAATGACATTCAATCCTTTGTCTGTGCCCACTAATAAGTTGCCGTTTTTATCAATGAGTATGCTTCTAATAATATCTGAGGTTAACCCTCCATTTTTAGGATTGGAATCAAATTTTTGAGCACTTAGAATTTCTCCATTCTGATCAGTTTTGATCCTCCATAATCCTTCATTATAAGTCCCTACCCACATTATTGAATCATTTTGTATTTCGATATCAAATACAAACCCCAGCTTTTTTGCAAAAGGAGATTGAGGCAACAATTCCATCGTATTTGGATCTAAGGCGATTAAAAAAGTGGGAAAAGTAGTGCCTAACCACAGCAATCGTTTTCTTAATTCTGATTGAGGAAGGTGTTGTTCAGCAATGGCATATACCCTATTATTTTCGTCGGGATAGTTTTTTATAGAAATCTGACCAAAACCGTTTTCATAGTTGTAATTGTTTTCATTGATCAAATAGTTGAGACCTCCTACCTCTGTTCCTATCCAGAGGTTTTGCTTACTATCTTCGAAAATGGCCTTAATATGATCATCAAATAACGACTTTTTATTTGTTTGTTGATAATGCTCAAAAAGTTGTGATGGAGGAGAAATACAATATACACCACCACCAGTTGTAGCTACCCAAACTTTTTCATCATCTAAAATAATTGAAGTAACTGGGTGATAAGACCGCCCATTATTACTTGTCGTTTTATAGTGCTTGATGAGGGTTAAAAATTGGTACTTTTGCACTTTATAAGCAAATACTCCTTTTCTATTTCCGACCCATAAAATTCCATCTTTGTATGCAATAGTATGTGCCGAATTCGCCGTAAGACCTCTTAACCGAAATCCCCCAGAATGATTTACTACACTAGAAATAAACTCACCAGAAGTTATCATTGTTGAATCACAATAGGTCATATCAGAGACATTTCCGGGGGTTTTATCGTAATCAATCTGATGCAAATCTTGATGATTGTTTTTCATCTTGAACAACCCCGAATTAAGTCCTAACCATATATGATTATCTTTTCCTTTAAATATTTTTTGAATGACTACTTGATGTCGGGAAGAATCAATTTCTGATAAAAGAATAGATGACTGATGAATAATTTTATCGTGATGATCATCTAGCTGAATACGGATCAATTTATCCCAATTGCCTATCCAAATCGTTTGTCCATCAATTAAAAAAGAAGAAATATCGTTGGTTTCAATCTTATAATCTGATTCACTATCCATAGTATAATTGACAAACCTTTCTTTTTTGATATCTAATTTTGAAAGGCCTTTACCAAAAGTGGATACCCAAATATTCCCCCATTTATCCTCCGCAATTTTTCGGGTCATATTACTTCCTATAGCATTGTCCGATTTGCTAACTCTATATACTTTACTGTCGAGACCATTATAACGTACCAATCCATCTGAGGTCGCTAACCATAGAAAGCCCTTTGAATCTTTAAATACATCTCGAATATCCAATTGAGATATATCCGATACTTTTTTAATCTGATAATTTAGTTCATGGGTAGAATTGGCAAGCAATCTCTTATTTATTGATAAAAAAAGGAGGACAATAAAAAGCAGTAAAATAACTGGAAGATTCGTTTTTCGACTGATATAGATGAAGGAATTGGTAATCATAAGTAAAAGTTTGCATCGCTTATTTTAGATGGTGTTCGTAAACCTATTTTCAACTTGTTTATCAAGGAAGTATGGTGAGATTAAAATAAGTGTCAACTGAACAACTGCAATATGGGTAAACAACTGATGTTTTGGGGTAAAATTCCCACTTTGTTCATTTATTGTCTAGTAAAAACAAAAGGATATAAAATAAAAAACACAGGCAGGAGTAAGATATACTCCTGCTTGTGCATCATTGTCCGTTATTATTATTCAACTTAAAATTTTCGATCTTACTTTGTCCACCAGAAATTTTGTGGCATATTCTGAGCGGCTTGCATGTTCTCTAAGTTTGTTGCTGCTTCAGATGCTGGGTATTCGATTTTCCATTGGTAGAAATCATCGAAACCACCATCAGTACCTTGTGATGTTTTCTTGTAATCTACGCCTGGAACGAAGATCGTTCCGAAGAACAAATCTGAATTTCTTCTTACTTCTGCATATGCTTCTGGTCCGTTACCAATCAAACCGATCCACTTTTGCTTTAAAATTTCAGCTTTAGGATTCGCATCGAAGTTAGACTTTACAGATGCCCAGAATGCAGGGTAATCCGTCTCAACGTCAGATCCTAAGCCATAATACTCTAAAGAAAGGTTGATACCTTGAGTGAAATATTGTAACTGCATTGCAGCATCAGTGGTATGTTCTGCTCTTAAGAAAGCTACTTCCATTGGAGTCGCTACCATTTCAGGAGTATCATAACCACCAATATTAGTTCTATTTGCAGCAAAAGCTGGGTGCTTAGATGTTGTTAAATCCTCACCTTGCATCGTTTGAGGCTCAAACCAATCATAAACAGTTACTGTTCCATCCTCTTCTTCTATAGAGTTCACAAAAAATACTGGTAAACGAGGATCATCGTTAGTTACATCAGTATCTTTTTGGTTCATTGCATTTAGAATTGCTTGAGAAGGGAATGCACCACCCCAATCGAATGAGAAAGCATCACCGTTAGAAGCTAGACCCCAGATATCACCCTCACCTGTGAAAGGAATCAATGCGATTTCTTCGTTTGTTTCGATCAATGGAGCGTTAAGTGATTGAGTCACTTTTGCATCATCACCTAAACGAGTCGCTAATCTTAAACGAAGAGTGTTAGCTAATTTTTGCCACATCAAATGATCTCCACCGTATACTAAATCAGCTTCACCAAATGAATTACCAGCAGTACCTAATACTTGAACAGCGTTGTCCAATTTTGCAATCATATCTGCATAGATTGCCGATTGCTCATCATACTTAGGCTTCAACATATCTTGCGTCAACGATTCACCAGCCTCAGCTGCAGCATAACCTTTTCCTGCGTTGAAATAAGGAACGTGTCCATAGATATCTGTAATACGGTGTGCATTAAATACTTTCCATACATCTAGCATTGCTAATTTTGCTGGATCCGCATCGTCTGCTGTTACATCTTTAATGGCTACTTCCAAGTTACCCACGATCTTTACGTAAGACTTGTTCCAGTATTCACCTACCCAAACAGGACCACTACCAGTTAACCAAACTCTTGAGTCGCCCCAAGCACCGATGTAGTGCATACCAATTTGTCCTGTAGTCAAAGAGTTTAAACGAGAAGTCTCGTGACCCACACCCGATACTGCCAATTGAGCAAAAGTAAATGTTTGTGCCGGTGTTGGCTTAGAAGGGTTATTAGGGTTAGTGTTTAACTCTTCGAAGTTGTCAGTACAAGACGCTGCACCAATAAGTACAGATCCTGCTACTAATATATTTTTAAGAGATTTGCTAAAATTCATAATTCTCTAATGTTTCTTGTGATAAATGATGTTGAAGTGGGTAAGACAGCCATTTTAACTGCCTTACCTATCCTACATTAATCTATTAGAATTTAAGGTTTAAGTTGAAACCGTAGCTTGCTGTCGAAGGAAGTGCAGCATACTCAATTCCTAACATACCTCTTGATACAATCGATTCTGGATCGATACCGTCCATTCCATTGTAGAAGAACATTAAGTTTCTACCTACGAATGATAATGAAGCTTGTTTCACGAATACTTTCTCAGTCCATCTAGTTGGAAGGTTATAACCTAAGCTTAATTCTCTTAATTTCACATAAGAAGCATCTGTTACAAAGTCATCCGCTACGTTATTCTGACCAACTTGACGGTAATATTCTTGTGTATCCATTAATTGTTCTTGACCGTTTGCATCTACAACTTTAACACCACCTGCATTTCTTTGCTCTGCAGTTAATTGGTGGTTACCATTTTGGTGCATAGAGAAGTTAGAGTAAGAGAACATATCACCACCTACTTTAGCATCAACAACTATGTTTAACATGATGTTTTTATAAGTAAATGTGTTAGTGAAACCAATCATGTAGTCTGGAGTGATGTTACCTAATGAAAGCATTCCGTTACCTGTCTCATCAGCATCTAACATGATATTGCCATCCTCATCTAATTGAGGTAAACCATTTGCTCCTCTTACTAATTTTGCTCCTTTGATTTCACCGTAAGGCTTACCTACTTCAGCAAAAATGTTTGCTTCACCTCTTGCAGATCTGTTTAATAAGATCTGAGTTAAACCTTCCTCTTCGTACAATTCTTCTAAAGTGTTATTGTTCTTAGTGAAGTTCACACCCATGTTCCAGTTAAATCCTGAAGGTTTTTTGAATACATCAGCAGTTACTAAAACCTCAATACCTTTGTTTCTCATCGAACCTTGGTTGATTACTACTGAATGTGCACCTGCTGTATAAGGAAGTGATACTGGAATTACTTGATTACTTGTTACTGCATTGTAGTACGTAATGTCTACTCCTAATCTGTTATTTAAGAATTTCAAGTCAGCACCCAATTCGATTGAAGTAGTTTTCTCTGGCTCGATATTCGGATCTACAAGACCTACAAAGTTGTCATCACCTCTATTGTTAATCGATCCAATAGAACCTGCTGGCTGACCATTAATTACATCTTGAGTAATTACAGAGTAATTTAATGTTTGAGAGTAAGGATTAGGATCTGAACCCACTTGTGCATATGATGCTCTAACTTTACCAAATGTGAAGATCGACTCATCTACGTTCATCATCTCAGAGAATGCAAATGCACCAGTGATTGATGGGTAGAAGTAACCACTCTTGTGAGTTGGTAATGCAGAAGACCAGTCGTTTCTTGCTGTTACATCAACAAATAACATGTTTTTGTAAGCAACACTCATTTGAGCATATAATGATTGAACTTCTTTCTCTGTTAAGTGCTCTGTAGTAGAAGTACCTCCATCAGCATTATTGAAGCTATACCAATCTTTTTCTAACAATGCATTCGCAATTGTTTGATTGTGTACTACTCTTTGCTTTAATAAGTTACCACCTGCTAAAACATTGAATGATAATTCGTTATCAAAATCCTTCTTGAAGTTTACTAAGAAGTCTGTGTTTTGCTCTTGTACGTTATACAAGTCTTTTGACAATCTTCCTGGAGGGTGATATACATTTTGTCCTTTTGGAGCTGTCTTATATCTTTCGTGCTGCCAAATATCTGCAGTGTGACGTAGTTGGAAACTTAAGTTTTCAGTAAGGTCATATTTCACTGAACCTAAAGCAATTACTCTGTTTTTCTCATCCCAGTTTGGCGATTTGTTAATCGAGAAATAAGGGTTAAATACAAATGGAGATTCAGTATAGTTGTAGTGCTCACCGTCTCTTAAGTAATTGTTCTGAAGATCTGAATTACGAATAGATCTTGGCATTTGGATAAACGTAAACATTGGGTTTTCCATTGTTTCAGCCATATAAGGTCTGTTGTTACCCTTTACATTTACATAATTTACTTTTGTGTCGAAAGTGAATTTTTTGCTTCTTAAACGACCTCTCAAACCTAAGTTATTTCTTTCGTAAGAACTTGTTGGAATGATACCGCTGTTTTGAAGGTTAGCATATGACATTCTGAAATCTGCATTTTCTGAACCACCAGATACTGCAATTGAGTTAGTCATTGTAGAACCTGTTTGGAAGAAGTCATTTACGTTATCAGGTTGTGCAGTGTATGTTGATTGGTTTCCAGTCCAGTCTACATAAGACTGACCGTTCATTCTTGGACCCCAGCTAGAACCAGAAACTTCTGGATTTCTAATTTCATCTGGATTAGGAATGTTTCCGAAAGTACCGATACCATATTCATTTTGGAATGATGGCATTACTAATGGATTTTCAAAAGTAAAGTTACCGTTGTATTCTACGCTAATACCTTCTTTTGCTTTACCTGTTTTAGTAGTGATAACGATTACACCACCACCTGCTCTAGAACCGTACAATGCAGCTGCAGCAGGACCTTTTAACACTGATAACGTTTCGATATCGTCAGCGTTAATATCACCGATACCATCACCATAGTCGATACCACCGTCCCAGTAAGAACCCTGAGCTGAGTAGAATGAAGAGTTATCGATTGGCACACCATCAATAATATAAAGTGGTTGGTTAGAACCAGTTAAAGATGAGTTACCTCGAATAACTACACGAGAAGATCCACCCGCACCAGCTGCAGTTTTAGTAATTTGTACACCTGCAACTTTACCAGATAAGTTGTTAATTACGTTTGGTTCTTTAGCGATAGCTAAATCATCTCCTTTTACCTCTTGAACAGAGTACCCTAATGCTTTTGTCTCTCTTTCCATACCGAAAGCAGTAACTACTACTTCCTCTAATTGTTCTGCATCAACTTCTAGAGAGATATTGAAGTTGCTTTGATTACCTACAGGTACTTCCTGTGTAACGTAACCTACATAAGAGAATACTAAAGTAGCACCCTCTTGTACCGATAAACTAAATTTACCGTTAAAATCTGTAGTTGTACCAGTAGATGTACCTTTAAGTAAAACGTTTACACCAGGTAAACCGTCGGACGATCCCGATTCTGTAACTACACCCTCTATAATTTTATCTTGAGCGAGGGTTACATTTGCTAGTAAGAGCAAACTTGATAAAAGTGTTAGTAGTCTGAATTTCATATTGAACTGAAGGTTAGATGAACAGACGTGTAGATCAGAGTAATATTTGTTATTTTTGATCCACAAAACGAAGGAAACACTCCTTCGCAGTTTCTTGATATCGTAAATGTATATCTAACACTTGTGAAAAATTAAAAAAATAGATTAACAGTAGTTAACTATTGATATACTGCATTATTTTTAGGACAAACAGCATTCAACCCCATATGAACGTCATAAAAACCTAGATTTAATGCAATAATCTAATTTAATTGTTTATCATACGTTTAACTTCTATTTAGCTAATGTTTAAAAATATTCTGTTAAACAATGGCTGCAAATTCTAAACAAACGTTATTCGATAGACAGGTGAATTTATTCGAAAATCTACCTTTATCAATGTCTTTAAAACTAAACAAACCATTAATTCATCATAGCATTTTTTGGATTTGCTATTATGTATTGAATGGTTTACGTTGGGGAAGTTATTACGATGACTATCCATATTCTTTTCAATCCAACTTAATTGGTTTTGCGATACACATTCCATTATCGTATTACCATGCCTATTATCTACTACCAAAGTACATCCCAACTAAAAAGTATGTAGGCTATCTACTACATTTGGGTGCGTCTCTAACAGCCATGATGTACTTAAAGGTATTTCTTACCCAACAATTCCTATTACCTGTATGGCCCGAAGCGGGTGCACAAGCAGAAATTCTTAGTGTAAATCATGTTGTAGCTATTATCACTGGAGAGTTATATGTACTAGGAATTACCACTTCCATTGCTTTAACAAGAAATTGGATCGCCAACCAAAGAAAAACCAGAGAGCTCGAAAAACAGAATATGATGACCGAGTTGAGTCTTTTAAAAAGTCAGATTCAACCCCACTTTCTCTTTAATACATTAAATAATATCTATTCTCTTACTTTAGACAAAAGTGATGAGGCGCCAGATGCAGTGATGAAGCTTAGCGAATTGATGAGTTACATGCTCTATCAAAAAGAAACCCGCGTAAATCTTGATGATGAACTCTATCATATGAAAAATTATCTTGATTTAGAGAAGCTGAGATTTGGAAAACGTTTAGATATTTCCTTTAATATCGAGGGTGATGCTACAAAAGTCCGTGTTCCTCAATTATTGTTTTTACCATTTATTGAGAACACTTTCAAACATGGGGTAAAGAATAAGCTCAATCAAATCAAGATTGACTTAAATTTGATCATATCAGATGATTTTATCACATTTGAAGTAGAGAATCCAAGTATCGATCAAATACAACTACCTTTTGTACTTTCAGAAACTTCTAATGAAACTATTAAAAAAGGTGGATTTGGTCTATCCAATGCCAAAAGAAGATTAGGGTTACTTTATGATGATAGATATACTCTTCAAATTCTAGATGGTGATGATAAATTTAACGTAACGCTTAAAATTCCAAGAGATGAGTAAGATAAAATGTATGATTGTAGACGATGAACCTTTAGCAATTAAGGTAATTGAAAATTATCTGCAACGTCTTGATGAATTTGAAATTATTGCCACTTGCGAAAGTGCTATTGATGCGTTTAACGTCTTACAGAATAATAGCGTTGATCTTATCTTTTTAGATATCAACATGCCGATGCTTACGGGAATCGATTTTGTAAAATCTTTAGAGAAAAAACCAGAAATTATCTTAACTACTGCTTACCGTGAGTATGCTTTAGAAGGTTTCGAAATTTCTGCACTCGATTATCTTTTAAAACCTATCTCTTTCCAACGATTCTTAAAAGCAGCCAATAAAGCTTCTCAGTTAATCAATACTAAAGCGGCGGCTGAAAATGCACATAAAGGCACACCGGAGGTCACTTCTTCCGCTCCACCTGAACCAACAAGGGTTACACCAAAAACATCTGATGAACCTCCTTTCATTTTCCTTAAAGTAGAAAAGAAAATGGTCAAGATTCTTTTAGACGACATTCTATATATGGAAAGCCTAAAGGATTATCTAAGAGTGTACACCAAAGAAAAAGAATTGGTAGTTCATTATACCCTCACTAAAATTCTAGAAACCCTACCCGATAACGATTTTATTAGAATACACCGCTCTTACGCAATCTCGCTTAATAAAGTAAATGCTATTGAGGGAAATCAAGTAGAATTAAAAAGCGGTAAAATGCTTCCTATTGGTCGTTTATATCAACAAGTAGTGAAGGATACGATTTATAGTAAGGGGATTATGCCGGGAAGCTAGGGGCAAAGTTAACGCTCGTTTTTAAATTAAAAATGAAAAGTTAAAAATGAAAAACGTAGTTAGTTACAATAATGTGTACGAAAAAACGCTCGTTTTTTTTAAGTAATAACTAATAGGGAATAACTTAGAATGCCCGTTAAAATGTTTAGCGTATCGAAAGCCCAGGAATTTATTCCTTTGGGTGTTTAGAAGGTAAAAGGGAAGAAGTTAAGCTGGCACAAATGTTAAGTGCTAGCGACATTTGTACCTGAAAAACGTTAGAGGTCTCCCGACCTCTTTTTTATGAAAGGGATCTAAACTAGAAGATTTCAAGAAAGTTTTTTTTAAGGTAGGTTTAAGTGCATTATAAATCACTCTTAGGGGCATTAAAAACTCATGAATTAATATCACGATAAAAAAACGAGCGTTAAAACAACTAACCACGTTTTTCACTTTTCACTTTTAATTTTTCATTTCCCCCCTTATTCCGAGTCAGAAGTCGTCACCTTCACAGAATCCTGTTTCGCCTTACGCGCCTGAATCTCTTTATATCTCGCTTTATTTTTCTCTCTTAATTCTTTGAGTTTACGCTCACGTTCTTTTCTTGCTTCTTCTTTAGCAATTAAATCTCCGCTATAAACGTATTTCTCTAGGTAGCCACGTTTCACTTCTCCGTTCACGTACTTTTCCATCATTAGAGAGGCGATTGGAGCGGCCCATGTACCACCAAAACCCGCATTCTCAACATACACTGCAATGGCGATTTTAGGGTTATGTAACGGAGCAAATCCCATAAAAATCGAGTGATCTTCACCGTGAGGGTTTTGTGCTGTACCTGTTTTACCACAGATCACAATATCGTTACTAAATGCTCTTCTTGCTGTACCAATTCTAGGCACATCAGCCATGGCTCTAGCAATATGATCTACATATTCTGGCTTAACATTTACCGTATGCTTTTCCTTATATTGTTCCAACGGACCTTCACCTCCAACATCTTTGATAATATGTGGAGTGTAATAATGTCCTCTATTCGCTATAATCGCACCTAAGTTGGCCAACTGAATAGGCATTGACAATACTTCACCCTGACCAATACTAATAGAATGAATAGTACTGATTTTCCATCCTCCGCCTTTGTAAATTCTATCGTATAGTCTTGAGCTTGGCACTAGACCACCTTTTTCATAAGGCATGTCTACACCTAATTTGACACCTAGACCGTAGCCCTTTACTTCGTCTCTCCATTCATCCAAGGTCTCTCTTAAACGATCTGATGTTTGGTATCTTTTCCCTTCATCATCCATCAACCTTCGGATTTCTTGGTAATACCAAGGGTTACACGAGTTGACAATTGATCCACGAACATTTAATGGACTAGCATGTTCGTGACACCCTACAAGTCGCTTGTTACAAGAAAAGTATGTAGTGGTGGTATCAACTACTCCTCTCTGAAGGCCGATCATGGCCATTACCGTCTTAAAGGTAGACCCAGGAGGATACCTCGATTGCATGGATCTATTGAATAAAGGCTTGTTTTTATCTCTTGAAAGGTTACTGTAGTTTTTAGAAACTCGTTTACCCTCTCCAGTTAATTCATTCGGGTCGTAAGAAGGTGCAGAAATCATGGCTAAAATCTCTCCTGTGCTAGGATCAATAGCGACAATTGCTCCTTTTTTGTTCACCATCAAATCCTCTCCATATTTCTGTAAATCAAGATCTATGGATGAAGTTAATGTCGCACCTACTCTTGGAATAGTATCTAATTTACCATCAGCATAAGGACCTTTTACTACTCCTTTTACGTTTTTCATCACGTAGCTTACTCCACGTTGCCCTCTTAATTGCTTTTCGTAAAATTTCTCTATGCCAGATATGCCTATAAGGTCACCACTTTGATAATACTTAGTGGTATCTTTTTCTAAATAGGATCTTGATACTTCTTTTACATAGCCTAAAGCATTGGCTAAACTTTTATGAGGATAGGAACGAATCGTTCTTGCCTGAATGGAAATTCCTTTAAAACGGATGATTTTATCTTGGATTCTAGCGTAATCTATTTGACTGATCTGCTTCTTTAAAACAGAAGGTTTAAACCAAGAATATCCTCTAGCTTTTTTGATGTTGAATCGCAATTCTTCAATGGTATAATCCAACATACCTGCAAGTATTGCTGAATCTTCTTCGGCCAGTTTAAAATATTTTGGCGTAACCATAATATCAAAAACAGCAGCATTCGACGCTAAAAGTTGACCATTCCTATCGTAAATCATACCACGAAGAGGGTATTCTACTTGACGGTCTACAATGTTCGCTTCAGACATGGTTTTATACTCACTACTTAATACCTGAATATTAAGTAGTACAATACCATATAAGATGAATAGCATGGTAAAACCAAAAATAAGATGCCAGCGTCTTGTCTCCATTTAATCTCTTGAGAATTAATCTTCTAGTGCGTTCGTAAGGAAAGTACTCTTTAATGCCAACCAAATTAGGAAAAAAATCAATCCATATATCAAATAAATATGATAATAATCTTTGGTGTCTTTAAATCTTGTCTCTTTTATTTCCGCTTTCTCGTACTTATCAATTTGATCGAAGATCTTAGCTAAGGCTTTATTATTTGTTGCTCTAAAATATTTTCCTTTACCAATTCTTGCTATGTCTCTCAAGGCCGTTTCATCCAAATGTTGTTCGATATACTTAGGTACACCAAACATATCAGTTCCGTAAGGTACTCTACCTTCTTTACCGACACCAATTGTATATACTTTTACTCCATAACCATATGCCAATTCAGCGGCGGTTTTTGGGTCGATACTTCCTGCGGTATTTTCACCATCGGATAATAGAATAGCTACTTTTGATTTTGCCGTCGACTCTCTCATTCGGTTAATGGCTACACCCAATGCTAATCCGATTGCCGTACCATTCTTCTTGATCATGTTGAAGTCAATATCCGTTACCAGATCTTTTAGAAGGGTATAATCGGTCGTCAAAGGTGCATAAGAAATGGCTTCGCCTGAAAAGATGACCAAACCAATTCTATCTTGAACCCTGCCATCGATGAATTTAGTGGCTACTTTTTTGGCTGCCTCCATTCGGTTAGGAACAAAGTCTTCGATTTTCATCGAGTGGGAAATATCAAGAATTAACATGATATCGATACCCTCCGACCACTGTTCTACCTGTTCGTTTGTTTTCTGAGGTCTTGCTAACGCGATAATCATTAACGCCATTCCAAGACTTAAAAATAATGGAGGTAAAAATCTTAGGAAGGTACTCCAATCTGCTTGAAGCCTTCCTTCTGGAAGGGCTACATCTAATTTCTGACGTACTCTATAACGCAACAACCATCTCAATAGAAATAATAATGGAATCGCTAAAATGAAATAGAGATAATCAAAATTTTCCCAATCAAAATTGGCTAGTGTTGATGGTTTAAACCAATGTAATGACAATATATCTTCGTACATAATTACTGCTTGTAGTAATTTTACTCTTTATCTTCTGTTGTTTCTTCTTGAACGACTACGTTCATTTCAATTTCAAAAGGTTTCACAGGGTCATTGACCATCGCATGTGCGTAACCTTTTGTGGCAATTTCATCCAAGTACTTCATGACAGGTTTAGCTTCCTCTCCTCCTTGTCCAGAATAGATCACTCTATCTAATACTTTAAGGTGTTTTTCTAACTCTTCAGAATGTAATGCTTTACCTGTTTCCTTTGAAGTCAAAGGCTGAATATCTATTTTTATGGCTTTTGACAAATAAGCTTTCCAAACGGCTACGGCGTCTTCTGTCAATTTACTATCCATATCTTGCTGCAAGTATTTATCAAATGATAATTTAAATGCATCGTATTGTTTCTGTACCTTTTTCTTTCTCCATCCTTCTTTGATGCGTTTACCAAAGATCAATAAGAATAAAAGAGCAAGCACAACAATACTTCCTAGAATAATTAATAGTAAAGGCGTGTTGAATTGAGTCTCCAGATCAAGGAAGTTGACATCCGCAATAATTTTCGTAGAGTCTGATACCACTGGAATCATTTCTCTAAGGAAGATGCCATCAAGAGTTGCAAAAACGGAATCTGTAGTTCCCTCAGCTCTTTTCATTACAGGTAATCCCAATTCATAGACCGAATCGATTTCGTAAGTAGCCAATGAGTACACTACACAATCGACACTTACATTACCTAATGTTCTTGTATTGAAATTTTGTTTGCTCAATAATTCAAAAGGAGCAAAATTATAGGTTGAGTCTGGAAATAAGACCTCTTCCTCTGGAGGATGTTCGTACCTTAATGAGTACTTTATTTCCTCTCCAAGCATAATACTATCCCCGAAAAATCTACCGTAAGGTAAATTTTGATCCTCAGACTGTGCATTCACCACAATAGACTGAGTCAAGAATAATGTAAAAAATAAGCTTAAGTATTTTTTCATCACGATTTGATGCTCGTTTGATTCGTTTATTTTCTTCCGCTGTTTCTTACTTTAAATAACTGAACAAGTTTAGGTACATAATCCTCTTGTGCATTTATAAAAGTATAGTTTCCACCGTTCCTTCTGACTAGGTCACTTAACTCCAACCTGTTTTGAGCATAGAATTTATCCAAATTGTTTCTAAACTCACGAGATGAAGTATTTACCCAAATTGTTTTCCCAGCTTCTTTATCATAAAGTGGGGCGATACCAATTCTTGGGAAGGTAGTTTCTCGATCATCACCTACATGAATGACCACAAGGTCGTGCTTTCTACACAATGCTTTTAGGTGACGTTCGTAGTTTTCATCCACAAAATCGGAAATAACAATAATGATGCTTTTCCTTTTAATCATGGATAATGTTTGACCCAATGCCCTATTGATATTCGTTTTAGGCGATTTAGGCTTCAGACGAAATAACTCGCCTATCAATTGATACGCATGTTTGTTCCCTTTATTGGGTTTCACATAGCGTTCTTTATCATCAGAAAAACACAATAGGCCTACAGAACTTGCCTCTTTTAAGGCAGACATAGCCAATACACTTGCAATTTCTTTTGATATATCTATTTTTTTCCTGTTCGGTTTACCAATGTCCTGAGATGCACTCACATCGACTACGAAGAAAACGTTTTGTTCTTTTTCTTCTTTGAATGTTTTTACAAAAGTACCATGTCCTTTTGCACTCACATTCCAGTCGATATGTCTAATATCGTCTCCATACTGATAAAGGCGTACATCATCGAACTCCAGACCGGACCCTTTGAATACAGAATGAAAATCCCCTTGCATGTGCGAGTTGATCGCCTTGCGAATACGGATTTCGTACTTCCTTAACTTTTTCAGTAATTCTTTCATTCATTAAAATTTAGACTTTCCCAGTTACCAAATTTACTTCAACCTGATCTTTGTGTACAACTTAGAGGCTCATTTAACACTATTTAACCACATTTTTACATACTACTAACATTATATGATTCTTAGTTATGTTGTCATTCGATATTTTTGCCATATGAAAAGAATATTGAAAGTACTCGCATTAGGTTTAATACTCGTGAGCTGTGCACCTAAAGAAAAGGCGCAAGCACCTGCAGACCTTTTATCTAAAGATGTTATGGTCAAAGTATTAATCGATCTTTATAAAGCTGAAGCTACAGTTTCAACACAGCATCTTCCAAAAGATGAGGCGATGAATGCTTACGTTGCTTTACAAGATGATATCTACACCAATAATAATGTTGATTCTGCAGTATTCAACAAAAGCTACAACTTCTATTTAAACCATAGAGTTGATGAGGCTGCTGAAATTCAGAAAACAGTGGTAGAAACGCTTAAGCAAGAGAAAGAAGCATTATCATTAGGTGCTGATAAAGACGCAAAAGCAATTGCTCCTTAATTTTTGCTATCAAAAAATATATTAAAGAGGTTATTTCATTACAAAAATGGAATAGCCTCTTTTTTATAAATAAATTTTCACAATTATAATTATCAACTCCAACATCATCCCCTTAAATTTGTTGTTTGAATATCAGTCTTATTCATTTTAAGACCACTCTTTTGGAATTTATAATCGCATGATCAAAACATTATTAGTTACACCTCCGCTTACGCAGTTAAATACGCCTTATCCGGCGACGGCTTATCTTAAGGGCTTTTTGAGAGAGCAAAACATCGATGCTCATCAAATTGATCTTGGGTTGGAGCTGGTATTAAAAATATTTAGTGCCGATGGTTTAACTCAAATTTTTGATCAAGCAGAAGAGGTGATTCAAGAGACAAGTGATAACGTTCAAAGAATCTTTATGCTTCAGGACGATTATCTTGAAACCATTGAGCCTGTTATTCAATTTCTCCAAAATAAAGACAATACATTAGCACACAGTATTTGTCAGGATGATTTTCTACCTCGTGCCTCTCGATTTAATAATGTCGATAATGTAGAGTGGACTTTCGGTTCCATGGGGATAAATGATAAAGCCCGCTACCTAAGTACGCTTTACCTAGAGGATCTAGGAGATTTTATTATTGAAACCATCACCGAAGATTTCGGCTTTTCACGCTATGCCGAAAGAATTGCGATGTCGGCCACTAGTTTTACGCCTATTGAAGAAGCTATAGAAGGTGAACCTCACCTTTTGGATCAGTGGTTAATCGAAATTTTTGAAGAAAAGCTACAATTATTCGACCCAGAGTTTGTTGCTTTTACGGTTCCTTTCCCTGGAAACCTGTATGGTGCTTTAAAGTGCGGACAGTACATCAAAAACAACTACCCAAACATTAAAGTAGCGATGGGTGGAGGTTACCCCAATACTGAACTAAGAACGTTAAGAGATCCTCGTGTTTTCAATTATGTTGATTTTATCACTTTAGATGATGGTGAAGGTCCTTTATTCAACCTTCTGAAATTCATTAAAGGAGAGAAAAACGAAGTACAACTTCAGCGTACCTTCAAACTATCTGATGTTGGAGAGGTAAAATACATCGATCAAAAAGTGCAGGATGTCATTACTCATGCAGAAGTGGGCACTCCGGACTATAGCGATTTACCATTGGATCAATACTTATCTGTTATTGATGTAGCCAACCCTATGCATCGTCTTTGGAACGATGGCCGATGGAATAAATTAACGGTAGCCCATGGTTGCTATTGGAAGAAATGTACTTTCTGTGATATATCACTTGATTATATTGGTCGCTATGACCCTGCTCCTGCCGCTTTAATTGTGGATCGCATCGAAATGATCATCAAAGAGACAGGGCAAACTGGATTTCATTTTGTAGATGAAGCCGCACCTCCTCTAGCCTTAAGAGATATCGCCATTGAGTTGATCCGAAGAGGAACTAAAATTACATGGTGGGGTAATATCCGCTTTGAAAAAACTTTTACTCCAGATTTGTGTAAACTTCTAGCAGCATCAGGTTGTGTTGCTGTATCTGGAGGAATCGAAGTCGCTTCCGATCGTCTACTAAAACTGATGAAGAAAGGGGTGACTATCAAACAAGCGGCACAAGTGACCAAGGCATTTAGTGATGCGAATATTATGGTGCATGCTTACTTAATGTATGGATTCCCGACTCAGAATACACAAGAAACGATCGACTCATTGGAAGTAGTGAGACAGATGTTTGCGCAAAAGTGTCTTCATTCAGGCTTTTGGCATCAATTTGCCATGACCGCTCACGCCCCAGTTGGTCTAAACCCAGAAGAATATAAAGTAGAAAAGGAAGAATTTGAATTCGAAGGGTTTGCTTGGAACGATTTACCTCACAAAGATCCAACAGGAGCAAAACACGATCGATTCAGTAAAGGACTCAAAACTTCTATCTTTAATTTTATGCATGGATTAGAGCTGGACTTACCCGTGCAAAATTGGTTCGACTTCTCTGTATCCTCTACTACTCTTGCTCCTGATCTGATAGAAGAAGCTTTAACTGAAACGATAAAAGCTGATATTGAACTGCCTAAATACTCCTTATTATGGCTAGGTAAAAGTCCAATGGTAGAAATTGATGAAGACGAAGGTTGGGGAGAATTAATCTTTATCAATAAGAAAGAAGATATGGTGATTGAAACTTCTGATGTATTGGCTGAATTCATTGCTCAGCAAATTGAGGAATTCAGTATATATCAAGAAGGAGAGTTTTCTTCTATCCAAAAAGTAGGTGATACATTTGAAGAAGAAACGGGGTTTGATCGAGAAGAACTCTTTGAAAGCGATGCTTGGAAACAATTAAGAGAAAAAGGATTACTTTTAATTCGCCTTTAACACCCCTTTAAAATATCAATACCACTCTAAAAAGTGACTAAATTAGTAGTGCATAATGTTGGTTCAGAAAATGTTAATACGTTAACTTCTATTAGGTAAAATAGGGTAACGTAATGTAAGGTTTTGAAGTATATATATTTGTAATTAGAAACAACATAAACCTTTAAAAATCAACATCATGAAAAAGAAGATCATTGCTATCGCTTTATTAATTGCAGGTATTACAGTTACAGCAAATGCAGATAATCCTCAAAAAAATATTCGTAAAAGTTATAAGACAACAACAATAGCTCAACAAGATACAAAGTTAGCTGTTATGCATGAAGAAGATGTGACTGCTAAGAAGCGTAAAGGAGCATATCACGTTCAAAATCAAGCAGGTGTTAATACATTAGGCGAAGCTCAAGAAGTTAATCCAGGTAAAACAATCCGTCAGACTGAGACAGCTAAATATCCATACATGAAGTGGAACAAATAATTAAGTTTAGTGTATAAATATATAGTATGCCAATAACAATTATTTCCGTTATTAGGTATAAAAACAAACCCAACCGAGGTGCATTCGGTTGGGTTGTTTTTTTATGTAAGTTTTTATCAATTAATCAACTTTTCTGATTTCTGCTCCTTCAGTGGCAGTTAAGCCAGCTACAGATGCTCCACCTTTATATTCTAGAATTGATGAACCAGATAAACTTCCATTAATTTCTTCCGTCGCAGTTAACTGGATTTTTGTACTTCCAATGGAGTTAATTTCAGCCACTCTACTTGTCATATCAAATGCATTAACTCGAGTAGAACCAGAAGTTAATAGTGCAAAAAAGTTGGTCGTTCCATTAAAATTAAATGTACCACTTCCTGATGTATTTGTACTTAACGAACGAGCATCAAATCCATTTAGATTCATGGTCGTACTTCCAGAAGCTTCCAATGTAATATCACCAACTATTGCATTCATACCATCTACCTCAATAGTAGAAGAACCTGAAGCTGTTATTGCAAAATCTCCATTAGAAGAATGTGGTCCACTAATCGTTGCTGGTGTACTTCCAGAAGTTGTAAAAGCATCGATTTCTGGAGTAACGATTTTTACTTTTAAAGTGTAATCTCTTATCGTTGTTCTCAAACTAATGTTCCAAGTAGAATCAGATACTGCTGTATTTAAAGCATTAAGTACATTTTGTTCTGCATCCACAGTTACAGATTGTTCAGTACCGTATTCAATAAGAATTTCAGTAGCTACAGAGTTATTTACTTTCTTAAAAGTGCTTATCGATAATTCTTTCGAAATGATGGGTCCCTCTCCTTTTTCTTTTTTACAGGCAAAAGAGAAAATAACAAGCATAACAAATAAGCTTGTTTTTAGAAAACAAGTTTTCATATAAGGTTAATAAATTAGATTATTTAAAGCACAAATATACAACAACTATATTGAGTATCACATTTGTAACTCGTAAGGGTTTAAGATATACCCTGCTTCTCCAGTTATTAATTCATATTGAACCTTTCTTTGTCCTCCAGTAGGGTTCGCGTTCGAATCAGATTCTTTATAAACAGGATATGTTCTGATAATGTTCTTCTTTGTAAATTCTATTTCATCATGACCCATATAACCATTCGACAGGTCATCATTATCAGAAATTGGAGGTACATAAATACTTCCATAACTATTGTCCCGCATTGAGGCAATACCAATAATTTTTGCATAAGCCCCCGAACCAGCAGAACGTTGAGTGATATACACTTCTTCAAATCCATCATTATTTAAATCCATCACATTAAACTGCTCGATGGGATCTGTATCATTTACAGAAATTACTTCCATTGAATTCGGAAAGTTAATTCCTTGAATCGAAATGTTACTCACACTGTGACTAAGTTTTTCTTCCGTAAGTGTGAATACCATACCGGATGTGGTTTCAATGTTATGGCTTATAGTTTTAGGAAAAATACCTTCTGAAAAGTTATCAACACTCTCATGTTTCTTGGTATCTTTTTTTGTAGAACAACTTATTGTAATTAAGCATATTAAAGGGAATATCAACAATCGTTTCATAGACAGTTTTTCTTGTGAATAAGTCTTGGTACATGAAATTTAAACATTATTTTTTTGAATGTTTATTAAAATTTAAATTTTTAAATAAAAAATAAGTTACCAACACGATGTGTGAATAACTTTTTGATTTGAACAAGAATAATAAGTTAGGAATTAGGAGTGAGGAGGTAGGAGTAAGACAAAAAAATAAGGCTGCTACTTCCAAAGAAACAGCAACCTTACAATTAAATTAACTCTTTATATTTTACATGAATAACATCTCTAAGTAGAATAAAGATATCCCTCCTAGATAACCTAAAGCGGCAATCCAAGCGATATTCTTTAAATACCAAGTAAATGAAATATGTTCCATACCCATTGCTGCAACACCTGCTGCAGATCCGATAATTAGAATACTACCACCGGTACCTGAACAATACGCTAGCATTTCCCAGAATTTACCATCTACTACAAAGTTGGTCATTTCTCCTGTAGCACCTGCTTCAGCAATTGGATACATTCCCATAAATGCTGCGACGATAGGTACGTTATCAACAATGGCAGATAAGATACCAATTAATGTATTCTGAAGGTAAATATCAGTGAAGTGTTCTTGCATAAAACCGGCCAATACATTTAAGTGTCCGGCACTACTCAATGCACCTACAGCTAATAGAATACCCATTAAGAACAATACAGTTGGCATATCAATCTTTTTCAAGATATGACCTACATTCAACTTTCTCTTATCATGGGCTGTTTTATTATGCAATTTGAAGTCAGTCATAAACCACATGACACCTAAACCTAACAACATTCCTATAAATGGAGGTAAGTGAGTGTAAGACTTAATAACAGGCACAAACAATAACGCTGCAATACCCATTACAAGTACAATAATTCTATCTCTTAATTTAATAAAAGCTGTATTCTCATCTTCATGAATATCGGGAGTATCAATTTCTCCTTTGAGTTTGAATGCTAAAACGATCATTGGAAGAACCATGGCCACCAATGAAGGCATAAAGATCTCTTCAATAATTTTTAATGCTGTAATCTGTCCTCCAATCCATAACATGATAGTGGTAACATCACCAATTGGTGACCAAGCACCGCCTGCATTGGCAGAGATCACTACCATACTTGCAAAATACCATCTCGTCTCATCGTCTTTTATCAGTTTATTGAGGACGGCTACAATTACGATTGTAGTGGTAAGGTTATCTAATGCTGCAGAAAGGAAGAAGGTTAATAGGGACATAATGACCAATAACTTCGATTTTTGAGTCACTTTTATCCTATTGGTAATAATTCGGAAACCTTGGTATTCATCAATTACTTCTACAATTGTCATGGCTCCCATTAAGAAGAAGACAATAGAGGCAATTTCCGAAAGGTGTTCGGTTAATTCGTGATGAACAATGAAATGAATAATTCCTTCATGTCCAGTTTCGCCACCACCATCGAGCCATAATTTCCAAGACTCACTAAAACCAAGTTGTAGAATATCATCCGCACCAATAGCATACAATGCCCAGAGGCCAGCTCCCATAATTAACGCAGTTGCTGCTTTATTGATATGGATATTGTGTTCGAGAACAATTAAGATATACCCGAAAATAAAAACTTCGAGCATCAAATAGTACATCATCAAAAAAATATTTTAGGTCTCAAGCAAGAGTAATAAACAAGATAAATCTGTAGAAATGTAACTTTCATAGATGAAGAAAATATAGGTCTCTTGCTTCAATAGTTCTTGTTGTAAATTTAGCTAAGGTAAAGTTCAAGTACTAATTTTAAAGGGTATTTATTAAGGAATGCAAAGAATCGCTACAATAATACAGTTCAATTCACTTTTATTGCAATTTAGATACTTTTTAAGCCTGTTGAAGCAGTAAAAAATAATAAGGGAAAAGTACTAAAAGATGAAATCAAGATAATTTCAAAAGGATTCTTAACTAATTCGGATAATCGCCTCTTTTTTTGCTTATTAAGGTTTAACAACTACAATAAGGACTTCAGATTATCCTACTTATGTATCAACTAAAAATGAGGAGAATAATTCTATGCTTATTTATTATTCTCACAACTAAAGTAACAGCTCAAACAGAAATCGAAGATGGAAGTTATTCTATAAACTTTGACATCACACCAATTTCTATCCTAGGGAAAACCAACGTCAGTACATTTGATTGTGATTACGTTCCTGACGCCTCATTGACCTCTAATTTTTGCTTAGAAAGAAGTAACGAACATTTTCAAGTAATCAACCACAAAAAAATGAGTTTAGAAATTCTAAAATTTGATTGTGGTATTAAACTCATGACTAAAGAATTCAGAGAATTACTTGATTATAAACACAATTCATCCATTTATATTCAGTTTACAGGATTAGAACGTGATGTAGTTGAAAAAGAAAAAGCATATGTACATCTAATTCTAACAATTGGTGAATTGAGCAACCCTCAAGAGTTTAAGGCTGAGGTTAAAAAACTATCTGATGGTAAATACGAGTTAAGTGGTCTAGGAGAGTTTTCTATCTTGGATTATAACCTTGAACCCCCTCAAAAAATGATGGGTATGGTAAAAGTGAAGGATAAAATATCCATCGATTTTACCATACATATTTCTAAAGAAGAATTTGCTAACTAAAATCAGTTCAATAAAAAGGCTGTAGCTAAACTAAAATAGATTAAAAGGCCAGTAACATCCACAATAGTTGTGATGGCTGGACTGGCCACTACCGCTGGGTCTCCTCCAAATTTTCTTACAATAAGTGGTAAACCTGCTCCAATTAACGTTGAACTCACTACTTGAAGGGCTAATGCCAATGATATTATAAATGCTACATACGTTAGCGTTAAATGTCCTGGCAATACTGCATCGTAGGACAATACAAATACCTTAATGCATGCGACTGTAGATAAACAGATGGCTAATAGCAAAGATATTCTCATCTCCTTAAAAGTGATAAGCCACCAATCTTTGGATCGAACTTCTCCTAACGAAAGTGCTCGAATAACTACCGTTGATGCCTGAGAACCTGCATTTCCTCCAGTATCAGCTAACATGGGCATATAAAGAGCCAATATCACCATCTTGTCCAATGCCTCTTCAAAGTGATGCAAAATTAGACCGGATATCATGCCCATAATACCTAAAGAAACTAACCACACCACCCTTTTCTTGAAGTGTTTAAAAACGGATAAGTCCAAATAGCCTTCATCCTCATCAGCTTCTGCACTTGGCTGAATACCCATGAGTCGTTCCATATCTTCGGTTTGCTCTTGCACGATGACATCAATGGCGTCATCATGTCGTACAATACCCAATAGCTTTCTTTCAATATTGATAATAGGTAATGCGACCAAATTATATTTCTCAATCATCTTGGCCACATTCTCTCGATCATCGTCTACTTGTGCAGCAACAAAGTCTACATGCACCAAGTCTTCGATTTTATCATCCAACTCCGCTAGGATTAAATCCTTTAATGTAACAAAGCCTAGAAGCGTTTTTTCATTATCTACTACATACACGTAGTAAATCATTTTTTTACCCGGAGAATCGAGTTTGATCTTATCTACCGCTTGTCTGACAGTCATCCAATTTCGCACCGTTGCAAAATCAGTGGTCATAATACCACCAGCAGAATCGGCCTCATAGCCACTTAATTCCAATACATTACTCCTTACCTGTTTATTCAAATAAGGCAATAATGCTGATTGTTCTCCAACAGATAAATCCTGATAAAAATCGGCCCTTTCGTCCGACCTCATATCCTGAAATATTTTAGAGAAATCTCGCTTATCTAAATGCTGGAAAAAGTAATACTGTTCATCAGCAGGTAATTCACCAAAAATCTGTGCTTTCTCTTTTTTCGAAAATAGAGAAAACACAACCAACTGATGTTCCTCGTCTATCTTTTCTAAGATTTCAACGATTTCAACAGTAGGTAATTTTTCAATCACTTCGCTTAAAGCCTCCCAGTCTTCCTGTTCGATTAAGCTTTTTACAATCTCATATCTTTGATCGCTGTTAGTAACTGTCATTTTTTAACCTTGGTTTAGTTCCATATCAAGATGAGAAAAGGAACTTATGAGAGGGTAGTATCAAATTTTATCATCAAATTATCCTGTTCTAGAATATTAGTGATGAATAATCCCTAAAAGTAAAATATCTATGACGATTTTTGACTAAATTGTATTTTAATAATCACAAAACCCTTAATAATTAAAATGTTTACAGGAATAATTGAAGCTTTAGGCAAGATTACCGATATAACAAAAGACCAAGAGAATACAATTTTTACTGTGGAATCACCGATTTCTCATGAGTTAAAAATTGATCAGAGTTTAGCTCACAATGGGGTTTGTCTTACCGTAACGCACATTGATGGTCAAAAACATCAAGTAGTAGCGATTCATGAAACTCTTCAGAAAACAAATTTAGGCGATTGGCAAGTAGGCGATGTTGTCAACTTAGAGAGAAGTATGCCTTCTCACGGTCGTTTTGATGGTCATATTGTCCAAGGTCACGTCGATCAGATTGGCGAGTGTATCAATGTTCAAGACGAGCAAGGAAGCTGGAGATTTACTTTTGAATACGACCCTTCTACGAAGAACTTCACCGTAGAAAAAGGTTCTATTTGTGTAAATGGTGCTAGTTTAACTGTCGTTGATGATGCTAAAGGACAATTCAGCGTTGCCATTATTCCTTATACTTATGAGAATACTAACTTCCATAAAATCAAAAAAGGAACAAAAATCAATTTAGAATTTGATATATTAGGTAAATATATTCAGAAGTTAAAAACTCTAGATCTGTAATATGAGCAGTTTAAAGTGTCTTATAGTCGATGATGAAGAGGTATCTCGCATGGTAGTGCGTGACTTTGTAAAACGCTCCGAAGGGTTAGAACTTGCCGGAGAGTTCGACAATGCCGTCTCTGCCTATGAAGCACTTCATACTACTGCTATTGATATCATTTTCCTGGATATTGAGATGCCTCAAATGACGGGTATCGAATTGGTACAATCTTTAGAGAAGTTACCTCAGGTGATATTAATTACGGGTAGACGAGATTTTGGAGCAGAAGCTTTCGAATTCAATCTTACCGACTACTTGATAAAGCCGATTACTTACCCTCGTTTTCTTAAAGCGGTTGAAAAAGCCAAGCATTCTATAGAAAACGGCGATCAAAAATTGGTGGAAACAAGTTCTGATGATACCCTGTTTGTGAAAGCAGATAATAAAATCATCAAACTTTCTTTGTGCGACATCTATTTTGTGGAGGCATTATCAGATTATATGTTGATTAATACTTCTGACAAAAAATATATTGTGCACTCAACTATGAAGGCTTTGGAAAAGAAATTCCCGGACAACTTCATCAGAGTACATCGATCATATATTGTCAATTTAGAGAAAGTAGACACTATTGAGGACATGCAAATTGTGATGCCTCAGAAAGAGATTCCAATAGGAAATAGTTATAAAAATAACTTCTTGTCGAAGTTAAACTTCTTATAAAAGAAATGCTCCGAACTTCACCGCTCGGAGCATTTTTTATTTATTCTTTTGTTTCTTCACACCTTTTTCAACGGCTTCGATCATTGCTCCTGCAATATCTTTTTCAGAAACACCTTCTATGCCTTCCAAACCTGGAGAAGAATTGACTTCCAAGAGTAATGGACCGTTACTGCCACGAATAATATCCACTCCTGCCACTTTTAATCCTAAAGTTTTTGCAGCTTGAATAGCGATCCTTTTTTCTTCGGCAGTAATCTTTATTCTAGCAGCACTACCTCCCATATGAATATTCGCTCTGAATTCTCCTGGAGCAGCTGTTCTCATCATACTTTCGACTACTTTACCATCCACCACAAAAATTCGAATATCCTTACCATTCGATTCTTTGATGAACTGTTGCACCAGAATATTCGCTTTTAAACTCTTAAAGGCATTGATCAAACTCTCTGCGGCTTTCTTCGTTTCTGCAAGCACAACTCCTTTACCTTGAGTTCCCTCAAGAAGCTTCACAATAAGAGGAGCTCCACCCACCATATCAATTAGATCTTCTGTATCTAATGGAGAATTGGCAAAACCTGTTGTTGGAATAGGTAATCCATCATTGATCAACATCTGAAGAGAATGTAATTTATCTCTTGACTGAGTAATTGCTGAAGCTGTGTTTAAAGTATACACCCCCATAGCAGCAAAATGTCTAGTTAAAGCACATCCATAGAAAGTGATCGATGGACGAATTCTAGGAATCACTGCGTCAAAATCATTCAATAATTTTCCACCACGGTAATGCATCTCTGGCTTTTTACCATCCAATTTGATATAACAATCCTTGATGTTTATAAACTCCATCTCATGACCGTGCTGCTGTCCAGCTTCGATGATTCTTCTATTACTATATAAATCAGGATTACTTGCCAGAAGGCCTATCTTTAAACCTGTTGATTGTTTTTCATGGGTCTTATAATATTGTTCTATCAAGTTTGGTGATATTTCGCCTAAATTAAAAGACATTTCTGGGTCTACTAAAAGTTTCCCAGACATGGCTTGTCTACCCAATAACATTCTATATCCCATAGAATCCCTATTGGTAAGTGTCACTTCAATTTCCCAAGTTGTTTCTGCTATAGAAATTACCGATTTGACTACATATCTTTTTTCACTTTTTCCACTTGAACTTTTTACATTTCTTCTATCTACCACCTTTGCTTCACAGGAAACTGTAGTTTTTCCATTCGCTTGAAGTGGGTGCACTTCAAAACGGACCCATTGTTCGTTTTCTTTAGTAAAAGGAGTAATGTTTACCGCATGTAAAGCAGATGTTTTTGCTCCAGAGTCTACTCTTGCTTTAATGGTAGGGATTCCTAATTGTGGTAATGCACACCACTCCTCGCTCCCAACAACGATTTTATTTATCATATTTTAAAATTAATAAGGGTGATATCTAAGAGTTTTATTTTGTAATAACTTGAGTTCAATGAAAATTATTATTCAAGTTAATAGTATTGAGTACTAGTCATTTTTAGTATAGTCCCAAAGTGAAAATCAAAACGAAATAGAAAAAGAAAAGGTTGTCATTTTTGATGAAAAATATATCATCAAATTCAATCTTTAATAATAATATAATTTGGGATTAACGTTAATTGTTTCGTTGAATATTCTTAAGGGATTATTTCATTTATATTCATAATCATTTCTATTTATATGAAAGTAAAATAATTGGTTCCTATTTCTGCTTATTAAGTTATAGAATCGTATAAAAAAAACCTAGAAAGAAGCCTTCCTAGGTTTTTTTTATGTAGAAATAATTTTCTACTACATCGCAAACTTACCGTAATCTACAGTAAACGTATATATTTCTTCATCTACTTGACCCCTAACATCAACAGCTCTAATTTTTAAATTAAATGTACTGTTTGCATAACCGTATAAGTCTTCTCCTAATGGAATAGATTTTACAAGAAGATTCATATTAGTTACTATAGATCCAATATCTACAGGGTAAGTTGAATTAGTAAAGTCAGTGATAATCAATTTTTGACCTTGACCCTCAGTTCCCAACTCTACATCTTCAAAATCAATTATCAATGAGTCTAAAGCGACATTTTCATCTACTTTACCATCCAATTGAATACGAACATTCTCTGTGTCTGCATTCAGTTCTTTTGTACTTCCTTCAGGAACGTACTCTTTTACTCCATTAAAAATAAAGTCAGTGACTAGAATTGATGGTGGTAAATCTTCTTTCGCCACCATAGAATATCTAAATAATGATGCTTCAGCCCAAGTTTGTTCCTGATCAATCACCTTTACACTCACTGTTATTGTTTCTCCAGTTTCTGATGTTGTCGGATCAAATCCCCAACTAAAATCAAGTTCACTTAAAGACACCAAATCAACAGAATTTGCACCATTTAAAGGTAACTCTACACTATGCAATACTACAGGAGTTGGTGTTTGACCTTCTATTGCTATAGGCGTTTTAATTACTTCTAATTGTACTGAATCCAATCCTCCATCGTCTTGTACAACTAAAGAATTTAAAGCGTAATCAGATCCAGGATAGATTAATACAATTCTATCTGATGGAATTGGAGATGTAGCCGTGTAAGATTCAAAAATAGGTGCAACATCATCACAGTTAATTGTAATAGGCTTAATATAGGTAGTAACGTTTCCAAAAACATCTTCCAATGTTACTGTTAAATCAATATCCCCATTTGCAATTTCATTAGGGATAAATAATTTACGCTGTACCACTGCATCAATATCTACAGTATCGCCTTGTATTGGAAAAATCTTAGGATACGTATCTGCAAACTGAAGGGTCAATTTTGATAATGAAATATTATCGGTGAGGAATCCTCCTAATATAATTTTTTCTCCTCTACAGAATACTGTATTGTTTTCATTTCCAGGTACAGCCGATGTCACTGTGATATCACCACTTACTTGAGGGGCTAATGTATCAGTGCCTATTTGGAAGAAAGAAGTATCTTCCAAAACGTTTCCTCCTCCATCAACATTTCTTGTCGATAAATAATATGTTCCAATAGGAACATGTGCAGGAATAAATAAAGCGGTATCAATAGCCAATGCCCTAGCATTTACTGTATAAGTAGAATCATAGGAAAATTGTGCTATAGCAGAATTATCTTTATCTACCTTACCAATAGATACAGTGGCTTCTTCGATAAGAAAGTTATCTGAAAAAGTAACTTGTAACCTGAACGTATCTTTATAGAAAAAAAAGCTTTCTTCATTAATATCCATAGTTTCAATCTTTGGATCAAAACTATCTTCTAAAGCAATACATGAAGTGAAAGCAGCATAAAGAATAAAGTATAAAGCAATGTTCTGTAGTTTCATTCTAGTAATTTGGTGAGTCAGTTGTAGTGCAATTTAATAAACGTTAATATAATTTGATAATTATCCCTAGAAAAATTAGTTAATGATGTGATTTACAGTTGAATTATATGCAATCGGTTTCTTTTAGGTAACAGTGATACAATTTTTTAAGTTATTTTTGATTTTTTGTCTTAAAGAACGTTTAATATTGACCAAATAGCATTAAAAACTATAAATAACTTCATTTTACAGGATATTATGATGACTTTTGTAAGGTCATCAAGAAGAAATTGATGTTAGTTAATGCCTCAAGGTTAATTAACGATACATCTAAAGTTTTACTATGTTAAGCAGCATAGAAGTCAGATGAATAGATTGAAGAGAGAGCTTGGAGAACGCTAGGTATTTTGTATCTAGCGTTCTTTTTTTATGCCTCCAAAAATAACACTATGTACATTAATCATCTGATTAAATAGATATTAAACATAAAAAAAGGTACTCCAAATGGAGTACCTTTCTTGTTGTTAATGATAAAGATTAGAAACTAATAGCTGCCTCTAACATGAAGCCATTAAATTTACCATCTTCATATATTGCGTTTGTTGATCCACCGATCGCACCTTCTGGAGCAGCTCTGTGTGTATCAGCATAAACATCATATCCGCTGTAAGTGTGGTGAACATAACCTGCTTTCATCATCACGTTTCTAGTCATGAACCAACCTGCAGCTACTTCAAGTCTATTTTGACGTAAGTTTGCGTTTTCAACTGACCAGAATTCGCCTACACCATTACCTTCTGCATCAAAGTACTCACCACCTTCGTTTCTGTTAGTACCCCAAGCTGTGTTGTATTTACCACCAACATAGAATTGCTCAGTGTTACCAAATCTGTAGATCAATTCAGCATTGATTTGGTTCCAGTTTCTTGACTCGATATCACCGTTTTCGTTGAATTCGTTTTTACCTGAACCGTTTGATACTTCATAAGTACCGAAGAATTCTAAACCTTTGAACTTCACGAATGGGTTGATCATGAA
Organism: Flammeovirga yaeyamensis; assembly: GCF_018736045.1. Classification (NCBI taxonomy): domain Bacteria; kingdom Pseudomonadati; phylum Bacteroidota; class Cytophagia; order Cytophagales; family Flammeovirgaceae; genus Flammeovirga; species Flammeovirga yaeyamensis. The sequence goes on along the minus strand of NZ_CP076132.1, from coordinate 291,063 downwards.
TGAAGTGATTTGACCGTTGAATCCTGGATCAACACGACCGTTCTTATAAGAAGCTGTAGTTGAGTGACCTGGTACATCCATTACAGAGTAGAATCTTGAACCAGCTCTATCGCCAGCATACAAGTTAGCATTTGCTAAGTTTGAGTTATGGTAAACTGAACCAGTTAAACGAGCTCTTAAATCTTCGTTAACTTGTTTGTCGAAACCGAATTTACCATATACTGACCAGTTACCAGTTGATGTAACGTTTTGGTTTAATTTACCATTCGATACACCTGCCATACCGATCCATCCGTCTTTCTGAGCGTAAACTTCCATCGCCATTTCAGTAGCGAATGGGTCCATGATTGTGTTACCGAAGAATGCGTTACCCATTGAGTAAGCGTTATTTATTCTTCTGAAATGTTGGTCACCATAGTTGATTTCCATTTGACCTACTTTCACTGTGATGATATCCATGATATCGTCAGCCATTTGGCTATTAAGGTTCAAGAAGTTCAAGTTATCAATTTGTAAGTAACCACCCATTACCCATGCATCGTTGTGGTGACGTGATGATAAGTAAGTTTGTAAGTGAACTCTAACACCATCCGCTAATTGAGCGTCAATGTTTAAGTTCGCTGTAGGTAAGTTGAAACCTGGGTGAATTTTAGCCAATTCTACTACACCACTGTTTGAGTGAGATAAACCTTGCATCTGAAGAGCGAAGTCTGCACCTACTCTAACTTTCATTCCATCAAAACCTACTGTATCTGATTTTGTAGTTTCGAATACGCCAATACCTCTTTGGTCATTGTAACGCATGTATTGCATATCTCTATCGAAAACTCCACTATTTTTTTGAGCGTAAGAAGTACTCATTGCCATGAAAAAAAGCACAGCAAACACTGACAATACTTTGTATTGGTTGTTCATAATTAGCAAATAATTTAATTAGATTAGTTATCTCCTGAGCTAGCAACTCAGGATTTATTTAGTTTGGACTGGATATTCCAATATCGTTTTAGTTTCTATCTGAATCGAGCAAATCTAAATGAAGTAAATTCATATCCAATTGGATTTTATGATCTCGAATTCAGGTTATAGCAGTACTTAATTAGTACGGTTATCGATTAGTTAAAGACCACGTTCATTTCGATCTTTACCTCATCTTCTACTTTAATAGCACCAAACATTAAGCTAGGAGGTTCAACACCGTAAGCAGACATATTAAAAGTAGTTTCACCTTTGAATGTCACTTTGTCTCCTGCTAATGAAGCTACTGGGTTTAAAGTAATATCCTTTGTTGTTCCATTAATTGTTAACTGACCTTTTGCAGTTACTTTTCCGTTAGCATCAACAGAAGCAGAAGTTAACTTGTAAGTCATCTTAGGGTGCTTTTTAGCATTCATGGTTTTGTGCATGTTGCTATCTAAAGATCCTTTACCAGACTCCATACTGTTTACTTCCATCGTTACTTGTAACGACTCAATAGATTTAATTTGATTGTCTTCAATTGTGATAGAAGCATCACCAGACATTTTTTTGACATCACCTTCCCAATCGTGAGTATTTGATGTACCTAAAGCAACAACTTTACTTTCTCCCAATACTAGATTTTTTGATGATTGTGCATAAGAAGAAGCTACAATCCCAAGGATACAAACAATGGTAGAAATGATTTTAGTTTTCATTGATATTAGTTTTATGATGTTAGATAATTCTTTTTCTCTCTGGATGTATTTCAAAAGTAGGATGGAAAAGTCTTTTATTTACCACAAAATCTGTTATTGAAGGTAAACAAAAAACAACAAACCTTAACCAATGACTTGGATTAGATTTGTTGTTTGTATAAGTTGATTTAGGTCAATAAAACCCAATGACTATTGTTCTTCTGTAGCTATTTCTTGCTTTTCTTTCTTCTCATATTCAGAGAATTTATTCTGGAAAATAAAGATGAAAAGCACTCCTAAAAAGATGGCTGAGTCGGCGATATTAAATACTGGGCTAAAAAACAGAAAGCGTTCTCCTCCATAAAATGGTAACCAATCGGGAAAGCTTCCTCTTACCATTGGGAAATATAACATATCGATTACTTGACCATGAAACCACGGTGTTGATGAACCTGGAATCATATTTCCTTCAATAAATACACCATAGAATACAGAGTCTATAGAATTACCAATGGCTCCTCCTAGAATCATGGCTCCGCAAACTAAGAAGCCCCAATGTGCTCCTTTTTGGTTTAACACATAAATACCGTAAACAATACCACCTGAAGCTATAATTCTAAAGGTTGTCAAGATCAATTTACCGTATTCGTTGCCAAACTGCATTCCGAAAGCCATTCCTGGGTTAAGTAGATAGTGTAATCTAAACCAATCACCAATTACTTTAATTTCTCCTAGGGTACCCATTTCCATGTAATTATGTACCAACAGTTTACTCAATTGGTCCAATACAATCACCAAAATGGCTACGCCATAAATTTTATATAAATTATTCTTATTGTTTCCCATTATTCCTTTCCCTTAGGAATTAAAAAATTAGCTTAAATTTTAGAATCTACTCCAGAAATATGGAGTAAATATGATCATTACAGTAAAGAGTTCTAACCTTCCCAATAACATTAGAAACGAAAGTACCCATTTTGCAAGATCTGGCAAATGAGCAAAGTTATCAACAGGTCCTACTGTTCCAATACCCGGTCCAATATTCCCTAATGAGGTAGCCACAGCACCAAGTGAAGTCATTAAATCTACCCCAATAGCCGACATCACTAAAATACCTAATCCAAATATCAAAAAGTAAGCCATGATAAAAGCTAGTACATTAAAGGTAATGCTTCCTTTTATAGCTTTGCCATTAAATCGTACAGGTATAATTGCAGTAGGATGTAATTGTCTCTTTAATTCAAGAAAAGAGTTTTTAAATAAGATGATGTGTCTTACAATTTTTACACCACCGGCTGTAGACCCTGCCATACCACCACAGAACATCAACACAAAAACAATCATGGTCGCTAGTGGCGTCCAAGCGGTATAGTCTGCCGATACGTAACCTGTTGTTGTAATAATAGAGATCACTTGGAAGAGTGCGTCTCTAAATGATTTTTCAACACCTAATTCAGTGGTCACTACAATTGATACCGTAATTGCTAAAGTGGCTAAAGCAATAACATAGATGTAATATTTATATTCTTCGTTTTTCCATATGGCTTTGAACATACGCTTAAACAGAAAGTAGTTTAAGGTAAAGTTCGTTCCTGCCAACAACATAAAGAATATCAAAATGTATTGTATGTAGGGAGAAAATGATGCTGCACTATCATTAAATGTGGAGAAACCACCTGTAGCCATCGTTGTTAACGCGTGGTTTAAGGCATTATAGAAACTCATACCTCCTGTCATCAGTAAAATAGTTTCTACACCAGTTAGACCAGCATATACCCACCACAATCTTCGAGCAGTTTCTTTAATTCTAGGTTGAAGTTTATCTGGAGTAATCCCTGGTGCTTCAGCCACAAACAACTGCATACCTCCAATACCTAAGAAAGGCAATACGGCTACCGCTAATACGATAATACCCATACCTCCAATCCATTGGGTTAATGATCTCCAAAATAAAATACCTTTGCCTACACTTTCGATATCTGTTAAAATACTTGCTCCAGTAGTCGAGAAGCCTGATATCGTTTCAAAATAAGCGTCTGCAAAAGAGACATTGATGTCACTAAATAAATAGGGTAAACTTCCGAAAAAAGCCATAAGCGCCCATCCAAAAGTCACAATAATGTACCCATCCTTTTTTCTGAATTCTTGAGAGTAACCTACTTTTCTAGCATATAAAGCAGCCCCTCCACCCGAAGCAATTGCAATACCTCCTGCTTGGGCCAATGCTAACCAATCGCCATCACCAAAATAGAAAGCAAAAGGTAGACAGAACAACATAAATACACCGTTTAAAAGTATAAGTATGCCTAGAATTCTACAGATAAGCCAGTTATTGAACAGTCCCTTTCGTTGTTGCATGTTAGTCATCATAGGTTTAACGGAAGAAAGCTTCAACTTTAGCAATACACTCTGGTCGAGTAAGTACTACTGCTCTATCGTAAGGTTCGAATTGGAAATCTCCTTTTGGTATATAAGCTTTTCCTTTTCTAATCGCACCTCCAATAATCGCTGATTTAGGGAATCCTAAATCCTTTAATACATTTTTAGTTACAGGTGAGTTTTCATTGACCACAAATTCCAGAACCTCAGCATCTACACCATGTACGTTGGTTAATGAAATGATCTCTCCCCTTCTGATATATCTGAAAATAAAACTCGCTGCAATCAGCTTTTTATTAATCAAAGTATCAACACCCATGTTTTGAGAAAGGTGGATATAGTCCATATTCTCTACAAGGGCAATTGTTTTCTGAACACCATGTTTCTTTGCTACCAAAGAAGTAATGATATTGGTTTCAGAATCACCTGTTACCGCAATAAATGCATCCGCACTATCAATACCTTCTTCCTCGAGTAAATCTACATTACGACCATCGCCGTGAATGACCAAAGTATTCGGTAACTCTTCTGCCATCTGGAAAGCTTTATCTCTGTCCTTCTCTATTAGAACAACATTGTATTTAAAGCTTAAAGATCGAGCAGCATAAAAACCTACTTTACTACCTCCAAGAATAATTAATCGCTTAATTTTTTTCTGAAGTTTTTTCTTTGTTAGCTGAAGTACGCTTTCTACACCGTCCGGCTTGGCGATATAATATACGTGATCTCCAAGTTCAAACTTAGTATCTCCTCTTGGAATGATGGTCTCATCATCTCTCAAAATTGCTACCGTTAAGAACTTGAAATCTTTATTTAGATATGATGTTTCTTCTAACGTTTTTCCTACTAAAGGCTGTTCCTCATCAATGGTAATACCAATTAACGACAATAAACCTTTTTCGAATTCGAAAGTATCTGTAATAGCCGCCTCTTTTAAAAGACGCTTAATCTCTTTTGTGGCCAATAGTTGTGGTGAAATCATTTCATCCACACCCATTCTTCTCATGTCAAGCATATCACGAGAGTGTAAGTACTCACTATTTGTGATTCTTGCAATTGTTCTCTTTGTACCCAATCGTTTGGCAATCATGGCCGTTATTAGATTGGTCTCCTCAGAAGACGTGACAGCGATCAGCATGTCAGATTTATCAACATTAGCTTCCTCAAGGACAGCGAAAGATGTAGACGACCCTTTTACAGTGGCTACATCAATATGGTTGGCGGCATGATTTAGACTATCAACATCTGTATCGATAAGTGTAATATCATGGTCTTCGTGTGCCAGTAGTTTACCCAAGTGGAACCCAACATCACCTGCTCCCGCAATAATGATTTTCACAGCTACTTTTCTTTATTGAAACTTGTTTCCTGCTAAATTAGGAATATTACCGCAAATATAAGCAGTTATGAATAGTTGTAATAATTTTTAACCCTCAACCCACGATTCTCTGTCCAAACTTCTAAACTGAATCGCCTCTGCAATGTGCTCTGCCTTGACTGATTCACTTCCTGCAAGGTCAGCTATTGTTCGAGAAACTTTTAAAATTCTATCGTAAGCTCTGGCAGATAATCCTAAACGATCCATAGCCGATTTTAGCAAGTTTTTACCTAAAGGATCTAATGTACAAATACGCTTAACAACCTGCGAAGGCATCATTGCATTACTATGTAGTGCTAATCCTTCTTTTTCGAACCTCTCCTTTTGAAGTTCTCTAGCGTCTATAACTCTCTGTCTAATAGCCTCACTTGACTCCGCTTCTTTTAAAGACGTCATCTGATCAAAGGATACTGGAGTAACCTCAACATGCAGATCAATTCTATCTAAAAGAGGGCCGCTAATTTTATTCAAATATTTCTGAACAGCTCCCGGAGGACAGGTACAATCTTTCTCTGGATGATTGTGATATCCGCAAGGGCATGGATTCATACTGGCTATCAGCATAAAATTAGCAGGGAAATCGACTGACATTCTTGCTCTTGATATACTTACTTTTCTTTCTTCTAGAGGTTGACGCATCACCTCAAGTACTGTACGTTTGAATTCGGGTAATTCGTCTAGAAACAGTACTCCGTTGTGAGAAAGTGATATTTCCCCTGGCTGTGGTACCCCGCCCCCACCAACTAACGCTACATCACTAATTGTATGATGTGGTGCCCTGAATGGACGGGTCGAAATAAGATGCCCATTGTTAGCCCCTAGTTTACCTGCCACAGAATGTATTTTTGTGGTTTCTAATGCTTCTTGAAGAGTCAATGAAGGCAGAATAGTTGCCAAACGTTTTGCCAACATGGTTTTACCTGCACCAGGAGGGCCTATCATAATCACATTATGACCTCCGGCAGCAGCTATCTCTAAAGCCCTTTTCATGTTTTCTTGACCTTGAACTTGAGAAAAATCTAGTTCATAATCATCCAACATATCATTAAAAAGCTCTCTAGTATCTATTTTGAGAGGTTCAATTTCTCTATCGCCCTGTATAAACTCAATGGCTTCTAATAGGTTATTGACACCAATTACATCTAAATTATTGACAATTGCAGCTTCTTGAGCATTCTCTTTAGGTAGAATAAATCCTTTCTTCTTTTGTTTTCTTGCTTCAATAGCAATTGGTAAAGCTCCTTTGATAGGACGTAATTCACCGTCTAAAGAAAGTTCTCCAAGGATAATGTAATCCTCTAAATTCCTTGCTCCAATTTGTTCGGAGGACTGTAGGATAGATAGTGCAATAGGTAAATCGAAAGCTGCTCCTTCTTTTTTGGCTGCTGCAGGAGCTAGATTTACCACTACTTTTTGTCGTGGAATGGCATATCCATAGTGTTTCACAGCACTTTCTACTCGGTGTTCGCTTTCTTTGATAGCACTGTCGGGTAATCCAACAACAAAAAGACCTTTGCCATTGAGTACATTTACTTCCACTTCAATAAGAGTGGCATCTACTCCATATACGGAGCTTCCATACGTTTTCGAAATCATAGTTATTAAGAATCGTAGCAGTTTTGGTTAAATTAATTTATTTCTTCAGAAGAGTTGGCTTCTGTTGTGTTTTCTTCTTCGGAAGACGATGCTTCCTCTACAGGAGGTGGTGCATACATTCTTCTTAAAATCGCTCTTAAATTGTTTAATGCTTTTCTAGCATCAAGATATGCAGGATCAATTTCTAATGCTTTTTCGTAATTACTTCTCGCCTCACCATAGTCTTTGATTAGGTATTGTTCAGTCAATCCTAATTCATACCAAAGTTCTTTGCAATCCTGCTTGATCTTTAAGCCTTCTAAAAATACTTTCTTTGCTTCTAAAGTCAATCCTTTTTTTCTTAATAGTTTACCTAAATGTCGAGAAGCCTCCCACTGAGAGGGATCTTTTCTTAGGACTTCTGTAAAAACTACCTCTGCACTATCTAAGCGTTTTTCGATGACCAACAATTCACCTTCGCAAGTAAGTAAAGGCAATGAACTTACATTTTTATTTTTAGCACTATCCAAAACTTCTTTTGCCAAAACAAATTCGTTTTTATTGATCGCATCTTTAATGAGGTAGGCATAAGCCAAAGTATCAAAAGGATTAATACTTAGAATTTCTTCATTAATCGATTTTACTTTTTTAGAATCGCCAATAAGAAAATAATATTCTCCCCAAGCCCTTTTTAATTGAGTACTATTCGGTATTTCTTTCTCAGAAACCATCAATGTATGAAACGCACTATCCATTTCATTTAACTTCAGAAACGACTTTGCCTTAAGAATATTCAAAAAAGGATGATTAAACGATTTTTGAGAAGCTTTTTGAAGATTAAATAATACATCTTCATAATTTTGAAAGGCAAAATGATTTTTTGCTGCAAGGAAAAAATAACTTCCTACAGTCGAATCCAATGATGTAGCCATAGAAATATCTTCTAAAGAAGCTGCCCATTGATTAATTTCATATTCAGCGTTGGCCTTTAGGTAATATAGATTCGGATTATTTTCATCATCACGAATAAGGTCTTGTAAATAGTTAATTTGTTTTTCGTAGTAAGCTTCTTTTTCAGCTTTCGCATCTACAAAGCCTTCCATTACCTCTACTTTTTGTTTACAACCGCACAAAAAGATAAAAAGGGATACACAAAAAAGTGAGAATCTAAACATTTATATAATATGCTGAAAAAATGTTGTGTAGTAGGTTATTTTAATTCGCTTCTTTTTTAGGTTAAGAAGTAGATTATAAAATCACTAAAAATTGATCACATTAATAGATATTCTACACAATATCAGATTTAATTTCTTTTGATTACTCTAAGTTCTTTAATTTTTGAGAATAAAAAAAGCCCACTTTGGGGAAGAAGTGGGCTTTTTTTGTAATTAAAATACTATTGCATTTTATTTTCTCTTTTACGAAGTGAAGAAAGCTCTTTTTGCATCTCTTCTCCTTTATTTCTTTCCGTCACAAGTTCTCTTCTCACTTTCATCTCTCTCTCCTGTGCCTTCGTTCTGAAATCATCGTATTCCTTTTCGATAGTATCATAATCTTTTTTCACTTCTACTACCATTTGATTGTTCGATTTGAATTTGATTAAACCAAATACTAGAACTAAAATCAAAATAGCGATAATAATAAAAGAAGTATATACCACCGTATATTTATCGATGTCTAAACCAGCTAAAGTGATGTAATCACCAAGATCGATTAAACGATCTTTCTCACCAAGTCTAGCTTCCATTTCTTTTACTTCCTGATGTGCTTGAGCCGTTTCTTTACGTGCTTCGATAGCATCAGTGTAAGCCGTAGACAATGTGTCGTCTACTTCTGCCCAGTAGGCATTTAACCAATCTTGTTTGATCATACGATATTCTTTCCAACGTCCACCTCGTTTGGACATGAATTCGTACTTTGATTTAAGCGTTGCGTCCGCCGGGCCTTTAGGTTTGGCCGGTACAGCTTTTTTCGTAGAAGTAGTTGAAGCAGCTTTTTGACTACTTGTTTTAGTACTTGTTTGAGTGGCTGAACCTGCAGTTTCTTGTGCATAAACACCCATTACCGCGAACGATAACGTAAGAGTGATTATGATTTTGATTAATCTTTTTGACATGTTAGTTATAAATTTTATTCTATCTATTATACAAATATAAAAATAGCAAGCAAAAAAAAAGCTTTACAGCGAAAATCTGTAAAGCTTTTTGTTGTCCGACCAGGTCTCGAACCTGGACTCTTCTGAACCAAAATCAGACGTGTTGCCAATTACACCATCGGACAATATTCCGGAAAATGTCTCAAATGTTTTTAGTGTTGTCCGACCAGGTCTCGAACCTGGACTCTTCTGAACCAAAATCAGACGTGTTGCCAATTACACCATCGGACAATTTCTGAGAGCGTTTTCCCGAAATGCGATGCAAAAGTAGATCAAAAAATCTTATCTACCAAACAAAAATCAAAAATAATCATCAAATAATTGTAAATAAAGTTAATCAAAATCGATTCCTTTGGAGGATATCTACCTGACATCGATTAATAAATTTCTGTAAATCAGGACCATTCGCATCCACAAAAAACTGATTTTGCACTCCATTCTTCTGAGAAACTTCAATTTGATAATTTCCCGTAAATCCATAATAAAAAAGAAATGCACAAGCCAAAAAAATGGAGAATCCGGTAAAGGCATTGACTACTCCTGATAAAGAAGCTAGAAAAATAATTGGTCCTAAAATACCTCCTGTGAGCAAAGGAATTATTAATTTCTTTCTTGTTATGGATAATTTTTGAATATATCTTCTTTCGAATTTTCTTCTTGTCGATGATAAATTGAGCTCGAAAAATATGGTGGTCATTTTTATAAAATGATCCTCTCCAAGATGAAAGACTTTATCCTCATTTTCTTTAATATTAATCCATTTGTATAAATAGCTATACGAATAATAATAATGAGATGGCTTCACTTGAGACTGCATATTCGAATCGTCGAATTGGTCTTCAGGGCGATATGTAGAATGTTCACTCAAAAAATTTCTTTATGGCTTAGATTTCTAATTTATCATCAATTTCTTTCTAAATTTACAAGATCACCTAAGTTCGTTAAAAATTACTTTTGGTGATTCAATGAAGTTCGGTGTCTTTTGATTTTCAATACAAAATCATCTGATCTTTATAAAAAATGATCCTTGCACTACATGCAAAAATTAAATTTACCACTTTCGGAAGTTAGAACGGAAGAAAAAAACGGAAAAACCTTTATTTTTGACCCTATCAGAAAGAAAATGCTTCTACTTACTCCTGAAGAATGGGTAAGACAACAGTTTTTACAAATGCTGCTTTCCATGGGATTTTCGAAAAACCTGGTAGGAATAGAAGCTGGATTGACGGTAAACAAAAGAATAAAGCGTTCGGATATACTTTTTTATGAAAGAGGCGGTGCTCCATTTTTACTAGTAGAATGCAAAGCTCCAACTGTAAAATTAAGTAACGATACTTTTCAGCAAGTGGCACAATACAATAGTAAAATCAAAGCCCCTTACATTTGTATCACCAATGGTTTACAACATTTCTTTTGTTCTATTAACTTTGAAAAAGGGAGTTATGAATTTCTTAAAGAAATTCCGCTTCCATCATATATCAAGAAAGATCAATAATGAAAAAAATTTCCATATACATCAACCTCCTTATTGTACCTTTTGTTTTTTTCTCGTGTGGAGTAGAAGAAATAAAGGACCCAAGACTTGAGGTAGCTATAATTTCACCTAGAGTAAATCCTACTACTGCTCGATCGATTGTACTCAAAGATCAAAAGTTTGTATATGAAGCTAGAGTGAAAGGAGGCGAAAGCAGCTCTTACAAATGGCTTGTTGATGATGAACAAATAGCTACCACTTTAAGGTCAGACTCTATTTCTTACGATACAGAAGGTTTTAGGAAAGCACGCTTCGAAGCCGCTAATAACTCGTACGAAGGCTCTGCAGAAGTTCTTTTATACGTAGTAGAAAGAGCCGCCTCTTTTGAGGACCTTCCTTTGGCAGAAAATTCATTTTGGGCAGGTGTTGATAATGCTGGAACGGTTTCTACGTTTACATCAGGAAATATTCCTTTTAGCAATACATCTCCAAAAGATACCATCGATTATCTTGAATTCGGTTATTCAAACATTACAGACTCTACCAATGTTAATTATGCCAATTATGGCGTTTTCCAGCTTATAGCATCACGAAATAATTATGGTATAGCAAGAACTCCAGAATCGGGCAAGCTAAAAATGATGTTTGATGGTGAATACAGCCCTATGTCTATAGAAGTCGCTAATAATCCTTTGGTTGTTCAAACTGCTCGAGGAGATTTTGATATCTACGAAGAAGATGATACAACTATTGTTTCCTTTGCTAATGGTGATTTTTACAATTTGGAAATTCGAGGTCTTCTAGACGATACTACCACCACAGAAACTGTCATTTCATCGCCTTTGGTCAGTAAATCGAGTAATATATTAACTGTTCAAAATTCTTGGTTAAATCAAGAACTCATTACTTTGGGGTTGGTCAAAGGATTAGAATTTACGATTAATACTTCTAAGGTAGATTCTACAGGTGTTATCACTTACCCTACTCGATTTAACATTGACAATCTGATTTTACTTAATGATGGTGGAGAAATTATTAACGAGATAAATAACTAATCTATGCTTAAGGTAGAAAACTTAATCAAGTCATTCGGAAAAGGAAACGATACCCTTGAGATCATCAAAGACATTTCTTTTGAGGTTAAAAAAGGGGAATCTGTGGCTATTGTAGGTACTTCTGGATCTGGTAAAACCACTTTACTTGGCTTAACAGCCGGATTGGATAATCCTACCTCAGGTAAAGTAATTATTGATGATATTGACATTACTACTTTAAGTGAAAATGATAAAGCGGATATCAGAAATCAGAAAATTGGATTTATTTTCCAGAATTTTCAACTTTTACCTTCGCTTACGGCTCTTGAGAATGTGATGACACCTTTGGAGCTTCAAGGACAATCTGATGCCAAATCAAAAGCAAAAGAGATGCTGAAAGAAGTGGGGTTAGACGGTCGTGAACATCATTATCCTAATCAGCTTTCTGGTGGAGAACAACAAAGGGTGGCACTTGCTAGAGCCTTTGTTACTACTCCTAAGATTCTTTTTGCTGATGAACCCACCGGTAACCTCGATGAGGAAACTAGTTTGCATGTAGAGAACTTACTTTTTGAGTTAAATAAGAATCATCATACCACATTGGTCATTGTAACTCACGATCCTCAATTAGCACAAAAAGCGGATAGAATTTTAAAAGTAAGGGACGGTAAAATTGATGTGAATTAATATCAGTTACTGCTCTTCGTTTTCCAGTTAGAAACTAATGCTACACCTGTAAAAATCAATATCGTGGCATAGAGTTGTTCCCAACGGGGTTGTTCTCCAAATAGAAAAACAGCTATTGCTCCTGCAATTAAAGGCTGGAAATAGATATAAAAACTTGTGGTACTTGCATTCAGTACCTGTAGACTTATCGCATTAAATAGATAAGTAATACAAGTTGCTCCAATTAGAACAAAAGCAATTGCCCCTATTACTTCTAGAGTGAAGGTATGCCATTGTGCTTCTACTAAATCCATAATTCCAAATGGGAAAACCATTGGGACTCCAAAGATAAATACCCACTTTAAAATAGTAAAAGGATGATATTTCGTGGCTAATGGCTTAATTAATATCAAATAGTAGCCGTAGGAACAAGCGTTAACTATTACCAAAATATCGCCTTGTGCGGTACCGCTTGAAAAATCAAATCCATTCATTCCTACCAATATCAAAGCTCCGGCTAAACCAAGCACAATACCTACCACTTTTTTAGCTGTCACTTTTTCTTTAAGTATGATCGCCGACATGATCAATACCAAAATAGGTGAGGAAACCATAATCACAGAGGCATTAATTGGAGATGTTAATGATAGTCCTTCAAAGAAGGTGATCATGTTTAAACAAGCACCAAAGAAAGCGGCAAAAGCTAACTTTCGATAATCTTGTGTACTCTCAATTTTTTCTTTGATAAAAATTCTATGGATCACCGTAAACAAAACAGCAGCAAAAATCACCCTCATTAAGATAAACCCTTTGGGCTGCACATAGTCGGGCATAACAATTTTAGCCACATTATAATTGGCTCCATAAGCGAATGATGCGCCTACTAAAAATAAGTGAGCTTGAACTTTGGTTATACTTTTTGCCATTGTTTGATAGGATAGATAGATCAACAAATAAATGAACTCCTCATCGTTTCAGATTATCTGATGAAGCTTGTTAATTCATCTTTTCTTTAGGTTTCTTCTTGATGCTAATTAAATAAACTCCCGAAAATATCAAAGCGGCAGCGATAACTTGTACCGTTTTGATGGTTTCATCAAATACTAGGATCGCCACTACTGTGGCCACCATGGGCTGGAAGTAGATATAAAAACTTGCTGTACTGGCATTGACCACTTTCATCGCTATCGCATAAAACAAATACGCCAAGAAACTGGTAAATACAATTGCATAACTTATCGCTCCCCAAATAGGTAATGGAATACCTTCCCAATTCATAGTCGTAATATCATTCCAAGACATTGCAGTCACAAATGGAACGGCAAACACGAAAGTCCACTTTGTTACGGTGAACGGATGATACTTTGCTAGAAGTGGTTTTGAGATAATGAGATACACGCTATACAAAGAGGCATTAATGAGCACCATAATATCTCCTTGGACAGATCCTGAGTGAAAAGCTATTCCATTCAATCCTATCATCAATACTGCTCCAATAAAGCCAAGTGAGATGCCAATAATTTTTAAAGGAGTGACTTTTTCTTTTAAGAAAATGGATGATAAGGTTAAAACTATTATCGGAGAGGATACTACAATCACAGAAGCGTTGATAGCACTTGTTTGTGCTAATCCTTCGTAAAAGATCAACTGATTAAAACTGGCACCAAACAATGCCGCCAACAATAACCTTAGGAAGTCTCTTTTATCAGTTACTTTTTCTTTAACTGTAAAAGCGTGTAATAAGGTGAATAGTATCGCACCTCCTAAAATTCTTAAGAAGATAAAAGCGAAGGGAGTAATGTAATCAGGCATCGCCAACTTGGAGACCACAAAATTACATCCATATATGATAGAAGCACCTACCAAAAATAAGTGTGCCTGAAGTTTAGATAGCTTTGCCATTAATTAGTCTTCCAATTCTCCAATTGGATCAAATTTATCGAATACGAAAGCAGTATGAGGTGCATCTTTCATCTCAGGCGTTAAGTCTTGCCCTGCCCAATGTTGATAATGTTTCCCATCTCTCCAAAGTCTAGAATTGGACATATCGTATACTTTACCCTCGAAAGCGACCCAAATTTCTTCTTTGTCTTGTCCGTTTCTGAGTGCTAATTGGCTTTTGGTTATCTTTTGCATAGTCATAAAAAATAGTGGCTTTATTAAAGTTGAATATTAACAAAGCCACTATTCGAAATGTTTAATTATGAATCAAATTATTTGATTGGAACGTTAACGTGACGTTCTGCATGGTACGAAGAACGAACCAATGGACCTGATTCTACATATTTGATCCCTCTTTTTAATCCTTCCTCTCTTAAGAAGTCGAATTTATCAGGGTGAATGTATTCAATTACCTCATGGTGCATTTTAGTAGGCTGTAAGTACTGACCTAAAGTAAGTACGTGTAAACCAACCTCTGCTAAATCATCCATAGCTCTGAAGATTTGCTCGTCTGTTTCTCCTAAACCAAGCATGATACCTGTTTTAGAACGACGACCTTCATCTACAATTCTTTTGATATGCTCTAATGAACGATCGTATTTCGCTTGAGGACGAACGGCTCTGTAAAGTTCTTTCACTGTTTCCATATTGTGTGAAATTACTTCCTGACCACCCTCGATCATTCTGTATAAAGCATCCCAATTTTTTCTTGTGTCAGGAATAAGGGTTTCAATGGTTGTTTCTGGACAAAGTTTCTTTGTTTCTACCACTGTTTGATACCAAATTTCTGCACCTCTATCTTTAAGCTCATCACGGTTTACCGAAGTAATTACCGCATGCTTTACTTCCATTTTGTGGATAGCGTCCGCTACACGTTTTGGCTCCTCAGCATCGTACTCTGTTGGACGGCCTGTTGCAACTGCACAGAAAGAACATCCACGTGTACAAATGTTACCAAGAATCATAAATGTTGCTGTACCTTCACCCCAGCATTCGCCCATGTTAGGACAGTTACCGCTTTGGCAAATAGTATTCAACTTATGTTTGTCTACCAATTTACGAACATTAGCGTACTCCTTCCCAATTGGCAACTTTACACGTAACCAATCTGGTCTACGTTTAGGTTTATCTTTCTTCTCCGAAGAGATTACTGGTAGTTCTATCATTTAATTTTTCGTTTTCTGTGTGTCCATTTGTATCGACACAACCACAAAAGTACAAAGTTGTTTTCCAATAATGAAATCCTATATCAAAAAGCAACATTTTTATAGTGATATTAGTTATCTATTAGACAAACAACTCATCTGTAGATGTTAATAATAACATTCACCCTATTTATGTGTTAATTTTTAAAAGAAAGTCTGTTTGATTTATCAAATTCTTTTGATTAAAAACATCTATATGTTTGTTTTGCCAAATATTGTGATTGCGAATATAAAATTCATATAAAAATGGAAAATTCAACAACAAATAGATCTCATCAAAATATAACTATATATACAGAAGCGAACCCTAACCCTAACTCGATGAAGTTCATGTTGAGCTTTATGTTGTTACAAGGTGGTGAAAGCTATGATTTTCCAAGTATAGAAGAAGCATCTGTTTCTCCATTGGCCAAAGAGTTATTTGGTTTTGAAGAAGTAGAAAGAGTTTTCTATATGAGTAATTTCATTACAATCACTAAAAAAGAAGGTTCGACAGATTGGATGGAGATCATTCCTAAATTCAAAGAGTTCTTAACTCAGTATTTTGAAGCGGAGAAGCCAATTTTCGAAGATGTTTCAGAAACTATTGTAGAAACAGCAGATTCTGAAGCAGTGAAAAAAATCAAGGGTGTTCTTGATGAGTACATCGCTCCTGCAGTAGAAACTGACGGTGGTGCTATCAAATTCCACTCTTTCGATGAAGAAACTGGCGTTGTGAAGGTATTACTTCAAGGTGCTTGTTCTGGATGTCCATCATCAACATTTACTTTAAAGATGAGTATCGAGAACTTATTAAAGAAAATGGTCCCTCAAGTAACAGAAGTAGTTGCAGAAGGTGTATAATAAAATATAACTGATCACATAGATCATTATTTAAATGCGATATTCTAATTAAATTAGGGTATCGCATTTTTCTTTAAAAACAAATCAATGGAAAATAGAAATATTGTATTTATCGCTAAGAGTTTGGATGGGTTTATTTCTGGGCCAAACGGAGAATTGGATTTCTTGAATTGTGTTCCCAATCCAGACCAAGAAGATGTTGGTTTTATGGATCTCATGGAGAGAATTGACGCTCTAGTGATGGGTAGAAATACCTTTACTACGGTTTGTAACTTTGGTGGTGAGTGGCCTTACCCTAAACCTGTATTTGTATTATCGAATACACTACAAGAAATTCCAGAAGAGTTCCAAGATAAAGCTATTATTGTAAATGGAGAACTTTCGGAATTAGTCGCCGACTTAAACTCTGAAGGTTTCCATAAACTATACATTGATGGTGGTTCTACGATACAAAGTTTCCTAAAAGAAGACTTAATTGATGAAATGATTATTTCTACAATGCCCATTTTAGTAGGTGGCGGTGTTCCTTTATTTGGAACTTTACCTAAATATATGATGTGGGATCATGTTGAATCAAAGCTTCTATTAGGTCAAATTACTCAGGATACCTATTATAGAAATAGAGGATAAATAATAAAGTCCAATTGAACTTCTAAATTCAATTGGACTTTTTTATTAAAATCAATCTAGGCAATTATTGTATGATCTCCTGAGCACTTGATGTAAATGCAAAACCATGTTGCCCGATATAACCTAGGTTAATCGCCTCGATAATTGGTTTATTCTTTAACTCATGTGGAGCTCCGTATTCTACAATAAAGTTAGCTCCCGCTCCACTTACTTTTTCTCTAAACTCTACAATATATTCTGCAGAACCCAAAGGTTTAATCTCTAGGTTTTTCTTTAAGTAATTCTTTAAAAGATTCCCATCACTATCGTAATAATCTATTTTAGTAAAGAAGAGACTTTCTGTTGGGCTTGTGTTTCTTAAACTCAACACTACCGTAAAGTAAATCTTACTCTTACCCGATTGATGGTACAGATTTGAATAAGAAGACACATAAAACGACTTCTTACCTACCAATTCTGGAGTATCTTTTTTATCAATATAATGTAAACTCTTTCTAGAAGTTTCTAAATGTATTTCTTCTATTGAGTTATTATTTTCTTGTTGTTGTGGCTGCTGACATCCAATAAAACAAAGTGATATTAAAGCAAGGGTTACTGCTGTTAGCCTTTTCATGGATATATATAGTTTTTCTATTATGTGAATTCTATTCCAAATAAGATTTGCTGCTCGAATTTTTTCCATTGATAGAACAAGTTGCTTTATCAATTCGATTGTGTGATCAGAAATCTATCACAATTTATAAAATCTCTTTCAGTTTTACTTTGCTTTCATAAAAAAACGGTACTTCAGTCGAAACCAAAGTACCGTTATCTATTTTTTCAGAGGGACCGATTAATACTTCTTAGGCATTAATGTCTCGTAAGCTTTACCTTTTGCAGGCTTACCTCCTACGATTGTCATCTCATCAATTAAGTTCTTAGCACCATATACTTTGTCCATAATCCAAAGTACATAACGAACGTCTACGTTGATACAACGTTGTAATTCTGGCTCAAAAGAAATATCACCTGACATTGCTTCCCAGTTACCATCAAACGCTAAACCAATCAATTCACCTTTACCGTTAATTACTGGAGAACCTGAGTTACCACCTGTAATATCGTTGTTTGTGATGAATGCGATTCTTAACTCACCGTTAGCATCAGCATATTGACCGAAGTCTTTCTTCACTACACCGTCTTTAATTTCTTTTGGAAGGATGAACTCATGGTTCTTAGGATCCTCTTTTTCCAATAGACCTTTTGATGTTGTGTAGTAAGCATAGAACATTGCATCACCAGGGATGTAGTCTTTTACTTGACCGTAAGTTAAACGCATAGTAGAATTCGCATTAGGGTAGTACGATTTACTAGGGTTCATTTCTCTGATCCCTTTCACATATAATCTGTTACCATCTGCTACTTTCAACTCTGCTTCTTGCTCGCCTTTAGCTACCGTTAAGTACGCTTGGAAGAACTCATCGTGTAACTCTTTCAACATGTCAGCATCATAAGCTTCTTTTGTTGGGTTGTTGATGAACGCTTCAGTTCTTGCTTTATCTGAGAAGATAGAAGTTGAATATGCTTTTTCAACATATGCTTCATAGCTACCATCAAATTCTCTTTCGATTTCTTCATAGATACCCGGTACTGGTAAGTTTTTATTTTCAGGACGATCCAATACTTCTTTGTATTTTCTTAAAAGAACTACTGCTAATTCTTTATCAGAAGCATAGTCATAATCCTTAAAGAAACCTTTTGATGCTTCTAAAGCTGCCTCTTGAGCTGCTTTTAATGACTCCGCAGAAGTTTCTTCGTTCGTTGCTTCAGCTACAAATCTTGCTGTTCTTCTTGCTTGCATTACTGCTTCCATTCTGAAAGCTCCTTGAGTAAGCAATACCATCGCTACACGACCGTCTCTTTTACCAGCATAACCTTCTTTCAACATATCAGTCACTTGACCGTACTCTGTCTTACGAGCTGCATCTTGAGCGATCCATTGGTTGAAATTCGCTTCTTCAGCTTGTTTTTTCTCGATTACGTGCTGACGCTTCAAACCTTTTGTTTGACCAATGAAGTACTTCCAATAGTTGGCTGTTGAAGCATACTTAGAAGCATATTGTAATCTTACTTTTGGATCTGCATCCATGTGCTTTCTCCAAGTTTTAAGGATAGCATCACGCATTTCAACAAATAGAGGGTTAAATACTTCGATTTGTTGTTTTACACCTTCTGATGTTAAGTAACGGTCTGTAGATCCTGGGTAACCCATAATCATTGCGAAATCGTCTTTTGCTACACCGTTAATAGAAACAGGTAAGTGATGTTTAGGAGTATAAGGTACGTTATCCTTAGAATATTTAGCTGGCTTATTGTCTTTGCTTGCGTAAACACGGAAAACAGAGAAGTCACCAGTGTGTCTTGGCCACATCCAGTTATCAGTATCACCACCGAATTTACCAACACCTTCTGGAGGGTTACCTACCAAACGGATATCGTCAAAACGCTCATAAACGAACATATAGAACTCATTACCTTCGAAGAAAGACTTCACAGATACTTCGTAGCTATCGTTGTTTAATTCTTTTTCTTTTTCAGCTTTAATTTGGTTCATCACCTCAGCTGCTTTCTTTTGTCTTTCTGCACCTTTAAGACCATCAAGTTCTTTATTTACTTGAGCAGAAACGTCGTCCATTCTTTGAAGGAAACGAACGAATAAACCATCAATTGGCTTTTCTTCGTCGAAAGATTTTGCAAAGAAACCGTTAGTTAGGTAATCATTTTCTACAGTAGAAACCGATTGGATACCGCCGTAACCACAGTGGTGGTTAGTAAAAATCATTCCTTTATCAGAAACAATTTCACCTGTACAGAATCCACCGAAATGAACAATTGCATCTTTAAGAGAGCTGTTATTGACACTATAAATCTCTTCAGCTGTTAATTTTAAACCCTCTTTTTTCATATCTACATAGTTCAATCTAGATACAAACATTGGAAGCCACATTCCTTCGTCTAGCGGCTTATTTTTCCCAAAATCAGAGGCTGTAGCTTGTAAAGACATCATCAGTACAAGCGCTAATTGCATGAATTTCTTCATCGTTTAGTATGGTTAGTAAATATTTCTATTAAATCTAACTGCAATTCTACCAAAAACTTATCAATAATCACATTAGGTCTAAGATTTGCATGAGTATTAAATGATCATTATGGACGTCTTTAAGATAGATTAACTAATTCACTATCATTATCGTAATTTTTGTAAGATGTTCTACACCTAGTTAATAAAAATACAACAACTGTCATGAACCGATCAATAAAGATTATCATTACATGTATTTTTCTTTTTTTTCTATTTTTTGAAAATAGTTTTGCCCAGGATTTTACTGCAAATTACAATACCGGGAAATTAGCGTACGAAAAGAAAAATTATAACAAAGCTATTCAAAGCTTACAAACTGCTAGACTTCAAGGTAAAGAATCTGTTGGGGATACCCATCCCGATTATATTCATACTATTGAATACTTGGCGTTGTCTTATCAATCTCAGAACGATCTTGGTAATGCAAATATCTATTTTCAATCTTTAGAAAAGCTACTCTACAAATCTGGGAATTCTGTTTCCGAAAAGATGTCGGAAACACAAATTAGAATTGCAGATAATAGCCTACACATGAAAAATTTTGCTCAAGCAAGTATTTATTATGAAAAAGGCGTAGCAACTACAGAAAAAGTAGCCGGAAAAGATTCTAAAGCCTATGCTTCTGCTTTGCATAAAAATGCACTTCTTTATGTAAAAGGAAGAAAGTACAAAGAGGCAGACGGAATGTATAGAACTTTAAACCCTATTGCTGAAAAACATCTTAAAGGAACTGCTGAATTCGCTAGTATCTTATCGGAACAAGCAGATATTTCTATGGGATTGAAGCATGTAGAGGAAGCCTCTATACAATTAAGTATGGCAATTTCTGAATATGAAAAAATAAATGCTCCAAAATCGTCTTATGTTGGGTTATACCTAAAAGAAGCTACTCTTCTAGAAAAAACAGGTAAAAATGCAGAGGCAATTACGGCCTATAAAAAATATGCTAAGAACCTTGGAGAAGCTTATGGTATCGACAATAAAAAATACCTTTCTGAGGTAGAAAGATTGGCGGTGCATGTAGATATGAAACTTCATTCTGAAAAAGATGCTTACGGTTTTATCAAAATGAAATCTGAAGGTATCAAAAAGAAAAATGGAGAAGAAAGCCTTGAGGCTGCAATTACGTATATAGAATTAGCTGAGTTAGAAATCAATCAAAAACAAATTGATGTTGCTTTATCAAATACTGAAAAAGCATTGGCTATCTATGAGGCGAAAGGAAAAACAAAATCACCGGAAGGTATTGCTGCTTTAATTACGAAAGCAAGAATAATGAACATCAAAGATGCTCCGGAAGCTGAAGAAACTTATAAAAAAATTATTGCCGATACTGAATCTGCTTTAGGTAAAGAACATACTACTTATGGTAAAGCCTTGGATAGTTTAGCATTCTTCTACATCGAAGCAAAACGTTTCGAAGAAGCTGAAAAAGCCATCACAGAAGGTATGACTGCTAGAGAAAAAAGTGTAGGTAAACAACATATCGATTACGGCAATTCTTTATACAGTTTAGCCACACTTTACTCGAGTCAAGATAGTTTAGAAAAGGCTGAAAAAGCATTGATTCAAGTTTCTAAAGTTCGAGAAGCCTATTATGGTGCCCTAACTTTAGAACACGCTACGTGTATTAAAGAACTAGGCGATTTATATAAAGATATGGGCGAAGAAAAATCGGCTGCTGCTTTAAAAACCTACCGTAGAGCTATTAATTTATTCGAAGGTATTGGTATGAAGGACAGCGATATTGTAAGAGATATTTATAAGAGTATTGATCATATTAATACGAGATAATTTCTCTTCTCAAAAAAGAAAGGCCTCAAAAGTTCTTATCAAACTTTTGAGGCCTTTTTATATATCATTAGGTTTTTATTGAGGTAAATACCCCTCACCTAAGCTAGCTTCCCTAAACCACACTTCAGCATAGGCTCCATTAGCATATTGTTTCTGTATATCTCCTCCAAAAGAGTCCGCTCCTGTATGCCACACAATATTTGCGTTAGGATCTTTCCCGTTTGTCTGATTATAGGCTCCTTGTTTGAAAATCTGCTTTTCTCCTGCATAAGCTTCGTTCTTCTCTATGCCATCACGACCAATAGAAGCATATAACTCATGTATTTGATCAGGAATTTTATCATAAGTCTCAAATTCTGATGATAGCAAATTTTTAGTGAAGCGAACAGTCGGATGTCCTTCGCTTTTAAACGTTAGATACATTATTCCTTTATAGACATTGACTTCGTAAGAAAACTCCTCTCCCAAGGCAATTCCTTCTTTAGGTTCTTCCGGAGATTGGTCTTTTTGATGTCCAACAACAGACATATCATATCCCCAAACTGCTTGAG
Source organism: Flammeovirga yaeyamensis (assembly GCF_018736045.1). Lineage (NCBI taxonomy): Bacteria > Pseudomonadati > Bacteroidota > Cytophagia > Cytophagales > Flammeovirgaceae > Flammeovirga > Flammeovirga yaeyamensis. The sequence goes on along the minus strand of NZ_CP076132.1, from coordinate 268,665 downwards.
AATAATCCCATCTTTTTCCATTATCACCTTCTGTGTTAATCTCATAATTCCAAAACACAGATCCTTTCTGATGACCAGGAAACTTTTTATAGAAGATCTTTAAAGGTTCATTTTCATGTCCTTCATCACTATGAATTTGTCCAATAACTACCGAATAGGAAGCAGCTACTCTTGCATCTCCTAATGTAGAAACGTGTTGTACTTTTAGTGTCCCTGTTAGTCTTCCGCCATCTTTAGGGTACCATCTTTTCTTTTCACCTAATTCAGTTCTTGTATTACTAGATGTTTTTGAAGTAATACCGGAATTAGGTGTTTTATAAACTACCCAATCCGTATTTCCATCATTTTGAACATAGAAAAAGTCTTTCTTTGCAAATTTCGTAAGATCGTCTGATCGGGTTCCATCGCCCAATAGTATTTTCCAATTCGACATAAATGGAATGACATCATTAGGGTATTCTTTTATGTCAGAAGCTTCATCATTTATTTTTTTAGTATTTGATGAACACCCAATAAATAGAATGCACCCTACTAATAAAAACAGGTTGATTAATTTAGTCATCTTTTTTGTTTGATTTAATTTCAGTAATTGATAGAGAGTTTCATTTCATTTTATATAATTGATAACTTACAAAAGATTATTCACTTTTATACTTTTTCAAAAAAATTCTATAAAAGTGTACTAATATAACATTGTAAAAACCACGAAATTTACCTTCGTATTGATTATCAATAATCACGGTTTAAAGTACTTTTTGTGGTATAATTATTGAATATTTTGGAGGCATAAAACACTAACATAAACTTCTATGGTAATCGTAAATATTTTAAATGTATTAATTCTTATTGCTCAAGCAATTCAACCATTAAATTCTGCAAAAGAGTTGATCTCTCCCCAAGAACAAAACATTTCTGTTGATGAGAATTTTTTAATTTCTGGTGTTTCTGTCGGTAAGTTTAAAGTAGGTCGAGAAATACCTGTCAACTTTGATCAATTCCAATTGTATAAGGACTCTAGAGAAATTCACTCAGAGGACGGCATACAATCACAAATTTATTATAATGTTTTCTACGGAGATGATGTTGTTATGCAGGTTACACCTCGTTACGATTACAACAAAAAAGCATGGGATCATAAAATCAGTGAAATAGTAATTCAATCCGATAAATTCAAGACAGCAAAAGGAATTGGAGTGAATTCTACTATAGAAGAATTTATCGCTCAATACCCCGACTATGAGATTTGGTACACCTACATTAGTGGTATCTATGTGATTGAATCGAAAAGTGAAAGAGCTCAATTTATGTTAGATGAAAATGATTTCACCGGTAAGATTGAAATCGAAAATGACCTTAATGTTTTAAGTAAAACCGACTTCAAACAAAATTCAAAAATAAAATCTATTAGATTATTCTAGCACCTTAAAGGTTCTTATAAATATTAAACTATAGTTTAATTAAAAAGCCTCACTTTATGCAAGTGAGGCTTCTTTTGTTACCGATAATTTGAAATTAAATTATCATTTATCTAACACTAATTTTCTTTCTAATATCTATTCCATTACCAAGTACTCTGATAAAGTAGATTCCTGTTCCCAAATTAGAAACATTCACCGCTGTTTTAGAAGATGCACTTACATTCTGTGTAGATACTGGAACTCCAGAAACATTGAAGATTGCTACTGTATAATCACCTTGTGGTAAACCTACAATATTTAAAACATCCGAAGCTGGCACAGGATATAATGTTACTTCAGGTTGTTCTGGTACAACTACTTCAGCAAATCTAGCAGAAGATGAAGTCGTAAATACTACCTTATCTAAATTCCATTGCCAAGCGTGGGAGCCTGAAGCTGTAATTGTTAGTGTATGTGTTCCTGCTGTTAAGGCAATTGCACCACCGTCTAAACTTGTGTAAGCATCCCATTGTCCATTGTTTGGAACATCTGTCACCGTAGTTAATCCATCTATTTCTAAAGTAATTTGTGCGTTATCTGATGGTGTAGATATAAAGTATTCAATAGAATAAATACCATCTGCTGGAACATTAACAGTGTAAGTTGTCCAATCACCTGAGTTCACCCAATTGATGTTGTTCGCTGTAGCATTTACTCCATTTCCTGGTCCACCCCAAGCAGCATCGTTTGTTGTACCACCTGTTGCATCAAATAATTCAGCTTCAACAATTATTTCATGATCTTCAACCGTGACAGGAGCTACTGTTACTTGTGCCACTGCAGTATAATTACCATCATTAGTTTCTACTGTTATCGTAGTAGTACCTGCACTTACTGCCGTAACCACACCATTTGATACTGTAGCGATTGCATCGTTATCTGAATACCAAATTACTGATGTATCATCTGCATTAGCTGGTGCTACTGTTTCCGATAAAGTAGCAGAACTTCCAGCAATTAATGATATTGCTGTCTGATCTAAAGACACTCCTGTTACATAAATTGGATCTGGTGCTCCTCCTGATGTTGTTGGTGTTAAAGTGAAATAATCCATATTCCATTCCCAACCATTAGAACCAGCACCTTCTAATTTAATTTTATTGTTACCTGTTAAAGTGATGTTATCTGTTGCTTTCACAGATTCAAAACCATCCCAATTTCCGTTGTTGGGTACATTATAAGTACCTACTTCAACATCATCAACATATACTTTAATCGCTGCTCCTGATACTGCTGTTCCTACAAAGAATTCTAGTTCATACTCACCGTCGAATTGAACTACATATTCTGCCCAATCACCTGTTTGATTGTAATTAGTGGCCGTTACCCCATTCACAGAATAAATTTCAAATCCTCCATAAGCTCCACCTGTAGCTACAAAATCTTCCGCTTCAATAACACTATGGTTTGGAGGAGTCACCACAGTATCCGAAGTACCTGTTACTTGAACTGTTACTGCATCTCCACCTTCAACACTAGTTATTGATATTGTTGCTGTTCCTTCTGCCACAAAACAAACAGATCCATTTGTATCTACAGTAGCTACCGAAGTATTACTAGATACATAATTTACTGATTGATCTAAAGTGGTACCATCACACGTTTCTCCAACTGTCTGAGTCGTTAATTGAATACACTCTCCTACTTTAGCAGACGTCTCTGATGATGTTATAATTACTGTTGGTGTTTCTGGAACACACACTTTTTCTTCTACAGTGATGGTTGCTGATGAAGTAAAACCTCCATCTGAAGTAGTAGCTGTAATAGATACTGTACCTTGAGTCACACCCGTTACCGTACCATTAGGCGAAACAGTAGCAATGCCCTCATCACTTGATGACCAAGAAACAGATTTAAACGTTGCATTAGCTGGTGCAACAACCGCACTCAAACTTAATACATCTCCTTCGGTTACTGTTCCTACAGTTGGAGTTACACTTACTCCCGTTACATAAACAGTATCAATTTCTGCTTCTAAAACTGTTACTTCAATATGGTCAGAATGTCCGCCATCTTGAGAAATTACAGTTACTGTAGTGGTACCTGCTTTTAGAGGAGCAATTAAACCGTTTGCCCCTACAAAGGCTACTGAAGGATTTTCTGACTCCCAAAGTACTCTTTGATCTGTTGCATCTGCTGGAGTGAAAATAGGATCAATAGTGATATCCTGTCCTACATTTAACGTTACAGAAGTTTCTGCAATATCGATGCTTTGCACAGGGTTTGGAACTGCATCTCCTACTACTTCTACTTTACAACGAGCAAAGAAACCACCATCTTGAGTCGTTACATCTGCAGTCACAATACCTTTTGATATTGCTCTCACAACACCTTCTCCATTAACAGTAGCAATCATTGGGTTACTTGTCGTCCAAGAAACTGCTTTTTTAGTGGCATTAGCAGGTAAAATCACATGATCAAGATCAAATGTTTCCCCAGGTTGTAAGATAATTTCTTGTTCAGAAATTGACACTTCTTCCACAGGAACTACACCTGTTTCTGGAATGACATTATATAATCTCACCCAGTCAATTAAATAGAAGTTTCTTCCGTTGGCATCATCTAAATCTTCATTTGTTGGCCAAATATTCAACTCTGTCAACCAATCTTGTTGCTCCATATTGATAATGATATGCTGAGGTTTACTTAAACCTGTTCCTTCAGTATATCCAAATTTATCTAAGGCATCAAATTCAGTATAAACTGTTTGTAACTCTCCTTTTTCGTCTAAGTAAGAGTGTTCATGACTCTTCACTGTTCTTACCCAACGACCGTTGATATAATATTCAACATGATGAGGATTTACCCAATACACACCAATTCTCAACCAGTCGTCGTGCCATGTAGTTCTATCTTCTTCCCAGTACCAAGTACCTTTTACTCCGTGCTCATCACGTGGTTGGTAATCTTGGAAAGGATCTCTAATGAATGTATGGTGAGATAAGTGAATTCTCTGATCTAACCAACCTCCATCTTCTTGAACATTTGGATACGATTCCAACATATCCAATTCTTCTGTTTCATCTTGACTAATCATCCAGATGTTTGCCGCTAACATACAACTAGGTTGTTTCACTCTAGCTTCCATAAACATTGGATAACTGAAGGCTGCTTTTGATGAAATACAGCCTGTATAGATAATATTCTGATTATCTTTTGCAGCATGAATGACCAAATTACCATCTGATGTCCAAAAGTGATCTTTGTGATAAGAAGTGGCAGAAGGTCCTGAGAAGCCATTGATATACAATTCATTCCATCGGCTATCAAATTCTTCTCCTCTGTTGGAACTGTTCGATTGATAGTTAAATCCATCAGAAACAGGGTCTAATTCCCATACCATTCCTTCAGGAAGTTCAGCTGGAATTGGCACACCATCCCAATCGTATTGGGCATGTGCACTAAATGCGACACAGCAAATGGCTGCCATCACAAAAAGTCTAAGTTTTTTCATAATAGAATTTTGATAAGTAATAATTCGGAGGCAAGAGAAATTTTCATCTTTCAAATGCCTAAAAAAGTAAGGTTGGGGAAACCTATTGTGGCGTATAACTCGATAAAAATTAACCAAATTATAAGATGGGACTGTCGTAAAACATTCACCTCATCATATAAAGATGTGGTGGAAGCTAAAGTCCCCTAAATTTGCTGTAAGTAAAATCTTTCATTTCAAGTGTAGTAATTTTCAAAGCTAGTATTCAATTCATTTCACATCACTTATATCGCTCATTATCAAATGCAATGATGACATAATTGATACTGTAAATATCATAATACATACTGTATTTTTAGTAGATTACCACTCGATCAAAACTATACAATGAATGATCAGTAAACGAAATTACTGTACAATCAAATAGCACAAACCACTACTAATCAATTTGTTAGATAATTCTCTATTTTATTAAAAACTAGATTTTAAGAAGGAATCAAATCGGTGTTTTTTGGGCATAAAAAAACAGCACATCTCCATTTTAAAGATGCGCTGTTCTTATTTTTTGTAGAAACTTTAAATAGAATATTATCCTAAGTAAGGTTTCAATGCTTTACTTCTTGAAGTATGACGAAGACGTCTAATCGCTTTTTCTTTGATCTGACGTACACGCTCACGTGTTAAATTGAATTTCTCTCCAATTTCTTCTAAAGTCATAGAATGCTCTCCGTTTAATCCGAAGTATAGAGTAATTACATCTGCCTCACGTTTTGTTAGCGTAGAAAGGGCACGTTGTACTTCTTTACGTAAAGAGTCATTCATCAACTCTGTATCTGGCTTCTCCTCCATATCGTTCTCAAGTACGTCGTAAAGGTTGTTTTCCTCGCCTTGTACGAAAGGAGCATCCATAGATACGTGACGACCAGAAATTTTCATTGTATCTACAACTTCGTTTGTAGTTACATCTAAAACTTCTGCTAATTCGTCCGGAGAAGGCTCACGTTCATAACGTTGTTCCAATTCAGAGAAAGTTTTTGAAATCTTGTTCAAAGAACCTACTCTGTTAAGAGGTAAACGTACGATACGTGACTGCTCTGCTAATGCTTGAAGAATAGATTGTCTAATCCACCAAACAGCATAGGAGATAAACTTAAAACCACGCGTTTCGTCGAAACGTTGGGCAGCTTTAATTAAACCCAAGTTACCCTCGTTAATCAAGTCACCTAAAGAAAGTCCCTGATTTTGATATTGCTTGGCTACTGACACTACGAAACGTAAGTTCGCTTTTGTCAATTTTTCCAATGCAATTTGGTCTCCCTCACGAATTTGTTTTGCAAGAGTTACTTCTTCATCAGGTGTTAGCAGGTCAACCTTACCAATTTCTTGTAAGTACTTGTCCAGCGATTGTGACTCCCTGTTCGTGATCTGTTTACTGATCTTGAGTTGTCTCATCCGTTCTTTATTATTAGAATTTTGTCAGCAATAACTATAATATAATAATTAATGCTGACAAAACATTTATACTGAGTAAGTTAAAACCGCAAAAAACGTGCAGTTCTATACATCCTACATTATTGACTAAAAAAAGACATAAAAAGTTTTGTAAAACCTCACAATATTTCTAAATCAAGCGAGGTTTTACAGCACTGTCTTTCAATAGTTTAATTATCTTCTATTGTAACCTCCACGGTCATCTCTTCTACCGCCACGGTCACCACCACGACGATCATCTCTTCTACCACCTCGGTCGCCACCGCGATCAAAACTTCTTCTCTCACGTGGAGGAGGAGGAGTATAACCTTCTGGCATTGGAAGAAGTGCCTTACGAGATAATTTGAATTTACCTGTCTTAGGATCGACCTCTAATAGTTTAACATCAATTGTCTCACCTACGTTCAAGATACCTTCAACGCTATCTGTTCTTTCCCAAGCAATTTCAGAGATATGTAATAAACCTTCTTTACCTGGCATAAACTCGATAAACGCACCGAAAGGTTGTAAAGATTTCACTTTACCAGTGTAAGTCTCTCCAACTTCTGGCTGAGCAACGATAGCTTTTACTCTACCAATTGCACCATCCATTGCTTCTTTATCAGTAGCAAAGAAAGATACTTTACCTTGGTTCTCCACTTCTTCGATAACGATAGTAGCACCAGTGTCTTTTTGGATCTCTTGGATCACTTTACCACCTGGTCCAATTACAGCACCGATTAAGTCTTGAGGGATCATCATTACAGCACTACGAGGAGCGTGAGGTTTAAGATCTGCTCTAGATTCTTTGATTACCTCATCCATTACGCCACGAATGTGTGCTCTACCTCTATTTGCTTGCTCTAAAGCTTGTTTTAATACTTCGTAAGGAAGACCGTCAACTTTAATATCCATTTGACAAGCCGTAATACCTTTTTCAGTACCTGTTACTTTAAAGTCCATATCACCTAAGTGATCTTCGTCTCCTAAGATATCAGAAAGAATAGCATACTTCAACTTACCTGTTTCAGGATCATTTTCAGAAATCATACCCATTGCGATACCAGAAACTGTACCTGTGATATTCACACCTGCATCCATTAATGCTAATGAACCAGCACAAACTGTTGCCATTGAAGACGAACCGTTTGATTCAAGAATATCAGAAACGATACGAATAGTATATGGATTTTCGTCTTCTGGAGGAAGAACTCTTTCCAAGGCTCTGTGACCTAAGTTACCGTGACCTACTTCTCTACGTCCAGGACCTCTGTTTGGTCTTACCTCACCAGTTGAGAAACCAGGGAAGTTGTAGTGAAGAATAAATTTACTAGTACCTGAAGTCATCGCACTATCCAACATTTGCTCGTCCATTTTAGTACCAAGCGTTACTGTTGTTAATGATTGAGTTTCACCACGAGTAAATAAAGCAGAACCGTGTGCCGAAGGTAGAACGTCTACTTCTGGAACGATTGGTCTTACTTCTTCTAAATCACGACCGTCTAAACGGTTTTTCGTATTCAATACTAAATCACGAGACGCTTTCTTCTCACATTTAGCAATGTATCTTTTGATTAGCGGTAGCTTCTCTTCAGTTTCTTCACCTTCAGGTAAAGCTTCTAAATAAGCTTTTTTCACTTCAGTGAAAGCGGCTTTACGCTCAGATTTACCTTTGATACCTTGAGCTGCTACTGCATACAATTTATCATATAAAGCAGTGAAAACTTCTTCTTTCAATTCTTCGTCTTCCACGTCGCCTTCGAATTCTCTGAATCCTTCAACGCCTGCTGCTGCTCTTAATTCTACTTGAAGTGCACATTGAGTTTTGATGACTTCATGACCTACTTTAATTGCTTCGATCATTTCGTCTTCACCCACTTCTTGCATTTCACCTTCCACCATTGTGATGTTTTCAGCTGTAGCACCGATCATTAGATCTAGTGTACATCCTTCCATTTGTGCTGGTGTAGGGTTTACGATGTATTCACCGTTGGTGTCTTTGATTACTCTTACCTCAGAGATAGGACCATCAAAAGGAATATCTGTGATCGATAATGCTGCAGATGCTGCAAATGCTACTAATGCATCTGGTAAAGCTTCTTGATCTGCAGAGATCATAGAAATCATGATTTGAGTATCATGATAATAGTCTGATGGGAATAATGGACGAATTGCACGGTCAACTAAACGAGAGATCAAAATTTCTCTATCGCTTAAACGACCTTCTCTTTTCAAGAAACCACCTGGGATTTTACCTGCAGAGGCAAATTTTTCTTGGTAATCAACTGAAAGTGGCAAAAAGTCTGCTCCTTCTCGTTTGTCTGGGTTAGAAACTACAGTTGCCAATAACATTGTGTTTCCCATTCTCAAGACAATAGAACCATCTGCTTGTCTTGCCATTCTGCCGGTCTCTAAACTGATCTCACGACCGTCAGGTAGGGCAACTGTTTTTTTAATCACGTTTTCAAACATCGTAATTGTGTTGTGTTTTTTTATTTCTTCATCATAAAGCAGGTATTCAAGGATCGAGTCCTACCCGCTGTCAAAATTCGGCTAGTAAAAGCTTTCTTTTTCCAACCCAAAAATTTAGTCATTTTTTCTACGGATTACACACCTTTTCTCATTTATTTTAAAAAAATGATAAACAAAAAATGAAGTGGCATCTTATACGCAAAAAGGGAATTCCAAAAAATGGAATCCCCTGAGTGATACTTTTGTACCAAAAAATTACTTTCTGATACCAAGCTCTTTGATGATCGCTCTGTAACGGTTGATGTCTTTTTTAGCAACATAGTCCAACATAGAACGACGCTTACCTACAAGTTTCATCAAACCACGACGAGTTGAGTGATCCTTTTTGTTTTCTTTTAAGTGCTCAGTTAAGTGCGAGATACGCTTAGTAAACAAAGCAATTTGAGCTTCTGGCGAACCAGTGTCATTTCCGTCTTTACCGAACTTAGCAAAGATTTCTTTCTTGTACTCAGGGCTTAAGTAATCCATAACCACAAATTAGTTTTGCGAAAAAACTTGAACTTCACGATGATGATCTCTTTTGACAGCGATACCGCGTGTCGAAATCATTTACACTCAATTCGTAGTATTTCGAATGTTAAACAAAATTTTCAGGGTGCAAAACTAGATAACTTTTCAATAAAAAGCGAATAATATTCAACATATCTGTATTCATTAACGAAAAAACACAATATTCGTATTCTGAATGGGTTAGAACTCGAGTTCAACTCTTAAAATGTACATCAAATGATCGAAAAGAAGGTAAAAATAAACGCTAACTGATGTTACTATAATCAATGTTATGTTCCTTTATTTTTATCTTTGCAAACCGAATTCAAAGAAATACTTATCAAATTCGAATAACTATTTCTAAAATTCAGTGCATAGATCAATCAAATTATAATAAAGAATGGCAAATAGATCTGAAAATCTCCCTAAAAAATTTACAGATAGACTTAGTGGTCAACTTTCTGCAGAAGATTTCGAATCTTTTAAAGAAGCAATTGATGGAGATGTTCCCGTTTCCTACAGAGTCAATCCATTTAAGCCTGCTGAAATCGAATTTTCAGACACAACACCTGTGCCTTGGTGCGATGAGGCAAGATATATTGCCAAGCGTCCTTCTTTCGCTGAAGATCCTTTGATTTTTGCAGGTGCTTACTATGTACAAGAGGCTTCTTCTATGTTTTTATGGAAAGCCCTTACACAACATGCACCACTTGATAAAGACATTAAAGTGTTGGATTTATGTGCGGCACCTGGAGGAAAAAGTACGCTAATCAACTCTTTATTGACGGAAAAAAGTATGCTGGTTTCTAACGAAATCGTTGGAAAGAGGTCATTACCTTTAATTGATAACCTTGTCCGTTGGGGGAACCCGAACACTATCGTTACAGGAAACTACGCCGAAAATTTCGCTCAATTAAGAGAATATTTTGATGTGATTGTGACTGATGCTCCTTGTTCTGGTGAGGGGATGTTCAGAAAAGATCCAAAAGCAGCTGATCTTTGGTCGCCTTCATTGGTAGAATCGTGTGCAAACGTACAAATTGATATCGTCAACCACATTCCAAGAGCATTGAAAATGGGTGGACTATACATATATAGTACATGTACCTTTGCTCCAGAAGAAAACGAGCAACGCCTAGAGCAAATTCTCGACACAGGAGAATTCGAACCTCTAGAAGTTGATTTCGACCCAGCTTGGGGTATCACAAAAATAGAAGTAGAGAAAAACGGAGAGAAAGCCACTGGCTACCGTTTCATTTTCCATAAAACAAAAGGTGAAGGTTTATTCTTAGCGGCCTTCAGAAAGAAAGGTGAAGAAGCGAGAACGCAAAAGTTCAGCATCTCTCCAAAGAAAATAAAATCCATCTTCATGGTCAGAAAGAGAGAATCTGAAGACCTTAGAAAATGGCTTAAAAACGGAAAAGATTACGAGTTTTATCAAGATGATAGAGAAGAAGTGTTTGCTATCCCTTCTCATATGGTCCAAGATTTCAAGATCTTAACTGTAAGTCAGAAAGTAAGACACCAAGGGATCAAAATGGGACGTTTCAATAAGAAAAACAACGAATTGATTCCTGACCATGAGCTTGCCGTATCCAATATTGTCGCCGAAAATATCCCTCGCCAAGAAGTAGAATACAGAGATGCTATCAATTTCTTAAAGAAACAAGAGATGTCTATCCGTTCTATCGACGGTGTGAAGAAAGGTTGGGCGATCATCACTTATAAAGGATTAGCATTAGGATGGGTGAAGGCGTTGCCGAACCGATTGAACAACTATTATCCGTCGGAATTGAGACTTAGAAAAGACGTGTAGGTTAGGTAGCAGGTAGCAGGTAGCAGGTAGCAGGTAGCAGGTAGCAGGTAGCAAAATTAACGCTCGTTTTTAACTAAGGAACTAAGGAACGAAGAAACTAAGGGTGAGATTATTCTATGGGGATAGGGTATCATAAACCTCAAAATTCATTCCTGCGGATATTTTTTGTTAAGAGATAAACTATTAATATTAACACCTTTGATATCATTGAAATCTACCAAAGAAAAATAGTACAAAAACAGATGAACTAATCACGTTTTTAATTTTTCATTCTTCATTTTTAATTTAAAAAAAACGCTTTGCTTCAACTTATAGACATCATGAAGTACTCTTCTAAATAAGTCTAATAAGAAAAAGCAAAGCGTTTTTATATAGAGATTTTCGTTGTTATTCTGATTTTGCTGTTGCCTGGAGAATGATACCAGCAATTCTTGAGATCAAGAAGATGAGAAAACCGTAAAGTGTGGTGATCATAGATACTTTTATACCTCCTGCTAATAATGCTAGTGGGACTCCTCCGGCTGCTTCAATAGCAATCATTGCGCTGTAAAGACCTATTAATTGACCAAAAATACCTACTACTAGAGCCAATGTTCCAAACTCTTTCATAAGTACCATTGATTTTTTTTGAGAAACTTTTCCTCTTCTCATTATGGTTAGGACCAGAAAAAATACCATGAATCCACCTACAATAGTTAGTGTACTCATAAATTCATAACCTCCCTGATAAAATAAATCTAACATAACTGTTTTCTTTAATGATGAATATATTATTACAATACAAACTTACATTCTCTGTACATTCCTAATTTTATTCATCGGTATAGAGCCTGTTTTCATCTTTATTTACTCATTTTTGGTAGATAAGTGATGCCCATTAGAATATCTCTTTAATTTACAGACTAAATTGATAAGATCACCATCAAAAAAGAGGGATTCGTCGACAAACTCTATTTCTACCATGAGATTTTTTGATATTTGTATATGATCAATAAGAAACTAATAGGAAGTATTGTACATCAGAAAGTGGCTTTTGAAATCACTTATTGGGGGATTATGTTTATAATTACCTGTCTATTTTTAGGGCACTTCCATCAAGATTATTTCAACACCTTTTTATTTTGTGCCTTTTGGTTTCCATTTACTATTGGATTCACCTTCTATCTAAATAAGGTATTAATTCAAAAATACCTCTACACTAAGCGGATTGGGAAGTTTATTCTCTATCTGATGTACTCCATTATTATCAGTACATATATTCAGATTGTATTAATTATAGGGTTCTTTATCGCTTTGACTGATCTGAACTATGAGAACATGAACCCTATCATCAACGATTTCTCTGTTTTGTGGTTTGTGCAACTTTTTACCACAGCCATGTACTCATTTTTATATCAAGTAAGAGAGGACCAGAAGAAGAAGCAGAAAATATATCAACTTGAAAAAGATAAGCTCGAAATCGGTTACCAATTAAAGGAGTTGGAATTAAATACGCTAAAAGATCAGATTCATCCACATTTTCTATTCAATACCCTCAATAATATCTACGGATTAGCCATTGAAAAATCAGATGATCTCCCTCAAATACTTTTACAATTAAGTAGTTTGTTGGACTATTTGGTGTATCAATCCAAAGAAGAGAAAGTAAGTTTAAACAAAGAAATTAAGGTATTAAAGGAATATATAGCTTTAGAACAGCTAAGATTAGACAACCGTTTATCCTATCAATTCGATGAGGATAAGTTTTCGGACACTATCGAAATAATTCCCTTCCTACTTTTCCCAATGGTGGAGAATGCCTTTAAGCATGGGATAAAATCAAATACAGACAATGCCTTTCTTAACATCAAAATATATATTGATAACAGTACATTCTACTTTTTGATGAGTAATAGCAAGCCGGCAAATAAGATCAAAAGTGATAAAAAAGGAACAGGACTAGAGAACCTTCGAAAAAGGCTTGCACTTTGTTATCCGAATCAACATCAATTAGTCATTGATGAAAACGAGAGAGAATATAACATCCAACTAAGTATTAAAATTGATAATGAGTAACTACAAAGTATTAATCATAGATGATGAACCTATCGCGAGAAGAATCGTGAAAAACTTCTTATCTCAAATAGATGGATATGAAGTAGTGGGAGAAGCTTCTGATGCAAAAGCAGGCTTTGCAGAGGTCATGCAAAACGACATTGATTTACTCTTTTTGGATATCGAAATGCCCGAAATCTCTGGACTAAATTTCTTAAGATCTTTGGCACAACCTCCTAAAGTGATTATCATTTCTGCCTACAGAGAATATGCTGTAGAAGGGTTTGATCTAAATGTGGTGGACTATCTATTAAAGCCAGTGGCTATTGATCGATTTAAATCAGCTATCGAAAAGTTTGAGTCTTCATTACAAAATCACAATAAAGGAATAGAACAAATCAAAAATGATTATCTCTTTATTCGTTCCGATAGAAAGCACTATAAGATTAATTATCAACAAATTACTTATATAGAGAGTCAGTCAGACTATCTGATCATCCACGGAACAGAACAACAAACCTGGAAAACTAAAGATACCATCAAACACATCGAAGAAAAGCTGCCATCAAAGTTTATTCGAATACATCGTTCTTATATTGTTAATATGAACCATGTAACAGCCTTAAACCGTGAATTGGTGGAAATAGAACAGGAAATGTTGCCTGTAAGTAAAAGCTTTAGAGAAGAGGTGATAAAACTGTTTGAGAAAGGAAATTAAGGAAATGAAAAATTAAGAATGAAAAATGAAAAACGTGAAATGTAAACAGGCTGTGTATCAAATTCACTATAGTCTTTAAATACAAAAAGGGAATACAATTTCCCCCTAACTAACTACGTTTTTCATTTTTAACTTTTCACTTTTAATTTCATTAGGTGTATAAAAACAAAAAAAGCTAGCTGAAGCAGCGAGCTCTTTCCTGTTAAACCTAATTTTATTAACCCATTATCAATCAAAAACGTTTAATGTTTTTTAATCTTTAATGTCTTATCTGATGTAAATGTAATAAAAAGTTTATTAATACAAACACTTTGTATTGATTTTTATTTACAATTGTTTAAAAAATACCACTTTTTAGTGCAAAAAAGGGTTAAAAATCCAATTTTTAAGATGTAAACTTTTGAGTTAATAAATCAATTAAAACAAAAAAAACGAGTACTATCTTGGCCCGATAGTACTCGTTTTTTTTATATAATTTAGGTTCAAGGAACTATTCTTTGTCCTCTCCAATTCTGCTTATTCTAATTTTAAGTGCTGCGAAAAGTAATGTCATTAACGGACTTAAAATATTAAAGAAACAGTAAGGAAGATAAGCTACAGTCGGAACTTGTAAAACAGTAGACTGTGCTACACCACAAGTATTCCAAGGAACCAATACAGAGGTTACAGTAGCTGTATCTTCTAACGTTCTACTTAAATTTTCTGGGGCTAATCCTTTTTCTTTAAAAGCTTTTGCATACATTTTACCAGGAACAACAATCGATAAATATTGATCTGAAGCCGTAAAATTAAAGAATACACAAGTACCTGCTACTGAGGCAAACAAACCTGTTTCAGAAGTTACTTTACTGATAATTGTTGATGTAATCTTCTCCAACATACCTGATACTTCCATTGCTCCACCAAAAGTCATAGCAGTAATAATTAACCAAATCGTATTCAGCATCCCTGCCATACCACCTGATTTTAATAACTTAGTTACCACCATATTTTCAGATTCGATTTCGAAACCTCCATACATTGACTTCAAAGCAACGAAATAGAAAGACTTCCAACCTTCTACATTTAAGTAATCATCTGCACTAGCTGAAATGATTTCAACTGCTTTTGGCTGATATAATATACCAATGACTACACCTGCTAAAGCACCAATAAATAAAGCCGGTAATGCAGGAACTTTCTTGATAATCATAAACACTACTACAGCCGGTACGATAAATAATACTGGCGAGATATGAAATGATTGCTCTAACGCTGTCAATACAGATTCTACATTCTCTGGAGATACCTTTGTATCATAGGTAAAGCCCATGATTAAAAAGATAACTGCTGCAATACCAAAAGAAGGAACTGTTGTGTATACCATATATCTAATATGAGTAAATAAATCTGTTCCTGCTACTGCCGGCGCCAAGTTGGTTGTATCTGATAAGGGAGACATTTTATCTCCAAAATAAGCTCCACTAATAATTGCACCTGCTACAATACCTTCAGGAAGGTTTAGTGTTGTTCCAATACCTAGTAAGGCAATACCTACTGTTGCAATAGTCGACCAAGAAGACCCTGTGGCTACCGAAACAATTGCACAAATAATAATTGTTGCAAATAGGAAAATAGATGGATTTAAGATCTGTAAGCCATAGTATACCATAGTAGGTACGATCCCACTAAATAGCCATGCTCCAGACAAAGCTCCAATCATTAATAAGATCAAAATTGATGACATTGCTGATGAAATACTATTCACCACGCCATCCAATAATGTATCGAAAGATATTTTTAGTTTAAAGAAAGCAATCACCCCTACTACTGCAGTAGATAAAAGTAAAGCAATTTGGTTGGAACCATCTAATCCTGTATCCTTAAAGACCGTAACATTAAGTCCGAGTAATACTACTAAGAAAATGATGGGTAGGATGGAGTCTAAAAATGATGGTTTTCTGTGTGTTAAATTCATAGTTGTTCGTTAAAATAGGTAGCAATGCTACTATTCATATCCACGTAATTAATTTTGCCGATTGTAAAACTAACAAAAAGGGAAGCAAATACAATCTCTTATTATGACCGTATAGCATCCCTTAAGTATTAATGATATAAATTATGTTAGAGTAGATTGAAAATATCTTAATTTTCTACATTTTCATTAATAATATTCTCTAACTCTCTTACTCTTTCTTTTTGTTTTGATAATTCCTCATTCAACTGAATTACAACCCTTGAGGTATTCATATCTGCAATACTAGACGCTATAATTTCAGAAAGATTCTCTAAAAAGTTCACTTGATATTTATCGAATTTATCGAAAGATGAGATCTCCAAAATACCATACATTTTTTCTGCATAGATTAACGGAAGTATAATTAATGCATTTGGTCTAGATTCTCCCATTCCGGAAGTGATATTCACATAATCTTCAGGAACATCTTCTATATAAAGCATTTCTTTTTCTTTATATACCTGACCTAATAACCCTGTTTCTAAACTATATTGCTTTTCATCATATCGCTTTTTGTCATAGGCATATAAAGCAACTAGATCTAAAGTTTGTCCGCCTTTAAAATCATCTCTTAAAAGAATAAAAGTACCTTGACTTGCTCCAACATAAGAAATCGTATTTCTTAATAGATTGTCGTACCACTCCGATTCTTCATCAAATTTCTCTCTAAGTAGTTGGGCAAACTTAGCCATACCGTTTGTTACCCAATTCCTTTTGTGTTCTAACTCTTGCACTTTTTGGAATTGATTTCTCATCTTAATCAAATCAAGTGCTAAGGGTTTATCGGTATATTTATTAGTGTAAGTCACATCAACTTCACCTTCACCAACCCTATTAGAGAAATCATGAGCGGCTTGAAACTGATCATTAATATCTATCAGAAGTTCAGAGATATCAGCAATCTCATCATGATCATTTTTAATCTCTTCTTTTAAATCGTTGATTGATTCTCCTTTGACTAATCTTTGTGTCACCTTATTCAAGAAGGAGAATTTCTTGGATACCATAGTGGAAAATCCAAAAATAAACCATGAAAGAATAATTGATTGTAAAATGAAGATCACTAAGAACAAGCCTAACATCCATTGAAGGTACACCTCGTTAGAAGAAGAAATATTTTCTGATAGACTTAATAATCTTGTATTTATTTTTTCCTGAAGGTCGGAAACTGATTTCATTAGTCCCCCATTCCCCGATCTACCTATCACTTTAAACAAGTCTCCAACTTTATGCATACCAAACTGATAGGCAGCAAGTCCAGCTCTTAGATTACGAATATCTTGTTCTGTAAGATTGGTAGAAGGAGATAAATATAATTTGATAATGCTTTTTTCAAATTCAGTAACAGACTCATCAAACAGTTTTAAATATTTCTGTTCTCCTCTGAGAAGGAAATCTTTTTCATGTCTTCTTAGCGTTAATAATAAGCCTAGATCATAATTAATTTCAGTCTTCTCAATTTTATGCGCCTTGCTTCTCATGTTGCCAATCATTCCCCAATCTTTGTAACCAAGATCTAGAAATTTACGCATTAAAAAGTCTTGTTGTGATTTTAGTTGCTCTAAGTCAGTTCTTAAAAATTCTAATTCTTTTGCACGTACATCATTTAAATCGTCCATCTTTTTTCTTACCTCCTCTACCGTAAATAAAGCAGAGTCAAGCAGGTTGACTGATCGTGTTGTGTTCGTACTTTTTCTGTTTTTATAAAATTCAGCACTGTTTAAATCATCCAATAAAAAGTTCTTGTAATAAATTTCCGATTCAGTATAAATGGTATTACAAGCTTTAAATTGTTCATTTAAACTATTGGTTTCTATCAACGACCTTGTTCCAAAATAGACCACGGCTAAGGTAACCAATAACAATGTTGTATTGATTACAAATAAGAGTAAAAGTCGGAAACGTACGGTCTTGTGAAATATCATAGTGCAAAATCAAATCAACTTATAAAAAAATAAGGACTGCTAAAAGCTATGCTTTTAAAACAGTCCTTACTTCAAAAATATTGCCTTAATGCCTCAAATGATTTTATTTTTTTCTAAAATCACTTCTGCATTTTGTACTTTCTCTGATAAATTCGCTACCGCTTGGAAGATTCCTTCATGATCAAAACCTGCTTCAGCTTGTAATTCGATTTGCTCACCATGCTCGATAATAGTATCAGGAATACCCAATCTAACCACTCTTTTATTCGTGTATTGATTGTCCATCATCCATTCTAAAACTGCAGAACCGATACCGCCTTGTAAACAGCCATCCTCTACAGTGATGATTTTATCGTACTTATCGAAAACTTCTTTTAATAAGTCGTGATCTAGTGGTTTTGCAAAACGTAAATCGTAATGACCTGGATTTAATCCTTCCGATTGGAAACGATCGCGTAGCTGAACGACATAATTACCAATGTGACCAAAAGTAAGAATGGCTACATCCTCGCCTTCATGAACAGTACGTCCTTTACCCACTTCGATAGTTTCTAAAGGTACTCTCCATTCTGGCATTACACCTTGACCTCTTGGATAGCGGATACAGAATGGTGATGTTCTGTGTTGTTCTGCCGTTTTCATCATGTAACGTAATTCCGCCTCGTTCATTGGTGCTGCCACCACTAAGTTTGGAATACATCTCATGAAAGCAATATCATAGGCACCGTGGTGAGTGGCTCCATCTGCTCCTGCAAAACCTGCTCTGTCCAAGCAGAAAATTACCGGAAGGTTTTGGATACATACATCATGAATAACCTGATCATATGCTCTTTGCATAAATGATGAGTATATATTACAGAAAGCAACCATTCCTTCTGCGGCTAAACCTGCAGCGAAAGTAACGGCATGTTGTTCTGCGATGCCTACATCAATGGCTCTATCAGGCATAGCTTTCATCATAATATTTAATGATGAACCTGAAGGCATTGCAGGAGTGATACCCATAATTTTCTCGTTCTCCTTTGCCATTTCTAAAATTGTCTCACCAAAGACAACTTGATATTTAGGTGGTTGAGGAGCAGAGAATGTTTTCTTTTTAATTTCTCCCGTCAGTTTATCAAACTTACCTGGTGCGTGCCATTTAGTTTGATCTTTTTCAGCTAAGGCATATCCTTTACCTTTTACTGTAACTGCATGAAGAATCTTTGGTCCTGGAATATTTTTCAGATCATTTAATACATGAACCAAGTGATTCATGTCATGACCATCCACAGGTCCAAAGTAGCGTAGACCAAGTGCTTCGAACAAGTTACTTTGCTCCAATAATGCTGATTTTAAAGCATTTTCTGCTGAAGCAACTGCTTGACGAGCATGTGGTCCTATCTTTTTTACCTTGCCCAACATATTCCAAACTTCATCTTTAAGCTTGTTGTACATTGGGGAAGTTGTGATGTCTGTTAGATAATCTTTTAAAGCTCCCTGATTGGGATCGATGGCCATTCTGTTATCATTAAGTATAATCAGAATATTTGCATCTGATGCACCTGCATGGTTCATCGCTTCGAAAGCCATACCTGCAGTCATCGAACCATCGCCAATCACGGCAATATGCATTCTATCGTGCTCGCCTTTTTCTTTTGATGCGATCGCCATACCTAAAGCAGCACTAATTGATGTAGATGAGTGACCTACACCAAAAGTATCGTATTCACTTTCGTCACGTTTAGGAAAACCAGCAAGTCCTCCGTACTGACGATTCGTGTGAAAATTATCTCTTCTTCCTGTTAGTATTTTGTGGTTGTATGCTTGGTGACCAACGTCCCAAACGATACGATCATAGGGTGTGTTATATACATAATGTAAAGCCACAGAGAGTTCAGTAACTCCTAAGCTTGCACCGAAGTGTCCACCATATATAGAAACATTGTCAATAATGAACTCACGCAATTCATCGCATACTTGATAAAGCTTCTCTAATGGAAGCTTACGCAAGTCTGAAGGTGCGTTAATTTTCGCAAGAAGTTCACCTGGTTCTATAAGCATAACTTTACCGTTTATTTTCTAATTTTTATCAGTCTGAAATCGTAATTATATAGTATAACGAGTTTTATAAAATTACGCAGTCAACTAAATTTGAGGCCGCTAAGGTGTTAATTGTCACTTTAGCTATTCTTAAACTTAAACAAATTTCTGTAAAGAAAACTCAAATGTATTAATAATTGTTTTACATATTGATTCGTTTAAGTGTAAGTGACAAAAATAACACAAAGATCACTTTGTTTATCAATTAGGGCCTAAATAGTTCTAAAATCGTCAAAAAATACAACAATTACTTATAGAATATCAGTTCTAACAAGCTGAATTTCATTTTTTATAGTTGGAATTAGAATAAAACGGAAAAAATATATGAGCAGTAACAAACCAAGAACACTCTTCGAAAAAGTGTGGGATAGTCACGTCGTCCAAAGAAAAGAAAATTACCCAGATGTACTTTACATCGACACACATTTTATCCACGAAGTAACAAGTCCTCAAGCTTTTAACGGCCTCCGTGCAAGAGGTATCGAACTCGCTAGAGTAGACCAAACTTGGGGTACTGCAGATCATAACGTTCCTACGAAAGATCAGCATCTTCCTATTAAAGAAGCCCTTTCAAGGCATCAAGTAGAGACTTTACATAAGAACTGCGACGAGTTTGGCGTAAAACTTTATGGCTTAGGACACCCTTTTCAAGGGATTGTTCACGTTATCGGACCAGAATTGGGAGTAACACAGCCAGGTAAAACAATTGTATGTGGAGATTCACACACTTCTACACATGGAGCCTTCGGTTCTATTGCGTTTGGAATCGGAACATCACAGGTGGAACAAGTCATGTCTTCACAGTGTACACTTCAGAATAAACCAAAGGCAATGCGTATCGTTGTTGATGGCGAATTACAAGAAGGTATAACGGCTAAAGACATCGTTTTATATGTTATTTCTAAACTGTCTGCTTCAGGCGGTACAGGTTATTTTGTAGAATTTGCTGGTTCTGCTATCCAAGGTTTATCTATGGAAGGTAGAATGACAGTTTGTAATATGAGTATCGAGATGGGTGCGAGAGGAGGAATCATTGCTCCTGACCAAACTACATTCGATTACTTAGAAGGTCGTGAGTTTTCTCCAAAAGGTGAAGCTTGGGACAAATCGGTGGCTTACTGGAAATCGTTACCAACAGACGATGGTGCTACTTTCGATGCTGAGCATGTATATGATGCAGCAGACATTGCTCCAATGGTTACTTATGGTACAAACCCTGGTATGGGTGTTGGTGTTGACCAATCGGTACCAACTCCAGAAAGTGCATCTGATAAAAAAGCCCTAGAATATATGGGTCTTAAAGAAGGTGAAGCCATCATCGGTAAACCAATCGATTATGTATTTATTGGTAGCTGTACAAACGCACGTATCGAAGATTTAAGAGCTGTAGCTGAATTTGTGAAAGGCAAAAAGAAAGCAGATGGCGTAAATGTTTGGATCGTCCCAGGTTCTAAACAAGTCGAAAAACAAGCGATTGCTGAAGGTTTGGATAAAATCTATGCAGAGGCTGGTTTCGAACTTAGAGAGCCAGGTTGTTCTGCTTGTTTAGGTATGAACGAAGATAAAGTACCTGCAGGTATGTACTGTATCTCTACTTCCAACAGAAACTTCGAAGGCCGTCAAGGTCCTGGAGCTAGAACATTATTAGCTTCTCCATTAACTGCTGCCGCTGCTGCTGTTAACGGACATATTGTTGATGTTAGAGAGCAATTAGCTACTGTTTAATCCGAAAGAAAAAATTACCATGAAATATACAAAATCAACTTGTGTTCCCTTAAAAATAGAGAACGTAGATACTGATCAGATTATCCCTGCTCGTTTCTTAAAAGCAACAACAAAAGAAGGATTTGGTGATAACCTTTTTAGAGATTGGAGATACGACAAGCAAGATCAGCCTATTGCTGATTTCGTTTTGAACCAAGACACTTACAAAGGTGAAATTCTTGTTGCTGGTAAAAACTTTGGTTGTGGTTCTTCTCGTGAGCACGCAGCTTGGGCTATTGGCGATTATGGTTTTAAAATCGTAGTATCAAGCTTCTTCGCTGATATCTTTAGAGGCAACTCTTTGAACAATGGTATTTTACCTTTGATCGTATCAGAAGAGTTCCTTGCAGAACTATTTACTGATATCGAAGCTGATCCATCAACTACTTTAGAAGTAGACTTAGAGTCTCAAACTGCTTGGATCTCTGGAAAAGAAAATAACAAACAATCTTTCGAGATTGATGACTATAAAAAAATGTGCTTGATAAATGGTTATGATGATATCGACTATTTATTAAGTCTGAAAGAGGAAATAGCACAATACGAATCCAATAGGGCTTATACTTTTAATGTATAATTTGAAATAACTTGTACGGACGTTGTAGTACAACGTCCCTACGAACTACTTCAAATAAACAACAAACAATTCAACAGTACTATGAACAAGAAAATCACAGTGATCGCCGGCGACGGTATCGGGTTAGAAGTAACAGGCATCACTCAAAATATATTGGAAATTATTGGTGAGCGTTTCGGACATTCATTCGAATTCACTCCAGCGTTAATTGGTCACGCAGCCATTGAAGCCACAGGCGAACCTTGTCCACAAGAGACAATCGATACTTGTCGTGCTTCTGATGCAGTACTTTTAGGTGCTGTAGGTATGCCAATGTATGACAACAATCCTAACTTAAAAGTACGTCCTGAACAAGGTCTATTGAAGATCCGTAAGGAATTAGGTTTGTTCTCTAACATCCGTCCAATTAAACTTTTTGATGAGTTATTGTATACATCATCAATCAAACCAGAAATCTTACAAGGTTCTGACATTATCTTCTTCCGTGAATTAACTGGAGGTATCTACTTTGGTACTCCTCGTGAAAGAAACGAAGACGGTACTGAGGCCATCGATACGCTTCGTTACTCTAAAATGGAAGTAGAGAGAATTGCTCGTCAAGCTTTTGAATCAGCAATGACTCGTCGTAAGAAACTTTGTTCAGTAGATAAAGCGAATGTATTGGAATCTTCTCGTTTATGGAGAGAAACAGTACAAGAACTTTCTTCTGAATACCCAGAAGTTGAAGTAACTCACATGTTCATTGATAACGCAGCAATGCAGTTGATCCGTGATCCAAAACAATTCGACGTAATTGTTACTGGTAACATGTTTGGTGATATCCTAACAGACGAAGCTTCTCAGATTGCTGGTTCTATGGGTATGTTGCCATCTGCTTCAGTAGGAGCTGAAATTGGATTATACGAGCCAATCCATGGATCTGCTCCAGATATTGCAGGTAAAGGAATTGCTAACCCAATTGCTTCTGTTTTATCAGGTGCTTTATTATTAGACATCTCATTTGGTCTTAAAGAAGAAAGCGATGCCATTATTAGTGCAGTCGATCAATTCTTGAAAGACGGATATAGAACATTAGATATCGCAACAGATACAACTCCTGAAGATAAGCGTATGAATACAGCGCAAACAGGAGAAAAGTTAGCTGAACTTTTAGCATCAGTTGCTGTATAAAAAATACTATCATAATCCAATTGATTAACTTAAGAGGCTGTCTCATTTTATGAGATGGCCTTTGTTTTTGTAAGCAAATCAACAAACACTAGCTGAACTAAAAACAAAAAGTGAAAGGTAAATTAGTTTTGTACTTTTTCGGAACAACTTGATCCAAATTAGGTAAAAGAAGCTTTGATCAACCCCGTTTGAATAGATAAGTGAAAACAAAAATCAAATCTAAAATTTCAAACTAAAGGAAAAATGATCAAACAATTATCAAATCTATTTTTACTACTTTCAATCGTAGCTTTCGTTTCTTCATGTAATTCTGCAAATGATGAAGTGGATCCAAATTTACCAACACAAGGTGCTGTAGAACATTACTACAATATCACCACTGCAGGATTAAACGCTACTAAACAATTTGTTACTGTGTTCAATGTAGAAAATGCAGAAAAAATTGAAGACCTAAAACTTTTTGAAATCGGTAAGAATGAATTTATCAATATCTATCTTAAAGATGGAAGTAGAATTGATATTACTAATCAACAAGAAGGAGGTAACCTTTTCGATATAATGTTGAGTCAACCTGTAGCTTTATCGGATATCGATTACAAAAAACATACTTACAGAAACACGGATGGTGAAATTAAATTATTGAAAACATCCATTAAAGTAGTTCATGAGATCATTGAAGAAGAGCCTTCAATCATTGCTTATGAAAACCTAACTACTATAGGTGTTGGTGCATCAAAACAAAATGTAAATGTTTATGATGCCAATGAATCTACAAACGACAGCGATTTCGATCAATATGTTATTGGCGAAAATAGATTCGTGAATATCTATGTAAAAGATGGAGAAGATGTAAATAGAGTGGACGTGACTAACGTAGAACCAAATACTACATTAAAACAACTTTTAGAAGAACAAGGCATTGATTACGATCAATTATCTAATAATCGTCATAATTATAAAGACGAGGAAGGTAGTTTAGTAAGTGTGGCTACTTCAATTAAGGTTGTAAAATAGACTAGATTCTTTAATAACCCCAAACTTAACCCTGCCTATATTATTTAGGTAGGGTTTTTATTTTATGTCCATTTCGTAACCTAATTTATCTTTTTCATATTCTGCAATAGATAATGGTTTTAAGCTCTTTATTAATCGAATACTATGGGTACTTCTAAAGTAACGAACATCAATTAAGGTGTCTTTAAATTGAAAAGTTGAATAGCCCCAATCGTACAAATCATATCTCGAATCTATCGTTTCTCCATAGTGGGTAATAGACTCTACAACTTTAAAATATTTTGATAATGCCTCGTTGTATTTTTTAAACTTCACTTCCTCTACATAATATTCGTGTCCATTTCGAGTGACATGATATTTATCTTGAAGCTGACCATAAGCAATCCAACGATCTTCTTTTAAGTAGATCATTATTCCTATTATCACAATGAGAACGGCAAATAATAACATAGTTTTTTCTTTTAGTATTTCATAACAACACAACAAATTTACTTTTGATGAGACTTTTTATAAAGGTAAAAACCTGCCTTGGATGGTAATTTTACTCCAAAGCAAGTTTTTAAAATTAAGATTAGATGATTCAATTTTCAGAAATTGAATTTACCATTGTTATTTTTTGCCTCCGCATCTGGAAGAATTTTTTCGATAGTATCCCAATGCTCAACGATTTTACCATTTTCCACTCTGAAAATATCATAGAATGAAACATGTTCTTTCATAAATATTCCTTCTGATACTGAAATCACAAAGTTTCCATCAGCAAACACTTTATGATTTTTTTGATAGACCATTGGCATACCTGCTTTGTTTAGTGACTCTATTGCTTCACCTAATCCAGCCAATCCATCTTTTACTCCAGGGTTATGTTGGTTGTATTTTTCAGTGGATACATAATCTGTGATTTTCTTTGGATGTTTCCCAAATAAAACATCGTTGATAAACTTTTTCACCATCTTCTCATTGGCTTTAGTTTTATCAAGATCAGTTACTTCTGTTGGACCATCTATCTGAGATCTACCTAACTCATTATCAGATACTTTCTCTTGGAGGTTATCCCAATGTTCTACAATTAATCCGTTTTCAAATCGGAAAATATCAATACCGATTTTAGGACCAAAGAAATTATAATCCGTGTGTGCAATTACAAAATCTCCATCTTCGAAAACTCTTACTGTATTGACTTTCGCAGACCCTTTAGGAAGTTGTTGAAGCACTGCTCCAAAACCAGCCAATCCATCACCTACTGACTGATTGTGCTGAATGTACTTTTCTGGGTTAACGTATGCCATTGCTGAGGCATCACCTGTCTCGATGCTTTTTAAAAGAGCAACTACTTTTTCTTTGTTAGAAATTTCCATCTGTTTAGCGTTTTTTGATTGAGAATGAGCATTTGATAAGATAAATGCGAATAAAGCTAGCGTTAAACTGTAGACCTTTTTCATAGCGTGATTAAAATATCAGTTAAAATTAGTACGCTACAAAGGTGATGGAAATAAGATGGTTAATAAAGGTAGTATTCCTCCGTTTAATGATACTTTTACTCCTTTTTAAAATTGACCTCTAAAATCTAAAGGTGTTGTACCTGTATGTCGCTTAAAATACTTTACAAAGTTTGTAGGCTCATCGTATCCTAAATCGTAAGCAATTTCTTTTACCGGCTGAATTGTATGTGACAATAATCGTTTTGCTTCTAATACAACGCGTTTATCTATTGCGTTTTTAGGGGTCTTCCCTAAGATCTCTTTAGTAGCTTTATGCAATTGTTTTTCTGATAGGTTTAACTGACTTGAGTACCACTTTACAGATTTCTCTTTTTTATAATACTCCTCCAATAACTCTCTAAAATTATTGACGATAGTTAATGAAGGACTAGGTGCTAATTCTTTCACTCCTTGTTTTCTTAATGCTCTTTCTGATTGTAATAAAAAAAGATGCACCAACTTTTGAAGTATCATTTGATGCGATTCATCTTGCCCAAACTTACTTTCTTCGGTAATCTGATTAAAGATAGCTTTAAGTTCTTCCTCGAAATGTATGGGTGTAATTTTAGCTATACCATATAGATCATTAAATAAGATCGACGATTTGATGTATTTAAAATCCAATACCGATTGACAAAAAAAGTTATCCGTAAATATCAAAGATTTTCCTTTGTAGTCACCTTCCTTGTCATATAGATTCACACTTTCTAAATCAATAAATATCAAAGAGTTTTTTTCTACTTTAATAGGTTTAAAGTCTATATAATGCGTACCATATCCTTCTTCAATCCATAAAACATGATAAAAACCTGCTCTGTGTGGAGTAGTTATCATATCGAATTTATTATTCATTAGATACTCTAAATCAATGATCTCAAACTCTCCGTTAGGAGTTTCTTTTATTTTGTATTTTTTGATTTCACTTTCCATCTATTCTTCAAAAAAGGCAAAAGCCTTCGGATTTATATTTCAAAAGTTACATTTTGGTTAACATAATTTAATCCATATAAATTCATTATTTAAATTCTTAAATTGATCATGAAATATATGATAGCTCACAATCTTGTTTACCTAACAAGCCACACAACTACAAAAAACGATGAACCATTTATTATTACCTACAGATCAAAAGACTTCTAAAAGTAAAGAGGTATTAAAGTATGCCGTAATTATCGGTGTATCTTCAGTAATTAATTACCTAATTCTAGACAATTGGATAACAATACAAAAAATGCTTTCCAATTTATTCTAAACTAAAAAAACGAGATAGATTTTTATGAATCTATCTCGTTTTTTATTTAATAACCGGCCGCTTGACCATCTTTTCGACTTTCACTTGCCCCTTTGTAAACTTTATTTTCTGCATCCCAAAGAATGGCTTGATACCCGCCATAGGCTCCACGAACGAATCCTACTTTATGTCCTCTATCCATTAATCCTCGAATAGTCTCGTATGGAATACCCGATTCAATTCTGATCATACCTTTATTTGTGGTCTCCTCTCCCATTGGCGAAGCTCCACCAGTATGATCCCATCGTGGTGCATCTCCTGCTTCTTGTAAATTCATACCGAAGTCAATTAGATTCATAACAATCTGCGTATGACCTTGTGGTTGGAAATCTCCTCCCATCACCCCAAAGGAAACATAAGGTTGCCCATCTTTAGTAATAAAGGCCGGAATAATGGTATGGAAAGGTCGTTTTTCTGGTTCATAAGTATTTGCTTGCCCTTCTTTTAAAGAAAATAGTTCGCCACGATCCTGTAACATAAAACCCAATTTTGGAGGCACCATACCCGATCCCATTCCTCTGTAATTACTCTGAATTAAAGAGATCATGTTTCCTTCTTTATCGGCTACCGTCATATAAATAGTTTCTCCTGCACTAATTTGGCCTGCGTTATAGGTAGACGCCTTTTCTCCTATCAAATTTCTTCTTTCCTCTGCATATTTATCAGATAATAATTCTTCGACGGGAACATCATAAAAATCCATATCTGCATAATATTTTGCTCTATCTTCAAAGGCTAACTTCTTCGCTTCAGTAAATAAATGAAGGTGTTCAGCAGATCCGAATTCAATATTCGAGAAATCATATCCTTCTAAAATTTGTAGCATCTGAAGGGCAGCGATTCCTTGTCCGTTGGGAGGAAGTTCCCAAACATCATAACCTCTATAATTTACCGATACAGGTTCTAACCATTCAGAATGATGATTTGCCAAATCTTTCTCACTTAAAAAGCCTCCTTGTTCTTTGATAAACTTCCCAATGGTCTTTGCGATATCACCTTTATAAAAAGCATCTCGTCCACCTTCTGCAATTTTCTTGTAGGTATTGGCTAAATATGGATTTTTATAAATCTCTCCCTCATTCGGTAACTTCCCATTATTTTGATTGATATAAGTATCCTTGATATTCGGAAAACCTTTATCCATATATCTAGGTATTGATTTTTGCATGTACCAAGCAATCAACTCTGTCAAAGGAAAACCACTTTCTGCATAATTAATAGCAGGTGATAATAGCTCTGACATTTCTTTAGAACCAAACTTTTTATGTAGTTCGAACCAACCATCTACTGTTCCAGGAACACTTACCGGCAATGGACCTAAAGCTGGAATACTTTCATATCCATTCTTTTTGAAATAGTCAAGCGTAAGCTTTTTAGGCGATCGACCACTTCCATTTAAAGCATATAACTTTTGTGTTTTCGCATCCCAAACGATAGCGAAAATATCACCACCAATTCCACATCCTGTCGGTTCCATTAAACCCAATGTAGCATTAGCTGCTATGGCTGCATCGATGGCATTCCCTCCACTTTTTAAAATATCCAATCCCACTTGAGTGGCTAATGGATGAGAAGTAGCCACCATTCCATTTTGAGCTAAAACCTCAGATCGTGTAGCGAAAGTTTTTCCAGTAATTCTATCTTGGGCGATGGTTGAGATGGAAAAGATCATTATCCCAATCAGGGAGAGTAATGTTGTTCTGTTCAGTTGTTTCATTATTGAATTGGATTAACTTGTTTATTATTGATTTTCACAGATAGTATGTATGCTAATAATCAGTTGATAAATATACAATTTACAGTCATCAATCTATAAAATCAGGTTTTGTTTATTCGTTAGTTGAAAAATAACTGCCCTACGTTGAATTAACTGACATACTATTCAGGTATTGTTTTCATTTGTACTACATCAAAGGCTTTAATAGAGCAAACGACCAAAAAATTGTCAAATGAAAACTTCCATAATTCTTCTCTTTCTGATTATTTCCTCCTCCGTTTGGGCTCAAACCATCCCTCTAAGTGGAAAAATATCCTCTAAAGGGAGTCATGAAGCTTTAGTGAATGCACTCATCACGGTAACAGATGCCGATAGCAAATATCAAGTGCTTTCTGATTTAGATGGGAATTTTAAAATGAACATCAAAAAGAAAGGAAAGTATACACTTGAGGCCATGTACTTGGGCTATAATAACCTATCACAAGATCTGATAATTTCTGATGAAAATGGACATCAAATTCATTTAGAATTAACCCCTATGTTTACCGAACTCAATGAGGTCGAAGTGGTGGCCGATGTTCCTATTGTGATTAAAGAAGATACCATACAAATTTCATCGAGCAATTATAAAACTCATGAAGATGCAACAGCAGGCGATCTCGTCACAAAAATGCCGGGTATTGATAAAGATAATGATGGTAATATTACTGCAGAGGGAGAAACCGTAAGCAAAGTACTTGTGGATGGTAAAGAGTTTTTCGGTAACGACCCAAGCACTGCAATGAGCAATCTTCCTGCAGATATGATCGACTATGTTCAGATCATCGATGAGAAAAGCGATCAGGCACAGTTTACTGGTTTCGATGATGGAGAAAGAAGCAAGACCATCAACTTTGTAACGAAAAAGGATGCAAAGTATGCTTATTTCGGAAAAGCTGAAGCAGGTTATGGTTCTGATGAACGTTATAGTGCCGGTGGTAATCTCAATATTTTCAAAGGCGAACAACGACTTTCTTTCATCGGTATGACAAACAATGTGAATCAGCAAGGATTTATGTCGGATAACCTTTCTTCGGGATCATCTAGAATGAGGAGAGGAAGAGGACGACAAGGTGGTGGAAATTCTGGAATGGATATGTCGACCAATTCCAATGGAGTCAATACAACTCATATGTTGGGAACAAATTATATTGATTCTTGGGGAGAAAAATGGGATGTGAATGCGAGTTATAGCTATAAGGTCATCAATAATGAAACAGATCAGGCATCAACTACAGAGTATATTGTTTCCGAAAATAGCAATCAGATAGTAGATGAATTGTTGGATATGGATTCTCATAAAGAAAACCATAATTTTAATATTCGACTCGATTATGAAGCGAGCCCTAAAACAACCATTCGTATTCGTCCGGTAATCAAACTCGAAAATGGGGATGCTAATTCTTATAGTTTATCCAATACTTCTTTGAAAGGTGGAGATGATTTAAACAGTTCGATGCAGTCGAATTTTACATCGACCAATTCGGCTGATATCAATAATAGTTTTCTATTACGTCATAAATTAAATGATAATGGCAGAACCATCGCTTTGGATTGGAAAGTGTATTATCATAATGACGAGACGTTTGAAAATGCACTTACCAACATCAATTATTATGGGCAAAATGCAGAAAGTGATTCTACCGCTCAGAGAATATTAGGTGATACAGAAAAGTTCAGAACATCAGCCAATTTGATATTCACCGAGAGATTAGCCAAAAACCTTCAATTAAAGCTGAATTATTTCCAAAGTTGGGAGCAACAGAAATCAGATAGAAAGACCTACGATATGTTGGACCCTTCTGCTGAAGATGGAATTTTCTTAGAGGATCTTTCCAATACATTTACCTCCCATCAGAACATTTATCGTCCGGAAGCGGGATTGATGTACAAGAAAGGGAAAATTAATATTACAACTGATCTGAAATATCAGTACTCGACCCTATTTAATGAGAGTGAGTACCCACAGCAATCCAATACCGAAACTACATTTGGATACTTATTACCAAGCGTGCATGTCAATTACACCTTTGCGAGAACGAAGCGAATGCGATTGTCTTATCAGAAAAACGTCAGTTTACCGTCTGTAACGAATCTTCAAACGGTGGTTGATTTTAGTGATCCTCTGAATGTATCAACTGGTAATCCCTATTTGGAAGGAGAGGAAAACCATGTATTGAGATTGAACTATAGAAACTTCAATATTTCTAAAAAACAGATGTTCTTCGTCAATTTATCGGCAACACAAACGGATAATAAAATATCGAATTATACGATTATCGCGGAGAGTGATACTTTAATCAATAATGTGCCTTTAAAGAAAGGATCTTCTTATACTGCACCAATTAATTTAGATGGTTACTTAACTGCTCGAGGAGTTATGGTTTTTGGAACACCCATCAATCCATTAAAAACCAATGTAGCTTTTACGACTACAGGCGGATACACAAGAAATGTAGGTATTACCAACGATATCACTTCTTACACTTTCGATAAAAGCTTAGGGCAAGGCGTAAAGTTCGCGAGTAACATCAGTGAGAATGTAGATTTTAATATCTCGACTCAGTTTACTTATCACTGGATCAATAACGATCAGAATGCCACCCTAAACGGTAATTATTTACACAACAATTTAAGAGCAAGTCTTACCGTTGAACCCATCCAAAGATTGGTATTGAATACCTCATTCATTGGTAATATTTATACGGGTGATGATAACCTTATACAAGACAATATCTATAAATGGAATGCAGCTGTAGCGTACAAACTATTCCAAAAGCGTCAGGGAGAAATACGCTTCACAGTATCTGATATCCTAAACCAAAACAGAGGAATCACCCGTATTGTGACTGAAAACTATATTCAGACAAGCACTTACAACATTGTTCCTAGATACTTTATGTTGTCATTTATTTACCGTCCGAAAGGGAAAACGAATCCGAAGGATGAAAGGAGAAGAGGGATGGGGCCGCCTCCGGGAGGAAGGTTTTAGAATAGGTAGCAGGTAGCTAAATTAACGCTCGTTTTAACTAAGAAACTTAAGAACTAAGGAACTAAGAGGGAAAGTTGTTTTTGAAGTTAGAGTATCAAAAGCCCCGTAATTTATTGCGGGGAAAGAGAGGTTATAGGTAATTTCAATTATTGAGATTGTATGATCAAAAGACAGGCCTGAATTAATTTAGATTATTAATACCAAAAGTTTTAATAAGTTTAATTGTGATGATCTTCCACAACGAGGTGGTGCAACCCCTCGAACACCAAGGGCGACAGCACATAACCAAGAGATAATATGAAAAGATATAGCACAACACTTCTGATCTTGATGTTAAGCATCACAGTATATGGACAAAGAGGTCCTCGCTTTTTTATGAAAGGCCCACAAGAACTTCCATCAGAATTAGTAGAAGAATTACAATTTGATGACACCGAAAAGAAGAAAGTCAATAAAGCTTTTATGAAGTTTCAAGAGGATGTAATGACCATGATGATGCTTGCGAGAGAAGAAGGTGAAGTTGATCGCGATGAGATGAAAAAGGAAAGCGATAAGCTGAAGTTAAAACATCTTGAAAAAGTAAAAGACCTTCTTGATGATCAAAAATACGAGCAATATAAAACCTTTGTATTGATGGAAATGAGAGAGCAGCAACAATATATTTTAGAGCTAAAATTAAAACTCACTCCAGATCAAAAGGAAAAATACGATGCCATTACGGCTTCTTCAAAAGCGACATTTACTCAACTTAGGGAACAATTCGAAGGTGACCGAGAAGGAATGAGAGAGGCGATGCAAAAGGTTCAAAAACAACAAATGATGATGCTTTCATCTGTATTAACAGAGAAACAAATGACTATTTATAAAGAATCGATGCAGCAGAGACGAGGAAAGAGGCAATAGAAAGTTTAACTAATAAGTAATAACTAATAGGTAATGAAAAATCCTTATTCCCTATTAGTTATTACTTATTACGTTACAAAAGCTTAGTTAATCGTCCTAACTGCTTTTCCTGTAAATGTTTTTCCAATGAATGGTGAATTTAGAGATTTCGATTGAATGTCCTCTTTTGTAAATGTCCATTCTTGAGCTGGAGCAAATACCGTAAGACATGCTTTCTCTCCTTTTTCGATTTTTGGTGAGGCTAACTTTAAGATCTCTCTTGGAGTTGAAGTCATTTTTTCAACGATTAAGTCTACACCTACATCTGTTGGTTTGTTTGAAACAACATTAGCAAAAGCGGTTTCTAAACCAATGATACCGAAATCAGCTAAATCAAATTCTAATCGTTTTGACTCTGTATCATGTGGAGTATGAGATGATACAATCGCATCGATTGTTCCATCTTTGATACCTTCCCAAAGTGCATCAATATCTTTTTGAGCACGGAAAGGAGGCCATACTTTTTTGTTCGTATCAAAATCGCTTAATGCTTCATCTGTCATTGCCACCTGATGTGCAGCAATATCACAAGTAACATTAAGACCATCTGCTTTCGCCTTACGAATTAAGTCGACAGACTCTGCAGCGGATATATTAGCGAAGTGGATTCTACCACCTGTATACGTCAATAATGAGATTAATTTCTGAATGCCCAACCACTCAGCGATGTTAGGAATACCTCTTGTTCCCATCAAAGTACTTGGTACGCCTTCGTTCATGTGTCCATCCATATCCAATGTTTTCTCATTAGCCATTTCTACCAACAAGCCATCGAACTTTTGCATGTACATAATCGCCCTTTTCACCACACCTAGGTGCCATGAATGATGAATACCATCTGTAAAAGCGACTGCACCTGCTTCATGCATATCGATCAACTCGTTCATCTCCTCGCCTTTTGTATTTTTAGTTAAGGCACCCATCGGATGGATATTTACTGGAGCAAAAGCACTCATTTGTTTTACAAAGTGAATACTTTCTTTGGATTGAATGGTCGGATTGGTGTTTGGAAGGGTAGCAACATCGGTAAAACCTCCGAATTCAGCTGCTTTACAAAGTGATGCAATGTCTTCTTTGTGTTCATCACCCGGCTCATTTAATGTCGCACGCATATCTACCCAACCTGTAGAAACCCAAAGGTTGTCGCCTTCGATGACTTCTGCAGAAGATGCAGTAATTGGTGATTCGGATATATCAGAAATTTGTCCGTCTTTAACGAGGATGTTAACGACTTTTTGATGAAACGGGGAAGCTGAATTTGATACTCTAACTTTGTTGAGCAATATTTCTTTCATGATGTTGTTACTCAAAATACAGAAATTAAAACTGGCTACATTCTATATAAGCATTTGATAAAAATTAGCTTAGTTTGAGTAGTAACCTCACAAATGTAGTGTGTAAAACGGATTTAGAAAAAATTAAAACATAAAAAAAGAGACACTTTATAAAAGTATCTCTTCTTTTTAGATTTGTTCAAAGTTGTTTCACCAAACGGCAGACTTGAAAGTTACCATCTTGGACAACATGAACAGCATCCATAATATTTTTTACGAGTCTTAAGCCCATACCGCCTTTGCGGTGCTGCTTAATAACATCAGTAATTTCAGGGGAGTGATATGTTTTAATATCGAAGGCATCGCCACCATCTTTAATTTCAATAATCACTTCATTTTCAGAAGTATTAAATACAGAAACTTGAATTTCTTTTGATGGATCACAGCTATTAGAATGAATCATTCTATTGGCACAAACTTCGTCAACGGCAACAACAATCATGTCCCTCTGTGCATGAGGTACGCTGTATTCATCCAATGACGAAAGTATAAACTCTCGTATTGTATGAAGATTGGTTGTTTCACAATTGACTTTTTTTGTAAACATTGCCTGTTTTAAAGTGTTTGGATGGCTTCTTCTTTATTAGAGGCCAAGTTTAAGAATTGGTCTACCCCTAAAATTTCAAAAACGCTTTTAATATTCTCTGCAACGTTAAACAATACCATAGAAATGTTTTTCAGTTGAACGTCATCTAGTCTTGATGTAAAAACGCCAATACCCGCAGAGGAGATGTAAGTTAATCCTACACAGTCTATTAGTAGCTTCGTTTCTCCATTATCAATGCATTGCTGTAACCTTGTATCTAACTCAACAGAAGAGCTAGCATCAAGCTCACCTACCACACTAATTAACGTGAAGTCACTTTCTTGTATAACATTAACGTCTACTTTGGTCATTATTTATACGGTTTTATAAAATTAAGGTTACCCTTTAATCTTATTTTTTTACAAATTTTCTAAATAAAAGAAACAAAGAGGACATTTATTACGTACTCTTTGCTTCTTATATTTTCTTGTTATCCTTAAAAAGTGCTCGAAAACCTTCTTTTTTTTAAAAAAAGTAGATTTATATCACTTAAATAAAAGATGTGCTTTTTAGTTGATAAACTTCTAAAATCAATAAAGATTAAAGAATCAACATGGCATCACCATAGCTAAGGAAACGATATTTTTCTTTGATTGCTTCTTCGTAAGCTC
Organism: Flammeovirga yaeyamensis; assembly: GCF_018736045.1. Classification (NCBI taxonomy): domain Bacteria; kingdom Pseudomonadati; phylum Bacteroidota; class Cytophagia; order Cytophagales; family Flammeovirgaceae; genus Flammeovirga; species Flammeovirga yaeyamensis. The sequence goes on along the minus strand of NZ_CP076132.1, from coordinate 233,195 downwards.
TCATTACTAAATCGTAACCGCCAAAAGCAGCAGCCATCATTAGTAAAGTTGATTTTGGCTTGTGGAAACCAGTGACCATAGAAGAAACGATTTTGAAGTCGTATGGAGGGAAGATAAATTTATCTGTCCAGCCCTCATTCGCTTTCAACATATTTGATGCTGATACTGATGTCTCCAATGAACGAAGAGCAGTAGTACCTACAGCACAAACATTTTTCTTTTCAGTTAATGCCTTATTTACTACGTCTACTGTTTCCTGACCAACGCTATATTGCTCAGAATCCATTTTGTGTTTTGTAAGGTCTTCTACATCTACATCTCTGAAAGCACCTAAGCCAACATGCAAAGTAATAGGAGTAATCTCTACAGATTTGATCTCCATTCTCTTTGCAATTTGAGGAGTAAAGTGTAAACCAGCTGATGGAGCAGCAACGGCACCTTTCTTCTCAGCAAAGATCGTTTGGTAACGCTCTCTGTCTGAAGGCTCCGCTTCACGAAGTAAGTCTTTAGGAATTGGAGTCTCTCCTAGTTCTTCGATAGTTTTGTAGAATTCCTCGTCTTCACCATCTACTAAGAAACGGATCGTACGGCCTCTTGAAGTTGTGTTATCGATAACTTCAGCAACTAAGCTACCATCACCAAAATAAAGTTTGTTACCTACACGGATTTTACGAGCAGGATCAACCAACACATCCCAAAGATGAGATTCTTTGTTTAGTTCACGTAACAAGAATACTTCGATTTTAGCACCTGTTTTCTCTTTATTTCCATAAAGACGAGCTGGGAAAACCTTAGTATCGTTCATTACCAAACAATCACCTTCGTCGAAATACTCTACGATGTCTTTGAACAATCTATGCTCGATTTCGCCTGTTTTACGATGAAGAACCATCAAACGAGCTTCATCTCTGTTTTCTACTGGATATTGTGCAATCAGATCTGATGGCAGATCAAATTGAAATTGGGATAGCTTCATGGAATGAAATTACGTATTATATTCTATCTAATTTTACGATATATCGCTTAACTTTTCTTGAATACACACAAAATGCGTACCTTGAAAATCAAGACGGTAAATTTAACAAATAAAGATCAGATAATCTCCAATCAATCAATAGATAAAGGATATATTATCTAAAAAATTTCCATTTTTTTCGAAATTATGCTTTTCATAAGACTGTTTTTTGAAAGTTTTCGCTTTGCAGTGAATGCTTTAAAAGAAAATGTACTCAGAACAATACTCTCACTTCTTGGTGTAACTGTTGGTATTTTTGCCATCATCGCCATCTTCACTCTAGTAGACGCTCTTAATAATAGTATTCAATCTTCACTATCGGTTTTTGGAGATAAAGTGATGTATGTGGGCAAATGGCCTTTTGCCTTCAACGAACCTAATTACCCTTGGTGGAAATATTACAGAAGACCAAGTCCAACCGTAAAAGAATATCAGTTTATTAAAGAAAACGGCAAGTGGGTAAAGCACGTGGCTATTTTTGAAGATAAAAGAGGCAAAACTTTCCAGTATAGAAACAACACCTTTGAAGATGGGACCATTTTCGGAACGTCTTACGAGTACAATAAAATCAACACTTCCACCATCGAACAAGGACGTTACTTTACAGTTAGTGAGTCTCAGAATGGTGTTCAGAATGCCATTATTGGTCATGGAGTAGCAGAACAATTGTTCCGACATGGTGATGCTATTGGAAAAACAATTAAAACTCAAGGACAAAAGTTTAAAGTCATTGGTGTTTTTGAGAAACAAGGAGAAAGTTTATTAAATACTCCTTCTAACGACAACTTGATTATGATTCCTTACAGTGCATTGGTAAAAATGTATGCATCTAAAGGAAACTATATTTCTCCACAGCTCATCGTAAAAGGCTTTGAAGAAGATGAAAATATGGAGGAAATTCAAGGTGAATTAAGAGGTTTATTACGACGATTTAGAGGTATTAGACCAAAAGAAGAAGATAACTTTGCTTTGAATAAAACGGACGCTATTGTCGAATTTATCGGCTCAGTAACAGGTGCTTTAAAGCTTGCTGGTGGTGTTATCGGTATGTTTTCTATCTTGGTGGGTGGCTTTAGTATTGCCAACATCATGTTTGTATCTGTAAAAGAAAGAACCTCACAAATAGGTATTCAAAAAGCGTTAGGGGCTAAAAATTACTTTATCCTCTTGCAGTTCCTTTGCGAAGCCATGTTTCTTAGTTTCTTCGGCGGTATTATGGGATTATTTCTCGTCTCCGGACTCTCCCTATTCTCCACTGAATCTTTCCAAATTTCATTAAACTTTCAAAATTTAATTGTCGGATTATTTATTTCTGCACTTGTTGGTGTAATTTCGGGTATCGCTCCTGCTATTTCAGCTTCAAGAATGGATCCTGTAGAAGCAATGCGAGCTTCATAACATAGAAATAATATCCCCAATGATCACCCCATCAGAAAGAATTAGTGCACAGTTTCCCTTTGAGCCGACCAACGGACAAAAGAAACTTTTTGAATTGATGGACCCTTTTCTTCTTGAAAAAAACAGAAGGAAAAATACTTTTGTACTTAAAGGATATGCCGGTACTGGTAAAACATCAGTCATCACGGCTTTATCAAATATTCTGCGTTTTTATAGTTATAAACCCCTTTTGTTAGCGCCCACAGGTCGTGCTGCAAAGGTGATGTCTTCTTATGCACAAAGAAAGGCGTTCACTATTCACCGTATCATTTATAAACAATCGGAAGATCCGGATACGGGAATGACCAGCTTCGAACGCACGAAGAATAATGCTGTCAATACCATTTTCATTGTGGATGAAGCGTCGATGATTGACGACCAATCTTATCCAGGTGGAGAAGGGCTGCTTACTTCCTTAATCAATTATGTTTTTCAGGATCTCAAAGCCAACAACAAACTGATATTGATTGGAGATATTGCGCAGCTTCCACCGGTAAAGCAAGAAATCAGCCCTGCATTGGACGAAATATATCTTCAAAATGTACATCACTTAAATCTGATTGGGCTTGAACTCACAGAAGTGGTTCGTCAGGCATCGGAATCGGGGATCTTATATAATGCTACTCAGCTTAGAAATTGCCTTCAAACAGATCAACAAATAAAATTCAATACTTCTGCTTTTAAAGACATCTTTAAGATGGGAACGGATAAGCTAGAAGACGGATTATTGTATGGTTATAATAAATATGGGACTGAAAATACAGTGATCATTACACGATCCAACCGAGCAGCTACTCAATACAATCAGTACATCAGAAGGCAAATACATTATAGGGAAGACGAACTAGATGCCGGCGATTATTTGATGATCGTCCGTAATAATTATTTCTGGTTGGATGATGATTCCCCTGCCGGTTTCCTTGCCAATGGAGAGTTTATAGAGGTTTCTAGAGTAGGCGGAATTGAAGAGCGTTATGGTTTACGATTCTGTGATATCCGTTTCAGATTGTTGGATTATGAAAACCATCCTCAAGTGGAAGCAAAGATTATTTTAGATACACTTCACTCCTTTACTCCTCAGTTGGACCAAGAAGAGAATCGTTCGCTTTTTCATCAAGTAGTAGAAGAGTACGAAAGTGTGGAAAACCCGAAAGCACGAAATAAAATGATCCGAGAAGATCCTTACTTAAATGCACTTCAAGTGAAGTTTTCTTATGCCCTCACTTGCCATAAAGCACAAGGTGGACAATGGGATGCTATTTTTGTGGATTGCGGATTTTTAAGAGACGATATGATCAACTCCGACTTTGTTCGTTGGCAATATACAGCGTTAACCAGAGCAAAATCAGAGTTGTTTTTAATGAACTACCCGGAGAGGTTTTTCTAATTAATAAGGCCTATCTTCCTCAATCATCGCCACTACTCGAGCGGGTGCTGCCGATGCTCCCACAATTTTCAATGGAAAAACAGCCACTTTAAAACCGTTATAAGGAAGAGCTCCTAAGTTGACCAACTGTTCCATATGACAATACTCTTTTTCCTGTCCCACTAAATGTGCTTCCCAAAACAATTCAGAATTCCCCGACTCTTTTGCTTTCTGCATTTGATAAGGCAGAGGTAAATCCCATCCCCAAGAATCGATACCCATTACTTTTATTCCTTTATCAATAAGGTAGTGTGTTGCTTCCGCACTCATTCCTGTGCCTACCTTATGGAAATTTTCAGTACCATTAAATTTATCTCGACCTGTCTTGATCAAGACAATCATTCCCTCTTTGATTTCCAATTGATTTTTTAAGAGAAAAGTTTCGATATCAGCAACTGTAATTGGGTCGAAATCTTCTTTGTGTTCCATGTCTATCACCAAACCGTCTCCATAGCACCAATCCAAAGGAACTTCATCAATTGTTTTGGCTTTTTGACCAGCTACTGTTGGAGAATAGTGCCAAGGAGCGTCGATATGCGTAGTAGAATGCACACCCATTTTTTCGATGGTATCATCTGCCCATCCATCAAATCCTTTAGGAAATAAATTGAAAGGCAATCCTAAAAGGCGAATCAACCACTTGGCTTTTTTATGGGGTTTATGTTTGATTTTTACACGCATAAACCATGGATCTTTTTTATTGAATTTAATTGGTTTAGAGAGATCGACAATTTTCATAACTGAGTTTATTTGTAGCGAGAAATATTAAAATGAGATACGCAAAAGGAAATATCAATTGATAATTCACTGATTATGACCTTCTCAGAAAGAAAATAGCTGCAATAAAAAAGCCAACCCGAATCGAGTTGGCTTTTTCATCATGTAACCAAGTATTTAATCGTCCTATTTCATCAATACGAATATTGATAAAAAGTTTTATGTGTACGCTGATTAGATAATGAAGAAAGGATAAGCTTCTTTCTCAATAACTGCGTCAGCTAATTCACGTCTTAACATGTGTACGTTTTCTAAATCGTACTTAGTGAAACGCTTCAAGCCCATCAACATTACTTTTTGTTCGTCTCCAGTAGCGATACCACCGATTGCTTCTCTACCAGCAGTAGCGATTACTTCAGCAGCTTCTCTAATGAATACTTTTGCGATGTTGATTTGTTGCTTACAAGCTTCCTCACCTTTGTCTTCTACCATCTTCTCTGTACGAAGAATTGTAGATTCTGCAGCGTAGATTTGAATTAACATATCCGCTACATTCATCAAGATCTCTTGTTGATCGTTGATTTTCGCTTCGAACACTTGAACTGCTCTACCTGCTACCATCAATGCTGCTTTTTTCAGACGCTTTAAGATGTCTTTTTCAACATTAAATAAGATAGACGTATCAATTGTTTCGAATGATGGCACTGATGTCAACTCTTTTGCAACATCCATAGCAGGAGAAACAATGTCCAACTCGCCTTTCATAGCTCGTTTGATCATCATACCTACAAGAAGCATTCTGTTGATCTCGTTTGTACCTTCATAAATTCTAGAAATACGGGCATCTCTATAGGCTCTTTCCACAGGAGCTTCTGCTGAGAATCCCATACCTCCATATACTTGAACACCTTCATCCACTACGAAATCCAGTACCTCAGAACCAAATACTTTGAGGATAGCACACTCTATGGCAAATTGCTCTACTCCTTTTAATTTGGCTTTTGCTTCGTCCATACCGCCCACTAATAAATCTTCGGTATGGTCTTCTATATTTTGACCTGCTCTATAACACATCGACTCAATCACATAAGTCTTTGTCGTCATCTGAGCTAGTTTTTGCTTGATTGCACCGAAATTGGCAATTGGCTGCTTGAACTGCTTACGCTCCTTAGCATAAGTTGTGGCATAATTAATTACTGCACGACATCCACCTAATACACCAGCACCTAGTTTTGCACGACCAATGTTTAGTATGTTTACAGCGATTTTAAAACCATTACCTCTTTCTGATAACATATTTTCCACAGGTACTTTACAGTCTGTGAAGAATACCTGACGAGTAGAAGAACCTTTGATACCTAATTTTTCTTCCTCTTCGTTCATTGTAATACCACCGAACGACTTCTCTACGATGAATGCAGTATGATTTTTATCGTCTTCAATTTTTGCGAATACGATAAATAGATCTGCAAAACCTGCGTTAGAAATCCACATTTTTTGACCTGTCAATAGGTAATGTGAACCATCGTCTGATAAAACTGCTTTCGTTTTTCCGGAGTTCGCATCTGATCCTGCATCAGGTTCAGTCAATGCATAGGCTGCTGCCCATTCTCCAGAAGCTAGTAGTGGTAAGTATTTGTCTTTTTGAGCATCGTTTCCATAATACATGATTGGTAATGTACCAATACCTGTATGTGCTCCATAAGTTGTAGAGAATGAACCTGCTTCTCCAAAAACATCGGCGATTAACATAGAAGTATTAAAGCTCATGCCTAATCCTCCTTTTTCTTCTGGTACCGAAATACCTAAAAGACCTAATTCGCCTGCTTTCTTAAAAATGTTTTCTACCAATTCCCAATCGTGCCCATCAATTTTCTTAGAGTTGGGAGTAATTTCAGTATCGATAAAATCTTTAGTGGCTTGCGCCATCATTACCTGTTCTTCAGAAAATTCCTCGGGAGTAAAAATTTCATTCGCTTCAGATTCACGAATCAGAAATTCTCCTCCTTTGATTGCTTTCTTATTGGTTACAGTGTTCATAATTCTAAAATGTAAATTTTTATAGTGTTGTTTTTCTTTGGTGATTGAACCTTTAGAAGGTCAAAATAGATATTCACTGAGAGTTATTTCCATTTTGACCTTGTCCAAAGTTTCACACGGTTATGTTTGTGTTATTTATTGGTCAAGACATCAAAATGTCGATATCATACTGCTTTATAGAAGTGATCATTCACTTATTAATGTATGCAAGCATAACATCTATTTTCAAATATATGTAAAAATATTATGCAAGCATAACAAAAGAGAAAAAAATGTTGAAATAACGTTTATTTTTTTTTGAATGTGCTTTAATAACAATTATCACATAAGAATGATTCTATTAATTATTAGAATCATTTAAATCTATTTTATAATTATGACTTATCTCACTATTGCTGTGAAACTCGTTGTGTATTTTTGTAGGGCTTGAACACATGCGAGTTATACAAAAACAAACAAGCGTTTATCACAAGGAATTATAACATTAGAATCATGAGCGAATTTTTCTATCAAAAACCATTTCCTTTAAAAGGAGATGACACAAAGTATAGATTACTAACAAAAGATTATGTTTCAACAATCGAAGTTGACGGTCGTAAATTTTTAAAAGTTGATCCTAAAGGATTGGAAATGCTTTCTCAAGAAGCAATGGCAGATGTTTCTTTCTACTTAAGAACTGCCCATTTAGAGAAAGTAGCTAAGATCTTGGACGATCCTGAAGCTTCAGACAACGATCGTTTTGTTGCACGTACTTTGTTAGAGAACGCAGCTGTAGCAGCTGAAGGACAATTACCATCTTGCCAAGATACGGGTACAGCTATCGTAATGGGTAAGAAAGGTGAGAGTGTAATAACAGGTGCTAACGATGCGGAGCATTTGTCTCGTGGTATCTACGAAACATACAAAGAAAGAAACTTACGTTATTCTCAGGTAGTGCCTTTAACTATGACTGAGGAGAAAAACACAGGAACTAACCTTCCTGCACAAATAGATATTTACTCTGAGCAAGGTAACTCTTATGAGTTCTTGTTTATGGCAAAAGGTGGTGGATCTGCCAACAAAACTTTCTTGTACCAACAAACTAAGGCTTTATTAAACGACGAAAGCTTAACGGCATTTGTAAAAGAAAAACTAAAGTCAATTGGTACTGCAGCTTGTCCTCCTTATCACTTAGCATTTGTAGTGGGTGGTACTTCTGCTGAAGCAAACATGGCGACAGTGAAAAAAGCATCCGCTGGATATTACGACAACCTACCTACTGAAGGTAATATGGGTGGTCAGGCTTTCCGTGATGTGGAGTGGGAAGAAAAAATCCAAAAGATCTGTCAAGAAAGCTTGATCGGTGCACAATTCGGTGGTAAATACTTTACACACGATGTAAAAGTAATCCGTTTGCCTCGTCACGCTGCATCTTGTCCAGTAGGTATTGGCGTTTCTTGTTCTGCGGATAGAAACATCAAAGCAAAAATCAACGAAGACGGTATCTGGTTAGAAGAACTAGAAAGAAATCCACGTCGTTTGATCCCTACTGAGTCTGCTGCAATGGCTGATCCTATCGATATCGATTTGGACAGACCTATGGAAGAAGTATTGGCTGAATTGACAAAATACCCAATCAAGACACGTTTGAACTTGAAAGGTACGTTGATCGTGGCTCGTGACATTGCTCACGCTCGTATCAAGCAAATGTTGGACAACGGTGAGGAAATGCCTGAGTACTTCAAAAACCACCCAGTATATTATGCTGGTCCTGCAAAAACTCCAGAAGGAATGCCTTCAGGATCATTCGGGCCAACAACTGCAGGTAGAATGGACCCTTATGTTGGACCATTCCAAGCAAAACGTGGTTCTATGATTATGCTAGCAAAAGGTAACCGTTCGCAACAAGTAACAGATGCTTGTAACGAACACGGTGGATTCTACTTAGGATCGATCGGTGGTCCTGCTGCAATTTTAGCAAAAGAGAACATTAAGTCGGTAGAAGTGGTTGACTTCGAAGAGTTAGGAATGGAAGCGGTTCGTAAGATCGAAATCGAAAACTTCCCTGCCTTCATTATTGTTGACGACAAAGGAAACGACTTCTTTGCTGAACTTTAATATCTGTATTAATCCGCACTAGCGATTACATAGATTTCAAAAAATTAATCCCTCATGACTTCGGTGATGAGGGATTTTTTATTTATCATTTTCTAATTTAAGTACCTCTATTTCTTCAGTCAAACTATTTTTATTAAAACTATAATGGATCTTATCATACTTTTCTACAGCATCAGTATATAGCATCAATTCAATATAATTTGGATCATTTTCATTTGTATTATCACCAACTAAATCAACAAATTGATCTATCTTTTTTGAACAGATATCGTACTGTTCTTCATTTTTTATTTCGAACATGATTATCATTTTTTAATGTATTTATAATAGTCATAATTCATTAAAATTCAACACATCTAAAACACTTTTAAATCAAACTAATTTAGATTATCTCGTGTCTTAAACTACAGAAACTAAAATTCACTTCAATATTTTTATCATGACATTAAGACTTACTCTACTCTTTGCACTTATCGCACATGTATTGTTTGGTCAGAAAGACATCAAAAACTATGTTCTCGACAACACTAGCCCCATCACATCATTTGATTTTGATCAGGAAGATTATTCCGACCTAGAAGCAATCAAGAACTCCATTGGTGATGCTAAAGTGGTTATGCTTGGAGAACAAGACCACGGAGATGCCAATACCTTTAAAATGAAAAGTCGTTTAGTGAAATACCTTCACGAAGAACTTGGGTTCAATATCATTGCCTTCGAAAGTAACTTCTATGGTATGCAGAAAAACTTCGAAGAAGATCCACAAAATTTCGAAGCAGCCAAGGATAAAATATTCCAAATTTGGACCAAATGCGAAGAGTGTCAGTCGACCTTCAATTATATAAAAGACACGTATTCCTCAGACCAACCATTATACATGACCGGCGTTGACGTTCGTCGATATGATGCCCATCCAAAAGGTGTTTATTCAGAAGATTTTGATCGTTTTTTATCAGACAATAGCATTGAAATTGAAGACAAGAAACGATTTATTGATATTCTTGATGAGTTGTATAAGAATGAATACGACTCAAAAGCTACGGAAGAAGATCGATCATTCTTTTTCACTACTCTAAAATCAATTGATCAACAGTATAGCAAAGATGATTTCATGAAGCAGGAATTACAGAACCTAAACGGATATGCTGAGAATTCTTGGTTGATCAACTTCAAAAAGGAGTTTTCTAAAAATAGCACCTATACATACCGTGATGTTCAAATGGCCAATAACTTAATTTGGCTCTCTCAAAAACGTTTTCCGAATGAGAAAATAATTGTTTGGGCTGCCAGTATGCATACAGCAAAAAGTCATTTAAAACATCACAGTTCCCTTGGTCTCATGACCTACAAAACTCTAGGAAATGAGATGTACACACTAGGTTTTACTTGTTACAAAGGACAAGCAGGTAGAATTAAAAGTGAACCTTACAACATCAGAAAACCTGCGAAAAACTCTTTTGAACAGTGGCTTTCCGACTCAAAATATACATTATCATTTACCGATTTTACAGAATATAAAGGTAAAGCAAAGTATTTTTCTATGAAGGGATTAGTGAATACTCCTTATCGAATGAGATGGACTGAAGTCTACGATGGAGTCATCTACATAGAAGAACAACTCCCTTGTACTGCCCTAGTTAAATGATACTACAACAAGGGTAAATGCATGATTCTGCATTGAGATACACCCTGTTTTACATTTACCACCTCTTTTAAATCATTTCTTTAACTCTATCTCTATCTGATATTCAATAGCTTGCATCAAGCTCTTAGTGGTAATACTTTCAAAAGTCAATTACCCTCGAATATTAAAATAGTATGTGATGAAAGAAATGATTTTTAAGTTCCTACTGATCTTCCTCTCAACTTCCGTTTGGGGACAAGTTCAATTGGAAAGTGCGATGGAAAAGGCCAATTCGGTTCCCATTAGCAACGAAGTACCCTTAACTCCAAATAATTTTAAGTTTGCTGATGTTGTTACCAACAATCAGATCAAATACAAACCTTCTTTTAAATTTAAAAGAACCATCTATGTAGACGCTAAAGACGGTAATGATAAGAACAACGGTTTAAGCAAAAAGAAAGCGATTAAAAGTTTAGCTCAGCTAGTTAAACTAAAGGTTAATTTTGGAGATCAGATTCTTTTAAAAGGAAATCAAGAACACTTTGGTAGTATTGATTTGATTAATCTGAATACCTCATCAAAAAATATCAATCGCATTCATGTTGGCAGTTATGGTGATGGTAAAGCGACCATCAACTTTAAAGGTTACCCTGCAGGTATTTGGGTTCAGAATACTTCCAATGTATTGATATCAGATTTAAAAATGACGGGAAATGGAGGTCCTGAAAATGGCACTTTCATGTACAATAAAAACGAGAAACGTTTAAACCAACGTTATGCCATCAGAATACTATCCGATAATTCACATACGCATAGTTTAATGGAGAACTTCTTAGTATATAATGTGGATATCGAAGATGTATACCTATTAAATAAAGCGGAAACTTCGCGTGCTTGTAGACAATGGAATATGAACGACGACGCTGGTTGGGGATGGGGAGTCTTTGGTCAGGTACATCAAAAAGGAAAAGGGATTCGTAATGTAGCGGTACAGCATGTCACAGTCAAAAATGTGAGTCAAATGGGTATTCGCTTTAAAGGAAACGGTAAAATTGATGGTTCTCTAAAGCATAATGTGGATGATGTACGTATTGAACATTGTACGGTGTATCAGGCCGGCGGTCCTGGAATGCAGTTCAACAGATGCAATAATAGTCATTTAAAATATAGCCGAATTACAGAGTCGGGAAATAGAAATGACACACGTAAATGGGGTCGCGGTAGCGGTATGTGGACTTGGGGATTACAGAACTTCTTGTTCGAACACAATGTCTTCGAAGGAGCTCAAGGAATTGCCGATTCTTGTGGTGCGCATATCGATTTTAACTGTAAAAACGTGGTGCTTCAGCATTGCCTGAGTCGTTATAATGCGGGTGGTTTTATTGAGATACTTGGACTCAACTACAATTGTTCGTATCGATTTAATGTCAGCATAAATGATGGTTGGAGAAATATTAAGGATCCTCATCAAAAGTTCTGGGGAAAAGTAGGGACGCCCGGAGCGATTGTGACGGTGAATGGTCATAATCATAAGAAAAAGTATTTGGGACCTTATCAGACGTACATTTATAATAACACCATCATCAATACGATTGCTGGAAATAAACCTTATACCAACCCGAATGTATTCAATATTTCCACTTCTAATGAAGGGCTTGTGATGATGAACAACTTATTCTGGTTAGAAGAAAAAACAAGCAGCGGTTGGTCAATGCACCGTTGGAAAGATGGGGAAGCATATGATGCTGCTTTTGATTTTATGATTTCAAAAGAAGCAAAAGAAGGAGCAAAAGCAGGCAAAGGATTTGATGGTTCTGTGATGGCCAACATCCGTCCGATGAATCAAAAAGAATTGGACAAAATGGAATTGATCATGAGAAACAATATCTACCGACTGTACAATGCCGATGGTAAAGATAAATTCTCGGCTGTTGAAAATGCATTGGCTGACGGATATTGGGATGAAAAAGCCTTAGGCGGTCTACCTGAATTCGAAAACGAAAATGGTTCTGAGGCCAAAGACTATGTGCCAAAGAACAATAACTTGATATATCAAGGAGAAGCGATTCCAAAATTAAAATCAGATAAAACGGAAAAAGGAATTTATTATGGAGGACTGGAAGTGAAAACTGACTTCTTTGGCAATCCTATCAAAGGAAATATTATCGGAGCAATTGTTCCCAATGCACCTTTGAGAGATTGGTCTCAATTGATTCAAGAAAATGATAAAGTAGATGATCAGAAAGTGGTACAATAACCTGATCGACTTTTGATGATATTTTGATGTGGACTACTTATAAAAAAATCCATCTGATTGCTCGGATGGATTTTTTGTATCATTAAATTTATGAGCGATTAACTCTTACTCTTCACCGGACGATACGGATGTACCCAACTTGTAAATGGACCTATCTTTCTCGTTTGAATCCACACTTTACCCTTTCCAGAGAAACGGCAAACAAAGCCTTCGCCAGAGAAGAAAAGTGATTTATAACCTCCCACTTTTGAGATATTATAATCCAAACCTTCTGTAAATGCTACAATGTGACCTGTGTCGACTACATAGCCGTCTTCTACATCAATTTCTATGATTCCACCATAAGAGTTGAACCAAAGATCTCCTGTTCCCGAACATTTTATCAAGAACAAGCTTTCGCCAGAGAAGAAGCCTTTTGTTAACCCTTGGAATTTTGTTTCTACTTCAACACTCATTGCCGAAGCTACAAAAGCAGAATTCTGAAGGTAAATCGATTCATTCTCTAAATACACATGTTCCACATCGCCTGGTGCACCTGGAGCAATTTGAATATCTCCTGCACCGTTCTTTGCCTCAAACTCATTAATGAAAAGCGATTCTCCAGAGAAAATCCTACCGAATCCACCTTTCATTTTCGTATGCATTTCGATGTTGGTATCCATCGTTGCCATGGCCGACGCTTCTACTTTTATTTTTTCTCCCGATGGGATATTGACTGTGATAAAACCAAAATCAGGTTTACAGTCAAATCTAAAATCTAATCCTTTTTTATCTTCTGTAAGCATGATCTATCTTGGTCTTAATGTTGGTCCTAAAATTTGTCCGAATGAACTTGGGTTATGCGATTGTACCCAAACAGTTCCTTTTCCTTTAAACTTACACACCAAGCCTTCTCCACCAAGGAATGAACTCACCCAGCTTTGTCCAGCTTTAGTTACTTCAAAGTCAAGTGTCTCTTCAAAAGCGACGATATGTCCTGTATCTACGATATAGTCACCATCGATTTCTATCGGATAAATCGCTCCATAAGAATTGAAAATGACAGTACCCTGACCATTTAAATTCAACCAAAAAGCACTTTCTCCTGAGAAGAAACTTTTAAAGCCCTGCCAGTTAAAATCTACTTCGATATCTGGTGATGAAGCCACGTAGGAACCTGCTTGAACGACTAATCCTTCTCCGCTCAACTCATGCGTCATCATATCACCTGCTAGGGTCGCACTTAACCATACAGTACCGCCCTCGTTTCCTGCCGAATAGTGATTTAAGAAAAAGCTTTCGCCCGACAGCATTCTTTTTAGACCTTTCATAATACCACCTCCACTTTTCTTATGTGTAGTGGTTGTCATTGTAATGGATGGACTCATGGCAATCATTGCTCCTGCCTCGGCAGTAAAATGTTGTCCAGGCTCCAAATCTATTTTAACAGCTGATGCCCCTGGCCCCAACTGAATCTCTGTCTTTAATGATGTATTCAATAGTTCTGCCATGATTATAAGTTTCTATTTACCCATGATGTCATCCCAGACAAACTTCTTGTCTGAATAAAAATCTTACCTGAACCTTCCACTCTTGTGACTAACCCCTCACCTCCAAATAGAGAAGAGAAAATACCACCAGACAATTGAGGCTTCAGTTTCATACCTGGCTCGTAACCGACCAAGTGACTTGTATCGACAATAAATTCGCCACTTACTTCTCTTTCGATTAAACCACCGAAAGCACCAAAAATGACTTTTCCATGTCCAGATACCATCAATTTAAATAGACCTTCACCGCCTATCCAAGAACCAATACCGGCATATTTTACACCCAATTTCACATCTGGTGTAGAAGCGATATAAGCGCCTTGCTGTAAACAGAAACTTTCTCCATTTAGCTCCTTCACCTCCATATCTCCAGGTGTCGGTTGCGTAATAGTTAAAGTAAGCGGCTCAGAAGTGTTGTTGGTAAAACGGTTGACAAAAAGTGTTTCGCCACCAAAGATTTTTTTAAGTACGGCGTTAAAAAATCCTCCGTTTAGTTCGGCAGTCATATCAAGTTGAGCAGACATACTTGACATCGCATCCGATTCTGCGACAAACGACTCCCCGGGTTCAATCGTTACATGAACATGGGCAAAAGCAGGTTTGCCTTTAACATCTAAATTCATAAAAATCTAATTAGTTGTTAGTAATACACCCTCTTTAAAATCGTCGTAATTCGATTGGAAAGAGATATAGTTATTTTCTTTTTTATCTTCAATCTGTTCTTTCAGATCATTAATTCTATCTGGAGTAGAAGGATGTGTAGACACAAACTGAAGCAAACTATCGATTTGAGTCATTTCGTGTTTCTCATCCAACATTTCAAAAAATTGAATCATACCTTCTGGATTGATTCTGCATTGCTGCAAGTAATTGATGCCCTGACTATCGGCTTCCTGTTCTAAAGTTCTTGAGTAAGCCGTAGTCTGTAATTCGAACATAGTATTGGCTAAGGTGGCCATTACAGCAGAACCATCACCTAAGAACAAGTAAACGATACTAAAAAAGCCAATTTTATCAATTGCTCCTCGAACATGGTGCCTTAAGGATACATGAGAGATTTCATGTGCCATCACTCCTGCCACTTCATCCCAAGAAGAGGCATTCTTTATCAAGCCTGAATTGATCATCACCTTTCCTCCAGGTAATGCAAAAGCATTTATAGAAGCATCTTCCACTAAGTACAATTCGATATTGAATCCTTCTGCTTCTACTTGATTTATTAAAGGTTGAAGTTCATTCCCCAACACCCCAATCAAAGAATCGTTTTCGATAAATGTATATTCCTTTTTGATGGATTCGAAAAGCTCATCTCCCATTTGTTCTTCCCAGGAGATGGGGACATTTCGAGCGGCCATTTTAACGATACTATCTTTAAATAGATAAAAACTTGTGATGATGATCAGACAAATACTAAGGAACAAGGCTGCTCCCCTATAAAGATTAGTCAGTGCAAACTTCGTCTTCTTGATATGTTCCCGAAAACGTGGATCACTTATCAAGAAGTCGTCTTTAAGAATAGATTTGTCCTTTGTATAGAAGGAAATATCTTTCTCTTTTCTCGATTTGAAAAAGATAAACTGGCCTGAGGCTCCACCTGCTTCAATTTCTAACTCAGCAAAAGGAATAGCATAATAGAAATCGCCTGCTTGGATATCCACTTTCTGAGATCCAAAACGTACGTCTCCTTGTTGTCTTCCTGTTGGTAATTGAGGATGAATCAAGATGGCTTTGTAAGAGGTAGAATTAGTCTTGTTAGTTATTGTTGGCATTAAATAAGTAATTATTTACCCATTCAAGTTATGTGATAAAATTGATAATTCCCAACGATATAAATAAAGAAGATTGTGCTTTACTATGTACCGACGTTGCAGTGCAACGTCCCACGAACCATATTACAAGAAACAATTGGGCATAAAGAAGCCCTACGCTTGGGAGGCGTAGGGCAAATATTTTCGATTTGGAGATTACGTAAACCTAGTTTACGGGGTAAATACGAGGGCATTTACCTTCGACTTAAGATTTGTGCTGGAATTACTCAGCAGACTCTTCTTCAGTAGCTTCGCCTTCAGCAGCAGCTTCTTCACCTGATTCCTCAGTTGAAGCTTCAGCAGCCTCAGCAGCTTCTTTTTCAGCTTGAGCAGCAGCGGCAGCAGCAAGAGCTTCAGCCTCAGCTTTTTTCTCAGCTTCTTCAGCAGCTTTACGAGCAGCAACACCTGCTTCTAATTCTGCTTTAACAGCAGCTTCAGCAGCAGCTTTCTTTGCTTCTAACTCAGCAGCGTAAGCAGAAGATCTCTCTGACATCCATGCATCAAAAAGTTTATCAGCTTCCTCTTGAGTTTTAGCGCCTTTGTTCACACCTACTTGAAGGTGTTTCTTGTACATTGCACCTGCTTTTGAAAGAACAGTACGAGCAGTGTCAGTAGGCTGAGCACCTTTCAATAACCATTCTGCTGCAGCTACAGCGTCAATGTTGATAGTTGCAGGTTCAGTGTTAGGGTTGAAAGTACCTAACTTCTCAATAAAACGACCATCACGAGGAGATCTTGAGTCTGCTACTACTACATTGTAAATAGGCTTTCTCTTACGGCCACGACGAGCCAAACGAATTTTTACTGCCATTTTAATTTAGCATTTGTGTGTTGGAAAGGAACGCAGTCCTTTGTTACACAGTTAAACATATGGGAAACACGTTCCCGATTCGATCGGCAAAGATAGTATAACTTATTGAATTCTACTACCTAAACCGATTATAAAAACGACGAACAAGCTTTTTTGATTCATTTTAAAGGGTTATGTCGTGGTAATATTTTTTAATAGGTAGGAATTAGGAGATAGGAGTTAGGAATTATACTTAATATTTGATGTTATCCACATTTTCTATCCATCTTATTTCTTCTGGAACTTTTGAATAATCTGGCAAGTTTTTTACCCAATTATATATTCTTACATTAAAATCATGATTGAGAGGATCATTTAAGATACCATCTCCGTAATAATCTAAAATATCAACACCATTTTTTTGCAAATAATACATTGTCACAACGGTGCTAAGACCAGGGAAATTGATATAAACCCATGGGGCCAAATGTTTTATTTTTTCATAATCGGAATTAGAGCTATCATTTATAAAAACACGTGAAACTTTCATCCACCATTCTTGACTTTTAACATCAGGATAAAATATTTCTTTAGATTGGTAAAATTCTGGTAACCTATAATTATCCAAAGAGATTTCTTTTTTCCCTATTTCTCTCCATTTGTTTCTACCTCTTGATTTAGGTTTTCGGGAAATCACAAATGGAGGCATTAATTCTTTTAATTTTTTATCCTCATTTGCGTTTTTTTCAAAAGGTGTAGAACTATAAGTATCATAAACATTCATTAAATGAGAATAATGTATAAAACCACCCTTTAACCCGATAACCTCAGGTTCAATGATACCTACTAAAAAGTATCCTAAATTATGCTCTAGAGGTAATTCATATATTTTTTCGATAAACATAAGCTGTGGATGTATTTTGTGTATTGTTTATTAATTCAGACTAATAAGTTAATCAACATTACCTCTTTCTAAATAATAGTAGACAATAAAGTGTTATAAGACATGTCATATTTATCCCTATAAAACTTCCATTTTTAATATTGTTTTGAATAACATGAAATTCAGGGAATAAGTTAAAATAGAAATTTAGATCAAAAGTATCTGATAAATATATGACAAATGCGAAACCATTAGTTGATGCATATTTTAGTTCATAAGATGATAGAACTAATAATTGACATAAATTTAAAATGAATAAGATTTTATAATTACTTCTATTTTTCAAGAATAAAAAACCGAATATTATTAATGCTAAATAGTATATAACTGAATAAGAAAAAATAATTTTATTTTTCAAATTCCAACTCCCATCAGATTGCAAACAACTAATAGCGAATAAAATAATAAACAGCACACCACCGAATATATTATAAATTGAAATTCCTTTCCTTAGCCTATTCATTTTTAGTTTTTCCATAATATCAAAAAAATAGTCGTTATTCTGTTATTCCATCTTTTAAATTCTTCACTACAATTTAAAGCAAATTTTGCAATCATCTCACAACAATTATTCAAAGTACATATTCACTCCCCAAAACCATCTACCTTTATAAAAACTTAAACTTCATCCGATATTATCAATTGATTATTATCTTGCAGCATATTCAAATAGAACATTCAACAAACATCATACATGTCAATCACTTTAATATTAATTGTCCTGAATGTAGGTATTAGTTACTACGCTTTTCAGAATGATAGTGTCCGCTACAAACTTTTGATGGATCCTTATTTGGTGGCATCAAAAAATCAGTGGTACCGTTTTATCTCTTCAGCATTTGTTCATTCAAGCTGGATGCACTTATTGTTCAATATGCTAACGCTCTATTTCTTTGGCGAAAGTGTTGAACGTATATGTATGATTCTTACTGGAAATGTTCTGTACGGTGAATTGGCCTTTTTGGCACTTTACTTTGGAGGTGCTATCATTGCCGATATTCCATCTTATATAAAGCATAAAGGAGATATCAATTATAGATCATTAGGTGCTTCCGGAGCTGTTTCTTCTGTGGTTTTCTTTATGATCATCTTTGCTCCAGTTCAAGATATTTGCTTGTACTTTGTTTTGTGCCTTCCATCATTTATTCTAGGAGCAGCCTTTTTGATCTACTCTTATTATCAATCGAACAACCCCAACACCTATATCAATCACTCTGCTCATTTATTTGGGGCAATTTGGGGTATCGCATTTTCAATTTTGCTTGAACCAAATTCAATTATCAGATTCTTCCAACAAATCCAAACATGGATCACTTTCTAAAAAGAATTAGGCTTTCTATAAAGCACCACATCACTCATCGCATACTTATTCCTTTACGTACGTTACTCCGACAAGGAATGACGCCTCATTTATTGGCTTGGAGTGTAACGGTGGGACTTTTAATTGGTTCTTCTCCTATGTTGGGGATTTGTACTTGGCTCTGCATTTTGGCGGCATCCATTTTCCGCTTAAATCAGTTTGCCATTCAGATTGCCAATTATGCGGTATCGCCTATTCAGGTGTTTATGATTATTCCTTATATCAAGGCAGGAACTTCACTTTTTGGCAATAGTGCAAAAGGCGTTACATTGGAGAAAATTCAAGAGGCTTTGGATATTGGAATTATACACGGTATTAAAGAAATGGGCATTTTGATGTTGCAAGGAGCAGCCGTTTGGATTGTTGTTTCTGCTATTATTGCCCTTCCGATGCAACGACTTTTAAGAATTGCTTTCCGAAAAATGTTGAAAAACATGAACAGTTCGGAGGAGAAAAGAGTTACAGAATAGAATCAGAATTCCACCTTAAATTAAACCTATAAAATGGATTTTGCCTCCAGCTTAATCAATTGGTACGAAAGCAATAAAAGAGATTTACCTTGGCGTCATACCCAAGATCCCTATAAAATTTGGTTGTCGGAGATCATCCTTCAACAGACAAGAGTACAACAAGGCTTACCTTATTACGAAAAATTTGTAGCAAATTTCCCTACGGTGAAAGACTTCGCTGAAGCGGATATCGATAAGATTCTTCATTTATGGCAAGGACTCGGCTATTATTCCCGAGGGAGAAATATGCACGTCGCTGCCAACCAAGTGATGGATGAATGGAATGGTAAGTTTCCAGATAATTATAAAGATTTACTGACACTGAAAGGTGTCGGCAATTATACTGCTGCCGCGATAGCTTCATTTGCCTTTAGAGAAAAGGTAGCTACGGTCGATGGAAATGTTTACCGAGTGTTATCCCGAGTTTTTGATATTGATGAGGATATTGCTTCAGGTAAAGGTCAGAAAGTCTTTACAGAAGTAGCGAATCAATTGATTTCGGAGGATAAACCCGATATTTTTAATCAGGCATTGATGGAGTTTGGGGCGATGCATTGCACGCCAAAGAAGCCGAACTGCGAAACATGTCCTTTTGTACAATCTTGCGAAAGTCGTTTACATCAAAATATTGATCAAAGACCAGTGAAATTGAAAAAAACAAAGGTCACTAATCAGTATATCAAATACTTTTTGATTGAGCAGAATGGAAAGTATTTGATGAAGAAACGACAAGAAGGTGACATTTGGGCAGGTCTTTTTGACTTCCCACAGGTCATATCATCAGAAAAAGATCAAAAATTATCGAACGGCATTATTATTGAAAATACAGGTTTAGATCTAAATACTAACGATATTTTTTTCTCGAGCGAACCGATTAAGCATTTGTTATCACATAGAAGATTATTTATTGAATTTTTTCATGTAAAATTGCAAGCTCTTTTGGAGACTCAATCTGAACAGCACCACTATAGTTGGATGGATATCGATGAAATTCAATCAGTCGGAAAGCCAATCATTTTAGAGAATTATTTGAGAAAAAATATTTATTAAGTAATTTAGAATCAGAGAAGAAAATCTTTTCGATCATTTTAGATACTTAATGATTCATATCTAATTAATTAACAACCAAAACAAAACAATGGCTGGAGTTAATAAAGTCATCTTAGTAGGTAACTTGGGCGCAGACCCAGAAGTAAGAAACCTGGAAGGCGGTAACAAAGTTGCTACCCTATCTATTGCTACATCTGAAAACTACACAGATCGCGACGGTAACCGTCAGACGCAAACGGAATGGCATAGAGTAAATCTATGGAATGGTTTAGCAGGTGTTGCTGAACAATATCTTAAAAAAGGAAGTAAAGTGTACATCGAGGGTAGACTAACTACACGTAGCTACGAAAAAGACGGTGTCACAAGATATTCTACTGACATTACAGCTAGAGATATGGTAATGTTAGATAGCAGACAGGATGGTCAAGGTGCTCCTTACGAGGCAGCTCCTCCACAAGGTGCAACAGTTTCGGAAACACCTCAAGCTGTAGGTGCATCTGAAGTGAGTAATGACGACCCTCCGTTCTAAAATTTTAATTTAAAGAATTTACATGGAAGGTGATCTATCACACCCGGTAATGCCACTACTATCGTTAATCCTTCAGGACATTCCTTGGGGAGCCGCTTTGGTAGTGGTGCTTTTACTTATTTTATCAGGCTTAATTTCTGGATCGGAAGTAGCCTTTTTCTCCCTCACCCCTGAGCAAATTAAGGAATGTAGAGAGGGTGAAGACCCTGTGGGACAAAAAGTATTCAAACTATTGCAAGTCCCTCAGATTTTATTAGCCACTATACTAATATGCAATAACTTCGTGAATGTCGCTATTGTTATGATCTCGACATTTATTGCGTGGACCGTTGCAGATGCCATAGATGTTGCACGCGATGGTGCCGAAGTTTTTATATCCCTCACTTTTATCGTTACCGCTTTAGTCGTATTTATAGGTGAAATTGTTCCTAAAATTTATGCGACCAAGAACTCTATAAGCTTTGCAAAAAGCATGGTTTCTTTCTGGCAGATTTCTATCAAAATATTTAATCCTTTTGCTCTTTTACTGACAAGCATGGGAAATACAATGGAAAGAGCTTTAGCAAAAAGAAATTACAACCTGGAGGTATCGGTTAACGAATTCGATCAAGCAGTTTCTTTGGCTACGGATCAAGTAGATGATAAAGCCAGCGAAATGCTAAAAGGAATTGTTCGTTTTGGATCAAAGACGGTAAAACAAATCATGATTTCCAGAACAGACATGAATGCCATCGATATAGATATCGACTTTCATGAATTGATGGATCATATCAACAAAAATTCCTTTTCACGTCTTCCGGTATATAGCGATACCATCGACTCTTTAGTGGGTATTTTATACATCAAGGATTTACTTCCTTACTTAGACAAGAATGAACATTTTGAATGGAAACGTATTGTCCGTAAAGACATTTATTACGTTCCGGAATCTAAAAAAATTGACGAACTACTCAGAGATTTCCAAGAACGAAGAGTACACATGGCCATTATTGTTGATGAATATGGCGGTACTACCGGCTTGGTGACTTTAGAAGATATTATTGAAGAAATCGTTGGTGATATTAACGATGAATTCGATGGCGATTTGGTTCAGGACTATATCAGTACCGATGCGAGTTTTAATCTAGATGGTAAAACATCACTTATTGATTTTGAACGCTTGGCCATGCTTCCTCCAGATTATTTTGATAAAGTAAAAGGAGAAAGTGATTCTATTGGTGGCTTAATTCTTGAATTACTTCAGGAAATGCCTTCAACAGGTAAGAAAATTAATTATAAAGACATCACCTTTACGATTAGAGCTGTGGATAAAAAACGTATCAAGACTGTACATGTCAAGTTTAACGACGAAGAACATGTAAGACGTTTGCAAGCCGAGTTCGAAGATGAAAACACTACTTCATGAGACAATTAACATACATACTTCCAATACTTTTCATTTCCCTCTTTTTTAGTTGCGGATCTTCCGATTCAACCGCATATCTTCCGAAACCAAGAGGATACCACCGTTTAGAAATGCCTGATCATAGTTATCAGAAAGATGCATTTAAGGATAAAGCTTTTAAAGGATATCCCTATACTTTCGAGGTGGCAAAAAATGCAGAAATTGTTCCTGATGAATCCTTCATGTCGGAACCTTATTGGATAGAAGTACAATATCCAGAATTCAAAGCTACAGTGGATATTTCGTATAAAAAGTTAGCCAATTACGATTCTTTGGTGGGGTATACCAATACATCGAATGTACTTACGTTTAAACACAATGTAAGAGCAACCGCTATCGATGAATATACCACAAGAACCAATAAAGGATATACCGCTGTATTGTACGAGATAGAAGGTGATGTACCTAGTCAGTTTCAGTTTTTTGTCACAGATTCTACAGAACACTTTTTTAGAGCTGCATTGTATTTTCCATCATCTACTCAAAACGATTCTTTGGCACCTGTGATCGATTATGTGAAAGAAGACATGATGCACATGCTAAATACACTTGAGTGGCAATAAACTTAGAATCTAAATTCTTTTTCTAAAAGAAAGCACGCCACTTCTAAGGTTCTTTTGAGATAATGAAGGCAATGATCTCCCTTTACGATATAATTAAAGATACCCAACGCTTGCAATTGGGCCACTACCTCTATGTGTTCTTGAGAGGATAACACAATCATGAGGGTCGATTTTTTTAGCTTTCTCACCTTTTTCAGTACCTCCTGACCACTCATTGAAGGCATTATTAAATCAGATACCACAATATCTGCAGGTTGTTCTTTGAAGCGATTGAGCAAGGCTTGTCCTTCTGAAAAATACTCCACAGTGAGGTGATTCATTTGTTGCAATGCAATTTTCAGTAACATACTTTCTGTAGGATTATCCTCTACAATATAAATGATGTGTTTTTTCATGGGTTAAGTCGAAATAGAAAAATTAGGCATGATTTACATGATATCTTTGGTATATATCAAAGTGTATAGTAGCTTTTGACTTAGGTTTAAAAATGAGTAAAAAATATCAATTTTAAAGACCAATACATCAAGTGATAACGGTCTGAATATATAAATTAAAAAAATCAGAGTACATAATAATTATAACACGAACATATATTTATGTATTCTTTATTTGTTTCTTTTTATTCAAAAGTAAATACAACTTTTTTTGCAAAGCCTAATTAGCTTGGGTGAAAATCATATCAACCATAGAAACATAATTATCATGAAAAAATATAGCATTATAGTCGCCGGTGGAAAAGGATTAAGAATGGGAAGTGAGTTACCAAAACAGTTTATCGAACTAAAGGGCTTACCTATTTTAATGCATACCATCAATAAGTTTCATGAGGCAGATTCGTCGATACAGATTATTGTTTCCCTTCCTAAAGATCAACTTAACTTTTGGAGTGAGTTAATCGAAAAACATCAATTCACTACTCCTCATCAGGTAGTAACTGGAGGCGATAGTAGATACCAATCTGTAGACAATGCTTTACAATATATTTCTACATCAGATTGCCTAATTGCTATTCATGATGGCGTTAGACCTTTAGTAAGCACAGAGGTAATTTTAAAGAGCTATACATGTGCGGAGGAATATGGTGCTGCAATTCCTACAGTTGATTTAAAAGAATCTATTCGTGAAGTGAATCAAGAAGGAAACTTCGCCAAAGATAGAAGCAGTTTTAAATTAGTGCAGACTCCTCAAACTTTTAGAGGTGATGTGATTTTATCGTCTTTCGAAAATGGATATCAAGAAGTCTTTACTGATGATGCAAGCGTAGCAGAATTTAGTCAGCATAAGATGCATCTATTTGATGGTAACTATGAGAATATCAAAGTAACCACTCCAGAAGATTTGAAATTGGGAGAAGTGTTATGCTAATCACAGAAGCTCCTAAATAAATAAAACAGAAAAAGGAGACTGCCTCATTCAAATATGAGACAGTCTCCTTTTTTACATCCGATAATGGGATAATGTATTAATATTCGTCTTCGTTAAAGAAGAAATCATCCTTTGTAGGATAATCAGGCCAAATTTCCTCGATGCTTTCGTATGGCTCACCATCATCCTCCAACTCTTGAAGGTTCTCAATTACTTCAACAGGTGCACCCGTACGGTCAGAAAAATCAATTAATTCGTCTTTTGTTGCAGGCCATGGTGCATCTTCTAAGTATGATGCTAATTCTAGTGTCCAGTACATATTTTTATATTTATAATTTTGTTATACTTAAGAAATCAATCGATGAATGAATCGACTTTTTATTTTTTGCGAAAATACTGTTTTTTTTAATTTTCGCAATAAAGAATCACTTTTGGATGAATTAAAAACTGAAATTAATTCAATTACTTTCTCATTTAATTTCATTTTTTAACTTAAGCAACTTTAAAAGTATTATTCTTGATACTCAAAAAGTAGTCAAAAGGTTTCTAAAAATTAGATTTTTATTGATTAGCGTAAACGATTCTTGATTTATATACACCGTTTAAATCACATCCTTTAATTTCTAAAGGAATATATCCTGAACCTACTTTTCTGTAGTGCTTTTTCCTCCAAGAACCATCTTGTTTCTGAAGGTACATAGTGACTTCTACTTTTTCACCTGCAGGTGTAAATACTTCTCCTTGTTTAAAATAGGTTCCTACCTGTTCTCCTTCACATTGTTTGTAAGGATATTTTTCGGTGACTCTAAACTTAGGGTTTTTACCTTTGGCATTATGCTTTTCGCTTACTTGTGTAATACTAGG
Organism: Flammeovirga yaeyamensis; assembly: GCF_018736045.1. Lineage (NCBI taxonomy): Bacteria > Pseudomonadati > Bacteroidota > Cytophagia > Cytophagales > Flammeovirgaceae > Flammeovirga > Flammeovirga yaeyamensis. The sequence goes on along the minus strand of NZ_CP076132.1, from coordinate 207,828 downwards.
CATTCTTTTACCTGCATTTTTAGCATAATCTGCTACTGCATAGAAGTTACCCGTAAAATTGCAGCTCATAGCATCTAATTTTACTACACCACCTCCTTTACGTTTATACACCTGTTTGGTCCATGAACCATCATAGTTCTGTAAATAGATATAGATATCAACATATTCGTTAGGATCTGCAGATCTCACGATACCTTCAATAAGATGTAAACCTCCTAATGGACAAGATTTAGGGATTTCTTGTTTAATAACGGTAAATGTTGGTCTTGTAGATTGACTCGTAGTAGCATCATCATTAAAAATACCAACGAAAAAAAATAAGAATAGAGAAAGAGTATATATAGCAGTTTGCATAATGATATATATAGATTGTATGTGAAGGTTTATTTCACAAAAAATCGAATAAAAGTTCAGATTTTTGAATTAGTATCAAAATCCAATTAAACAGTAAAATAACAAATAAAAAATTAAAAGTGGACAGTAACTAAATAAAATAATTAAATCAGTTTTACTTTTTCTAGAAGTTATCCAAATAGTTCATTTAAATTAATTCGCCTAACATTCTGCACGTATCATTTACATTTATTTAAATTTATGAAACTCAATATCAATGAATTAGTAAATAATTGTAAATAAATATTTAAATATTAAGACTTTAATTTTGGTAATTTTATTAAATGAATGTAAATTTGAGATATCAAAAAGAGAAAATAACTGTTGGTTTTAGCTACTTTCTACTATAAAAAAATATTATGTAGACGTAAGTCTATGTTGTTGTTTGTTCACCCTATTGGAGCTATTTTCTCATTGCCACTTTCTACTTTAAAAATATCAGAGCTACTATTTACACCCTTACATACAAGACGCCTCTAAAGGCGTCTTTTTTTTATCTTAATATCGAAAATACAACTCTACGGTTTTCTTGTCTACCTGCATTGGTTCTATTTGACATCACAGGTCTTTCTTCACCAAAACCATAAGCATCTAATCGAGATTCATGTACTCCTTTCTCCATTAGATAGGTTTTTACAGCATTGGCTCTGTTTTTAGACAACTCAATATTATGTTCCTTAGTATCCACATTATCAGTATGTCCTTCTATAACTAAAAGCCATAATTCGTTTCTTAGCATAAGTGCCGCTAAACGATCGAGATCAAAAAATGATTCTTTTCGAATTTTATAGGAGTTGGTATCAAAATTTAAGGTGGTCATTACAAAAGATGCATCCGTAGATTTATCATTTAAATTGACTGTCTTCATCTCTTGAAGTTTTAGATTCAAATCAGGATCTTTCCTTACATCAATCTCTATACTACTACCAATCATATTTTCATCATCCACAAAAACGGAATAGTTTGCATCTGGAGGCAAGGCCAATTGGAACTCACCATTATCTCCTGTTTTTTTGGTAACCACTATATCACCATCATCATCCTTAATTTTAATGGTTACTCTATCTAAACCTTCTCCATTATTATCCACTACTTTACCATGTGCGAATAACAATGGCTTAGGTCGCATATTCTTTGGCAACTCTAATTCGTAAATATCATCCCTGCCATAATTCACATCTCCTTTTTGGGAAACTACTAAAGCTTTATCTCCAACAGATGTGAGGTAAAAATCATCATCATCTACTCCATTGATAGAAATACCTAGGTTTACTGGTTCACTCCATTCGGTCCAAGAATCTGGATTCAATCTTTTTGACATAAAAATATCATACCCTCCATAGCCGGGGTGTCCATCAGAACAGAAGTAAAGTGTTTCTTTATCTGGATGCAAATAAGGATTCTTTTCCGCAAAAGGTGTGTTGATTACTTCTCCTAAATTGATGGGTTCGTCCCAACTTCCGTCCTCTTTTTTTACACTAACATAAAGATCTGTATTAAACTCTCCGGCACCATGATAATACAACCCTTCTTCTGGATAATTAGGATTATATCCACCAACAGCTCCAGGTCGATCAGAGGCAAAAAAGGCAACATCACCATCTAAACTTAAACTTAAACCCGATTCGTAATAAGGAGTGTTTATAGGATACTCAAAAACTTGAACTGCCCCCCAAGTGCCATCTTTCAGTTTCTTAGAGTAATAAAAATCTCCTTTTCCCAATCTACTTTCCGTTCCTCTTACATAAGAATATTTTCTGAGCTTAGAATAGTTACCATAAAGAAGTAAGGTTTGTCCATCTCCACTTATACCCATGGGTACCTCATGAGATTCGGTGTTTACTTCTGCAATTTCTTGTGCTTGCGTCCAGTTTCCATAAAAATCTTTTTTAGACATGTAAACATCTTCCCCGGACTTGGCTGTTTTTCTTGCAAAGAATAAGTACTCCTCATCTAGGGTAATAACAGGTTGATACTCTCTTACCACTGTATTAATATGGTTGCCTAAATTCTTAAGAATTCTTGGGTTACTGGTATCTTCTAAAGATTTAAGTATTTGAGTAAAGAAATGTTGATTATCGGGAAAAAATGGCTGATACTTTTTATATATACTCCTTACTGCTTCAAAATCGTGTGCTTTAAACGGTCTCTCAGTCATTTTCTTTACCGCAATTAAAGCAATATCCATTGGAGCCATACTTTGTATAAATCGATCATAAAGTTCTTCCGACTCCGGTGTACATCCTTTATCATGAATATTAAGATAACAAAGTACTTCTATGATACTTACTCCTTCGGACTCAGCAAATTTTTTCAGCTTTTTATAATTATCCGACTTATACATAGAAGATTTATTAAAGCCATACTCTTTTCCATAATAAGTAGGTACGACAAACTTTAACTCTTCACTCGTATATAGGCTGATAATTTCTTTACAATAATGCTCGTACATCGCTCCACTTCTATTACCATATTGTCTAAGCGATACATTACTGAGGTATTCTTTTAATACTCCTTTTCTTATGTCTCTAACTTTTGATAGATATTTAGAATTAGGATAATCATCTAAATATTCCCCGCATTGTCTGATTAAAATTTCTCGTAATGCAATTAAAGTATCTCCTTCCATAATACGGTTATACACTTCTGTTCTGTATAACTGATTGGTAGGTCTTCGATAAGGTGCCTGTTGTAAATAGGTATAAGCAGTTTGTTGTATTCTTGAAGATAAAAAACCATTTACTTCATCTCCAGCTACAGAAAGTGATTGTCTAATAATAAGTTTATCTTGTTCTGATAGCTTTTGATAACTCTCCGCAGCCAATAAAGACCATTTGTATGCTTCTCTTAAATCAGAGAAATACCCATCCATATTTTTGAAACGAATAATATGCATCTCTTTCAATTTTTGATCAGACACTTTTTCGAAGAGCTGATTTGCTAAAGCAAATTGAGAAAGACAAGAATTTGGGTTTTCGATAAGAGATTTTCTGAAAGTAATGATTGAAGCATCAATATCCCCAGCAAAAATTTCTGCAATACCTTTTTGTTCTAAAGGTGTCTGTCCGAATAAGGTTACAGACGAAATTAAGAACAAAAAAGTCGCCTTTATTAAATTTTTTATTATCATAAATATGAGTTAATAATAAAACTAAATTACGATTATCTATGTTAATTTAGTGTTGTTGATACGCTTTATTGTTAACTTTTAAAGAAATTTTATCCAATAATTGTACTTTACTAAGAAAATAATGTTCTATAATTATCTTTTTTAGTATATTTAAATATTGATGAAGTTAATTTATAAAACAATCGTTAATCGTTTTAGTTAAATCATTAATATTTTTATTAACAACAAATTGTAGTTTATTTTCTACACTACTATCACATAAAGACATTGAATAGAGTATGAGAACACTAACAGTACTAGCAGTAGCCGGCATTCTCATTCCGTCACTGCTAACTATCTTCCAAAAGAGATCAAATTTATCTCAGCTGGATGTAACTATCAACGCTTTAGCAAAATTTGTAAAATTGTCGATTGTAATAGGTTTTGGTTTTGGTGCATTGGCACTTGTTTCATCTGCTTCTTATTACATTAGCCCGATTGTAGGTTTAGCTCAAAACCCAGATACGATCGAAATTTCAATTTGGGCATTACAATATTATGCTATTATAGGCATTGTTTTACCAATTTTAGGCATCCTGATAGGTTCCTTTTTGTCCAAAAGACAAGAAGCTAACTAAAAAGAATTTATTATTCGCAAAAAGTCGCTGTAATTAATATTACAGTGACTTTTTTTTATTGTAATTTAGGCTAACTTTTTAGACTTAAATTATGGCTTTAAATTATATCTGGATATTTTTTATTCTATGTGCATTCGTTGTCGCTATCTTTAATTGGATAGTATTTAAGGATGCCTCCTCCTTCCAATTAATTATTGATAGTACCTTCGATATGTCAAAAGTTGCTTTTGATATATCTATTGGACTTACTGGCACATTGGCCTTATGGATGGGTTTAATGAATGTAGGCGAAAAAGGTGGAGCGGTAAATGTGATGGCTAAATTAGTGGGGCCATTTTTCTCTAGAATATTCCCCGAAGTTCCCAAAAATCATCCAGCCATTTCTTCTATGATGATGAACTTCTCCGCCAACATGTTGGGATTAGACAATGCTGCCACTCCATTGGGTCTAAAAGCCATGAAAGAGCTTCAGGAATTAAATACCGAAAAAGATACGGCATCTAACCCTATGATTATGTTCTTGGTCCTAAACACCTCGGGTTTAACCTTAATTCCAATTACAGTAATGATGTACCGATCGCAATTTGGTGCAGATAATCCAACCGATGTTTTTATTCCCATACTTTTGGCTACAAGTATCTCTTCAATAATTGGATTATTAGTAGTTGCCCTCTATCAAAGAATTAACCTATTCGACCGTGTAATTATAGCTTACTTAGGCGGTCTAATTCTTTTAGTGGCAGGAACAATACTTTTATTTTACAACCTCGATCCTGAGCAAACAAAATCTGTTTCTTCAGTAGCAGGTAATTTTATTTTACTCTTTATTATCACCTCATTTGTTGGTTTAGCTGCATATAAGAAGATCAATGCTTATGATGCTTTTATTGAGGGAGCAAAAGAAGGTTTCAAAACAGCAGTGACTATCATACCATATTTAGTAGCCATTTTAGTAGCTATCGGAATGTTTAGAGCATCAGGAGCCATGGATATGGTCATCAATTCCATTAAATATTTCATTCAGACCATTTTAGGATTAAATGCCGCTTTCGTTGATGCCCTACCTGTAGCATTCATGAAACCTTTAAGTGGTAGTGGAGCAAGAGGTGCAATGTTAGAAATAATCAAAGATAAAGGAGTAGATTCGTTTGCAGGTATTTTATCTTCAATGATGCAAGGAGCAACAGATACCACTTTCTATATTATCGCAGTCTACTTTGGTTCTGTGAATATCAAAAAGACTCGTTATGCTGTAACTTGTGGATTAATTGCAGATATCGCTGGTATCATTTCAGCCATCGCTTTAGCCTATTTGTTCTTTCACGATAAACTATAATAAGTAGCTTAAGTTACGTCTAACTTAAAAAATCTTCTATTCTAGTTTAAATAAGTAATAGACATTCTTACAAGCTCCTCAATAAGGTTTCATTAAATGTTTTCACTAAAGGACACATTTAAAGAAACCTCTTTTGATTTTATAGCATAATTTACATTTGAATCTATTATTTTTGTTGCGATGACCTCTTTCAAAGGGTTATCAATCACTTACTTTCTACACTGATTTTATCAAACTTTCCATTGAAACTCTACTTCACTATACTCTTACTTTTACCTCCTTTTATTCTATTTAGCCAACAATCAAAAGAAGAGAAAAGACATTATACTACGGCTCCTCGAGGCGATAAAAACATTACAATTGATGGTGTTTTTGACGATGACGCATGGGATGAAGTCGAATGGGCTGCCGACTTTACACAGCGTCAACCAATAGATGGTGCTCCACCTTCTCAAAAAACTGCTTTTAAAGTTATATACGACGATAAATACCTCTATTTTGCCATCAGAGCATTTGATACTGCACCTGACAGTATTGTGAAAAGGATGTCAAGAAGAGATGGTTTTGAAGGCGACTTTGTGGAAGTTAACATTGATTCCTACCACGATCTTACTAACGCCTTCTCGTTTACGGTAAGTGTATCAGGCGTTATCGGAGATGAAGCAATTAGTCTTGATGGTAACAATTGGGACCAAAGTTGGGACCCTATATGGTGGGCAAAAACAACTATTGATAAAGAAGGATGGAATGCCGAAATGCAAATCCCTCTTTCTCAACTAAGATTCACAAACAACAACCACCTTACTTGGGGTTTACAGGTAACTAGAAGGCTTTTTAGAAACAACGAACGCTCCTATTGGCAATACATTCCTCGTGATGCTCCTGGATGGGTTCATAATTTTGGAGAGTTAACAGGTCTTGTGGGTATCAAGCCTCAAAAACAATTAGAGATTGCTCCTTATGTATTGGCAAGAAATGATAGAGGTCCGAAAGAAGAGGGCAACCCTTATAAGACAGGATCAGAATATGGCATCAGTGCTGGTGTGGATGGTAAAATAGGAATCACATCAGATATTACTTTTGATTTTACAGTCAACCCCGATTTTGGTCAGGTAGAAGCTGACCCTTCCCAACTCAACTTATCAACATTTGAAATTTTCCTTCAGGAACGTCGCCCCTTCTTTATTGAAGGTAGAAATACTTTGTCTTTTGCTGCTACAAGATCTAGGGCAGGCGGCAGCTTCTCAAGAGATAATTTGATATACACGAGAAGAATTGGTAAATCTCCAAGTTATTACCCTGACACAGAAGAAGGACAATATCTAGATCAGCCTAAATCAGTGCCTATTCTTGGTGCTTATAAGCTGACAGGAAAAAATAAAAAAGGATTCGCTTTTGGTGTGATGCAAAATTTCACAGCAAAAACTTCTGCTGAAATAGATACCAACGGGGAAAAATCAAAGAAAACGGTGGAACCTTTTACCAGCTATTTAGTTGGAAGAGCCACTCAAGATATAAATCAAGGAAACTCTGTAGTGGGAGTTGCTTTCACTTCAACCAATAGAAATATTCAAGATGATCACCTAGATTATTTACACACCAATGCCTATTCTGGTGGGATTGATTTTCTACATCAGTGGAAAGATAGAACCTACTATGTCCAAGGTAATTTGATGATGAGTCATGTAGAAGGTTCTACTGAAGCAATTACCAATACGCAACGATCTGCTCGTCACTTTTTCCAACGTCCTGACGCCGATTGGGTCAATGTCGATTCTACAGCTACTTCTTTAACAGGAACAGGTGGTTATCTAAAATTTGGTCGTGGAGGCGGTTCTCCTGTTCGATATGAAGTAGGCGGTACTTGGCGTTCTCCAAAATTTGAAATCAATGATGTTGGGTTTATGAATCATGCCGACTTGATGGATCAATGGTCTAGAGTGAGTTATCAGACACTACAACCCGTAGGTGTTTTTAGAAACATTGAGGCAAGCTTAAGACAATATCTATATTTTGATTACGGTGGGAACATCACTTATTTAGGTTTCCATGGAGGTATTGAGCTTCAATTTCAAAACTTCTGGAGAATTGAAACTGGTGGATCTATTCAAAGGCAACGTTTAGATAACTTCAAGTTAAGAGGTGGGCCTGGATTCTTAAATCCGAATAGAGAAGTATTATGGTGGAATATAGGTAGTGATAATCGTAAAAAATTATCTTTCTACTTTGGTAATGAATATGGTTTTACCCAATTCGATGCCGGTCAAAACTTTGATGCTTGGTTTGGTATGAACTACCGACCAATAAATGCTATTGAATTGTCCATAAACCCTTGGTTCTCCTATAACTCAGATCATTTACAGTATGTGACTACCGAAGAAAATGGAAGTGGAAATAATTATATACTCTCAAGAATTGAACAACATACTACAGGGGTGACTATTCGAGCGAACCTTATTTTACGACCTAATTTATCTATACAATATTATGCACAACCTTTTGCTTCAAGAGGCGACTACTACGATTTTAAACGTGTGGAACAGCCAAAAGCAAAAAATTATGGAGATCGTTTTCATCAGTTTACTCCAGATGAAATTTCGTATAATCAAAACTCAGAAGAGTATACAGTAATAGATCCGCAAGGCGGAAATTATACTTTTGGGAAACCAGATTTCGATGTTGTCGAATTCAACTCCAACTTAGTATTAAGATGGGAATACATTCCTGGCTGTACTTTCTTTGCGGTTTGGTCTCAGGGAAGAAATGGTTTGCAAGAACCGTTTAGGGAATTTTCTTTAAATGAAATCGTAGACAATGTTTTCAGTGCACCATCCAATGATGTGTTTATGTTGAAGGCGACGTATCGATTTAGGAAGTAGGCAATTTTTTGGAATTAATTATTCAATTTCAACTTCTCTTCTTTCATCAACTCACACAAATCTTCATCAATTAATAAGTGACCTTTTGATAGTTGATGAAAACGCACATTATCTATTTGGCTGGCGAAGTCTTTGGCACCGTCAAGAATGATTACTTCATCCCTTTCACCGAAGTACATATCCACTGGAATTTTTCTATCGTTAATCATTTTTGATACGATGGATAAATCAGGTTTCATAAACCGGGAGGAAGTAGCGACTCCAAAAAAGCGTCTTCTTTGTGCTTTTGTTTCGAAATGATTCATGAAGAAGTCATACAAGAACTTTGATAACAAGCCTCGTCTGTAGCTAAAACCCACCAAAAGAAACATCAACTTAGGGAAACGCATCAATAACTTGATAGATTCTACAAACCACCTTGGAAGTTTCGACACATCGTATAATATATGGGTTTTTAGACCATCGGAAGCACATAAAATCAAACGATCTAACTTATCTGCAAAATACTTTTGTGTACAATAGAGGCTGATTTTCCCTCCCATACTGTATCCCAACAATGTAAAACGTTCTTGTTGATATTTATCTAAAATAGACATGATAATCTTATGGATGTTCCTTGATGAAAATCGAGAAGGAATCCATTCAGTTCCACCATGAAAAGGTAAAGAAAAAGACACAACGGTATGTGATTCTATCCAAGCAGGTGCAATGTGTCGGAACAAAGCTGCACTATCGCTAAACCCATGTATACAAATGAGTAGCTGATCACCCTGCCCAAATTCTAGATACTCTACCTTTCCTTCTTCTAATTCGATATAAAACTGATGTCCTTCCACGAAGCGATGAGATAATAATTGAATGAACCTTCATTTTAATAAAAAAATCCATATTTATAAAATCTATTCACCAAAAAATAATTGATAATCCACTGTAGGTCAATTCTTTTTTGACATAAAAAAAGAGGTAATCCCTAAGGAATACCTCTTTCTTATTATAACGTTGACAAAGACTATTCTGCGTCGCCTGCTGCGTCCATTGCTGAACGAAGCGCTCTTGGAATAGCGATTGAACCAACTGTAACTGAGTCGTTGTAAAGGATTTCGTAATCCTTAGCTTCGATTGCACCAACACGTACAGATTTACCTAATTCTAAACCTTCGATTGATACTTCTACGTTCTCAGGCATGTTAGCTGGAAGTGCTTTAACTTTGATTTTTCTAAGTTTAGCAACTAATTTACCACCAGTTAATAAACCTGGAGAAGAACCTACGAATTTCACAGGAACTTCCATTTTGATTTCTTTAGAATCGTTCAATTCTAAGAAGTCAACGTGAAGAAGTACTTCAGAAATTGGGTGCAATTGGTAATCTTGTAAGATTGCTTTTTTCTCTACACCTTCAATGTTGATGTTTACGAAACATACTTCTGGAGTGTAGATGATGTCTTTGAACAAGTACATTGGTACTGCAAAGTGAATTGGCTCTTCGCCACCGTAAATTACACATGGAGCCATACCTTCAGCTCTCAAATCTTTAGCGGCTTTCTTACCCAAGTCCTCACGCTTGTAACCAATGATGTCTACAGTTTTCATCGTCTTTTTTTAATTATAAAGTAAAACATGTTATAAACGCTTTGGTACTTGATCCTCCTTTACCCGAAAGTTAGACCCCATCCCAAAACATGTTACTTAGATTGACCTTTACAGGAAAATCAGCGTGCAAAGGTACAATTATATTCTCATTAATAAAAAGAAAACAAGAAAATTATTAACAACAAAAAGCTATTTACCAACAAGTTATGTCGATAAATAGCTTTAAAAATTGATGTAAAAAGAGAATTACCCCTTTTTTATCTTAGAAAATGATATAAAAAAAGTTCTAAATTTTATCGCTTAGATAAATAAAGAACTAATTGATTCGTGATCTTGGATTTTTCTAATTGCCTTAGCAAATAGCTCTGCAACTGAAAGGATATTGATTTTCTCTCTGTTTTCTACAGGAAGAGTATCCGTTACTACCAATTCTTCAAGACAAGATGCTGCTACTCTATCATAAGCAGGACCTGAAAGCACACCGTGTGTACAGATTGCTCTTACAGATTTAGCGCCTCTTTCCATGATAATTTCAGCGGCGTTACATAAAGTACCTGCTGTATCAACAAGGTCGTCAATTAGAATTACATCTTTACCTTCTACGTCACCAATTACTTGCATAGAAGCTACTTCGTTAGCTCTCTCTCTGTGTTTATCACACATTACGATATCAGCTTTGAAGTGTTTAGCATAAGATCTTGCTCTTTTAGCACCTCCTACGTCTGGAGAAGCGAAAGTAAGATTTTCTAAACCTAGGCTTTCAATGTAAGGAACAAAAATAGGAGATGATTGTAGGTGAACGACTGGAATGTCGAAGAATCCTTGAATTTGGTCTGCGTGAAGTTCACATGTCACCACACGAGTTGCACCTGAAGCAGTTAAAAGATTAGCAATCAATTTTGCTCCAATACCCACTCTTGGCTTATCCTTTCTATCTTGACGAGCGTAACCAAAGTAAGGTAACAATACCGTTACTGTAGAAGCCGAAGCTCTTTTAGCTGCATCAATTAGTAGTAATAATTCAAGTAGGTTGTCTGCAGGAGGACAAGTAGATTGAATGATGAAAACATCACAACCTCTTACAGATTCGTTAAAGTGAGTTGAGATTTCGCCATCGCTAAATCGTTGAAGAACAACGTCACCCAATGATTTACCATAGGAGTGAGCGATTTTACTGGCTAGATATTCTGTTCCGGATGCGGAGAAGATTTTAACTGAAGACATCAGTATATTTTTTGTGGTACACTATCTTATATTAAGACACTTAGCAAGTCATAAAAATGACACTAAGTATTCTAACGTCACAAATTTAAAATAAACATCTATAAATCTTTCATTCATTTAGAGATTTTAAAATAAAAAAGGTAATCTATGTCAGATTACCTTTAATATTAAAGAGTTATGATAGTATAATAGTACATTTTTAATCTCTTAGCACATAATAATATGTTCCTTCTGAAGACATTATTAAATCTGCTTTTTTAGAAATTTGATCGAGATCAACATTATGAACGTCTCCATTATGGTAATGTACAAGTCTGAAATCTTCAGCACTATATACATATACTTCCGAAACTTTGGTGACCTCATCTTTAAGGGCTTCGTTTTCCATTTGAGCACCTAAACCCCAATCTAATTCACTTATAGTTGCTTCTAAATTTACAGTGTATTCAGGGCCTAACATTTCAAGAATGGAATACTCTTCTGGCGAATACTCTTCACTGTTTAATTTTTTTATCTCATCAGTCTGTGCAAATAATACACTACCTATCAATAACAGAAATGCAGTGAAGAAAGCTTTAGGTTTCATGGTAGTATTGTTTTTGGTTGGGAATATATTTATATACGTAATTTGGGTTGTTACAGATTGAATTTATTTTTCCGCAACGTGTAAGTTTTATTTAATTTTCGATATCTTTAAAATATGTTAAATATATCAAAAAAGCAAGTTTTTAGGGTTATAAATCAAGATTTAACACTCGTCCGATGACATTTTTTTTTAGCGATTAATCTGTAATCCACCAGAATGAAGACATAGTATTCGATCACCTTTAGAAAAATATCCTTTACCTATAAGATCCATCACTCCATAAAGCATTTTACCAGTATAAATTCGCTCTAACTCTACGTGATGTTTTTGATGAAATTCCTCTATAAATTGAATCAGTTCTGGCTTTTTCTTGGCATATCCTCCAAAATGATAATCAGTAATTAACTCCCAATCCACATTTTCCTTCAAACCCGACTCTTTGATAAAGCCTCGAATATCATCATATAAAAATTCACCTCCTTTTAGTGCGGGGAATCCTAAAACTCTCATATTTTCATCAAGAGAAGAAATTAATCCCGCCAATGTACCTCCTGTTCCACCTGCCGCACATACAACATCAAATTGTTGATTAGAATTATTGATCTCTTCACCCAATTCTGCTACACCTTTTAACGCTAAAGCATTTGATCCTCCCATAGGTGCCACATAAAAATCACCCAACTCTTCCTTCAACCTTGGTATATGATCTCTGTAATTTTTAAATGAAGTGCGATCCATATACACTAACTTCATCCCCTGACTTTCAGCAAAACTTAATGTTGGATTTAAAGGCAAATGCTCCTCTCCTCTTATCATCCCAATAATCTTCAATCCATATAATTTCCCTGCCGCCGCAAAGGCATGAATATGATTCGAATAGGCTCCACCAAAAGTAAGTATAGTAGAATACCCCTCCTCTTTTGCCTGAAGCAGATTATACTTTAACTTCCTCCACTTATTACCCGATACATCTGGATGAGTTAAATCGTCTCTCTTTATAAAAAGGCGAACCCCATTCTGGTCTAGAATGGGGTTCTGAATTTCTTGTATCGGAGTGTTTTCTTTTATCACTTTTTTAAATGAAAAATTAAAAATGAAAAGTGAAAAACGTAGTTACTAATTCTAACGCAGGTGTTTCATGTAGTGTGTGGTAAAAACATCCTTGAAGAAACAAACTCAAAATTTGCACGGAATCCCCTTAATTATGAATTTACCTCTTACCTCTTACCTAAATAACTATATTCCTGTGCTTATGATACGCTATCTACATAGCATACCTTTGCCCCTTAGTTATTAGTTATTACCTATTAGTTAAAAACGAGCGTCAATTCCTAACTAAAACTATTCCTTCACCGACTCAATCACAAAATTGTGGTTCGTATAAATACAGATATCTGCAGCAATACTCAACCCTTCTCTTACCATTTCTTCAGCAGATAAATCTGGAGCATGTTTTTTAAGTGCTAGAGCAGCTGACTGTGCATACATACTACCAGAACCAATTGCAGCGATATCGTGGTCAGGCTCGATAACATCACCTGTACCTGAGATAATCAACACATCGTTGATGTCTGCTACGATCATCATTGCTTCTAATTTTCTAAGGTAACGGTCCGTTCTCCAATCTTTTGCTAATTCGATAGCAGCACGTTTCATATTCGTTTCTCCGTATGCACTTAATTTCTCTTGGAAACGCTCCATTAAAGTAAAAGCGTCTGCTGTTGAACCCGCAAAACCACAAAGGATTTTACCGCCCATTAGCGTTCTTACTTTCTTAACATTACTTTTTGCTACAGTATTTCCGAAAGTTGCTTGTCCATCTGCACCCAATGCCACTTTACCATCTTTTTTGATCGCAAGGACGGTGGTTGATCTAAATTTTTCCATGTTTATATTTTTATGTTATTAATTTCTTTCAAATGATTTGAATGATAGAAAGAACGATGTATCCTTTTCATCATTGGTGTTTTTGAGTTGAAGTATCTATTTATCTTATTGAATTTAATGCTTCCTTTCTCAAACTACAAACCAGATTTTGATTTTATGTATTATCAATAAATGACCCACCAAGGTAGACATCGACAAATTGTCAGATTATTTGATATTGCCCCTCATTTATCACTTTATCCTTATTAGTAATGACCCGATTTGTCAGATAATTCCATTTTCAACAATAAAAACCGTGTATTTTTCATTATACTTTTATAAAAAACAAGGATAATCAATGTTCACTTTAAATAGTCTCAATAATTTAGAGTATTTTCAAATTTGATTACGAAAAAAAATACCTAGAATTAATTCTATTACATAATTCGATGATAATAAATATAAAAAGGGCCATCCTAATGCTATTTAGTTCAGCTGCCCTCATGCAATCGTGTAAAACTACACAAAGTGTTGCCCAACAAGACCAAACAGAAGTAAACCCTAATTTAGTGGACACTCCTCCTGAAGCTATAGAGGAAGTGGAGGAAACACCAACAGAACCAGTTTGGGTAGCTAAAAAAGGACTTTATAATGCTGCGTACAATCAAGATTTTAGGTTATTACACACTCAATTAAAAGTAAGTTTCGATTGGGAAAAACAACGACTTAACGGAGATGCAGTACTTACTTTACAACCTTATTTTTATTCTCAAAAAGATGTAATTCTTGATGCTAAAAACTTCGACCTACATAAGGTGGAGTTGGTAGATCAAAAATCTAAAAGTTTAGGTGATTTAGACTATTCATATGATAGTCTTCAAATTCATATCGCTTTGGATAAAGAATATACTAAAGACGATATCTTCTATATCCATATCAAATATACTGCAAAGCCTAACGAAAGAGAGACTTCTGGTTCGGAGGCCATAACAGAAGACAAAGGTCTATACTTCATCAACCCACATGGTGATGAAATTGGTAAGCCTCAACAAATTTGGACGCAAGGAGAAACTTCTGCGAACTCTTGTTGGTTCCCAATGTTCGATCATCCAAATGTAAAGATGAAACAGGATATTTACATGACTGTTCAAGACAAGTATGTATCGCTTTCAAATGGTAAACTGGTTAGTCAGCAAAAAAATGCTGATGGAACTAGAACAGATCATTGGAGACAAGAATTACCTCACTCTGTTTATTTAACGATGATGGCCGTGGGTGATTTTGCCATTGTTAAAGACGAATGGAGAGGTAAAGAAGTGAGCTATTATGTTGAACCGGAATATGAAAAATATGCACGTACCATCTTTGGTAACACTCCTGAGATGATGGAATATTTTTCTAAACGTTTCGATTATCCTTTCCCATGGGATAAATACTCTCAAATTATTATCCGAGATTTCGTAAGTGGTGCAATGGAAAATACATCTGCTTCTACTTTTATGGAATCGGTTCAGGTAACTGATAGAGAAAAACTAGATCAGGATTGGGACTTTATTATTGCTCACGAACTTTTCCACCATTGGTTTGGTGATCTTGTCACTACAGAATCATGGGCTAACCTGCCACTAAACGAATCATGGGCCAATTACAGTGAGTACCTTTGGAGAGAGTACAAACAAGGAAAAGACGAGGCTGACTACAACATTCAATCTGAATTAGAAAGCTATTTATATGAATCAGAATCTAAACAAGAACCGTTAATTAGATACTACTATCAGAACAAAGAAGACATGTTCGATAGTCACTCTTACGCCAAAGGTGGTTACATTCTTAATTTACTAAGACATACTATTGGTGATGATGCATTCTTTGAAGGTGCTTCATTATATCTTAAAAATAACGCTTTTAAACCTGCTGAATTCGCACACCTTAGATTAGCATTCGAAGAAGTAACGGGTCAAGATTTGAATTGGTTCTTCAACCAATGGTTTATGAATGCTGGTCACCCAACGTTCTTTATCAAAGACTCTTTTGCTAACGGAACTGTAAAACTGATTGTTAGACAGGAACAAGATCCAAAATATACTCCAATCTATACGATTCCAACGAAAGTCAGCTTCATTTGGGAAGATGGTAAAAAGGAAATCAGAAACATCACTGTTAGTAAAGATGTAGAGACTTTCCAATTCTCTTTCGATACTGCCCCTGCAGTTGTTATTTTCGATCCTGACCATATTATTCCAGGTGTGTTCAACCATTCAAAAACAGCCAATGCTTATAAAGTTCAAGCTAAATATGCTGAACAAGTAATGCATAGAGTGGAAGCAATTGATAAATTAGGTGAGTCGATCACTGCTGATCCTTCGATCATTGCAGATATCAAACCTTATTTATCTGATGACTTCTGGGGAATAAGAGAACATGCCGTTGATGTATTTAATGACTACCAAGGTACAGGCGATCTTACAGAAGTTGTAAAAGAGATTAGAACGATGGCGATTAAAGACAAAAAATCGTCAGTTAGAGCCAATGCTATTAATACATTAAGTACGGTGGATAATGAGTTTATCAAAACGGCAAAAATTGCCCTTAACGATAGTTCTTATGAAGTAATTGCGACATCACTTTATCACTCGGCAAGCATTGAAGGCCCTAGCATTTTAGCCAAAGCTAAAGAGTATGAAGATGCGAAGAACCCTAACCTAGTTTTCGTTCTTTCCATCATTTATACTGATTTGGAAGTACCTGAAAAGCTTGATTGGTTTGATAAAAAATTAGCTGAAATGAACGATCAATACAGACAGTATATGTTCCGTTCGATGACCGGCTATGTGATCAAACTCAAGACAGATGAAGAGAAAATGAAAGCTGCTGATATTATCCTTAAATATGCTACGAATAAAGGAAGTAGTAAAAGCACTAAGATTGCCGCTTATCAAGCAGTCAGTCCTTTAATGGAAGTAGAAGGAATCAGTCAGAAAGTGGGTAAAGCGTTGGAAAACGAAACCAATAAAGAAGTGATTGAAGAGCTTTCTCAACAAGGATACTAAATAAGTGAAGAGTGAAGAGTGAATAGGGAAGAGTGAAAAGCGAGGTTAGGCCTGCTTTTCACTCTTTTTTTTGATTAAATGAAGATGTTCACTTTTCAAAAGTGAGGATATTCTTGATATTAATCTACTAGTACTTCTTCGGATACAATTTCTTCTTTCGGTGCTGAATAAGTAGCATTGTATTTTTTAGGCCACCATAATTTCCAATCGAATTTTAACCTTAATCCTCCTAAAATAGTATTCTTTATAGACGGTATTTCCATCTTTTCTGAAGGTAATCCATCGATATCTTTTAAATCTATAGCTACTTTAGCAGGCTGTACCTCTTTATCTGTCACTTGATATTGAGCAGTCCAAAAAGTAGTATCATTATTTACAATAGCATTGGTATGCCATAATTCGCTTAACTTTTCTGCGTTTGGAAAATCTGATATCACTCCTGTATCTCCATCCGCTTCAGCATTCATCTCTATTGCCTCAATATGTTTTCTAAATACCTTTTCGCTATAGTGTTTTACTTTAGGAAAATCTGATATCGGTAATGGAACTTTAAACTTCCCTAACACTTTGTTGATATGCCACATCAGTTGTCCACCCAAAACAATTAAAAAGCTGTTCACATATAAGATTGGCGACATTTGATAATTGACCGTTGGGTTGTTCTTAAAATGTACATAGGGTACAAGAGGAATCATTTCGTAATACCTCATGGTAAAGAAGGAGAAGAAAATATGGATCTTCTGAGTATTGAACATAAAAACTATAGGGTGTTCTCCTTCTGGAGTAAGTGTTTGTTCGCTTAAACCTATTTCTTTTGGAATAAGTTTAGTCACTTCGGATTTAGGGTAAGAAGTAGCGGCAAGTATAGCATCGCACTCTCCCCATAAACTGGCTCTTTTCATAGTATTAGTAGACTGTTGAGAAAATGATGAAAAATAGTTATCACTAAAAATAAAAAATATATGTAGTTACAATAATAAACGATTATTCTGATAATGGTTTGATATCCACCTTAAAACACTACTTATTTTATAATGGAATACATATTAAATGCGAAAATTATAATTTCAATACGATTTATTCTTTATATTTCGGAACACTCATTTTTTAATGAACATTTTCTCAACTATTAACTTACTACAAGAATTAGGGCTCTCGTTGCTATGAATTTTTTTAACTATATGTCGGACTGGTACCACCATGCTGTAAACGTTTTGGGGTACACACAATTCGAACTCATTTTATTTTTTATTGGTTTTCTTAGCTGGTTTGCAGCATACATCTTGATTATAAAAGGTGTAAGAAAGTATAAAATCAATGAAATGCCATTAATGGTTGGTCCTGGCAATTGGGTCTGGGAATTTATTTGGGGATTCATGTTTGAACCCGAATTAGGTATGCCATTTATTATTGGTGTTCGTTTTTGGTTCTTTCTTGATGTGTTCATCAACGTTACTATTCTTGTTTATGGATATAAACAATTGCCACTTCCTGTTTTAAAGAAGAGGTTTAGATATACGTATATCATTGCACTTATTTTCTGGTTCTTTACAGTTTACACTTTTGGAAAAGTAGGTGATGACAATCCTTTAGGAGTAACATCTGCTTTAATGATTAATGTAATCATGTCAGGTCTCTATATCTATCAATTAGTTTTTAATGCTAATATGAGAGGTAAAGGTTTATCCTTTAAAGTGGCTATTCTAAAATGTATCGGTACGGGTGTGATCACTTTAGGGTCGATATTTAAATGGCCAGAATCTCTTTTCTTAATCAATTTAGGAGTTATTTCTTTCGTAATCGATGTGATCTACATCGTGCTATTCAAACAATATAAACCAGTTAAAGAAGAAGAATCATGGGAAGCAAACCAAGAAGAATTGCAGTACTCGGTGGAGGCTTAAGTGCTATGACATCAGTGTACACACTGATGCAAGAACCGAACTGGGAAGAAAAATACGACATTACTGTTTATCAATTAGGATGGAGAATTGGAGGTAAAGGAGCAAGTGGTGTAAATCCTGAAATTGGTTACAGAATCGAAGAACACGGTCTACATCTATGGATGGGATTCTATGAGAATGCTTTCAAAATGATCAAAGATGTTTATAAAAATCTTGATCGTCCGAAAGATGCTCCAATGTCTACTTTCGAAAAAGCTTTTTCAAAACAAGACTATTTCATTTTCACAGAGAATGTAAATAATAAATGGGTAGACTGGAAAGTACCCTTCCCTGCCTTACCGGGTAAAGTGGGCGATGGGCAACTTCCATCAGTAGAAGAAATTTTAGAAGCGGTTTCTGATTTTATCATTCACCACATTGTGGGTTGGTTGGAAGATCATTTATCGCACATCAAAAATAAAAGTTGGCTTCAGAAGATTGTTGATTTCTTTATCAAATTATTTGGTGGAAAATCAGATGCTGAGGTTCAAAAAATCAAAGACCGTTTCTTCCATCACTTAGAAGAAGAATTGGACGCTCTAGACGATGAGATCATTGCTAGGATTCAGCCGCTTTTCAGTAAAGTCGTTAAAAGAATGACCGAGAAGCTGAAAAACGATGAGGATGTTAGTGATGTTCTAGAAAGTTGGAGAAAAATTAAAAACTGGATTTGGGACCTTTTGGGTGATCTAGTTGAGGAAAATGATACTGCTAGAAGAGCTTGGCTCGCTGTTGATTTTGGTACTACCCTTTTCACTGGTATGCTAAAAGATAAAGTGCTGACAGTTCAAGATGGTAAACTTCATTTTGATTTTGAAGTAATCAACGATATTGATTATGGCGATTGGTTACAGAAACATGGAGCATCGGAAGAACACACTGTGGGTTCTCCAATCGTTCGAGCGATGTACGATGGCCCTTTCGCTTTCTTAAAAGGCAATCCTCATACACCAAATGTAGAAGCAGGTACCATTCTAAATATTTTCTTAAGACTTGGTTTTACATGTAAAGAAAATATTGTTTGGAGAATGGATGCTGGTATGGGAGACACGATATTTGGTCCAATTTACGAAGACCTAGTGCGTAAGAAACCCGATATGTTTAAGTTCTTCCATGCGGTAAGAGACATTACATTAACAGAAGACAATTCGGCAATTGATAAGGTGGTTATCGGTAAACAAGTCACGTTAAAAGAAGATAACTATAATCCTTTAGTAAATGTAAAAGGATTGGATTGTTGGCCTTCTCGTCCAATGTATGATCAAATTGATGATAAGGAAGCAAAAGAATTACAGGATAGAAATATCAATTTAGAATCGAGTTGGACGGATTGGGAAGATCGAGATACGATCATCTTAAATAAAGACGAAGATTTTGATGAAGTAATTTTTGGATTCTCGTTAGCTACTATTCCACATGTTGCTTCTGAATTAATTGATGCCAATGATGATTGGTATACTATGCTTCAGAAAATGAGAACTGTTCAAACGCAGGCGTATCAATATTGGTTCAATAAGGACGCCAAAGGATTGGGTATTGAAGAGGACAAGTTACAATCAACTTATGTAGAACCTGTAGATACATTCTGTGCCATGAATCAAGTTCTTGATAAAGAAGATTGGCCAAAAGAGTACGATCCTAAATATGTGGCTTATTCTTGTGGTGTTTTCCAAGATGCTGAATATATCCCCCCTTTTAATGTTCATGATTTTCCAGAAAAAGAGCAAGAAAGAGTGAAGGAGAACCTGAAGGAATATATTGATAAATACCTACAGCACTTAATTCCTAACCTCTACAATGAAAAAGGAGAATTTGATTGGGACGCTTTAGTGGATCTTCAAAATGGAAAAGGTGAAGAACGTATTAGCTCAATTTACACTAGAGTGAATATTGATCCTTCCGAAAGATATGTCTTATCTGTAGTAGATAGTTCTAAATACAGATTAAAGACCAACCAAACAGGGTTCAGTAACTTATATGTTACCGGAGATTGGATACAGAACGGCATGAACGCCGGATTTGTAGAAGGAGCTGTGATTTCGGGCTTATTAACGGCCAAGGCACTTTCTGATCAACCTGACAACATCGAAATCATTACAGACAATTGGACTATTCGATCCTTGGAAAAGGAATTAGAAATAGATTAATTTTTAGACTACAGCACGACCAACTATGAAGCTATTGTTTTTATTTCATCTTTTATTGATAGGCATTTCTATCAATCTCTCACTTGCAAAGTCAGGACCTCCTGAAATTATTATTGATGATAGTTTTACATCAATTAATATTGAGGAGCAAATGACCTATCTTCCTTTTGATAAGGAATATGATATGGATGATGTTTTAGGACATCAATTGGACGATCAATTTTTAAGTATATCCTCATTAGAAATTCCTAATGATCATTTTTCTGTATGGCTTTCATTCGTTATAAAAAACGAATTGGATTACCCTCAGGAAGTGTATGTGGGTAGTTCTGAATTTGATTATTTGGAATTCTACATACCAAATTCGGAAGATCATGATGTTTACAAAGGTGGAATATTAGAAAATAATGCTGATAAAAAGTATAAGGAAGGCTGTTTTTCTTTTGGTAAGTTTTCCCTACCTGCTAACTCTAAAAAACAAGTCTTTATAAAAGGTACTTACGTTAATGGAGCATATTTTCAGTTTACTGCACTTCCATTTACGGTGTATAAAAGTGAATCTTTTGAAAAAATAAATGCACCACAAGAGATGTTGCATTACCTATTTTTAGGGGCAATGTTGATCATGACTTTTTACAATTTGTTCTTACTAATCATTGTAAAGGATAAAACATATGCATTTTATGTAGGGTACAATATTTTTATTACCATCTACTGTTTAGGATTATCAGGTTTCTTATCAGAAAATGTATTCCCTACGGCTTCTTATCAAGAACAATTAGTAAATATTCCAGGCATTTTTGCTTTAATATTTTATGTCTTTTTTGCACAATCCTATCTTAAGCTTCATAAGTATTATCCTAAGTTAAATACCCTATTAAACATACAAAAGGCAGGATCTACACTTTCTTTTGTATTGTATGTATTGGACTTCACTACAATATCTATTGTCTATAACTTTATTGCAGCTAGTTTAGCTTATACTACAATTATTGTTTTAGCATATCGAGTATCTAAAAAATCAGTTGCAGGAAAATACTTTTTCATTGCCGGCATTTTTTATATCTCGAGTATGGGAGTTTCTATTCTTCAGATGTTAGAAATTCTACCTACGCATCTATGGATATTTAGCTCTGCTAATATTACAGAAATTGGTGTTGTTCTTGAATTATCTCTTTTCTCTTTAGGTTTAGGAGAAAGAATAAATGAAGCAAGAAGAGCCGTTGCGAAAAAAGAATTGGAGAAGAAGGCACTAATTGAACAAAAGAACCGTGAACTAGAGCAAAAGGTAAAAGATAGAACTATAGAACTTGAGGAAATGAACTCTGAATTAGCAACCACTAACGAGGAACTTCATTCTACTATGGAAACGGTATTTGAACAAAATAAAATCATTGAATTAAAGAATACTAACATCACTCAGAGTATTAATTATGCTCAGCGTATTCAAGAAGCAATGATGCCTACAGACCAATATTTGAGTAAGTTTCTAAGAAATCATTTTGTATTATTTAGACCTAAGGATATTGTTAGTGGAGATTTCTATTGGGCATATCATTTAGAAAATAAAGAAGACTTCTTTTTAGCTACTGTGGATTGTACCGGTCATGGTGTTCCAGGAGGTTTTATGTCAATGTTAGGTAGTGAACTACTTCGTGATGTCATCGAACACAGAAAAGTAGTTGATCCTGCTGAAGTATTGAAATTCATGAACGAAGGTATTGAGAATGCTTTAAAGCAAAACGATTCTCAGAACAAAGACGGTATGGACATGTCGTTATGTAGAGTAAACCTTCGTGAAAGAAAGATTTATTATTCTGGTGCCAAAAGGCCATTGGTTATCGTCCGCCATAATGGAGAAATAGAAATTATTAAAGGCTGTAAACTTTCGATTGGTGGTTTGGTAAGAAAAGATCTTTTCTCTTATGAAACTACAGTAATTGATGTTAATATTGGGGATAAATTCTACATGTTCTCCGATGGCTATGCAGATCAAATTGGTGGTGTCGAAGAACGTAAATTCATGACAAAACGATTTAGAGAGTTACTTAGAGATACAAGTTACTTGTCTATGCAAGATCAAGGAAAGAAGATCGAGCAAGTTTTAGAAGAATGGATTTCATACTTTAGATATGGTCAAGTAGACGATATTACTGTGGTAGGGTTTGAGATTTAAACTAAACAAATATCAGAATGACATCAATCAAAGGTTTAAGAATTGTAGGTTTCCTAGAAGGAATCTCTTTTCTACTACTCGTATTTATTTGTATGCCTCTTAAATATATGGCAGACATGGGGATGCCGAATAAAATTGTAGGCATGGCACATGGCGTTTTATTTATTGCCTACATCTATTTGGTGCTTCAAGTTCATTTTGATAAAAAATGGGGTTTTAAAAATAGTATATGGTCGTTTATCGCTTCACTCCTTCCTTTTGGAACTTTTGTGGCGGATAAAAAGATCTTCGTAAAATATATCGACTAAACAATAGTTTAATTGATAAAAATAAAGGGCGGTACTTCTTTGAGAGGTATCGCCCTTTACACCTTTAAAAGGATTTAAGTTTGGGATAATTCTAAAACAATATCTTATACAGCTAAAGCTGCTTTTTTCTTCTTCCTTTGTTTCTTTTTCTTCAGTTTATTGATCCAAATGATCAAGCCTGTTACAGGTAGTGTCGTAGCTATCAAACATGAGATAAAGTACAATAGTTTAGAAAAACCATTGAATACATATCCCAAGTGTATTGCCTTTACCAAACTCATCAGTTGTTTACCTAGAGGCTTGTCTTTAAATAACTCCGCCTTGATCAATTCACCATTTTGAGCATTGTAATACACCTGATCAGTGTATTGTAAACTAAAGAAGGATGCTTTATTCGTTTTTCTAATCGCTACATAAGGTGATTTTTTTGATGGTAAAGTCATACTCACATCTCCTTTGTAGTCTAAATAAGCATTCGCGTTATCAAGTATTTCTTGATAAGTCACCGATTTTGTTTGTTTCGCACTCGCAGGATCTACTTTTGGTCTTTCACCTCTAGAGAATTTTTCCTCTCCTGTTAATGCTTTATTCAATCCTGTTCTATACCAATCAAAAGACCAAAAGGGGCCAGTAATCCCCATCAATAAAAGAATGATCAAGCTATAGAAACCCAAAACATTATGTAAATCATAATTGATTCTTTTCCAACCGGCATTCTTCTTGAAAGTAAGTCCTGCTTTCAATTGCTTTACCTTTTTAGGTAACCATAATACAAGTCCCGTTAAGGAAATAATGATAAAAATGATTGTGGACCAACCTACAATAGGTCTACCGATATCCCAACCAAGGCCAAGATGACGGTGAACCATCATAAAGCCCATCATTACCTTTTTTACTTTCTCGTTGGGAGTTCCTAAAACATCCGCATTGTATTGGTCAACATAATAGTATTTACCAATACCTCTTCTTTTCTTTTTGCTGTTTTGGGCTTCTTTAATTTGTTCAGGTGTCGCCATGTTTATCACATAGGCTTTTTCTTCATCAGCAGGAATGTTGATTGAAAATACCTTCTTTTCCGAAGAAAGTGTTTGAATTAATTCATCTACTGATTGTTTATCACCTTCTGTGTTTTCTACAGAAGATACATGTCTGTCATAGTAAGCTTTAATTTCTGCCTCATAAGTATATACTGTACCAGTAAAACATACGATCACTAATACAATACTAGTAGCTACCCCTAACCAAAGGTGAAGGTCTGCACAAAGTTGTTTGAAAGAATACCCTTTTTTCATTTCGATTTTAGTTTACAATAAAGGAACTACATCACAAATGTAGTTCCTTTATCTATATCATATATTGTTATATTAGAATAATCCTTCGATTCTAATATTACCTTCATCCAATAAAAGACCTTCTGAAACCTCAGAAGAAGCAACATCAATAATATATACTTTAGGAGTGATGTTCGTATCTGTTGGAGTAATTGCCATGTAGAACTTCCCATCTCTAACAATTGCCGTTTGGTAAGCGAACATATCACCGTTAGGTACATCTAATTTCTCTACAGATTTAGCATTAATATCTAAACGAAGTAGTCCCCACTGATCTGAATCTACACCAAACTCAACTGACATGTAAATAATACCATTTCCTACGTGATACCATTTGTTAGTACTGATCGGTTGACCATAAGCTGCTGATACATCAAATACCCATTCTGTATCGTACGCCCCATCTTTCAATCTTACTAAAACAGTATGATCAGAGTCATTAGTTACCGCATTTGCTTGATAAACATAGCCATCAATTTCAGCCATATTTAAACCTCTGTAACCATTTGTATTACCATTACCTAATTCAGATCTAATGTATTTTGGATTCTCCAAAGAAGGGTAATCCAAAACAATAGTATGCATACCTGTTAAACCTTCAGAGCTATTATTCTCGATATCTCTACGACCTACACCATAGTAGATCTTGTCGTTCATTACTGTTGGAGCATCCACTCTAAATGCATATGCTTTTTCATTTAAATCCCAATCAGTAACAGGAACATCCCAAGTTTCCATAATTTCAGAAATCACCACCTCTGGAATTTGAACACGAGTAACATACATAGTACCCTTTTTAGTGATACCGTTTCCTTCATCTTCGATATCGGCAGTATTAATATTGTGGATCAATATTGTTTGCTCATTAATTTTCCAAGGACGAACGTGAGGATTACCACCCATTACTGGAGCAATATCCAATTCTCTGACTAGATTATATGTACCGTTTTTATAAGCTAATTTTTTCAAGTAGCCTCCACCATAATCGAACATATATACCCAACCCAAATCATCTGTAAATACACGTGCAGAACGAACAGGATTTAAGTGATATCCGTTATTTAAGAAAGTAAGGCTTCCTTCCTCTAAACTTTCTGGTGATGAGATATACACTTCAGTATCCGAATCATTAAAACGAGCCACTACGTGATCTGCTTTAATTGTTTCTTTATCATTGTTTTCAGGAGTAGTATCTTCAGTACTACAAGCAATCATTGTAGATGCAATTGCACCTAATAAAAAGTACTTAATTTTGTTCATTTGAAACTCAATAGGTTTAATTAATTCTGTAAGTCAGTTTTCCAAAAATTGATCGACCGGGTTTTTGCACTCCAAAATTATCAAAGGCCATTTGGTCAAAGATATTTTTACAGTCTAAACTAACTGTCGCTCTCTTATTGGAGAAAGTATACGATACATTGATATCGTGTAAAGCTTGAGTGGGAATGATAGGTTTGTTTTGATCTCCGATAACGTCCCAATCAAAATGAAATTCGTGAATGTAGGCAAAGTTCCAGTTCACCTGAAGTCTGTCACCTGTATTAAAAAGAGAATTGAAACTTCTACCTGCACCCGCATTAAAAGTGAGATAAGGCATGTTCGGTTCTCTTGCCATATAATGTATATTTCTAACTCCCTCAGAGTTGAATTCCTCCATAAATCTTGAATCGAGATAGTATCCTTGGACCATGAAATTCCACTTTCCACCAAGGTTATAATCAAATTGTAATTCCACTCCTTTTGAAACTACATGCCCAATGTTTTCGAACATTGTATAGCTTTGATCATTTTGTTCGATAATTGTACTTCTAATTCTATCGTAAGTATCTCTGAAAAAGAAGTTGGTATTCATACTCAATTCATGAGTTGAGTTGTCAACTAATTTTATCTGACTACCTAAGTTTACATTGAAACTCTTTTCTGGTTGAAGGTCTGTCGATTCGTAAATCTCTCTAGAAGCATTACCAAAAACCTCATTGGTATTTACCAATCGTACTGCTTGTTCTGCTGATGCGTTAATTCTGACTCTTGGAGAAACTTCATAAGACATTGTTGCACCATATCCCCAATTGTCATCAGGACGAACATTATAAACAGTGTCTAAAACATTATTGGTGTACTCAATTTTTTCTTGCTCTAATCGATTGTAATAATGTTTTACAAAGACTGAACTTTTCAGTTTATCATCAAATAGTGAGTTTTGATAAGTGAAGCCTGTGATCTGTTTGTTCACAATGTTAGCAGTATTAAAATCACGGCGCTCTCTTTCTGCCATTGGATCATCAGATGATCGATTATATTGATTGAAAGAGTAGTTAAATCCTATTTGATGTTGATCGTTAAAACTATAGACACCCGATAGACGAACGATTAAATTCTTATTGTGATCTTGATTTAATGTAGAATTATTTCCTTCACCTGGAAGTGGCGTTACTCCACCAACTGGCGGTATCAAATTGCCGTACCAATCGTATCTATTCGTAGTGGTATCGACTGTCGCTCTTTGAGAAATGGCATATTGAACATTGGAGTTAATGTCTAAGCCTTTCACCAAGAAATCTCTTTTCTGATAATTCACACTTGGTGCAATTGTCCAACCTCTTGAGTAACGTTCACCATAAGGAGTTAACATTCTAGCACCATGCTGACTCTCTTTATAATCTTCTGAAGCATTGACAGAAAAGAACAGTTGATCTGCCCATTTCTTATTGGTTACTCCTACATCTATTTTTGCTCCATAAGAACTGTAAGCATCGTTAAAACGCTTTACTCTTTCTCCTGTTTTAATGACTGAAAGGAAATCAGGATTTCTTGATCCATCCGGTAAAAACTCTCTATAATCTTTAATTTTGATATCGTCAGACCATACTTCATAATCATTGTCTGAGTGATTATAGAAAGCAGAAAGTCTTACTGTTTTTCCCGATTTATCTCTAAAAGATCCATTAATATCTGCTCTATGTGTATTGAATGAACCATAAGAATATGCCACATTTAATGATGATCCTTCAAGACCTTGTTTCGTAGCATCTTTTGTAATAATATTAATTGCACCCCCTAAAGCATCATTGCCTAATTCGATAGGGACAACACCTTTATATACATCGATTCTCTCGATAAGTGAAACAGGAATACTGTTAATAGAATAAGAAGAACCATACGATTCCATTGGCATTCCATCGATAAATATTCTTACCGCATTCCCAGAAAGTCCATTGATATTGATTTGAGTACTCGAGCCTAAACCACCATCTCTTCTTACTCTCAAACCGGCTGTTTGATCTAAAATCTCATTGATTTCCAAAGACTGCATCTGCAAATCTTTTGTATCGATAGAGGCCACAGCAAAACCAGATTTTTCTATTTCTTGTGCTTTCGTCTCTCCTTTTACTACAACCTCATCTAAACTCACTAAATCTTCTTCCAAGAATACTTTAATTGGAGTCGTTTGATTAGAGGGAACATCAATTATTTGTTCTAAATAGCCCGTACAAGAGATTTTTACTTGAGCATTGGAAGGGACATTTGTTAGTTTAAATTTTCCTTGAATATCAGTTACTACACCTTTTGTTTCACCAATCAATTGGATCAGTGCAAAAGGAACTTCTTCTTTCGATACTTTATTCATGACTTGCCCCTCAATAAATCTACCTTCTTGTGCATAAGTAGAATTGAAAGTTGTTGTCATTAATAATAATAGAAAGGATAAAGTAAGTTGGTAGTAAGGTTTAATTCTCAAAATTGTTTATTTAGACTTAATATAAATAACAATCAAAAGTAATTAATTTAGACGGATTATAAATAAGACTTTACATTTATTCACATGAAAAAATTAACAATAAAATATCAGGTGTAAAAAACTCCTTTTGATGTATCTAAACTGATAAAAAAAATACCTCTACACTAGCATTATTTTCTAGTATAGAGGTATAGTCTTGATTTATTTGATGCCCTATCCAAGCTTTCTTTTTCCTAATAAATAACTTGATAAAGCTAAAGCTAATACAAATACAATCAAGAAATATATTGATAATGCTGTATGAGGATCTAAAAATGTAGCAGTGTTTGAAATAAATGAGGTGATCATCCAACAGCCAGAAAAAATAATCGCATTGGCTATTCCTGCTCTTTGACCATGCTTTACTAAAGCTGTACCTAAATGTAAAGGGAATAATATAGCAGCTACAAAAACGATGATGCACATAACACCAATAACGGCTATATCAGATTCTCCTTGAGATTGAAAGAAAAGAAACCCGATGATACATCCTGTAAAGCCAATAATAAAAGAGGTCATCGTTTTCTTATGTAGGTCAATTTTTGACAAAAATCGATTAAAAATATTCCCAAATAACCAGGCTACTGCTAATATAATTTCCGCCCAACCAAACTCGATAGGTGTATAATCAAAAATATCGGTCACATAAAAACTCCCCAAAGTATCAAATATGGGAACAATGGTATAAAAACAACCACACATAATTAAGCTTCTGACAAAGACCGTATCTTGAAACAAGATTTTTAAATCATGAAATGCATTCTTCTTATTTAAAGGTTTCTTATTGTTATTCGTCTCTTTAGAAAAGAATATCATTACTAGCATTAATGTAGAATAGATGATCAGAAAAACAAAAACGGCTTTATAACTAAACATGGTCAGAATTAAACTACCTACCATTGGAGAAACTGTAAGTGCTAAAGCAAAACCTATGGTGATATAATTAACGGCGTTTTTATATTCTTCATCGGTGTGAATATCTCTCACCACTGCCCGTGAAGCAACAGCAATAAATGATATAGCTAAACCTTGTAAAAACCTCAAAAAGATTAAAACATGAATATTGTTCGTTAAAACAGCTCCAATTAATAAAGTTATCAACATAGAGATTGAACTTATCAACACTGTTTTCCGATTATAAGCATCAGTTACAAAACCAGAGAAGATTTGTCCAATACCAAAGCCTAATACGCCAAATGTAAATACATACTGTGCTAGATGCGTATCAACACCTAATACCTCTTTTATAGATGGAAGTGAAGTAACTACTATATCTACTGTAACAGCTGCAAGTGGAACAGTGAGATACATGATGAATGCATGAAGTTTCTTATTCATTTATATCAGTTTAATATTGGATACTTCTGTTTAGAAAATTTTATGCTGATTACCTCTATACTTTAAAGGTGTCACTCCAAATTCTCTTTTAAATACTCTAAAGAAATAACTATGATTTTGATAACCCGCTGCAGTATAAATATTTTTCAAAGAAGCGTTAGTCATCGATAACTGCTTGGCACAGTAATGCACTCTTTCTTTATTGATCAATTCTGATAACGTCATCCCATAGCTTTTTTTCACCACCCTGTTCACATGATCTGCAGAACGCTGACATAAATCTAAAAATGCTGCCTGTCCTTTATTTAATTGATGTGGCATTCTAAACTTTTCTATGGCCTGAATCAGCCAATTCGGAATTTCATCATTGATCGTATTCTTCTGTTGAAGGATATCAAAAAGATGCAACATAAAAAGATCTAGGTAAAGTGATGTTCGAGGATTATCGAGTAAAATATTTACTCGGTTAATCAATTCTTTTAAAGCTTCCTTGTTAAATGTTCCTTTAAATGGAATATCATTAGTGGTCCAATACACCAGTTTTCCATCAAAATATCTTTCCGAATACTGATGAATAATATCTTTCGGTATGGCGATATTCGTAATCACTAATCCCTCTTTAGATACTTTTTTAAAAGTATGGGTATCATGATCACGAATAAAACAAAAACTTCCGGTTTCCAGTTTTTCTTCCTCTCCATTTAATAAATGCACTCCCCGACCATTTGAGATATAAAAAAACTCGTAATAATCATGAGAGTGTAAGTTCAAATCCTCTGAACTATCAATTGTAGTTCGAGCAATATGAAATGTATCGGAAGGCTTATCTAAGAAATTTTTAAGATGAAATTTTTTCATTGAAGCAATCAATAAGTATTCTTTCTCAAGATAGAAAACTTATCGATTGCCATAAATATTTGATTCTAAATATTAGTTATTCACATTACCCAAACGGTAATCATACAGTTGGTAGTTGATTTCCCGAAACTTATCAACAACTTCTTGGTAAGGTTGGTCGGTGACATCTACCAAACCTACATTGTAGTTTTCTCCATCTCCTCTCCCTGTTAATGGCTGATCGGTATATTGAAACCAATGGGCCCCAATAATATTCGGGTGATTTAATGCAGACTGAATGTAACTTATATATTTCTCTCCTCTATCATTTTGGTCTTTTGCTACTTTTACCCCTGGGTGGAAACTTCCTCTATCGATTGCTCCAAAATGAAATTCACCAATAAGAATTGGCATATCCACATCTTCAGGTAGACTTACATGCTTTACACTGTACTCGTATTTATTGAAACTTAGAATATCGCAATATTGAGCAGCCGATTTCATGACAATCGCATTATTCCCCCAGGCAAATCGACAACCTAAATACAATTGATTAGGAGCGACAATAGCCAATTCATCATGAATTGTTTTAAAATAAGTAATCGCTATTTTTTGATAAAAAGCATATACATCTTCATTGGCACCATCTCCTAACTTTGGATGGGTATCTTTTGAAAGTGTTTTCCAAGAAGCATAGTTTGTTGCCCATTGCTTATTGAGTTTCTCAATTTTTTTATACTTCTGCTTTAAGTCTGATATAAATTCTTTTTTCGCTGGTTGACTTTCCGGACTCTTCAAAGTAGCAATTGATAAGGATCCGATATTTCCCCACGACATTTCGTTATCTACAAAATACCCAATACACCAAGGATCGTTTGCTCCTAAACTTTGATCGGCGACAGATTCCTTTACTTTTGATTTAAAATCTTTGGCAAAAACATCGTGAAATTTGCCCCAATAACCATTCGACCCTTCGATCTTTTGTGTATCTCTAATCCAAACTGAACCCACATATGGGTTTTTATGCGACTCTATAGTTTGTTTATCTGATACAAAACCGATAGTATTCATCCCCCATGATTTAATTCTTTTGTTGGCCAACTCTGCAAACTTATTTTTCCATTGATCGCCGTATTTTCGATATAAGTTGGCTTGATAGAAATTGAAGGTCTCATACTCATCAAATTGTTGATAGAATCCTAATGGCTTCCATTTTGATGTACTATAAAACTTTTTCAATGGATCATCACCTTTAGGTAAGTAAGAAAATAATTCTTCACGCCCAGTAATACCTGTAGACATACTATGATTATTTACACAGTTTAAGCCACTTGACCAGAATAAATGTCCTTCAGGATCGACTAACCACCACTTTCCTTTATGCTTTTTAGTATAAAAATGACCTTTTACCTCAAATTTTTCATCTCCAATATGACCACCAAACTTCGATCTACTTGGAGCTTCTTTATGTGCTAAATAATCTTTCTCTTCGTTAGTAATACTTTGATTTAACTCCCCATCTGAATGTATTTTTCCTTTCCAATCGGTGTATTTACTTTGTCCGTATTGATCTACAAATGGAATAACATTATCAGGTTTTTGTTTCTTTAATAGCTGTTTAGCACTCAACTTTTTTACTGCGAAGGTATTTTCTTTATAAGAGTATCTTGAGTTAAATGTTATTTCTTTGATGGTGGTCACATCTCGTTTTAACATCCCAAACATCCCTCTCATACCAGGATATTGTTGGGGTTGAGGATCAAATACCCAAGGAGACCATGCAAGAGGTACAGTAATTTTTCCTGATTCCCCTGGTTCTAAATCAACATAATCTGAACAGTACCATCGTATTAATCCTTTTTCATCTACATTATCACCTACAAACATTTCTACTTGAATGTACTCTTCTCCCAAGTTTTCCACTTCGGCTTCAATAGTGTACATTCCCTCCAAGTTCCATGGGTGATTATTTGATTCATAAATCACTACACCTGATTCTTGTTTAGAGAACCCATTCCTTACAATCAAAGTATTATTCTTCAATTCGAATGTGGCGTCTTTTGCTTTAATTTGATTGGATATTTCGTTAGATGAAAAGTCTATCAAACTGTGTTCATCAATTGATTTTGGCGGATTGAATGCTAAAAAAAATAGGGTTCCAATAGATATCACTCCTATAAGCCAAGTAAGTTTGTTTGCTTTTTTTCTCATTGCTAATATTAGTTGTTTTGATCACTGTAATAAATAGAAAAAATGGAGGTAAAGTAGGATGTATTTTAACCATAAGTTAATCTATTACATCACTTAACAATGTACATAGATAAAATACAATTGTGAATTTTTGTAAAAAATAGTAAACGGAATAGGGGTATCTATGTTCTTAATTGTCATGAACATGAAAAACTATCAATCATTCATCTAAATCAAATACTACTTCAACGGCTTTATAGCCTAAAAAGAAGTATTCTAAACTGTTCAATCAACATGAAAAACTTAAAATTTTTTCCGTTTTATACATTATCTGTAATACCACTTCCGATTCTTTATTTATTATCGGATGTTATGTTTGTATTGGTATATTATATAATTGGATATAGAAAAGGGGTAGTAAATAACAATTTAAAGATTGCTTTTCCAGAGAAATCAGATAAAGAGATAAAACGTATTGAAAGAAGCTTTTACCGTCACTTTTGCGACATGATGGTGGAGAGTATCAAAACGTTAACAATGGGAAAAAGAGCGGTAAATAAACGTATTAAAATTGAAAACGAAGAGCTGATTACTCAGCTATATCAAAATAATAAAAGTATTGTGATGTATTCTGCTCATATGGGAAACTGGGAATGGAATGCTTTCTTCCCTAATTTCTTTCAACATAAGGTGACTGCATTTTATCAACCGCTTTCAAATAAATATTTTGATGAATTAATGCAGCTTATTCGCAGTAGAATGGGTGTTTTGTGTGTTCCTTCCCAAAAAGGATATAAGACATTGATGAAACTTCAGCAGGAAAATAAGTTAACGCTTAATTTAATTATTGGGGATCAGAGTCCAAGTGCTCACCCAAAAGCATCTAAATATTGGACTGAATTTATGCATAAGAAAACAGCATTTTTAACGGGTGCAGATGTGATTTCACATAAGAGTGATTATGCTGTCGTTTATCCTCAGTGTACTAAAATTAAGAGAGGTGTTTATGAAACTAAGTTCGTTCTTCTGGATGAGTCACCAAAATCCTCGGAGAAATTCTCATTAATTGAAAAGTACTCTAAAGCATTGGAAGAAAATATAAATAAGCAGCCTGCTTTATGGTTATGGAGTCATAATCGTTGGAAGCTTTCAGCATAAATGTATATCAAATAGGTGGTGTGAAAACATTACCTATTTTTTTTCATCCAAGTGATGGATCAGTTTATCCAAAGTAGTCTTTAATAACTGTAATTCTTCCTGATCCATTGTATTTTCCTTCAGCAAAGATTCTGGAATACAATGTGCTTGCTCTTTTAATTCTTTTCCTTTATCGGATAAACTCACTATATAACTTCTTGTATCTTCTTTCGATTTAGATTTTGATATTAACCCTTGCTTTTCCATTCTTTGAAGCAAAGGAGTCACCGTGTTCGTTTGAAGATATAATTTATGTGTGATCTGATTGACGGTTAAATGATCTTGTTCCCATAAAGTCATTAATACCAAATATTGAGGATATGTAATCTCCAATTCTGATAAAAATGGTTGATATATTTTAGTCACTAACCTCGAGGCAACATACAATGGAAAACACAATTGATTTTCCAATTTAAGAAGATCGTCTTTATTCATGGTTTACCTTTAATTAAATCGGATAACAAATTTACAAAAAAGACCATCCAAATGTTTCGGATGGTCTCATTATATATCTTGATTGGAGAATTAATATCTTCTTTTATAATCAATTTTATCCATTCTTTCGAAGTAATCTATAGATGCTTGCCTTACCTTAGGGGAAAGTAATAAAGCACCTACCATTGTAGGTATCGCCATAGTCGCATATACTCCATCAATTAAATTAATGATTGCTTCTAATTTAATCATAGCTCCCACTACAATCATACACACATAGAAATAATTAAAATAATGCTTTTTATCTGCTCCTATTAAATACCCTAAACATTTTGTACCATAATATGAAAATGAGAACAATGTAGTTAGTGCGAAAAATAATACACATACTGAAAGAACCCCAGCACCACCAACTGGAAATGCAGCTTTAAAGGCTTCTGTTGTAAGTAAAACGCCATCTACTTTCTTTGCTGTTTGATCATAAACTCCAGATGACATAATAGCTAAAGCAGTCATTGTACAAACTACTATCGTATCAATGAATGGTCCTATCATAGCAACAAGTCCTTCTCTAACTGGCTCATCTGTTTTTGCTGCTCCATGCATCATTGGGGCAGTACCAATACCCGCCTCATTAGAAAAAGCTGCTCTTTTGGCTCCAATCATAATTACAGCTCCTAAAGCACCTCCACCAACAGATCGAAAATTGAAAGCTCCTTCAAAAATATCATCAATAATTCCTGGTAACTTTTCAACATTCATCACTATCATAGTTAATACTGCAACTACATAGATAACAACCATTACAGGAACTAATTTACCCGCTACAGTACCGATTCTTTCAATCCCTCCAAAAATTACAATAGATACCAATACTAAAATGACCATTCCAATAATGAAATTAACCAAGTGTATATTAGCTTCCGCTGGAATTACTTCTACAAAAACAACTGTTCTTAAAACCTCTGTCAATTGATTTGCTTGGAACATTGGTGTTACTCCAAATAAACCAGCTAAGGCAAAAAATACAGCAAGAGGTTTCCACTTCTTACCAAGTCCTTCTTCTATAAAATACATTGGTCCTCCCTCAGCATGCCCATGAGAATCATGACCTCTGTACATTACTGAAAGAGTACATGTGAAAAACTTTGTTGCCATTCCTAATAATGCACTTATCCACATCCAGAATAATGCTCCTGGACCTCCAGCTACAAGAGCTACTGCTACTCCACTTATATTCCCCATACCTACTGTAGCTGCAATTGCTCCAGATAATGCTTCATAATGGTCGATATCACCTTCAGCATCGGGATCATCATATTTTCCTCTTAATACATCAATAGCATGTTTAAAATATCGAAATGGTAAAAACCTTGAATAAATAGTGAAGAATAATCCTCCTCCAAGTAGCAACACTAGTAATGGTGTTCCCCATGCTAATGCACTAAAACCAGCACAAAAACGCTGAAATAAATCCATAAAAAGATAAAGTCAATTATTATAATCGCTATTGAATATATAGCTTGTTTTAATTTGAAAAATCTAAATTAATCAAATTCAATCATGTAGGCTAATGATGTTATAAGATATTAGAAAATAGGTAGTTGCTATGAGGGAAGAGGGAAGATCCCAACTACAATAACATAACCCAAGATTTTGGGGATGTTTTTCGTAGAAACAATATTTATTTCTCTGTCTTCCCAGAGGTGGCCTTGGCCCCTCGTTACACAAACTATTGGCCTATACTATTTGGGCATTGTCAATCCTAGTAATATTTGATATACCATCTACATCCCCGTCTCCAGCGAGGCGGCCTTGGCCCCTCGGGAACTATCGGTTTTCGCAGATATATCTACATTGGATAGAATTCCTTGCTTATTCAATATATGGCCATCCATAACCGTTTGTTCAGATTTTGAGTGTAAATCACAACAACACCCCGCAGGAATATCCTGATATTTCAAGCGGGTGGCGGTGGGATTTACGCCAAAATATGGACAAACAAAAAAAGGTTAGCTAACATCTCGTGTTAACTAACCTTCTATATTTAATGAATGTGGCGCCGACTTACTCTCCCGGGGGTTAACCCAGTACCATCAGCACTGTAGGGCTTAACTGCTCTGTTCGGAATGGGAAGAGGTGAACACCTACGTCATTGGCACCATCAATGTCTTGATATCATTGACTGTGAACAGTAAAAACTTTGTCAGTGCCCCCATCAGGGGACACCAACCGAAGAAAAGCTTTCGGGCGATTAGTACTTCTCAGCTTAATCCATCTCTGAACTTACACTTGAAGCCTATCAACGTCATCATCTATAACAACCCTCATAAGGAAATCTCATCTCGAGGTGGGTTTCGCGCTTAGATGCTTTCAGCGCTTATCCGCTCCACACATAGGTACCCGGCGATGCTCCTGGCGGAACAACCGGTACGCCAGAGGTGTGTCCAACTCGGTCCTCTCGTACTAAAGTCAGAGCCTCTCAAATTTCCAACGCCCGCAACAGATAGAGACCGAACTGTCTCACGACGTTCTGAACCCAGCTCGCGTGCCACTTTAATGGGCGAACAGCCCAACCCTTGGGACCTTCTCCAGCCCCAGGACGTGACGAGCCGACATCGAGGTGCCAAACCTCCCCGTCGATATGAGCTCTTGGGGGAGATCAGCCTGTTATCCCCAGAGTACCTTTTATCCTTTGAGCGATGGCCCTTCCATGCGGTACCACCGGATCACTATGTCCCACTTTCGTGCCTGGTCGAGATGTCTCTCTCGCAGTCAGGCTCCCTTATGCCATTGCGCTCTTCCGACGATTGCCGACCGTCGTGAGGGAACCTTGGAAAGCCTCCGTTACTCTTTTGGAGGCGACCACCCCAGTCAAACTACCCACCAAACAATGTCCGGGTTCAAAACCCGTTAGACCGTCGAACAGGAGAGGGCGGTATTTCAACAATGACTCCAAAACGCCTGGCGACGCTCCTTCACAGTCTCCCGCCTATCCTACACACTCCTGGCCA
Source organism: Flammeovirga yaeyamensis (assembly GCF_018736045.1). Lineage (NCBI taxonomy): Bacteria > Pseudomonadati > Bacteroidota > Cytophagia > Cytophagales > Flammeovirgaceae > Flammeovirga > Flammeovirga yaeyamensis. Next base: position 170,462 of record NZ_CP076132.1, on the reverse strand, counting down.
ACGGCCAACGTTAAGTTGCAGTAAAGGTTCATGGGGTCTTTTCGTCCCGTTGCGGGTAAGCGGCATCTTCACCGCTACTTCAATTTCACCGAGCTCATGGCCGAGACAGCGTCCAGATCGTTGCACCATTCGTGCAGGTCGGAACTTACCCGACAAGGAATTTCGCTACCTTAGGACCGTTATAGTTACGGCCGCCGTTTACTGGGGCTTCAATTCAGAGCTTCGAATTACTTCTAACTCCCCCTCTTAACCTTCCAGCACCGGGCAGGTGTCAGGCTATATACTGAATCTTTCGAGTTCGCATAGCCATGTGTTTTTGTTAAACAGTCGCCTGGACTTCTTCGCTGCGGCCTCTTACAAAGTAAGTAGGCGCCCCTTCTCCCGAAGTTACGGGGCTAATTTGCCTAGTTCCTTAGCCATGAATCACTCGAGCGCCTCGGGTTACTCACCCTGACCACCTGT